>CASGEL010000001.1 GCA_949300485.1 uncultured bacterium
AAAAAGTAAGGTTGAAGTTTTAAGAGAAAAGTATAATTTTGACCTGCTGCTTAAAATAAATGATGAATATATTATTATTGAGAATAAATGCAAATCAGTGCCAAACAGAGCTCAATTAGAAAAATATTACAAAAAATTTAAAACCGATAAAAAGAAAATTGTTTTAGTTAGTTATTTTACACCGTTATTTTTATTTACTTTATTTGATTATGAAGAATTTTTATCATACGAAGAACTGTATTCTCGTTTAAAAAACGCTTTTTATAATATTAGTTCTGAATCTATTGAAAAAAATGACAAAGTTTTAATCGAAAGTTATATTGATTTTCTCGCATTATTGAATGAGTTTCAAGCAAATATAGCCATAAAAACTGATGACAAAATAAAAGATTTATGGTCGGTTGTAAGGGATACTGATATTCAAAACGAATTATACAAAATAAACTTTCAAAAATCTTTTGAACGTACTTATATAATAAAACTGACTGAAAAAGTTCTAGAAAATTTTAAATATAAAGAATTCATAGATGATATTCGTATTGATTGTGGTCGAGATTTGAAAATGTTTAGCGATATTCTTTTCTATTTCCCGGGGGCGTGGGATAAAGACGAGAATAAACGTCAAGATTTATGTTATCTTGGTGTAAGTTTATGGGGCAATGAGTATAGATATTATGCAGGATTGCATAAAGCCCAATGTGGAATTTTTGCCTCTAAAAAAGACAAATACGACAAAGAGAATAAAATCGCAGGTTTCAAATATTTAAGTGAAAACTATAGTTGGCTTTTTGAACAAGAAGATACTTGTAAGTGGAATGGTTATAGCTATGAGAAGGAAATGTATTTATATAAAAAACTGGACATTTCTGATTTGACTGTCAAAGAGTATGCAGAAAAAGTTGTACACGATTTAGAGTTAATTTATTTTTATTTAGAAGCAACAAGAGGGAGAGAATGTCAAGACTAAACAAAGCAGAAGAAATAATAGAACTTGCAATGATGTTTCAGAATAGCTATTGCGGCTTATGTATTGATGACATTCAAGAGCATTTTGAGTGTTCAAGACGTTCAGCAGAAAGAATGAAAGCACTTTTGTTTGACTTGTTTCCAGAAAAGATTGAGGAAGTTCCGACATCTGACAAGAAAAAGCGGTGGCGGTTTGTTAAAGGCACAATGAATGCTCTTATATCATTTACAGCAGATGATTTTGCAAACCTTGAATATTTAAAAGGCTTGTCAACAGATGAAAACAAAAAAACGCAGCTTGATGAACTTGTCGCAAAAATTAAGGCTTTGACACCTCAAAAGAATTTGAGAACACTTGACACTGATGTTTCTGCAATTTTAGAATCGGAAGGCTTTGCAGTTAGACAGTATTCAAGAGCAAAAGCAGACCCGAAAATTTTAGAACAATTAAGGTCTGCTATGCTTGCATTTAAAAAGATACGTTTTGACTATCCGATAAACAGTGAAACAAAGACAATTACACTGAATCCATACGGGCTTGTTATTGCAGATAAATATTATTTAGTCGGATTTAACGATTATGTAAACGCTTTAAGGCAGTATAAAGTAGATAAAATCAGCAATCTGTCCGTTTTAGATGAATATTTTGAAAAAGATGACAAATTTTCACTGACAGATTATTGCAACAATTCATTCGGAGTATATCAGGAAAAGCCCCTGAATATAACGCTCGAATTTGATAAATCAGTAGCAGAAGATGTTTTGAATTATCATTTTCATCCGACACAGAAGATGAAACAGCTTGAAAACGGGAATATACAGGTAAAATTTACATCAGGCGGAACTTATGCAATCTGTCAGGAGCTTTTTAAATGGGGCTGCAACGTCAAAATCAAAAAGCCTGTTGAATTGAGAGATTATTATAAAACGTATCTGTCTGATGTGTTAGATAATGTGATAAATTATTAGACTTGTTTTTTATGGATTTTATCGTATCATAAATTTATGATATATAAAGCAACTGTAATAGATGGTTATACATTTAAGCAAATTGATAATATGAGTTCAGATGATAATTTTCGTTTTGAGCAAATTTGTTATGATTATCCATTGATATTTATACCTAATGAGCCTGCTATTATATATTTTAATTTTAGAGTCAACCTAGATAGAATGCATTACAATTTATTATATTATTTAGTCAAAAATGCAACTGAAATGAGAAATGATAAAGGTATAAGTGCATTATGTTTATTTAAACTTCTTGGTTGTAAACATACAAAAGAAAAATCAAGACAGAATTTAACAGAAGAACGGAAAACCACTTGACGCAGACAACCTAATGAACAGAAGATATCGAAAAATCTTAAAATTAGCCGGAGTAAAGCAGATAAGATTTCACGACTTGCGGCATACATACGCAAGTCTTTTAATATCAAAAGATTTGAATATTAAATATATCCAAAAGCAAATGGGACATTCATCTTTTGAAGTTACCATGAACACCTATGCACACCTTATGCCCGAAGTTTATGAAAAAAGTAAGCAGGCTATTGATGAATTAATTTAACACGATTTTTGAATTATTAATTAAAATATCTGGATTCAATTTATACTCTTTTAAAAGATATTTTATATAACCTTCTAGCGAATTTTGTGAAAATGGAGAAATAAATATTTTTGTTTCGTCGTCAAATAATTCATTCAATTTAATTTTTAGAAAACCACCTAAACAATTTTGTTTATTTTCATCAAACATTTGAATAACGGCTCTTTCCTCATGTTCATATTTATAAAAATCTAATTTTAATGAATGTAATAATTCATAAAATTCATAACAGGATTTATTATCCAATAATATTTTGGCTCTTTCGACAATATCTGCTTTTGATGCATATTGCATTTTTCTTAGAAAAACCCTGTATTTATCAATTGTTATTCCATTATTCATTACAAATTTTGGTTGTTTAAATAAATTTATTAAGTGATTTTTTTAAATCTAATAGCAAGTCCCTGATTTATTTGCACTGTACCATTTAAGTCTGTAGGATAAATTTTCCATAATGCATAATTTTCTACAGAATCATTTGTAAATGAACAAACAAAAATATTTTTTATTACATTTTCTCGAATAATTTCAAAATCTTTAATATGCAGTTTAAATTTTTGTTTAATATCGTCAAAAAAAACATTCCTTTAAAGTACTCTGAATAGATACAATTTGATTATTCGTATAACTGTCTATTATTAAACATTCTTCTGGATCAATATTTGTTTTTAAATGTTGCACAGTTGAAAATACAGACCATTATTTTTTAGTAATGATACAAATTTATCCAAAGATAAGTATTTCCATAAATATTCTTCTGTCATATTTCCTTGAAACCCTCTTTTGATAAATGGTTGCGGGAGCTGGATTTGAACCAACGACCTTCGGGTTATGAGCCCGACGAGCTACCAGACTGCTCCATCCCGCGTTATTTTATTTTGGGACTCTGATAACTACCGTTACCATTTACCCTCATACCATTATTAAACGCTAAAAAACAAAAATCAAGCCCCATGATTTTTCTTATTATAAATTCTTTGCTATTAGATATAGCGCTTTGATTTTATTATAGTCGCTTGAATCTATAATTATTTTTAGCTGCTCTTTCAATAATGTTTCAGACTGCAGGTAATCATTATCAAATAAATCTTGAATATTACAACCAAATACCTGTGATATTTTATTCAAGGTACTTAGTTTTGGAAATGACAATCCTCGTTCTATCATTGAAACTTGGCGTTGAGTTATATCCAGTTTTTCACTCAGTTCCTCCTGGGAAAGCTGGAATTTCTCTCTGTATTCTTTTATTTTTCTGCCAAAAACTTCTTTTACTTCATTGTCATTCATTAATTATCCTCAATATGTATTATAAAAATCATCTTTTATAAATTAAACAAAATATAATATTGTTATTATGATGTGTTTATGATAAATAATATTGTTAATTATGATATTTAATATCATTTATCTAAAAAAAGTCACTATTTAATTTACATAGGTTAAAACTTGCACATGATGAAACAACCAAAAGTATCAATTATTGTACCGGTTTATAATGTTGAAAAATATTTGACAAGATGCCTTGATAGTCTACTAAACCAAACTCTGAAAGATATTGAAATTATATGTATCAATGATGGTTCTAAAGATAATTCATTATCAATACTTAAAAATTATTCTGTTCTAGACAATAGAATTCGACTTATAGACCAAAAGAACCAGGGTCAATCTGTTGCTAGAAACAAAGGAATTGAAATAGCTGCAGGAGAATATATAGGATTTGTAGATTCTGATGATTGGGTTGATTTAGATTTTTTCGAAAAACTCTATACGGCAGCAGAAAAACATACTTGTGAAATTGCAGCTGCAGGAATTATCCGTCTGCATAAACTTAATAAAAAATTTCATTTAAAATTTGATAAGGAAATAATTACAGAGGACATAAATACGAAATTTGAACTTTGCGATGTTCCGGAATTATCCTATGTGTGGAATAAAATATACAAAAAAGAAGTTTTGTTACAGCATCAGTTAAAATTTGAAGAGGGTATCTTTTTTGAAGATGTAATAATAACGCCTAAAATGCTGTTTTATATGGGAAAAATGGTTACAGTGCCAGATACTTACTATTATTATTGGAGAAATCCAAATTCTACCGTTACGAACAGATCGGATAAAGCTAACAGTGATTCCATTTATGCACATAATAAAGCGTTAGAGTTTATTAAAAATCACAATATTGATATATCCACACATGAACCTATAACAAAAAGATATAAACTTTTTGGAGTTACAATTTTAAAAATCCGCCAAAAGGGAGATAAGAAGACAACATCGCTATTTAATATTATAAAATGGTAACAGAATTTATAGAATACCGGTTTACCCCATTAGGACAATAAAATTTAAATTTTTTTAGTTTAGAGTATGCATATGAAAAAACTGACAGCTCTAATCTTAATATTATTAGTTTTATGTATAACCCCAATAAGTTCTCTTGCTGAAGAAACAAGTTATACCGATTGCAGTGAATGTATAAATTCAACGGATACCATTTCTGATGCTAATTCTAAAGCTCCATGTAATTGTGTAAATATTACTGATAACTATTATATATTATCTAAAGGTAATGTTTTTAAAATAGCTTTTGAAGGCAAATTTCTGTCCGAATGCGCCAAAGAAGGAGATTGTATTTATTTTTACGTTCCGAAAGATATTTGTACATCCTGCGGAACTCTTATATTACCGATGGGGTCAAAGCTTTCAGGTTATATAAGAGGAATCACTAAGCAAAAAATGTTAAATAAAAATGCTAGAGTTTACGTGAGTATAAATAAATTAATTTTACCTGATAATACAGAGTTAGATATTAAGGCAAAACCATTTACAAAAGATTTTTCACTTGTCGAAAACGGATGGATGACTGCTGGAAAACTAGCAGCTTCAACTGTAGGATTAGGTGCAATCGGTACAGGTGCAGGTGCAGGTTTGGCATTTATCCCTAAGCCTCATAAAATTGCCGTAGGCGCTGCAGCTATTGGTTTACCGGTAGGTTGCTTTATAGGGCTTGTTACAGGACTTGTTACTCCTGGGCTTAAATATCATGCAAAACAAGGCGAAGAAATCTATATAATTTTATGCGAAGACTTATGTATACCAAAATGTAATGTCAGTGAATTTTAATAACAAATCGTTTGGCTTATACTTATCCCTTAATTGCTCCCCAGGCTTTGACATCACCTCTTTCATATCTTATCAGGTAATATCCGCCTGCAGGAATATATTCAATTGTTGCTTCCTGATAAATATCTTTTTCCGTATTAACAGGAGGTAATCCTTTTTTAGCACGTTTAGCATTAGTCTTAGCTATTTCTTTTTTTTCTTTTTTCTCTTTTTTCAAAGCTTTTTTATCTTTCACTACCGCATAAGTTGACATATCTATATCAACTCTGAATACCGGAATAATAGCAATAGGCTTTTTAGACTGCATAAGAATTAAAAAATTCCGTTCATCAGATAAAGCTAATTCATAATGTCCAGGAGGAATAATATTTCCCTGACTGTCAGAGATTTCATCAACAAGTGATAATGTAGGATATGAGGATTCTCTTAAAGAATATCTGTAAATTGCCTGTGATCCATCAATAACACCAGCTGAAATTTGAGGCTCTGTTGGATAAACCCTTGTTTCGGAATGCATCATTATATTTTCTACGTACATACCCTCAAGCATTTATAACCTCTTTAGCAAAATTTCAATAATAGAACTTATTTCAGAAAAAGACTTGCCTAAAGCTTTTTCACTTCCAACAAACACTAATGACATATATTTTTGAGAATTTCCTAGATTTCCGTCTTTTAATAATAATCTGTAGCTTTCCCGCATTAAACGCTTTAAACGATTACGTTTTACTGCGCGTTTATGGACTTTTTTACTGACGACAAAACCAACTTTCGTAGGGTAATCTTCTTTTTTTAAAATACCTGCAAACAAAGTTACTCCACCCATATGGGAGGAGTTTTTAACTTTATATGTTGCTTTAAATGCAGATCTATTTTTTAAACGATATTGTTTTGGTAACATTATTGACTCCGTATATTGCTAACGAAAATTCGTTAAAAAGAGTCTACATAAAGCACCTATGCACGATTTTTAGCAGTGATAGCAACTTTATGACGACCGCGAGCTCTGCGTCTATTAATAACTTCTCTGCCGCCAGGAGTTGACATTCTTGCTCTGAAACCGCTTACATTTTGTCTTTTTCTTTTTGTTCCTTCTAGTGTACGTCTCATATCTTTATTCCTTTTACTATTTATTTTGTCGTATAATACAAATGTTATAGTAAACAAATTAAATAGTCAACAAATAGGACTCATTGATTAAATATTATGAAGCAATCTCTCTATTTCCCGAATAAATCTGAAATTGATAGCTAAAAATGCATATCAAAACTTGGATTTTTGCCGTTTACTTTTTCATTTTCAATTCTCATTGCAGAACCGATTGTGAAGTTTTGAGCAACTGTCTTGTTTATTTCATACGCAACATCACCGTTAAAAACAGCTTCATTTTCTTCTAAAAACTCAAATAATGGAGCTGCAGGAGATTTAACAAGTTCTTCCAAAGTTTCTCCTGCTTGTTGAATTGTTCTTTCAGGAACCTTTACATTTAGCCCGAAAGGTTTATAGGGTCTGTTGAATGTAAAATTTGAATCTGACATTTTATATTCCTTTTAACTAAGATTACTCATGTTATCGGCAAAAATTATAAAAATATTTAATTTTCAAACGATATTATTAACTTATGTAAACAGGCAAACATATTTGCTTATGATATTATGTGAATATGGACACCCTTAAAAGCTTTGAAAAAGATTTGAATAAATGTTCAAAATGCGGCCTATGCGAACCTGTATGTCCGCTGTTTAAAATTGACCCAAACGAATGTGTTGCCAGCAAGGGAAAATTCATAATGCTTCATGGCGTCACAAAAGGAGATTTAAAGCTTTCAAAAAATATAAACCGATATATTGATATGTGCCTAAGATGCGGAAAATGTAATAATTTCTGCCCAAGTGATATTGATGTATGCAAAATTTTAAACTGCGCAAAATATGAATATATGAAAGACAAATTTTTCGGTAAAATACTATTTTTTTTGGAAAGCAAATTTATTTTTTCAAACGTTATCAAAACTATTTCTCATCTGACAAATATGTTCCGACCAAAGCTTAAAACAACAAATTTAAAAAACGCAACCAAAGTATTATATTTTAAAGGTTGTGTAAATCAGATGCTTCCAAATACTGATAAATATATTAGCAAAATTTTTAAAAATCAGCCGATTAATATTATTGAACCTGATTTTGATTGCTGTGGACTTCCGTTTCTGTCAGACGGAAATATAAAAAGGTTTATTGAAACAGCAGAATATAATACTGAACTTATTAACAACACCACTTATGACTATATTATTACCGACTGCGCAAGCTGTGACCATACACTAAATGAATATCATAAATATATTGCAAACGAATCCGTAAAAAATATAAAACCTGAAAAAACAATAAACTGGGGAGATTTAATAGCCGTTCAGGGTATCCATTTCAAGTATAACAAACCGATTAAAGTAACTTTCCACAAACCTTGCCACCTTAAAAACGATGCTTTTTTCAAACAAATATTAAAAAATTGCCAAAATGTTGAATATGTCGAAATGGAAAATTATGACGATTGCTGCGGACTTGCCGGAAGTTTTGCAATAAAAAACACAAAAATGTCAGTTGAAATTGCAAAACAAAAAGCTATTAATATAAAAAAAACAAATGCCGATTACGTTATTACAACTTGCCCCGGATGCATTATCGGGTTAAAATACGGATTGTTTTTAACAAAAGGAAAAACAAAAACGTTAAGCCTTTTGGAATTTTTAGCAAAAGCTGATATAATTGAATAGGGAGAAATTTATGAAAAAATATATTATTATAGCATCTATATTATTGCTAACATCAGGGATCGCACAATCAGCATCAGTATTTGATTACAGCGGCAGCCAGGCTCAAAATCAGATGTCAAGGCCTTTTTTACGATTTGAATTTGATAAACCTATTGAAAACAACGAAGCTGATACTGCAAACAATACATATAACTGGGGACGGTATATCAGAAACCTTCAGCATAAATTAAATTCACAAATTCTAGTCAAAAAGAATAGCCCTATTGCTCTTGAATTTGATATTGCAAAAGATGGCAATATATCCAATTTACAAATTACAACAAGTTCAGAAAAACCTGAATTTGATAAATATATAAAAGCTTCAATAGAAACATGTGCTCCTTTTGCTCAGTTACCTTCAAAATATAAAGGTGACAGAATAAAAGTTAAGCTCAATATTTATAATGGTGCAATAAGCACGTCAGTTGTAGAATATCAATAATAGTTATTCATATCTCAATGCATCAATCGGATTAAGTAAAGAAGCTTTATATGCAGGATAATATCCAAATCCTATGCCTATTGCTGCTGAAAATCCTAATGAAAGAAGAATTGAAGGCAGAGTTATTGCAATATTCATGCCGGCAAGAGCATGCATTAAATGAGCACCTAAAATTCCTATAAGCACACCTATTAACCCTCCTGACATAGACAATAAAAAAGATTCCAATAAAAACTGAAAACGAATATCTGAAGATTTCGCACCTATTGCCATACGAATACCTATTTCTTTAGTTCTTTCTGTAACTGAAACCAGCATAATATTCATAATGCCAATTCCACCAACAATTAAAGAAACTCCTGCTATTGCACCTAACAAAAGCGACATCGTTTTTGTTGTTGATTTAATAGTCTCCTGCATTTCTGCCAAATTTCTTATTTCAAAATCATTTTCCTGCTTTGACCCAATATTATGACGTGTCCGCAATAAATCGGTTATGTCTTCTTGAGCTGTTGATATTGTATCTTCTCCTTGAGCTTTAACTGCAATCATATTAACCGTTCCAGGAAAATCAGTTCCGAAAACTTTTCTTTGTGCGGTTGTTATCGGAATAAAGACCATATCATCTTGATCCTGCCCCATACCGCTTGACCCCTTGGTTTTTAACAGCCCTACAACCTTAAACGGAACATTACCTATTCTAATTGTCTTATTTATAGGGTCAACATCTCCAAATAACTCTGTCGAAACAGTCTGACCTATTACTGCAACTTTGGTACTGTTTTTATTATCTTCCGGTAAAAATCCTCGACCTGATTCAACTTCATAATTTCTAATCATAAAATACGGTGTTGTTGTTCCGCCAACGGTAGTTGACCAGTTTTGATTTCCATATGTTAACTGTTGAGTTTGTGATGAATATGGCGCAACCGCTAAAACTCCCCTGCATTTTACTTCAATTGCTTCTGCATCTTTTAAAGTTAGTGTTGGGCGAGTTCCTGATCCCATTCTAACCCCGCCTGATTTTGCAGAAGCAGAACGGACCATAAGAAGATTGCTACCCATTGCCTCCATATCTTTTGCAATTTTTTTGCTTGCTCCGGAACCTACAGCTAGCATAATAATTACCGCACTTACACCGATAATTATACCTAAACTTGTTAGGATAGAACGCATTTTATTTATTCTTAATGACACTGTCGCCATTTTTAATATTGATTTAAATTCTAACATAACTATGTCTCTCTGGTTCGATGATGCAGCCAAACCTCTTTAGGCTCATCAAGTACTATATTTCCATCTTTAAATTTAACAACACGTTTTGTATACTCTGCAATATCAGGTTCATGTGTAACAAGAACAATTGTTTTGCCCATTTCTTCATTTAATCGTACAAAAAATTCCATAACCTCAATACTTGTTTTTGTATCAAGGTTTCCTGTAGGTTCATCGGCTAAAATTAATGGGGCATCATTAACTATTGCTCTTGCAATAGCTACACGCTGCTGTTGTCCTCCAGACATTTGATTTGGCATATGGTCTTCTCTTTTTTCAAGACCTACAATTTTTAATGCCCATTTTGCTCTTTCTATCCTTTCTTCTTCAGGAACACCTTTATATATCATAGGCAGGCAAACATTATCCAAAGCAGAAGTTCTTGATATTAAATTGAATCCTTGAAATACAAAACCTAATTTTTCACATCTTATTCTGGCAAGTTCATCAGGATCTTGATGTATCATATCTTCTCCATCCAGATAGTAAGTTCCTGATGTAGGTTTATCAAGTGTTCCTAACATATTCATAAAAGTAGACTTACCCGAGCCTGATGCCCCCATAATTGCGACAAACTCACCTTTTTTGACACTCAAAGACACGTCGTTTAATGCATTAAACGAATCTTCTCCGGTTTGGTATGTTTTTATTGCATGTTTTACCTCTATTAAAGCCATATATATAATCCTGTTATTTGTTTTAGTTTAAGGAAATTTATCATTTCAAGGTTAAGTCATTACCTGATAACAGTTAAAACCTCAGATAATATTTACCCCTTAAAACATACCCGGAGGCCCACCTCTTCTTTTACCTTTTGACGATGACGCCGAAGAAGAAGTTATTTTTGAATTTTTACCGCCTGTTGAGCCTATAATAACTTCATCGCCTAACTTCAGACGCTGAGATATAACCTCAATATTAGTATCATCACTTGCACCCTGTTCTATATCAATTCTTACAGGCTTTTTATTTTCCAATATCCAAAGCCCCTGATTTTTATACTTTTGACCGTTTGTTTCCGGTGTATACTTAAGTGCAATAGAAGGAGCACACATTACATCTTTACTTTCTTTTGTAATTATTGAAACATTAGCTGTCATTCCTGGTTTTAATTTCAGATCCTCATTACTTACACTGACAATAACAGTATACGTAACAACGTTAGACGTAGTTGTTGAATCTAAACGAACCTGAGTAACCTTACCATAGAAGGTACTATCCGGATATCCGTCAAGGGTATACTCAACATCTTGACCTTCTTTGACTTTGCCGATATCTGCTTCTGAAACATTAACTTCTATCTGCATTTTGGTTAAATCCTGAGCTATTGTAAATAGTTCCGGAGCCTGAAAACTTGCTGCAACCGGTTGACCTACATCAATATCCCTAGAAATTATTGTACCATCAACAGGAGCTAAGATTTTTGTATAACCTAAGTTTGTTAAAGCAGTATTATAAGTTGCTTTTGCCTGAGCAATAGAAGCTTTTTGAGCTCCAATAGAAGCCTTTTGTGCAAGATAATCGCTTTCTGCCTGATCTAATTCACTTCTTGCAATAAAATTCTTCGCATATAAGTTTTTATACCGTTTATATGTTTTTTCAGCCATAACCATCTGCGCATTTAACTTTGCAAGATTAGCTTCTGCATTATTTATCTGAGCTAAATTTTGATCAACGGAAGCCTGAAAAGTTGCAGGGTCAATCTGTGCTAACAACTGTCCTTTTTTAACCTCAGAATTATAATCTACATAAATTTCTTTCATTAGACCGGATACTGTGGAACCAACACTTACGGTATTTACAGGGTTAATTGTGCCAGAGGCTTCAACAATATCCGTTATTGTACATTTAGAAAGTTTTTGAGTCTGGTAAACAATTTTATGTGAATTATATTCACTTATACCCCAGGCACAAACCGCCAAAGCCGCAATTAATATTATACCAACCTTTTTATTTAGATATTTTTCAGTAAGTTGTTTGATATTCATAATATTATTTTCCTTCTAATGTTATAGTAACTTCCTGAGGAAGCGCTATTGCACTTTCTAAATTTGCTCTTGCCACATTGTATTGATAAATTGTTTCTATATAAGATCTTTGAGCATTATTATAATTTACTTTTGCATCCTGTAATTGAATATAGTCACCCAAGCCTACATAGTATCTTCCTTCTGCCAATTCAAAATTTTCTAATGTCTGGCGAACTTTAACCGCCAAAAGCGGAATTTGTTTTTCTATTTCTATCATATTAATATAAGCATTTTGCACTTCAAAATAAATATCTTTGTTTAATTGATTTAAAGAATTTTCTGCAATACTTACCTGATATTTTGCGGCATCTACTTGAGATTTTTGGTTCATTATATTAACAGAGCTTGATAAGTTTACCCCGACATTAAAAGAATTTGTCGAATTTGTATTTCTAAATCCATACCCTGCAGTTGCGGATAACTCCGGATAATAATTTCTTTTTATATACAAAAGCTGTTGTTTTACAGCATCTAATGTAGAATTATAGGCTTTCAAATCTGCTCTGTTTTCATAAGCCATTTTTATACATTCTTCAAATGTATAAGGAAAGTCATTTAACTTATAATTTGTAAGAACTTCCAACTTTTGAACCGAAGTAATAAGTTTTGCATCATTTACACTCACCGGTAATTCGCTTGATTCTTTTTTTCTTGTTTTCGAAATATTCGTTAAATTTACCGGAGCATAGTCATTGTCTATATTAAAACCTTCTGTGCTTGATATAGAGTAAACTGGAGCATTTGAAACATACATTGCATTATTCAGATTAACCAAAGCATTTTTATATGCTTTACTGGATTCAATCAACTGGATTTTTGAATCGCTCAGGGTTACTTCGGCGTTTACCAAATCAATCTTTGACATAACACCTTCTTCGAAATATGCCTTAGTCCTTAAATAATTTCTTTCATTTATATCTACATATGCTCTGTTAATAGCAACAGTCGCTCTGGCTGCTAATACTTCATAATATCTTTGTTTAACATTAAATGTAGTTTCTCTTACAGCATTTTCAAAATTATACTTATCTGCAATCATATAAAATTTCTGCATTCTAATATTCGCATTTGTTCTGCCAAAATTCCACAATAGTTGATTCAATGTCGCCTCAACAGTATAGGTATTTGTATTTGTAAGAGCACTCATTCCCCTCCTGTTAGAACTTACATCATTAAAAGTATAACCAGTTCCAACTCCAACGGTAGGGAAAAATTCTGATCTGGCAATATTTACGTTGGCCTTAGATATTCCATAATTATATCTAGCATTCCTTATTGCAGGATTATTATTCAGTGCAATAGATATACAATCATTTAAAGTTAATATTGAATTTTCTTGAATGGTTATATCTTCTATGGCATTTGCGGGGGCTAAACTGCACAATGCCAAGAAACATAGCACTATAACTATATTTATTAACCGCTGCACGGTATATATCCTCTCAATATCTACATGTATTACAACGATTAGAACATATTTTTGTTCATTTTACATCATATAAATGCTTTAAAAGAGATGCATAAAATTTTCTAGAGAAATAGCCTGTTGTATTATTGTAAAATTTTTATTTTCTTTGCGATAATATGTTATAGTAATTTATGGAGGGTAAATATGAATAAAAAGTCAATTATAACAATATTAGCAATACTAATAATTCCTATTTTAGCATTTTTTGGACTAACTTTTAATAAAGATACATCTACAATCGCACAAGCTACAGGAAAGCCGCAAATTATAAAATTTTCATCAACAATGTGTCTTGAATGCCAGGAAGTAGAAAAAGTTTTTAAAGAACTTCTCCCAAAATACCAAGATAAAGTTGCTTATACTGAAATCATCGTTGACAGTAGAGATGATATGAAAAATAACATGATAAAAAAATATAATGTTACTCTTGTTCCTACAATTATTATGCTAAATTCTGACGGAACACAATACAAAAGAATCGAATCAGCTATTCCTAAAGATGAAATGGAAAATTATATTAAAGGGTTAAAATAATGGAAAGCTTAACTCAAATTTTTACAACTCAGCATAGTATATATATTCTATTCGGAGCAGCTTTTTTAGGCGGATTAATCTCTTCTATTTCGCCATGTTCATTGTCTATGCTTCCATTAATTATAGGCTATATCGGCGGATACTCTAATGAAAAACCTGTTAAAACTCTTATACAAATGATATTTTTCGTAATAGGTACAGGTATTGTATTTTCAATAATCGGAGCCATTTGTGCCCTAACCGGGAAAATATTTATAGGAAACCCATATTTTGCATTGATTGTAGCATCTATTATCATGATAATGGGATTAAAAATTCTAGACGTTATTGAATTTGATATGCCCGTAATAATTAAAGAAATTCCCCAAAATAATATAAACAATGAATTTATATATCCGCTTATATTAGGAGCTGTATTTGCACTTATCGGAACACCATGTTCTACACCTATTCTTGCTAGCATAATGGCATTTGCATCAATGTCAGCAAAAATAAGCAATGCAGTTATAATGTTATTCTTATTTTCTATCGGACAAGGACTTATTTTTATTCTGGCTGGATTCTTAACCTCCAAACTTAAATCTGCTAAAAATTTCTATAAAATTTCCGAATATATTATGAAAATAAGCGGTATTTTACTTATTCTCGTATCTATATTTATTTTTTATAAGATTTTTGCTCCAATCCTTGTAAAATAAGCCTGTATATAGTATCATGTATGGGTAAATACATTATAATATTCTTAGTAATATTTAAGGAGCAGACAGATGAGAACGCTAGAAGGTCAGTTAACAACAACAGGTGAAGATAAATTTTGTATAATAGTTTCAAGATTCAATGATTTTATAGGAGCAAAACTATTAGAAGGTGCAATAGATGAGTTAAAACGCCATGGAGTGAATACTGATAATATTGATATAGTAAAAGTCCCTGGAGCTTTTGAAATACCTGTTATTGCATTAAAATGTGCTCAATCTCATAATTATAGTGCTATTATAACATTAGGGGCTGTTATAAAAGGTTCAACTCCTCATTTTGACTATGTTTCAGCAGAAGTTTCAAAAGGAGTAGCAAATGTAAGTCTTCAAACAGGTATTCCTGTAATATTTGGAGTATTAACAACTGATAACATTGAACAAGCAATAGAAAGAGCCGGAACAAAAGCCGGAAATAAAGGGGCAGATGCCGCAAAAACTGCAATCGAAATGGCAAATTTAGTAAAATTAGTGTAAGCCGTAAAACCTTAGAGTTTTAGGCAAAAGAAAAGGAGTTAAGTAGTATGAGTGAAGCAATTACCGAGTATAGAAATGAAAATACGAAGGATATTGATCTTCTATCCACAATTGATATGGTCAGGAAAATGAATGAAGAGGATCAAATTGTAGCTAAAGTCGTAGGAGATGAAGCTCCTAATATTGCAACAGCAATTGATATGATTGCAAAGGCGTTTCTAAAAGGCGGAAGATTATTTTATTTTGGCGCCGGTACATCTGGAAGACTCGGTATTCTTGATGCTTCTGAATGTCCCCCAACATTCAGCGTTGACCCGTCTATGGTTCAGGGAATTATTGCGGGCGGCCCTAAATCTTTTATCAATGCGGTAGAAGGAGCTGAAGATAATTTTGGTAACGGAAAAGAAGATGCTAAAGTTTTAACGGATAAAGATATTTGTGTTGTTATATCTGCTAGCGGAAATCCTAAATATTTACTTGGAGTATTAGAACAAGCTGATGAAGCAGGAGCTGCTACTATTGCAGTAACATGTAACTCTAGAGGAATGATTGCACAAGAAGCAGGTCATGTAATTTGTGCAGAAGTAGGCCCTGAAGTTATTGCAGGCTCAAGCAGATTAAAAGCAGGTACTGCACAAAAAATGATTTTAAATATGCTTACAACCGGAGCAATGATTAAAATAGGTAAAACTTATGAAAACTTTATGATTGATCTTAAAGCTGTTAATGAAAAATTAAAAGACAGAGCAATCAGGATTGTATCTCAAATAGCTGATGTAACAAATAGCGAAGCTCTTGCAGCATTATTAAAATGCAACTGGGAAATTAAAACTGCAATTGTAATGATTATGATGAAAACGGATGTAGATAATGCCAGATTAGAGTTAAAACGCCATGGCGGAGTTTTGAGAAGAATTATAAAAGCAGAAGAAACAGCTGTATAGGAGGAATTAAGAGAGATGAAATTAACTGTACTTGGAGCAGGTTGCTGGGGATTAACTTTAGCTTGGCTATTAAATGAAAATTTTGAAAAAATTACTGTATGGGGCAGAGAAAAAGATTTATCGCAGGATTTAATAGAAAACAAGCACACTTCAAAACCTTTAGAAGTTCAGTTAGACAAAAAAGTTGAAATCTCCTCAGATTTATCCTCCGCAATCAAAGATGCAGATATAATATTATCTGTTGTAGCAACTTCAGGAACCCGAGATGTATGTGAAAACTTAAAACGCTCAGGGATAAAATCTGAACAAGTATTAGTTAATGCTTCAAAAGGAATTGAACTTCCATCCTTAATGAGAATGTCAGAGGTTATAAAAGATGTTTTGCCTGATCAAAGACTTGCAATATTATCAGGCCCAACATTAGCAAAAGAAGTTCTGCAAGGCAAACCTACCGCAGCATGTGTTGCCTGCGAAGATATTGAAACAGCTAAATTTGTCCAACATGCCTGCAATGTTCCAAATCGTTTCAGACTTTATACAAATACAGATGTTATAGGTGTGGAACTTGGCGGGAGCTTGAAAAATGTTATTGCAATCGCATCAGGGTTTGCTCACACAATGGGATTAGGCGATAATTGTTCAGGAACCCTGCTAACAAGAGGTATGGCTGAAATCGTAAGAGTAAGTATTCAACTCGGTGCAAATCCTTCTACTTTATATGGACTATCAGGAATGGGAGATCTTATAGCAACCTGTTCTTCTCCTATGTCCAGAAACTATACCGTAGGCTCAATGCTTGCTAAGGGTAAAAAAATTGACGATATTTTAGCAGAGCTGGGTTCTGTTGCAGAAGGTGTTAAAACTTCCAAAGCAATATGTGAGTTAGCGGAAAATTTAGGGATTGAAGTTCCTGTATCGAATGCTATATATGAAGCTGTTTACACTGATATTACTCCTGAACAGCTTTTATCAAAATTGATGAACAGAAAACTGAAAGAAGAAGAAAGATACGTATAATGAAATTTGCTGTCAGATATTTAAAAAATACATTTTATCCGTTGGATCTGCCCGAAAATATACAACTTGAAGACGGTCAGATGGTTATAGCAAGAACAGAAAAAGGAGAAGAAGCACTAAAAGCTTTTTTAGTTAATTCTGAAATTGAAAAATTATGGAATAATTCTAAAAATAAACCGGAGCCGCTCCCTTTTATAAGAATTATGACCCAAAGAGATTTACAAACCTTAGAAGAAATAAAAAAAGAAGAAGTTGAAGCTTTTTTCAAATGTCAGGCTCTTGTTAAGCAGCATAACCTTGTTATGAATTTAGTACAATGCAGGATAACTTTTGACAGAAGAAAAATAACATTTTATTATACCGCCCCTGAAAGGGTTGATTTTAGAGCGTTATTAAAAGATTTAACCCAAACATTTACAAGGGTCAGAATTGATTTAAGACATATCGGTGTTCGTGATGAAACCTCTATTTTAGAAGGTGTAGGTATTTGCGGACAACCGTTTTGCTGCTCAAGCTTTTTAAGAAAATTTGCAACGATAAATGTTAAACTTGCCAAAGATCAGGGAATGCCGATAGCTCCGGGGAAAATTTCAGGAACCTGCGGACGTTTGCTGTGTTGTTTGACCTATGAATATTCAAATTATATTGAAGCAGCAAAGGGAATGCCGCCAATAGGTTCTTCAGTTATGACAACAGAAGGGCTTGGAAAAGTTTGCTACCTGCAATTTTTAAGCGGAAAAGTTGCTGTAAAAATGGAAGACGGCAAAACTAAAGAATTTGATAAAAACGATATCGAAATGGTTGATGCTGATGTTAATGTCGAAATTGATATACCTGCAATAAATACTTATGGTGAAGAAGATAGTTCCAATATTGACATCAAACAATTAGAAGATGATAAAAACAGTTCTACAGGAAATATCTAATAATATTTCTACCTTTACTATATTATTTAGATAAATAATCATTAACAGCTTCTAAACGTAATTTCTTATTTTTTACATTTTCCCTTAAAGAAGTAATAAAGGAAATTATGTCTTCACTATCTTTTCCAAAATCACAAACAAAAGCCCAAACTTTATTATCATAGTCAGGATTTGATATTAAAGGCAGTTCATATCTTTCTCCTGCAAGAATAACCTTCCTAAAAAGTTCCGAGCGCAACGGTTTATTTTCACTTGTTTTTGGAGCAAGCATTATTGTATTTGCCTTCCTCAAAAACACATCTAAAAGACCAGCTGTACAATTTGGATTTATTCCGATTACATCATCAATCTCATCTACTATTCTTAATGTAGACGAACCGGCCAGCACTATATTATTAGGATTTCTTGTATCGAATTTCATTCTATATACCCCAAAACCTTTTTTATTTAGACAAGAAAAATCCTGTGCAATCCTATCAAAACTTCTTTGCGGTAAATTTGCAAATATCGGAAGATAAATATTATTATAATAAGCTATAAGCTCATCTTTCGGATAATTGCCTATCATTCGTCTTGGAATACCTGCAGGTACATGCTGAGAGTTAGAAGATACATTACGAAGAATTTTTATATCTCCAAATCTCATAAGAACTTTTCCAAAATAGCTTTTTAAACCATTTAATAAATAACTAAATCCAGGATCAAATGTGAAGTTCCCTACATTAGGTTTTGAATTATGCCGATATTTTAAAACATATTTATCATCTATTAAAAAAACTTTTTCATGAAAACCTTCATTGATAAGCTTTTCTTGACTCTGAGGGCTTTTAAAATAATCCTCCAGCATACGACGTAGTTCCATAATACTATCTGGTTCAGAAGCTTTAGTCGCAATCACTTTATCAATCTGCCTGCCAATTTTTGAAATTCGCATGCCAAAAGAACAATGGGCTTTTTTATTTTGGGGATTGTATATATTTATTGGATTATAAGTTACGTTCATATACCCTTCAAAAACCAAACATATTTTTATTTGCTAGAAAAAATATAGTTAAATGATTTGTAAAAGTTTTTATTACATAAATAACAGGCAAAAATATTTATGTTCAGTTTTAAATATGACTATGCAAATCCAAGGAATAAATATATACAATAAAAAATATAATAACTCTATTGGACAAAAACGTTCTACTCCGACATTTACAAGCAGCTCAAGAGATTATTATGATAAAAGTCTTATCAAGACAACAAGAACCTGGGGGAATGTTGCGACTACAACCTGGATGTTCAGACAAGATTTAGATTGGAATAAATTTACCGAATTTGTTTACAAAAATTTTGCAAGTAAAAATAAAGTAAATACATACAGCCTTGCATGTTCTGACGGGTCTGAAGCGTATACATTCCTGATTTCAATTCTAGAAAAATTACCAAAAGAAACTATTCCAAAATTTTCTCCGATAATTGCAACAGATAGAGATTTTGAAATAATAAAAGCAGCGCGTTCAGGAAAAATAAATCTTGCAGCTGATGATATAGCAAGAATAAATATTATATCAGGGTTTAAAGAATATTTCATAAATAAAAGCAATCCTATGCATATAAAAAACAATAATTTCAGTCTGCAATGCCATGCATATGAACCGATAAAGGAATTAAGAGATAAAGTAATCTTTAAACAGATTGATTTACTTAATCATTTAAAACAGATTAAAGATGAAGGAAATTCAATAGTATTTTGCAGAAACGTGACTCCATACCTGCCGCAAAATGATATTTTCAAACTTGCAAATACCGCATCTGAAATATTAAAAAAAGGCAGTCTTATTGTTTTCGGAGAATTTGATAAACATTCCGGTATATTAGATTTTATAGATATAAAGGGTTTTGAAGAGTGTATGGAGTTTGTATTCAGAAAAATTTAAAATAAAGAGGCAAAGATTTAAAATCTTTGCCTCTTTATTTTAGAGTTTAAATAATATAATTTACTACTGATTATTATTTTCTTGATAAGGTTCTTCCTGAATATTTTCATTCTGCTGATTATCATTTTGAGTATCATTGTTCTCTTCAGAAGTATTTTCATCATTAGACTCTGAATTATCTTCAGAAATTTCAATTTCATCTTCAGATTTATTTTCCCCTTCTGAAGCTTCAGTATTTTCACCTTCTGAATTATCACCCTCGCCAGCTTCAGACTCTTCAGCATCCTCCTCAGAAACTTTACCCTCATCATCTTGTGCTAAAGCTTCCTCAATTTCAGCTTCATCTTTTGCCCTAATAACCGGAATAGAAAGCATCAAAGCCATCTGATCACCTTCCTGATCAAAATTAAGCTCCAACGCATCCTTATCCATTTCTACATATTTTGAAAGTAATTCAACTAATTCTTTTCTCATACGCTGTAATAAATCCGGAGTAAGATTTGTTCTGTCCTGCATAAGAACAACACGTAATCTGTTACGTGCAACATCTTTTGCATTTTCTTCTTTTGATTCTGTTTGTTTAAACAGATTTAAAATTCTATTACATAATTCCTTAAAAATATTATCACTCATTTTACTTCTCCTTGCCTATCAGGTGCGAGAAGAATTTCTTAACCTTAGTGACAACACTTGTTTCTTTTTCTAAGTCTAAGAAAGGAACTTCATTACCCATTATACGTTGTGCTACATTACGATAAGCCTGACCTGCCAAAGATTTATCATCATTAACAATAGGCTCACCTTTATTGGTTGATGTAATAATTCCGGTATCTTCAGGAATTATACCGATTAAATCTGCTGATAAGATTTCAACAACATCTTCAACGCTCATCATATCATTAGATTTAACAAGATTTGGTCTTACTCTGTTGATTAACAATTTATAAGATTTGATATCTTCTTTAGCTTCCAACAATCCGATAATTCTATCAGCATCACGAACAGCAGACATCTCAGGAGTTGTAACAACAATAGCTTCAGATGCGCCTGCAACAGCATTTTGAAAACCCTGTTCAATACCTGCAGGACAATCAACCAAAATAAAATCAAAATCTTTTTTCAATTTTTCGCAAATTTCTTTTAATTGTTTTTCCGTAACTGCGGATTTATCTCTTGTTTGAGCGGCTGCTAAAAGGCAAAGATTAGGATTTTTCTTATCTTTAACAAGTGCCTGTTTTAATTTACAGCGTTTTTCAACAACATCAACTATTGTATATACAATCCGATTTTCTAACCCTAAAAGCAGGTCCAAATTTCTTAAACCAAGATCTGTATCGATCATAACAACCTTGTTTCCTGCTCTGGCCAGTGCGGTTCCGATATTTGCATTAGTTGTTGTTTTACCAACACCGCCTTTTCCGGATGTAATTACTATTACTCTACCAGTCATTTATATCTCCTTAATTTTCGTCATGTATTTTTCTGATAACAATATTGCCCTTAAAAGTAAAGGCTTCCTCCGGTGTATATTCACACGATTTTTGAATATACGGCAGATTAATTGTATCAGGTCTTCTTGCAAAAATATCTCCTATGCGAATTTGCACCGGATTTAATTTTAATGCCCTAATTCTTGCATATTCATTTCCGTCAGAACCGGCATGAGCAATACCGCCTAAAATACCCCATACCGTAATATCTCCCTTTGCAATAATTTCAGAGCCAGGATTTACATCTCCGATAACAATAATATTGCCGTCAGAGGAAATACTTTGGCCTGAACGAATTGTTTTTCTTATGTATAACGTCGGTAAATTTTCAGTTTCCGTAATTTTATCAACTACTTCTTTATCCTCATTATCTATTTCTTCCAATGAGTCTACAATAGTATCATCATGCTGTAATATCTCACCGACCTTATTTGATTCTGAAACATCCTCACCTGATGGTACAGGTTGATTATCAGAATCTTCCCCAAAAATATTATTTAATGCTTCAGAAACTTCCTCCGTCGGCTCTGAGGTTTCAAATGTAGGAGCCTCTATTTCATTAGTGAATTCTGAAATTTTAATATCAAGAGCTGTCGCAGATTCCAAAGTTTTTGTTGAACTTGTACTGATAAAAGCAAGTGTTGATTCCATTAATTCAACCAAAGCATTTATACTTGTCAATTCTGCCTGTGATAAAGGCACTGAACCTAATTTTAAACATATGTGCTTTCCTTTAGATTCAGGCATGTCCAAAACTCTTGAAAGTTCATAAATAATTTCAGAGGTTTTCTTTGCATTGGTTAAATCAACGATAAAACCGTTCTCAATATATCCCTTATCCATTTTTCCCTTTCTAAAATTCGGTTACTATCTTAAGGGTACACAAAAAAAGTTAAGACTTCAAGAAATTATTTACATTTGTAATTAAATATTACATATCTATGCTATAAAAGTTTTATCACTTACATAAAATCTTTTAATTCTTTCATCTAATTCGCTTTTTGAAATCTTACCATCTTTATTTATATCTAATCCATTATTTGCTGAATAATAAGATTCTCCTGATGATGTTAGAACATCTCTTTTGGCTCTTGCAGGTAAAAAGATTAAAGCATATAACTGACCTCCTGAAACATGGTCTGTTGAAGAAAATCCTGCAACTGCTTTAGCATTTCTTATATATTTCTCAACATAATCCAATTGTTCAATAGGACTCATTGCTCTTAATTGAGCTGTTGTTGTTCCCAATGCCTGGGCTGTAGATTCCATAAATTGAATTAAACCGGAGGCTGAGCTGTTTGGATTTTTTGCCGCAGCATTTATACCGGATTCAGCATTCATTACAGCCAATAAATCCTTATAGTTACAATTCAGCCGTTTTGAAATTTCTTTTACCTTAGCTAAAAATTTTGGGCCGTATTGATTTTTATCTTTATTTAATTTTGCCCCCGTTACATTGCTGTTATCAGATGTTTGATTCTGGCACATAGTTGGCACAGTATAACTAGGCATTTGTGGAATTGTAATTTGCGGCATTGGGAATGTTGGCATTGACATAGAACCAATACCACCAACTCCGCTAAATACTGAAAATGAAGATATATTTGGGTTATATATAAAATTCGTATTTGTATTCATATATGCAAACGGATTTGAATTCATTGCAAACATCGGCATACTAAATGTCGGAAATGAAAAAACTGAATTCATAAACGGATTAAACATAGGATAATAAGGCATAAAAGATGTTGCAGCAGCCATACCCAAGAAGAAGTTAATTCTCGGACTCATCCCCATCCAACCCATTGCAAACGGGTTGGAATGAAATCTCATATGATGATGTAATGCCGGTAAAAACATATTCTTTCCCTTATATATCCCCAGAGGTTTTCCCTAAATTTCCCCTATTAATATAAAGGTAAAAAATATATACAAATTGCATATTTTTTAATTTTATGTAAACAAATATTAAAAAATTTAACAAATTGATTAATAAAAATACTTATGTTTATTATATAAATATAATAGTAGGTTAAAAGGTTATACAAGAATGTTTAACGTAACAAAGACTCACGAAATAACAGTCGACGTAGTAATTTTAACAATAAAAAACAACAACATTCAAGTTTTACTGGTAAAACGTACAAATGAACCTTTCAAAGGAAAGTGGGCAATCCCCGGAGGATATATAAGGTTATCAGAAAATCTGGATGAAGCAGCGTTAAGAGTACTGAAAGAAAAAACAGCCGTTGATAATATTTACCTTGAACAGCTGTATACTTTTGGAGATCCTCTACGTCACCCTAATGCACGTGTTATAACTTGTGCATATTTTGCATTGGTAAGATCCGAAGATATAAAAATCATATCCACACCGGAACTTGGATGGCATAAAGTTAACGATTTACCGGCATTAGCTTTTGACCACAAAGAAATTATTCAATATTCAATGAAAAGAACTCGTGAAAGATTGGAAATTTGTCCGGTTGCATATCAATTATTGCCTGAAAAATTCACATTAACAGAAATGCAAAAAGCTTATGAACTTATAATGAATAAGAAATTAGATAAACGTAATTTCCGTAAAAAAGCTCTTTCTACAAACGGTCTTATTGAACTTGACGAATATACAAAATCATCTTCAAAAAGACCTGCAAGGTTGTACACATTTGAAAATATTGAATTAAATTCAAAACGTGCACATTTTATCAAAAAGGAGAAAAATAAATAATGTTAGTAAACATATTATGGGGAATTGAAACAGTATCTGCAATATTGTTGATAGTTTTAATATTATTACATTCACCAAAAGGTGACGGAATTGCAGGGATTGGCGGAGCATCTCATGTTTTCGCTTCACAAAAAAGTGCTGAAAAAGGTTTAAATAAATTAACAGGTATAGTTTGTGCAATATTTATATTATGCACATTTCTAATCGGTTTCGGTATTGTAAAATAATTCAAACCGATAAAAACTTAATACTAAATTTACCCCGCAATACAATTTAATAATGTGGGGTCTTTTAGTAAGGAGAGAGATTATGAAAATTTTGAAAATTAAAAACCTAATGGGCGGATTAGTTCTTACAGGAGTGGCTGTAGGCGGAGGATCAGCAGCTCTTGGGGCTTCAACAAGAAAATCCCAGCAACAAAAACAAGCTGAACAAACTGCAAAATTATTACAAAATGAACTTAATAAAACATACAAAAAAACATTAGACCACTTAACCTTAAAAGCAAATTATGAAAAAATTTATCTGCAATCCTTAAATGCAATAAAAAAAGCAATTCCTCCCAAAAGATAATATTTTCTTCAATATAAAAAAAGACTATTCAAAACTTTTGTTTTAAAATAAAAGTATGATTAATGAAATTTTTGACAGAAACATTTTATTTTGGGGAGAAGAAAACCAACAAATTTTAAAAAGTAAAAAGGTTGCCGTATTTGGTCTTGGCGGAGTAGGCGGATATTGCGTTGAAGCCCTTGCAAGAGCCGGCGTCAGGAAACTTACTATTGTTGACTTTGATACTGTTTCTAAGTCAAATATTAATCGGCAGATTATTGCTCTACAATCTACTGTTGGAAAAAAGAAAACTCAACTATTTGAACAAAGATTAAAAGATATAAATCCTGATATAAACTTAAAAATTATTGATGATTTTTACAACAGCGAAGAAATTATCATTGATTTAGCAAAAGAAAAATATGATTACATAGCTGATGCGATAGACACAATGAGATCTAAAATTTACCTTTTGGAAAACTGTTATAAAAACAAAATTCCTGTCATAAGTTCTATGGGAGCAGGCAATAGAATAGATCCTACACAGCTTTATATTTCAGATTTAAAAGATATAGAAAATAAAAATGCTCCATTTGTATCAAATGTTATATATCAATTAAAAAAATTAGGAATTACTGAGGGGATAACATTTGTAACAAGCAGAGAAAAACCTTTTGTTCAAGAAAAAATTTCGGAAAATGAAAAAATAACAACAAACAGCGGACTGGATATTGAATTTAACAAAATTATACCGTCTTCCACCCCGTTTGTTGCTTCAACTGCAGGAATATATATGGCATATTATATAGTCAACAGCTTAATAAAGGAGTTTAGAACATGAATATTTTAGTAACAGGAGCCTCAAGAGGAATTGGAAAAGTTATTGCCACAGAACTGCAAAGCTTAGGAAAAGTTTTTGTAACAGCAAGAACAGAAAATGATTTACAAGTTTTTGGGATTGGAAATTATTGTGTTGCAGATTTGGCAGACGAAGTTGAACTGACAAAAGTCGGAAATTTTATTGAAGAAAACGAAATTGATGTTTTAATAAATAATGCCGGGGCATATCATTATAGCGGAATAGAAGAAACTGAAATGTACAGGCTAAATCATATGCTTGCCGTTAATTTAAAGGCTCCTATCTATTTGATACATAGAGCTGTTCCGCATATGAAAAGGAATAATTTTGGCAGGATAATAAATATAGGTTCAATTTCAGGTGTTATGGGCGAGGCTAATGCAAGTATTTATTCAGCAACAAAAGCAGGGCTTATAGGACTGGCAAAAGCAACAGGCCTAGAACTGGCTGCGTATGGGATTACCGTTAATACTATAAATCCGGGGTGGGTTGATACCGAGCTTGGAAAATTTTCAATTGAGAAAAGCGAGTTTTCGGAAGATGAAATTATTGAAACAATTCCGCAAAAACGATTTGTAAAGCCTGAAGAAATTGCAAGTCTTGCAAAATACTTAATTTCAGACAATGCAAAAGGCATAACAGGGCAATCTATCAATATCTGTGCAGGTTTATCCGTTGGTATTTAGTTAAAGTATTGTTAAATTTTATTAATATAACCCTAAAAATAAGCAATTATTATTTTTAGGGTTGTTCGTGTATATACAATTTAACATGAACCAAAACAGAAAGGAACGATTATCATGCAAATTAACAACACTCAATGCCCATATCCAAAATCAACATCTTTCGGTATGGCTGTAAAAATTACTAAAGGTGGAGCTGATTATTTAAGAAAACAAGGTACAGCAACTTTAGAAAAATTAAGTACTATTGGAGATGAAATGAAAGATTACAAACACTGGGATTTGTTTGTAACAGAAGATGGTTTTGTAGCAAGACCCAAAGCAAACATGAAAAACGGTTTCAAGGATTTTGTTAGAATAGATCCTTCAAATATTTTTCCTAGTTCTGGGCAAATTAGAATAGAATCAAGATACTCTGACTTTGGCAACAAAGGAGAAGAAGCAAATATTCTTATTGAAGGATTAAAAGATGGGGAAGCAGTCAAAATTGCTCAAAAAATAAAAGAAGAGACTACACTTGGGCGCTTCGCAGAACTTATAAGATTGCTTGAAAAAAGAGATGCTAAAACTGCGGCAGAAGAAGCCGCAAAAGCTGCAGAAGAAGCTAAACGTTCAAGTATTGTAAATGATTTAATCTCAAAATTTGGTTTTGATGCTTAAGGTTAAATCAATTTTATTTACAAAAAAGCTCCTTAACGGAGCTTTTTTAATTATGATTTAATAAACATTCATAAATCATTGTATATATTTGAAAATTATCATGTTTATGGGATAATTTTTATGAGGCTAAATATAAAATAGCGATGTACATATATAAATAGAAAAAGGAAAAAGAAAAATGGCAAGACAAACTCCATTGGAAAAAATTAGAAACATTGGTATTGCAGCCCACATCGATGCCGGTAAAACAACTACTACAGAACGTATTTTGTTTTATACAGGTAAAACTCACAAAATCGGTGAAGTTCACGATGGTGCAGCTGTAACAGACTTTATGGAACAAGAAAGAGAACGTGGTATTACAATCCAATCTGCTGCAGTAACAGCAACCTGGAAAGGCCACCAGATTAACATTATTGATACCCCGGGACACGTTGACTTTACTATTGAAGTCGAACGTTCACTTCGTGTATTAGACGGTGTTGTTGCTGTATTCTGTGCAGTAGGCGGTGTTCAATCTCAATCAGAAACTGTTTGGAGACAAGCTAACCGTTACGAAGTTCCTCGTATGGTTTTCGTTAATAAAATGGACAGAACAGGTGCTGACTTCTATAGAGTTGTAGATCAAATTAAAAACAGATTAGGTGCAAATGCAGTACCTATCCAGTTACCTATCGGTGCTGAAGATAAATTCACAGGTTTGATTGACCTTATGACAATGAAAGCTGAAATTTATACTAACGATTTAGGTACTGATATCAGAGAAGAAGATGTTCCTGCAGATATGGCAGAAAAAGCAAAAGAATATCGTGATGCTATGGTTGAAGCTATCGCATCTGAAGATGATGCTTTAATGGAAAAATACTTCGAAGATCCTGATTCAATTACTGTAGAAGAATTGAAAAAAGTTTTAAGAAAAGCAGTTTGCAACAACAAGATTGTTCCTGTATGCTGCGGTACAGCATTCAAAAATAAAGGTGTACAATTATTATTAAATGCTGTTGTTGACTATATGCCATCTCCTGTTGATGTTAAAGCTATCGAAGGGGAATTGGAAGATGGTACAAAAACAGAAAGACACTCTTCTGATGATGAACCATTCTCTGCTTTGGCATTTAAAGTTATGACTGACCCATTTGTAGGTCGTTTAACTTTCTTAAGAGTTTATTCTGGAAAAATTACTTCTGGATCTTATGTACTAAATGCTACAAACGGTAAGAAAGAACGTATTTCTAGATTGGTTCGTATGTATGCGGATCAAAGACTTGAAGAATCTGAAGTATATGCTGGTGATATTTGTGCAGCTGTTGGTTTGAAAGATACAACTACAGGTGATACATTATGTGACGAAAAGGCTCCAATTATTTTGGAAAAAATGACATTCCCTGAACCTGTTATTTCAGTTGCTATTGAACCAAAAACAAAAGCTGACCAGGATAAAATGGGTATTGCTCTTCAAAAACTTGCAGAAGAAGATCCTTCATTCAGAGTTAAATCTGATGAAGAAACTGGTCAAACAATTATTTCAGGTATGGGAGAACTTCATCTTGATATTATTGTTGACCGTATGTTAAGAGAATTCAAAGTAGAAGCTAATATCGGTAAACCTCAAGTTGCATACAGAGAAACAATTAGAGGAACAGCTGATCAAGATTCTAAATTTGCTCGTCAATCAGGTGGTAAAGGTCAATACGGACACGTTAAAATCAGAATTTCTCCGGCAGAAGAAAATGCAGGATTTGTATTTGAAAACAAAATTGTCGGTGGTGCTATTCCAAAAGAATACATCGAACCTGCAAGAAAAGGTATGGAAGAAGCATTGGAAGGCGGTATCTTAGCAGGATATCCAATGATAGACGTTAAAGTTGAACTTTACGATGGTTCTTACCACGAAGTTGACTCTTCAGAAATGGCATTTAAAATTGCCGGTTCTATGGCAATCAAAGAAGGTACTAAAAAAGCTCAGCCTTGCATCTTAGAACCAATGATGAAGGTTGAAGTTGAAATTCCGGAAGAATTTACCGGTACCATTATCGGTGATATTTCTAGAAGACGTGGAAGAGTTGAAGGACAAGAGCCTATTGGTAATACAGGTAACGTAATCGTTAGATCTATCGTTCCGTTAGCTAATATGTTCGGTTATGCAACAGACTTGAGATCTAATACTCAAGGCCGCGGAACATTCTCTATGGAATTTAAATGCTATGAACAAGTTCCTAAGAATATTGAAGACGAAATTATTTCTAAATCAGGAGCAGCTAAAGCTTAACCTGTAAAGAATTATAAAAAAAGGACCAAAGGTTATAACCTTTGGTTCTTTTTTATATAAAAGAGTTATATTATTACTATTTACCGCCGCTAATTCCGCCATATACGAAATCTGCTTTTATCGCTGTTAATAACAATTTCTGCCAAGTATTTTCATAAGATTGTATCTCATTTAACTGAGTTTCAAGATTTTCTTTTTCGATATCCAGTTGAGATTCCCAGGAGTTTATATTTGCAAGTTCAAACTCATGATCATTTTGTAACTCTAATAACAACTGAGAATATTCATCAGTTCCGTAACCATAATTTTCATCATAATATAATGCACTCAATTTCGCATTATACTCCTGCTGCGCTGTAGCAGACTGCTTTGATGCAGATAACTGCTTCATTTGAACATCAGATAATTTCATACTAATAGCACTTTTCTGTTGTGTGTAGAATAATAATTTTTCTTGTAAATTTGCAATAGCCATAACTCTGTCCTCTTATTTTTAATCTCTCTTAATTATATAAAGTATTTTTATAATAGCAGATTTCAAAGTTTGCATATTGTGTTACATTTCTTAATAAAATACAAATAGTAAATATTTTATTGACAATAAAGAAAATATAATTATACAAATTAATATGCAATGGAGTGAAATTTTTAATCTAAACAAAAAATGTACCCACGATAAAGTTCCTTTAGATGAAGATATCGGTTATTGTCCAGATTGTGGAGAATTGATCGAAAATCACTGGTATATCACCAGATGCGGATGCTGTGGGGTAAAATTACGTGCAACAATTCGAAATGAAGAGGTTGTACCTGAAGATGGCTTTTGTCACAATTGCGGAAGTAAATTGTATTATGTTGAAGAAATCGAAAAAATCGACTGTATTAATATTAATTATGCAATTCTAGTCAGAGAAATTATGAAGAATGAAATAACCGAATACACTCAAAGTTGGCAGGATGCTATGAAAACATCAAGTTACAAACCGAAACTGCTGCGATAATACCGATTAAATCAGCCAAAAGTCCGACGATAAGAGCATAGCGAATTTTGGAAATCCCAACCGCACCAAAATAAACCGCTAAAACATAAAATGTTGTTTCACTGCTCCCAACCATCACAGCAGCTAATTTCGTCGCATAAGAGTCAGGCCCAAGATTATTTGCAATATCAGAAAAAATCCCCAATGCTCCTGAACCGGATAATGACCTTACTATCATCAGCGGCAACGTATCCGCAGGAATATTACATTTTGTAAGAAGAGGATTCAGTATAGATGCCAGCATATCTATAGCACCACTTGCACGAAGCATTGAAATGCCGACAATTATAGCAACCAAATATGGGATAATCTTTACTGCTATTCTAAAACCATCTTTAGCGCCAACAGTAAATTCTTCATATAAAGGAACTTTTTTCGCAAGTCCGTATGTTAAAACAAATACCAAAATAAAAGGCAATGCCCATAGTGAAATTAAATTAAGGAGCTTTGTTATCACAATCTTCCTCCATTTCTTTTTTCACTATTTGTGGGGCAAAAAATTTCTGTCCCAACTTTGCTAAAATAATTGCTGATATAAAGGATATCAATGTAACCAACAGAGTCGGAGCAATAATTTCAGTAGGATTTTTATATCCTATGCCGACTAAAACTGCAATAACAGTAGCCGGAATTAATTGAAATCCTGCTGTATTCATTCCTAAAAATAAACACATAGAATTTGATGCAGTTGTTTTATCTTTATTCACTTTTTGCATCTCTTCCATCGCTCTAATACCAAACGGGGTAGCAGCATTAGCAAGTCCAAATGCATTGGCAGTAAAATTCATAGCTATATCACCAATTGCTGGGGAATCCTGAGGCAATTCATTGAATAAACGCTTAGTAACAGGTTTTATAATTTTGGCAATTAATTTTATCAAACCTGACTTTTCTGCTATTCTCATAATTCCAAGCCAAAAAGCCATAATTCCAATCAATGAAAGAGCTATTTTAACAGATAATTCTGCACCGGACATAACTGCATTAATAACATCTTGCAGTGTTCCGTTAATTGCCCCTATTATTATTGAAATTACTATTAAAAGATAGAAAATATAATTCATAATAAACCAATTATGTCATTAAATTTACCAAGGGTCAATTTACTTACGAATTGAAATAATTTATCATTATCTCATTAATAAGATTATTCATCTCAGAAGCACCTGATTTTACTCTTTTGGGAGAATAAATTTCAGCTATTGCCTCAGGGTAATTATCAGAATATGTTTCTTCCAAATCTTCGCCTAGAATAACTGAAACTGCTGCATCTTTACTACTCATATAATCTCTGTCAACTTTGAATTTATTATCCTGATTATTTGTTACTTTATTTATTAGTTTAGCAAGGTATGAGAAGAATTGTAGATTTTGGTCGCTAACTTCAAGCTCTTTATCCGCGTCATTTATGTAGACCTGATAATCTACTGTTTTGCCAAGGTAATCCGTTACGATATCTTTTGAAATTGCAATATTTAACATAGCAGGATCTATTGGATGATAATAGTCATTTAAATTTGTTGTTTTAATTTTATTTTTGAACTCTGTTAAATCATTGCCTTTATCATCATCAGACAATTCAAGATTGAGAAAATGCTCATCTTCGACCTCGAAAAACTCTTCGGGATTATTTTCGTCAGGTTCTACGTACTGGGCATATCTTCTTTTTTCATATCCTACATTTTTTATTCCGGTAAAATTAACTTGCATTATTTAATATCTCTTTCATTCTATTTGGCAAATATTATAAAATACAAACAAAAATAATTTTGCGTAAAAAAGCGGGATTTTATAACCCCGCTTTTAAAAGAATAAGTTTTATTCTCTATGCTTCATCTAAAGCATCAACACCAGGTAATACTTTACCTTCAATAAATTCTAATGATGCGCCGCCGCCAGTTGATACATGAGTGAAATCTTCAGCTTTGCAGAATTTTTTAGCTGCAGAAACTGAATCTCCGCCGCCGATAACTGATACAGCACCGGATTTTGTAGCTTCAACAATGGCTTCTAATACAGCTTTTGTACCTTCAGCAAATTTAGGATTTTCAAATGCACCTACAGGACCGTTCATCAATATTGTTTTTGAATCCTTAATTACTTGAGCGAAAGCTTTTCTTGAATCAGGGCCTGCATCAACACCTTCAAATCCGTCAGGAATTTCATTGATTTTAACAAATTCATTTTTACCGTTTCCTGAAAAATCATCTGTAGCCAATACATCTGTAGCCATTACAAGTTTTACACCTTTATCAGCTGCTTTCTTTTCAATAGCTTTTGCAACATCAATTTGATCATCTTCGCAAATTGAATTACCTATTTTACCGCCGTTAGCTTTTACAAATGTATAAGCCATACCGCCGCCGATAATTAAATTATCAACTTTATCAATTAAGTTTTCTAAAACACCAATTTTAGAAGAAACTTTAGCTCCGCCTACAACTGCTGTGAATGGTCTTGTAGGATTATCCAAAGCTTGAGATAAGCATCTGATTTCTTTTTCCATCAATAAGCCGGCAACTGCAGGTTTAACAACATGAGCCAATTTTGCAGTTGAAGTGTGTTTTCTGTGAGCTGCACCAAATGCATCGTTTACATAAAAATCACCTAATTTAGCAAGTTCATTAGCAAATGTCATATCATCATCTTTTGCTTCTTCTTCTTTATAAAATCTGATGTTTTCCAACAATGCAACCTGACCGTCTTTTAATGCTTCTAATTCTTTATCAGCACCTTTTCCAACAGGAGATTTTACAAATAATACATCTTCACCCAAAACTTTAGACATGTATTTTGCTACAGGTTCAAGTGAAAATTCCATATTCCATTCACCTTTTGGTCTGCCTAAGTGTGCCATTAAGATAATTTTTGCACCTTTATCTTTTAAATAATTAACTGTAGGCAAAATAGCCTGAATTCTGGTATCATCTGTAACATTTTTGTCTGCATCCAAAGGTACATTAACGTCAACCCTTACTAATGCTCTTTTTCCCTTGATATCACCAAGGTCTTTAATTGATTTTTTCATATGTATTCTCCTTCTTAAATGGTGTACCACCGCATGTATATTTTACAAAAAACATAACAGAATGTAAAAATTATCTTCAATTTCATAAAGATTATATAAAAAATGCCCGAAATAAAAAATATTGACTTTTGAAAAAATATTATTAAACAGATTAGAAAGAAAGGTGTGTATTTATGTCTATTAATTCAATATCAACCTCATCTGTAAACTATTCGGATACAAGTCAACTATCCAAAATAAGTGAGGCAACAAAACGAAAATTACAAGCTCTTGGAATAGATCCTTCCAGTGTCACCTCTGAGGCTCAGGCTCAAACACTTATAGCAAGCGCCCAACAGCGACAACAAGTACAACAAACCCAACAAAGCAGCACTGAGAAAAAAACAACCTCCAGCGAATCAGAACTTATATCTCAAGCAAAAACGCTTGCTTCAAAAATGGGAGTCAGTGTTTCTTCTAACGACTCACTGTCAGACATTTTAAGTACATTGTCTTCAAAAATAAGCTCTATGAGCGCACAAGCAAACGGGGATGCTGTAAAGCTGCAAGAAATTAAACAGTTCCAGTCGGAATTATATTCTATACAAAGCCAATATTCTACAGTACAACAGAATGACAATTCGCTCTACACTGCTATGAATATGACTGCAAATATAAATAAATATATGCTGGGATTACAATAGTAAAGTTTATTTGTTCATCAATATGAAAATCCTCACATAACAGTGGGGATTTTTATTTATTTATTTACTTAATTATTGACATACAACACTCAAGGTTATATCATTTAATAAGCAGTAATCATAAATTCAAGAGGAGTTTTATAATGGAAAATTCAGGGAAAAAATTATGTCCTTTCTGTAATGCAGAAATAGATAACAATGCAAAAAAATGTAAATTTTGCGGAGAATGGGTTTGTCAGGATGAAGATAATATTCCTCAAGAACTAAAGCATTTTAATTGGGGTGCATTTCTTATGAATTGGATATGGGGTATAATGCATAAAAAATATATTACGCTGTTGTACTTCCCGGCATGCATAATACCGGTCATAGGGCCAATTGCAATATCTATTTGGTTTGGCCTTGCAGGTAATAAATGGGCTTGGGAATCTAAAACTTGGGAAAGCATTGAACAATTTAACGAAAGCCAGCAAAATTGGGTTCGAATATGGATAATTCTATTTATCCTGGGTATAATCTTTGCTATAAAAACAATAATCACTCTAGTTTACATAGGCAGCGTTGAAGTTTAAACCTCATCCGGAGATAAATCGTGAATAACAGGAATTTAATTTCTATATTTTTAATTATTCTTGCTGTTTTATGTGTGGTATTTAATAAGCAGATATCAGCCCCTTTTAAAAAACAGCCTGTAAAACAAGTTAAAAATACAATTTCTACAACAGAAAACAATATAAAGCCTTCTGTTGAAAAAAATGCAGATGATTTAATAAATATTCAAATAAATCCGCCGACAGAGCTGAGTTATAAGTTAAAAGAAAATATCTATGCTTCAAGAATAGATTACGTTCAAAACTCAATATTTCATTCGGAAAACTACCATCCATCAGACGAAGTTTTTGGAAGTATAGAAAGCGGTAAACCTTGGATTGCAAATGATATCTGTAAAGATTGGCAAACAAAAGCTCTAAAAATAGACGGGCCCTCAGAAGAAGCCCGATTTATCAATAATCCAACAATACTTGTTGCCATAGAATATCCGTTTTCTTTTAGTAATTTTGATGATGTATCCTGGTGTACAAATTCCATTTCTACAATTTCACCAACTAAAATCACATATCAAAAATCAAAAAATGAAATTACAGTAAGCTACAAACGCTTACCGTTTGAAACAGAAAATAACCATTCATTTTATACTTTTAACGGAGTTAATGCAAGGGATCTAGGGTATAAATACGCATATATTGACCAATCGAAAACAACATATGACAAAATAATTTTTCAAAATGACAGGAATATATCAAAAGGAATTATAGAATTTCAGAACTTTATTCACCTTGGAGGATCATGTAAAGTTCCGGGCGGTTGCAATAACGGTTCACCACGTCAAACTTATCTTGAATTTAAACAGCAGGATACTGATTATTCACAATCAAACGGAGAAATTTATATAAAACTTTGGCATAAGAAACCTTCTTCTCCTTCTCAAAAGGCTGATATTATAGAAAAAATTATTATTGAGGAATACTAATAAGTAACTTTGTGCTATATTATTATTGAACCATAAGCTGGTATAGCTCAGATGGTAGAGCAACTGATTCGTAATCAGTAGGTCGGGGGTTCAAATCCCCCTATCAGCTAATAAAAAATAATGTATACAATTTAGATGTATACATTATTTTCTATTATATATTTCGTAATAAAGTAACTAACGTTTTGTAGTTATTCTTTTTCTTTTTATACAAATTCCTTTTTTTACCTATAAGTATTTTTGACAAAATTTTATATTTATAATATTTTAAAAGTATTTTTCTTTTGTTTGCTAAAACATACAATTTCTTTTTAGTTAATTCATTTTGCATAGATGTTTTTGATATAAAGTAGTTGAAAAAGTCATTTTGGCTATTTAACTGTTTTGGCTGATTTATTGCATTCTTTAGCCAAGTTTCAGCTTTTATTCTTTCTTGACTTAAAATATTATTTATTTTTTCCCAATTTTTAGGAGCTAGAATTTTATCTAAATCAACTATATCATCTTTTCCAATCGAATTATTATCAATCTCCAATAATCTAAATAATGATTCAAAACGGCTTTGAGTTTGAGCATTTTTTACTTGCACAAACGGTCTGTTAAATATAATAGAAAATACTACTGCATGATATGAATCAGTTATTACAAACTCAGCATTTTTAATAAATGCCAGCCATTCTTCAATTGTTACAGAAGGATTGAATGTCATTTTTTTTATTGGCAAGCCTGTCTCTTTACTAAGCTTGGTTAATATATTTTGGTACCATTTTTGACTACTAAAATATGGTAATGCATAGCAACCTATATATTTTTCATTATTTGTATAATTTTTAGTCATATTATTTAAGGTTTCCATCGGAATATGGAATGCCCCATCGATTAATTGAGTTGCATCTGCATCAAATATTTGATTTAGAATTCTAACTCCATCATCTTCTCGAACAGAAATGTTATCGAACTGATTAATAAAGTATTTAAAAGTTTCTTTATAATTGATATTTAAAACATTATCCAAAAATTCAGCTTTACCAAAACTTGCAGCATAAGATAACTTTTTTTTATTATTTTTAACAAAATCCAACAGATATATATTTTCACTTACACCAGAATGATGAGAACGCATAATCCCTGCATTCCAAACCTGATCTGAACCAACGATAAAATTATCTGTTTCCTCATTTAATGCAATAAAATCATTGTAATTATCAACAGAATCTGTTAAATGTAAATATTTGTTTGCAAATTTTTCAGCAAATGTATTTTTGTAAGCAAGACCTATTTTAGGTTTATAATTTATAACCTTAGCTTTATAACCTAATTTTTCGGCTAAACACTGAACACCCCAACAGGTTAAGGAGGCTCCGTAATTGGTACATGACCATAAATTTAAAATCAAACAATCAACTTTATCTTTAATTTCCATTTTATTTTTTACTCCCTCTAAAGATTTTATTTATAAAATTTGATTTACTCTTTTTTATTTTTTCTGCACATTTTATGGCTCGCCAATATGAGGCATTGTAATCCTTTTTCAATTCTTTTATTTCTGCCCCAATTTGAATCATTGCATCTTTCCCCAACATTAAACGTCTTGGAATTCGATTTTCTTCTATTTGATTAATTAAACAATCAATGGCTATTGATAAATTGTTTTCAAAATTTCGTTTATACTTTATATAAAAACTATTTAAAGTTTTATAATCAGAAATATTAGATTTCTTGCTTAAACTATTTTTGTAGATTTCGGTTCCTTTAAAATAACCAAGTTCAAGAGCCATAACCCTACAAAAAGATTTTGTCTCATGCCATAAAACAGATGTTAAACCTTCTATTGCATGTTTTGAAGATACATACGCACATCCATATGCCCTACAACTTATTCCAGATTGAGATGTATTGTTAATAATAGTTCCATTTTTGTTTGCTCTGAAATGTGGCAAAATTGCATTGATAACATTAAATGTTCCAAAGTAATTTGTTTCAAAAACTTGTTTTAAGTGTTCCAAATGTTCTTCTTCAACTGTAATATTTGCACTAATTCCAGCATTATTAGATAAAACATCAATTCTTCCAAATTTTTCAATTCCTTTATCGATCGCAGCTTGTATAGTCTCAGGCTTTGTAACATCAACACTCAGACATAATGCATTAGAACTCTCAAAATCCGGAACTCTCCTAGAAACAGCAATTACATTATACCCTCTATCCAGAAGTTGTTTACAGAGCTCATATCCGACTCCGCTGGAGGCTCCTGTTACAAACCAGGTTTTGATTTTTTCTTTGTCTATTTTTTGCATATAAATTTCCCCAATTTTTCTAAAATACCTTCCTTTTCTTTTGTCTTGTTACAATTCACAATATTGTTTTTTAAAAGACTTAAACCTAATTTTTCATTTTCATCAGTTGTAAAGACTTCAAATAAAACAGGTTGTTCAAATTTTTGCGTACAAAAATCTTTTATTTGAGTTCCAAATTCATCCTTTGTTTCAGCTTTCATATAATAAAATCCACATGCCTCAGCCCAACTTTTTGCACCATTTTTATAATGTCCACTAGCCGCAATTAACGAATCTGTAGAATTTCCAAGGTTAAGTTCCAATGTCGGATTTAATCTAAATTCTTCTCCTCTATTATTATTGATAAGAATTATTCGAAGGTTACTAGAAAGGTGCCTGTTTCCAAGAATATTCATATCGTAAAAGAATGCTAAATCTCCAATAATACCAAAATATAATTTATTAGGATAAGCTAACGATTGACCAAATAGGGTTGAAACAGCTCCATCAATTCCAAATCCTCCTACATTGCAATTTACATCAATATTTTCAGGCAAATCAAAGAAATTCATATTTCTCAGCGAGTTCAAAATAGACACATGTAGGGAAGAATTTGCAGGAATATATTTTGCTAAATTCTGACATACTAACCCATTAGAGAGAGGTAACTCAATTTTTATTTTATCTTCACTTTCGGATTTTAAATATGTATAATAACCTGAAGAAATTGTTGTATCATTTTTCATTCTTTCAAAGAAATATTGTTCTCTGCATAAGAAAAGATTTTCGACAGGCAGATTCAATCTGTTTGAAAACTTGTTATCTTCTGCTATTCTCCATATTTTTGCTTTAGTAAAAATAGAAGAACTTGAATATTCTCCTGAAATTCCTCCTATATCAATTACTATATCTGGGGGAGTTAATGATTTCATTTTATAAGATATTTGTGAGACTAAAATTTTATTTTTGCCATGATAATTTGAAGTATGATCACAAATCACAGGGATATCCCAACTTGAGACAAACTCTGAAAGAGCTAGTTCTTCATTTTTAGAAAATTTCGTATGCGAACCGATAAATACAGCGGTATTTTTATTATTAAACTCTCTTTTTAATGTTTCAAAGTTTTCTGAATAAATAGTAGGAGTCCAAATATCTATTGGAAGACTCTGTTCTATATCTTTATAATTATGTATAGCTGGACAATTTATATGTACGGGTAAATTATTGTATTTTGCATTGATTAATGCTGCATTTAAAAATGTAAGACAACGTTTTTTACCAGAAGTATCCATATTTTTGGGTAATTCTACTGAGATGTATTTAATATCATTTTGGGAATTTGTTCTGTCTATATATTGTGGAGACAAGCTATATTTATTACTATCATAATTAAAAAAAGTTATTGCAATTATTGGGATTTTCCTATAAAAAGCCTCTGTAAGTGCCGATAAATAATTTCTACTAGCAGTAGCTCCTGTACAGGTAATAATAACTGGCTCTTGGGTTTCATAAGCTATCCCCGTTGCAACATATGCAGCACTCCGTTCATCCACAACCGAATAACAGTTAAAAGCCTTATCCTCTTGTACTATTGAATTAAATTTAGCATTCTGCATACCAGGACTGGCAATTACATATTTTATTTTATATGCCTTAAGCAAAGATATTAAATAGTATATTAAATCTTGTTGTTTATTCATTATTTTTTCCCTCTTTTTATAGTTATTTTTATCCCTAATATAGTTATTACTTTTTTATTCCTAATATTTTTTATAGAAAATATTTTTTGTACAAATTTTATTAACTTAATAATTTTATAGTCATATTTTATAATTTTTATTACATCTCTATAAGCAAAATGTTCTTCATACTTTAATAAATCATATTGAGCATTCAATTTTATAAAAATTCTTCGCATCTCATTGTAAAAATACTTTCGTTTATGCCTACTTTCTTTTGAAAATTTTGTATAAAAATATAAGACTGACCTGATATAATAAGGAACAAATGCATTCAACAAGTTTTTATTATTTAACTTTAATAAATAATTATAATTTTTTTCTTTTTCCTGTAAGTATAAATTAAATAAAGCTAAACCATTGGCTATAGTAGAGTTACTATGTATCCTATAATGATATAACGGCAAATCAATTATAGAAATTGTATCAGCAAAAGCCAATGTCATTAGTGAAAATTGTCCATCTTCACCAAATCGACCCTCTGAAAATTTTATAGAATTATTATCTATGAACGATTTTTTGTATATTTTATACCATATTTCACAAGTCTGTATATAAGGTATATCAATTTCCTTTAATTTAATCTGTTTAGTATTAATAAAATTTTCAAAAGGTTTAAGTCTATATTTATCAATACTTATCCTGCCACTATTTTGATAATATCTTTCGATATTAAAAAATACAATATCATTATTATTCTTTTTTATTTTATTATATGCGATTTCACAAGCATGAATATCCAGCCAGTCATCAGGGTCAAGAAACATAATATACTCTCCTGTTGCCATGTCAAGAGCAATATTTCTTGCAACACCTTGACCTTGATTTTCTTTCTGTTGATAGATTTTAAATCTGCTATCCTTTGATGCATATTCTTTTAATATATCTAAAGAATTATCTGTTGAACAATCATCAACACATATAATTTCTAAATCTTCCAAGGTCTGGTTAACAACACTGTCAAGTGCTTGTCTTAAGTATTCCTCAACATTATATACCGGTATAATAACACTTACTTTAGGCATTCTTTACTATCCTTCCTCTACAAAATTTTATAAAACTTGATAAAATATTTTCCCTAAAATGCAATTTCTTCCTAAAATAAATCAACTCTTCAGGTGATAATTTATTTTCTAATACCTTATAAAATTCAGCCTTCCTGTCCTCTGTTAGCGTACGATATATAAAAACTGAATTCATAACTATAAAATAGCTTAGATTAATTTTATATAACTCTGCCCTGTTTATTGTTTTTACAAAATCTGCTATATCTTCATAAATTGACAGTAAATCAGAATAATCTCTGCTTGTCGATGATTTTCGTATTGTATATCTATATAAAGGTTTATTTATATAGGATATCCTATCTGCATAATTATGTGTTTTAAAAATAAAGCTACAGTCCTCAAAACTTTTACAAATCGAAAATTCTATATTGTATTTTTGTATCAATTCCCGCTTATAAATTCTGTTCCATGAATAATTCGGTGAAACTAACAGGGTTTTATAAAGTTCCCCAAGAGCTATATTTTTATTTTGTTCAATCTTTATGGTTTGTGTCTTTGTCGGGGTAATTGCTTTTTTAAAAAATTTAAATTTTTCTATCTTTCTTGTAGTTTCATTTTGCTTTACAAAATCACAGATTACAATATCCGAATCAAGTTCTACAGCTTGATTATACATCTTTTCAAACATATCAGTCTGTACAAAATCATCAGGATCTACAAAACCCACATATACTCCAGTCGCCACCTTTATTCCAATATTTCTTGCAACTCCCTGTCCTTCATTCTCCTTATTTATAATCTTTATTCTACAATCTTTTTGTGCATATTTTTGTAAAATTGATAATGAATCATCTGTTGAACCGTCATTGATACAAATAATTTCAATATCCTTTAATGTCTGCGTTATTAAGCTATTCAGACATTTAGATAGATATTTTTCTACATTGTATATAGGAACTATTATTGAAACTTTTATTGCTGACATACTTCCTCATCTCTTTCAAATTCTGATTTGTTAGGAAATAGTTCCTGCAAAAATTTTTTCATAGCAACCCTATCCGCATTTGTTGTTTTTTCTATGTCATTCATACAAAATAAATATGGATTATATTTATTTAATCTTTTATGGTAGTCTTCTCCTACACTATCAATCATTATTGAATCTGCACAATATTTATGATTTAAAAACCGTTTTATCCTACTATAAGTATCTAACCACCTGTCAACTCTTGAATATAATTTCATCCGACCATTTCTTTTGGCTAATGTATAATAACCAATTATAGATCTTTGAAAATCATTTTCTGTTCTAAACTTATGCGTTCTTGTCGTATCTACCTTTTCTTTAAAATATTCCAAGCATTCAATAAAATCTGATTTTTTATAGGCATCAATATTATGATGGGGTGCATATTCATAACTCTTATGAAAAGCTTTACGAATTATCTTTTGCATTTCAAGAATTTTTCTTGTGTACATATTATTTTTGCAGTGTCGTCTCGAAACTTGTTGTTTTAACCTAATGATAGGTTGTTGATTTTCATCATAGAAAAAATTTTTAGTTACATATTTTCCAAAAAACATATCATCATTTGCATACAAAAAACATTCTGATAAATTTGGAATATATGGCAGGTAAGTTTCAATAGCCTCACTGTTGAATAGGGGCAAATTTTTATCAGAAATAAGATCTTTATGAAATATAATATTTATTTTATCATTACAAGTTTTTAACCATTCGGGAGCTTGATTATCTGTTATTATATAAATTTTGTTTATCCAGGAACAATATTTTTCAACAGATCGTAATGAGAACTTTAATTCTTCATTATTAATAAATCTATATTCTGAAAACACTTCATTATTATAAGCAGTTCGTTGTTGCCAATATTCTTTTTTTTCTTTCCATTTATAATCATTGCCATCGACCCATAAGTATACTAAATCTATAGGATAACTAAAGTTAATTCTTTTTTTCTTTATAGGTACAAGTCCTAAAAGAAATGTTTTTGCATAATATTTACCAATATACGTTTTTATGAACGGATTATACCAAACTGATGTAGAATAATTTAATCTTTCCGGAAGAATTATATTATGTTCGTGGCAAAAGTCCTGCAATTCTGTATATGCTTTTGTTAGATCGTATTCTTTTTTACCGGTGATATCCTTCCTTTTAACACTCGAATTTTTTCTTTCTATATAGTGATATTTTATATTCGGAACAGAAACAACTCTATTTGAATAATACAGAGCTTCTATTGCAAATATGACGTCTTCATAAATTTGGCCTTGTGCAAATTCTATACCATTGTTTTTTATTAAATCTGTTTTATATATTTTATTCCAGGCATAAAAGAAAAATTTTTTCTTATCTCCGCAAAGTTTTATTTTATCCTGTATATTCTCTGCAATGCCTTCTTTTTTATATATTACATTGTATTTTTTATAATTTTTCTTATGCTTTAAGATGCTGGCTACTGAAATATCTGCATCTTGTTTTACAGCACTATTATATAAGGCCTCAAAATATTTTGCATCTATATAATCATCGCCATCTACAAACCCAATATACTCTCCTTGAGCAATTTCAATGCCTCTATTCCGAGCATAACCTTGTCCATAATTCTTATCCAACTTTAAAAGTTTGATTCTATTATCTTTTAATTTATATTCCTCTAATATATTGAAAGATTGATCCGTCGAACAATCATCAACACAAATAATTTCTATATCTTGTAATGTTTGATTTTTAACAGAATCAAGACAATCTCTAAGATAACTCTCAACATTATAAACAGGTACAATAACTGATAGTTTAGGTTTTATTAAATTTTCTTTATTAATTACAAAATTAATATTATCTGCGTCACCCATTATTTAAACCAAATAATTTAATTCCAACGTTCTTCTATTTCTTTGCTATTCTTAATCTTATACATTTTGTTTATTATGTAATGGGTTTAAAAAATGAGAACTTCTGTAAATACCATAATTTACAGAGATAATTAATAAACTAATTCGAAAATGAAATACTAAAAAGTATTTTAAATTCTTAATTCCAATGGGCTATTTTTAGCCCTTTTTTTTAGTGAACAATTTATTATTATGCGTGAATTTACATAAATCTTAATAATTAAAAATAAAAAATTTTAAATTGGGCTATTTATGTTATTATAAAGAAAAAACCATAACATTTTAAACAAAATGTTATGGTTTTGCAATAGTTATATCATAAAATATTTAAAATAGATATTTTTTATACTTTTACAAAATAAAATTATTATAACTTTCGTCTATTTTATCTTGTTCAATTCCTATATATCTTAATGTTATGGATGGGGAAGAATGGTTAAAGATTTTTTGTAGCATAACAACATCTTTAAACTTTTTATAATGATGATAACCAAATGTTTTTCTCAATGTATGAGTCCCGATATCCCCCTCTATTCCAACCTTTTTACAAGCATCATGAATAATATAATATGCAGTTGTTCTGTTCATACGATGTCCCCAAACAGACTGAAACAGTGGCTCTTCCGAATGTTTATTTTGAGTAAACTCATCCAGCATTGGTTTTAATTTTGCATTTATTGGAAACTTTTTAAATTTGCCTGTTTTTTTCTCTGTAATTTGAATATATTGTTTATTTTTAACATCTTTGACATTAAGAGCTAGTATATCTGAAATGCGTAATCCACAATTCGTACCAATAGTAAACATTAACAGATTTCTATAACTTTGTTTGGCCAAAATTTTCTCAACTTTTCTGATATCACTTAATTTTCTCAAAGGTTCAACTATCCCCATTTTTTTTATGTCTCCCTCCTTTTTAAATAAAAATCTATACATATTTAAATACAATTTTAAAATTTTGTGCAAATTTGTATTCCAAATTATTCTACATGGATCCAGGTAATACAATTAGTTCACATATTTAACATGTAAATAAATGGGAATATTGATGATTATATTCTTCTATTTCAGAAGCAATATAGTGAGCAAGTGTATCTTGTGGGATATAATCCAAATATTTTATTACAGATTTTTTAATAGGATACTTAGGGCCATGGAGTGAACTGTAAACATTATCCAATTTTTGTGTCAATTTATATATGGCAATATTTTCTTTAGTTGGCGGTATAGCATTATTTATAAGTAAATGTTTGTATGTTGAAGTCCCTGTTATTTGAAGAGTTAAATCACCTTTTCGTGTTGCGCCAAGATATATATCATTGGGGTATAGCTGTCCGAGAGCAAACGAATAAACCAATTTCTTTCTATTCTCAGGTGACAAATTTTTTAAAGATGGAGTTAAATATGTCTGTCCAAATGATATTGAATTTATTTTCATAACACATTTTTTAAAACACCTGAATTATTTTTTTGCTAGTTCTTTAGAATTTTTTAATATAATTTTAGTTAGCTCTGAAAATACATCTCTCCAGCAATTTGTTTCTTCGGCCTGAATAGGAAAAACTGAACTGTACCAACCAACATCTTCTCCATTTAATTTATACCATCTGTAATTAGGAAAAGTATTAAACAACCCGTATGTTTTTATACCTAACGCTCCTGACAAATTTAATATTACATTATCCGTCGAAATTACAATATCCATGCTTTTTATTGCACATGCTGTATCCGTAAAATTATTAAAAGTTTTACCCAAACTAATTATATTATATTTACTTTCATCCTCCCCAGCTACTTGCAAAGAATAAAAATCAATATTTGGGATATTTAAAAGATTTCGAAATCTTTTTAGTTCAATATCTCGCCCATTGTAATTTGCGGATTTGTCACCTGAATATGCTATTCCTATTTTTATATTTTCTGATTTTTTCAAATATTTTTTCGCATATTCTTCTGTTTTATGCCTGTCGACGTCCAAGTACCCGTTTATATATGGAATTTTTGAGATATCTATATTCAATGCCAATGGCGCATCCAGCAATGCCATATGAAAATCATACTTCAAAGCAGAAATATCAACACTTTCGGGTACAACTTCAATACCGTCGGAAATTAAGGGGGAAGACTTGATTAAATCAAACAATGCATCCTGAACCACAAAAATAATTTTACCGGCTAAATTTTTCAAGAACGGAACAAATCTACAATACATAAATGTATCGCCAAATCCCTGTTCATAATGCACTAATAAAGTTTTATCCGAAATATCTGATTTTAAATCCCATCTATGCTCAAGATCAAATGCTATAGGATATTTTAAGTTTTCATCATCAATGTTAAATCTGTGTGCAAAATATTTATGGCCGCTTTGAAAATCTCCGCAGCTGATTAAAAAAGCCCCGTAATTATAATAATCAATTTCCGTAGGATTGTTCTCAAGCAATTTTATATAAAATTTATTTGAATTTTCATTATCCCCAAGTTTTTCATAACCATATGCCAAACCATGCAAAACTAATCTGTCAGAAGGATTTAAAGCATAAGCTTTTCTAAAATAAAATATTTGGTCCCTTAAACTCAAATCTCCATAAACTTTTGCGTATAAACTCCCGACAATTGTATAAACAACTGATTTTGTTTTATCAATTTCAATATACTTCTTATAATATTTTATCGCTGTTTTATAATCTCTGAATTGTAAATTATAAAAATTTGCTAAAGTTATAAACATCAATGGTTTATTAGTTTCTTTTTCTTCATACAAATTTATAAACTGTATTGCAAGGTCTTTATCCCCGATAAAAAAAAGTGTTTCGCCTATATCAAAATAATCTCCTGCTTTTAAAGCAGACTTTACTATCAAAAATCTATATAACAAAAGCGCATTATAATATTCTTCACTTGTCAATTTTTCCTTAATAAAATTCCTCATAACTCGAAACAGATCATTTTTCATAACTTCAGGTGCATCCTGTTTCATTGTTACGAATTTTTTATACACACCGAAAACGTCATCACTAATATTGGAAACACTATTCGAAGACAATATAATATCATCCAATTCTGACAATAAAAAATTAGTTATATTATTAACTTCAAAAGGAATCTTATCCTTTACAAGCAAATTTTTTAGCTCATCTTCTCTCATATTTTCATAATATCATATGTTAATAAATTTCTACTGGTCCATAAATACGAATTTATTACAACATTGTAACATTTCTACTAAAGGAGTAGCAAAAAAGATTTTTACGAGTATTATATAAACAACCAAGACATGCTTTAATGACTCTTTAATCAGGAAAGGATAATAAATATATGAGTTTTGTAAGACCAGTTGATATGGAAACAACTTTAAACTATATGTACAAAACACTAAAACCAGGAACTGAAAGAAAACTTGAAAATTTTAATGGACATAGAAAAATCAGTGTTTTTAGAGGTGATCACTATTTGAATAAAATAACAAGAAAACTTTCCGATCCGCCGTTAACACTTATAAGATATATGCGAAATACAGGCACCGCAGAAGATCCCAAATTAGCTACAGCTACAATTGCTCTAAAGGCACCTCAAGGAGATATTATAGTTTATTATAATGAACCAGGCAACAGTAACAAAGGAGTTCTTTTAAATATATTCAGAGAAGGTTTTATTCCTTATAAAAAGAACTTTGAAAACCTGATGAAACTTCGTGAGGATACTCATTTTATGGATGTTTTAAGCAAACTCACAGGCAAAGATGTCAGAAGATATCCAACTACTAATCGCCTAGACATTATATCAAAATAAAATTTACAAAACAAAAATCCGGAATTGTAAAATATTATACAAAACCGGATTTTTTATAATACTAACATATAAATTAGAGATTTTAAATGGAAATAACAAATTATAACCTAAAATCACCCTATTTTGGAATAAAATTAAACACAGCCAGTGTATTGGAAACAACAACATTAAAAATATTTAAAAATGACGGAATCGCAGGCTTTAAAGAAGTAACCCAAGCTTTATCTCCAAACAAGATTAAAGCAGTAGGAAACAGAGGTTACAAATATTATGCCCAGTTATATGGCGAAAAAATTATTACTAAATACCCTGAAATAGCTGAAGCAACAGAGCAAATAAAAAAAATCGCAACTGAAAATCCTCATATTACAAAAGCCGAATTATACTTAAAAATACAACCCATAATAAATAAACTTGGAGATGAAATTGACATAACAATATAGAAAAACTATCCGCCTATATGAATTTTTATTCTTTCATTATCATTAAAATCATTTGGTGTTGATTTTTGAGTTGTATTAGATAACAACATTACAGCTTTTACTTGAGCCTTTTCCCTTTTACTATTCGCAGGGAATACTGTTATATCTTGATATTCATAACTTTTTATTAAATTTGCAACTAAATCTTTATCATGCTGCGAAATAACCATAGATTTCACTGTAATATTATCTATTCGACCATCTGCATATACATTAAATTGATAATACAACCAAGTACCCGCACTATACTGATCAAGTTCCCTAATTTGTATACTATCATCTAAAATTTTATTAACAAAGTTACTTTGCCAAGTATTCCAGTCAATGTCTTTATATATATAACGATCTCTTTGCTTAACTCTTTTTAATGGCCTATTATCCTTACCTAATGGCTGCGTTGAAACATTTTGAGCATTATTTAACATTGTATCAATATGTGAATCATCTAAATTATTAAAATTCAAATTATCAGAATCATTAACATTTAAATTTTGATTTGCAAAATCAGCATTCGAATTATCAAACGAATTAGACTGACTTGAAAAACCTGAATTGTTATTAAACTGCATTTCAGTATTATTCAATGTTCCTGAATTTTCAACATTTAAGCTTGATGAATTTAACGCAATATCAGTATTATTTGCATTTATTTGGGCATTATTAATTTTTGAATCATTTAAATTAATTTTTACAGTTTCATTATTTACTAGTTCAGTATTTTCATGAGTTATTTCAAAATTTTGATTAGATATCTTCACTCGCCTGCCAATATTTGTATCATCCAATGACAAGACAAACACTGTCACAAAAACAAATACAATTAGCCCTATTATCCAAGCGATTTTATTCATATAACATTAATCCAAAGTATCTAATAATTCACTGTAATTATTGATTTTGTACATTGTTGAACTCAAAAGATGAGTTTCTGCAATCAACAATGCTGTAGGAACAAGTGCTGTTACAAAGCTCAAAAACATACCTTGTATATCACCGCCAATTTCCGTAATAAAATATGATACGTTCATTGTAAATTCAATCAAAATAATAAAACAGGCAATATACATTACTATATTTTTTTCTCGTTCTAAACTTCTCATTGAATCCAGACCCAAAACAGTAACCCCATGACTACCGTAATCATGAAATCCATCAAATTTTATAATTTCAGAACCTTTAATTTGTTTTCCTATAGTAAAGGCTCTTACAAATGAGAAAAATGCAAATATAATCAAGAATGTTGCCAATACAAGAAATATAGGACTGAATCTTAGACCTGAGATACGAACCCAGTTTGCAGCTTCAGGGAAACAGCTGGCAAGAGTATTTGAAACTCCATATGCCAAAAATGGAGATGTTAATAAACCTACAAACACTTCAACAATCATTCTCAACTGATGATTTACCAAACTGCTTTTTACTGCATTTATCCTATTCGGAGTTAATTTATTTATAAATGTATGAATCAATGCTCTATAACTTTTCATTACAGATTCAAAATCTTCTCTGTATTCACAATTAGTTAACTGTTGTTTATAATTTTTAATTTGGAATTTAAAATAACCGCTTGCAATAGTTACTGTAGCTAATGCTCCTACAAATAATAATGAAATAAAAAATGATGCGGCTAAAAATCCAGGAATAGATTTATAATAAAACAAATTCATTACATATACTATAAACAAAAATAAAGAAGCTATTCCGATAATAAATCTCTGTGCGACATCAGAATCTCCTAATCTTTTTGTTTGATTAAATTCAAGCAGTGAATAAATACCATGCTTCAATATTAAACATACTGCACCGACAACTGCAGTAACACATATTAAAAATCCTACATTTGTTGTCAGATTTAATACGGATGATGAATTATCGATTTTAAATCCTAATAAAAAATTTGTAATACCGAATGATGAAACGACTGATAGTATAAAGATTGAAAGATTTAAAATAAAATTAGTAATATTTGCAGAACGAATATTACCTTTCAATTCTAATATTCTAAAGCCTATTTCTTTAATAATTGCAATTCTATGTTTTTCTACATCACCCTCAAAAAGGTCATCTTTATTTTTAGCCTGAGTAGAATTGTCGGCCACAACATTTTTATCTGCAATTTTAGGTTGCTGGACAGAATTAATCGCAACCGGTACTGCCATTTCTACTGAAACTTCTATAGGAATAGAATTTTTAACAGTAGTCAAAGTAAAATTAGGGGTAACTAAAATTTTAGAAAAGACCTTTCCGTTAAAAAGAATCTCTCTATCATTTGAAACATTAACCAAAATATAATTATTATATTTTGGCATGTACATTAATTTTAAAACAGATTCCGCCGGCAAATCTCCTATTATAAAATCACTGCCGGAATTACTGCCTATAACAATATTAGTTTGATTTTCAAACTTTCTAAAGCTATCTCCATACTTGATAGTTACTTTCATATAATATTACCTTCCGATTGCATTTAAAAAACGTCTTAAAGATTTGTTAGATGTTGTTTCACTTCCAATAATCAGTTTATTCTCGCCCAATACTGGGGTCAATCTTTCTTTAACCAAATCCAACTTTTCAGGTGCGGCAAATAAAAACATCATAGCAAACTCATTTGCTTGATTACGAACATTTGCAACCTCTTCTGGCAAAGTGTCCCAATCTATTTGTTTATCTACATCTCCTTCATTTTCCAAATCACCAATAACTACAACCGCAGGAACATACCCCTCTTTATACATATTAAGAGCATGATTGAAAGCTTTTTTAAGAGCCAAACCGTATGCAGTTCCATATTCTTTAGAATCATACTGGGTGAATTTCTCAATAGATTTTCTAACCTCTGAACTGGATTGAGGAGAACCTTCATATATTAAATATGAATCCTCTGAAACTCTCAACATTTTTACATGATCTTCGGGATCAAGCATAGAACATAACTGCCTTATTATCATTTTTTGGTTTTGTAAGTTTTTTTGATTAGATGCAGAAGCATCAACAACAAAAATTACAGCAGCCTTATGAAAATCATCGACTTTAAGCTGAGACAAACCAAAAATTCCCAAACATAAAAATATAAAAAATATTATTCCAAATAAAACTATCTTCAATGTATTACTCATATCAAAAAAATAGCACAAAAAAGGTAAAAGTGTAATCATATAAATGAAGTATGAAGAATTATATACATTTTATAGAAAAAATACAGAAAAATCCATTTGACAAACATACACACATAGAATACCATAATGATGGAGCGAGAAGTGAATGCCGGAAAAAGAAATAATTACAACTCTTGATAAACTAAAAATTGGTAAAGATGCAATTATAAAATCAATTAATTGCGAGAATAAAGCATTAAGACAACACATCCTTGAAATGGGACTTACACCTAATACAGAAGTAACCCTCATAAAAACTGCCCCCTTAGGAGATCCTCTAGAATTAAGAGTAAGAAATTATGAACTGACACTGCGAAAGGAAGATGCATCTAAAATTATAATAAAAGACATTCACGATGCACATAATTGCCCAAGAAAAAATATGAAAAACGAAGAATCCGAACATTCCCAAAAAGGAGAATCAAGAACTTACAAAACAAGACCCGGAAACAAAACTCCTGAAAAAAATAAAATTTCACTTGCACTTGCAGGAAATCAAAATTGTGGTAAAACAACATTATTTAATAAACTGACAGGTTCCAACCAACATGTAGGGAATTTCCCAGGAGTCACAATAGATAAAAAAGATGGTATAATAAAACATCATAAAGACGTAACAATAACAGATCTGCCGGGGATATACTCACTTTCACCATATAGCAGCGAAGAAGTCGTAACAAGAAACTTCATATTAAATGAAAAACCTGATGCAATTATTAATATTATTGATGCGACAAATATTGAAAGAAACCTATTATTAACACTTCAATTGATAGAGCTTGATATACCAATGGTAATTGCTCTAAACATGATGGATGAAATAAATAAAAACGGTGGAAGTATAGACATTAACGGAATGGAAAATACATTAGGAATTCCTGTTATTCCAATATCCGCTTCTAAAAATCAAGGACTTGAAGAACTTGTTGAACATGCAATTAATGTTGCCAAATACCAAGAACACCCAGGACGACTTGATTTTTGCGATGCAGAAGATCCTGAAACAAGTGCCGTACATCGATGTATCCATTCAATTATACACCTTATAGAAGACCATGCCATCAAAAAAAATATTCCGGTGAGATTTGCTTCAACAAAAATTGCAGAAGGTGATAATAAAATAATCTCAGAATTAAATCTTGACCCAAATGAGATAGAAACTTGCAATCAGATAATATCAGAGATGGAAAAAGAATGCGGATTAGAAAAAGAGTCTGCTATTATCAATATGAGATTTTATTTCATAGAAAAGCTTTGTCAACAATATGTATTAAAACCTGAAGAGTCAGAAGAATATAAAATTTCTGCCAACATAGATAAAATATTGACAGGGAAATACACTGCAATTCTAGCATTTTTATTCATTATGACTATAATATTTTACATTACCTTTGGACATATCGGAATATTTCTATCCGAAGCAATGGAAACAGGTATAACATTTATCACAAACTATATTGATAATTTATTAACTAATTACGGTTTAAATCCTGTTGTTCAATCTCTTATTATAGATGGGGTATTTGCTGGTGTAGGAAGCGTTTTGAGCTTTTTACCAGTAATTGTTATTCTATTCTTCTTTCTATCCATTTTGGAAGATACTGGGTACATGGCTAGAGTTGCTTTTGTTATGGACAAACTCTTAAGAAAAATCGGATTATCTGGCAGAAGTTTTGTACCTATGCTTATAGGATTTGGATGTTCAGTGCCTGCAATAATGTCAACTCGAACACTGCCATCTGAACGCGACAGGAAAATGACCATTTTTTTAACACCATTTATGAGTTGTTCTGCCAAATTACCAATTTATGCACTGTTTACTGCCGCATTTTTTAAAGACTATCAAATATTTGTAATTTTAGGTCTTTATTTAATTGGCATAATTACAGGAATAATCTTTGCATATATTTTAAAATTATTTATTTTTAAGGGAGAACCTGTACCTTTTGTGATGGAACTACCTAATTACAGACTGCCAAGTCCCATTAATGTTTATCGATTAATATATACAAAATCAAAAGGATTTATTACAAAAGCGTTTACCATAATATTTTGGGCAACAATTATTATATGGTTTTTACAAACATTCGATTCAAGATTAAATCTGGTTTCAGATTCCTCACAAAGCCTGCTGGCTATTTTAGGAAATATTATTACCCCTATTTTTAAACCGCTTGGTATCACTGACTGGAGAATTTCAACTGCATTTATAACAGGTTTTATGGCAAAAGAAAGTGTTGTTAGTACTTTAACAGTATTAAGCGGTGGAGATGTTTCAAAACTCCCAGAAATGTTTACAAAACTGACAGCTTTTGTATTCTTAGTATTTTCTTTGTTATACACGCCTTGCGTAGCAACTATCGCTACGGTAAAAAGAGAACTTGGGAAAACATATGCACTTTTAGTCATACTAATTCAATGCTCAATTGCCTGGATTGTTGCTCTTCTAACATATCTCTTTGGAAGTGTATTAATTACATAACTTAGCGATTGCGTGATGAAGATTTATAACCTGCGACAATCCCTGCTGTAGTTGCAATAAGACCATTTATTGCAAAAGAATTTTTTGTAGGAGATTTAAAAAAACTTATTTTTCTAGATAAAAAATCAAGCCCAACACCAAAGGCAAACCAAACACCGGCAGTCGCTAAACTTTCTTTTATCGGACTGCTATGATAATTAGATATATTTGCATTGTTAGATTTTTTAGTGCCGAATCCTGTCTGGGGAAAACTGTTATTTATACTATATATTTTCATAATATCACCTAAACATAAGGTATTACTAATTTAACATAAAAAACTTTATTAATACAAAATTTGATATTAAAAATATAACAAATTTAATATTTTCAAAGTTGAAAGTGATAAATTACTCATTGACTTAATCCCATTACTTTGTATCATTATTATGATATCTAAAAATCTTAAATATAGAAAAGAGGGAAAAATGGAGAATAAAACAATCGGATTTATTGGGGCAGGAAAAATGGCAAGTGCCATTATTAAAGGTTTGTTAAGTTCAAAAACATTTGACAATAACCATATATTAGCCGCAGAAGTAAATGAAACTACAGCAAAGATTGCTCAAGAAAAATTTAAAATAAAAATTTTTACTAATGCAAAAGATGCCGTATGCAATTCTGATATCATACTAATCGCAACAAAACCATTTGTTGTACAAGAGCTTTTAGAAAACATTAAAAATGAAGTAACAAAAGAAAAATTAATTATTTCTATTGCTGCAGGAATAACTTTTGAAAAACTTGAAGCAGCCTTAGGAAAAGATAAAAGAATAGTTAGGGTAATGCCAAATACTCCGGCATTAGTTGAATGTGGGATGAGTGCAATCTGCAAAAATGCATCCGCAACCGAAGATGATCTGCAACTTGTTAAAACAATATTCTCTAAAATAGGAAAAGTTATTTCTTGCCAAGAAAAAGATATTGATGCAGTAACAGGGGTTTCAGGATCAGGCCCGGCTTTTTACTACTATATAATTGACAAAATTGCAAAAGCAGGAGAAAGTCTTGGATTAGATTATAAAACAGCTCTAATGTTATCAGCACAAACAGCATTAGGCGCAGCAAAAATGATTATAGAGACAGGGAATAGTCCTGAAGATCTCATAACAGCTGTTACTACTCCAGGCGGCACAACTGCAGAGGGAAACAAAGTTTTAAATGAAAGTAATATAGATACAATTCTTTGTGAAACAGTTAGAAAAACTGCAGAAAAATCTGCACTTATGAGTAAATAAATGAAATTACAATCTTTTAATGAGATAACAATTTTAAACCTGTAATTCCACTTACAATAAGAGCAAAACACAGCATTCGCATCATTGTAAAAGGTTCTTTAAACAGTATAATACCCAAAATTACTGTTCCTAAGGTACCTATTCCTGTCCAAATTGCATAAGCAGTACCCAATGGCAAACTTTTCAAGGCTAATGCAAGAAAATAAAAACTTGCAATCATACAAACTATTGTTATTATCGTTGGTATAACTTGTGTAAAACCATGCGAGAACTTTAACCCTATTGCCCAGCTGATTTCAAACAATCCTGCGACTAATAAAATAATCCATTCCATAAATAATTATCCTTTCTACATATACTTATCAGTAATATAAAACCCGAGAGATATTTACTTATATCTCCCAGGTTTTTATCCTTCCGTGTACACAAGAAATAATTTTCTTGTTTATTTTCTCTCGGACCAGCCAATAAATAGCAATTCTTATTGCGGAACCCTAGAAAATTTCATATTTAATTTACTATGAATTATAATACATTAAAATATATTTCTTAGTCAAACTATTATCAATCAATTATTATTTATTTGATGTAGTTTTTGATTTCTAAAGTCTCTATATCCAGACGACACTGCTTCTTGATCAGAAATAGGGTCAGAAAACTTTAAAAGTTTTTTATCTGGAATTTTACCTGATATTATAGGTTCTAAAAAACCTTTTGAGTATACTCTCGCAATAAATTTACTCATTCTTTCCGGAATACCTATCGCTGCACAAAGGTATCCGTATACATTGTTTGAAATATAATTGCCGGTAACAATTTTTCCGTTATATCGTGCAAATTGAACCTTTCCTTGTCTATCTCTACCTGGGAATTCAACCATAAATTTTGTATCCCATTTTGCCCCTGTTGCAAAATTATCCAAAAATAACTTTAAAACCCTGATTTTACCAAAAGTTTTTTTCATTACAGCAGAGGTTTCACAAATCATATCAAATTTCAATTTCTCATAATCTTTTGTTATATCCGGATAGCAAGCATAAAAACTATCCTCTGATGTTGGAAATCTGTGTAATTTTATTCCGGTATAACCATCATAAGATGCATCAATATTTTTAGAACATCCATTCAATTCAAGCCAGCGAGCTGATTTTTGTTTCTGCTCGTTTATGATAAATTTATTTACAAATTTCTTTGGTAAAATATTCATTATTTGTTGTGTAAAAAGACAAAAAAATGTTTTTTGCTACTTTGTAAATATTTATTTCTGATATAAATGACTATATACAACCAAATTATTTTATTATCTGAGTCTATATTGACAATTAACCTTTCTGATGTAATATACATAACTGAACAAAAGATTATAAAAAAGGATATGTAAACAACTTAAAAATGTTAGCCCCAATAAATAATAATTACCCTGACAAAACTTTTAAAACATTTGGATTTCGCCTTAAAAAGGATAATTTCTTCACAATTCCAAAAAGAAAACCGCTTACTTTAACAGAAAAAATATCTATAGGAGCAGGAACTTTAATCGGAACTGCAATACCTATAATACAATTTCGAAAAAAACAACAAGTTTCTCTTTCAAAATTAAAATACACTGAAAAAGAAATGATTTTATTAAGTACCGGATCAATTACAGGTGGAGTATTGGGAGGAATCATTACAGATAGGAAAACAAATCCTCAATATAAAATTAGAGAAGGGATATTTCAATTTTTTAATGCTATAGTTCCAACACTGCTGATAAAACCCATATTAAAAACTTGCGAGCACTTTCAACCCCTAAACAATACCAAAGCTAAAGCTGCAGCAATCCTAAGCGGAATATTTGCAGGAATGCTTTTTGGGGCAGAAATTTCTAATCGCATAAACGGAACAAATAATGGTAAAAATAAAAGAAAAGTAAAATTCATTGATACAATAGCAAATATTGATGTAATCTCAGGGGCACTTATAATGGCAAAATTTCCAATAATAGGGAAACTTGGAATTGAAAAATTCTTACCATTATTCTATATGTGGACAGGATATGAAGCAGGAAGAATGAGATAAATATCCATAAAAATTAAAATCGGAACGACAGGATTTGAACCTGCGACCTCTACCACCCCAAGGTAGCACGCTACCAAGCTGCGCCACGTCCCGATTAAAAAATTTATACCAACAAAATTTTAAAAGACCGGAATACACACCGGTCTTTGTATTTTGGCTGGGGCGGAAGGATTCGAACCTCCGGGATGGCTGGACCAAAACCAGCTGCCTTACCACTTGGCGACGCCCCATTATAGTTTTGTCACATTTATAATTCTATACGGTAAAAATTTATTGTCAATAATTATTCTTCTTACTATATTAAAAAATAATATTATAATTTATACTTCTAACAAATTTTTCTATATTTTGTTTTATAAATATATAAATATAAATCAAGGAAATAATTCTTATGCAAGTTTCAAAAATTTTTCAGAATGCATTGAATAATGGAGGACAACTGCTTGAAAATGGTTCTGTTTATACCTGCCAAAATTCTAAGCATCATCCTAACCGTTATATACAAAAAGTTATTGATCCTAAAGGTAACTATACAATACAAGTATCCGAAAACGGGAATATTATTAAACGAATTTCAAAATATATCTTAAAAGGCAACTCAACCCTAACAGACAGCTGGGATTTTGTAAAAAAACAGGGAATCCATCTGAGTTCAGTGATGCTCAATGAAGGTAAATCAATTATGAGTCGAGTATTTGATAAAACCGGGGAGCTCAGCATTAAACAAGATGGCATAATATACCTTCACCATTTTGGAAAAGCTGACACTTATATGACAGAGGTAAAAACTCTTAACGGAATTTCCTCAACTGCAAAACCTTTTAGTAAATTGTCCTGGCTAAATAATGAATTTTACAAGTATTTTAACAAACAGGACTAAAAGGAGAATTTTCTTTTGCAAATATTATCTCCACATCTTTTCCGATTAGGCTTTGCAACACCGGAAGAACCAATATTTCTGAGTCAAAATGCCCAATATCATAAACAACTATTTCACTATCTAATGCCGTATGGAATTTTAAATCACCTGTAACCATACAATCTGCCCCAAGAATTTTAGCTTCGCTAATAAATTCCGAACCGCTTCCTGCACAAAATGCTATACGGTTTAATATTGTTTCATGCCTGTTATTAACAAGACGTGCATATGGGAATTTTATAGAAATAATTTGTGAAAATTCTTTAACAGATACACCTTCTTTAAATTCAATAATTCGTAAAAAGTCGTGTTCAATATGAATCATGTATTTATCAAGACCAAGGACTTTTATTATTGTATCTGTTGTTCCTCCGTTTGCCTTATCCAAATTTGTATGCGCAGAATATATATTAATATTTTCCCAAGCAATAGGTACATAAAATAAAGGATGATGAGAAACTATCATCTCACAATTTTGCTTTCTGGCTTGATTTACTACATCCTCAGTAACCGTAAGACACAGCATAATTTTTGAAACATCTTTCACTGCATTATCTACTCCCCAGCCGGAACAATCCCATGGCTCAGCAGTTTCTAATGGTGCGAAATTTTCTATACGCTTTGAAATTTCATATTTATCCATGTATGTATTCCAATATTTGTCTTGCAATAACTTGTTTAGATGCCTTTTCAAGTTTTTTTATTCTGCCGGATTTATCTAATATTGTAACCTCATTATCATCTGAAGAAAATCCTATATCAGAACGGGAAATATCATTAGCCACTAAAAAATCACAACCCTTTTTAGCAATTTTTTCATTAGCATTTTGCAGTAAATTTTCGCTTTCCGCACAAAAACCAACAACCGTTTGATGAGTTTTCTTCTCGCATAAACTTCTTAAAATATCCGGATTTTTGACCAGCTCCAGGGTTAAATTATCAGACTCAGTTTTTTTTATCTTTTGTTTTGAATATTCTTTAACCCTGTAATCTGCCACAGCAGCTGCCATAATTATATAATCTGCCTGATCAAATTCTTCATTCAAAGCATTTTGCATATCCATTGCGGACTTAACTTTTATAATCTTATAAGGTGCTTCAAAATTTTTTGTAGTAATAAGAACAGATTCCGCACCCATCTGATAAGCGGCATCAGATATTGCAAACCCCATCTTTCCTGACGAATAATTAGAAATATATCTTACAGGATCAATATCCTCTACAGTTCCTCCGGCTGTCACTACAACCTTTTTGCCCTTTAATATTTGTGAATAATTTAAAGCTTCATCAACCGCTCCATATATCTTTTCAATAGAACATAATCTACCTTTGCCCAAATACCCGCAGGCTAAAAATCCGCTTTCTGGCTCTAGAATTTCTATTCCACGAGCTTTCAAAATATTTATATTTTCTTGAACAGCCTGATTTTTCCACATATTACAGTTCATCGCAGGTGCTATAATCATTTTTTTTGAAAATGCACAGGCTACAGATGTCAAAAGATTATCAGCAATTCCACGTGCAATTTTAGATATCGTATTTGCTGTTGCTGGAGCTATAATCATAATATCTGCTTCATCAGCAAGCGAAATATGCTCAGGTTTCCAGTTTTTTACATCAAACTCTTCAACATAAACTTCATTTTGACTAAGATTTTGAAGAGTTAATTTAGTAACGAAATTCAAAGCATTCGGAGTACAAACGACTTTGACATCAGCACCTTTTTTTTTAAATTTACGAATTAATTCACAAATCTTATATGCTGCAATACCACCGGTTATACCTATTAAAATACATTTCCCGCTAAGCATTTTGAGATAATTCCTTTTTTGTAATTTCTTCAATTTCATTGACAGCACGACTTATATCATCATTTACAACTATGTAGTCATACTGTTTTGCCCTATCTAGTTCGGTTTTAGCAGCCTCAAGACGTTTTTGTATAGTATCCTCATCTTCTGTATGACGGCCTCTTAATCGTTTTTCCAATTCATTAACACCTACTCCGGGCGGAGCAATAAAGATTAAAACGGCCTCAGGCATTTTCTTTTTAACTTGCAATGCGCCCTGAGTTTCTATTTCAAGAATAATATTCATGCCTTCTTCAAATTTTTGTTTAATAAATTTCTTTTTGGTGCCGTAAAAATTTCCTGCAAATTGGGCATATTCCAAAAATTTTTCTCTAGCTATACAATCTTCAAACTCTTCCTTTGTTATAAAAAAATAATTAACACCATCAACTTCTCCCGGGCGAGGTTTTCTTGTAGTGCATGACACAGAAAGCATAAAATCATCTGAGTTTCTTTTCATAAACTCATTTAACACAGTGCCTTTTCCGACACCAGAACACCCTGATATTACAAATAACTTCTTATCCATAGATTGATTATACTATGAAAAAAATAAATATATTTTTAGATTATTAATTTTTCCTTAATTTTATTAATGTTTTTCAAAATTCGTTATATAAATGTAATGTAAATATAAAAAATTATATTGAAAAGGAGAGGAAACTATGATTAAACCATTAGGTGACAGAATTGTTATTAAAGTTATTGAAGAAACAGAACAAACTTCAGGTGGTATATTTATTCCTGACAGTGCAAAAGAAAAACCTCAAAGAGGAGAAGTTGTAGCTGTAGGTTTGGGAAAAATGAATGACAAAGGAGAAAGAGAACCAATGGATGTTAAGGTTGGTGATACAATCCTTTATGCTAAATATGCAGGTACAGATGTTAAGGTTGACGGAACTGAATATAAAATTCTTTCAATAAAAGATGCATTAGCTGTTATCGAATAACTTATTAATATATTTCCAATGACTTATATATTTTATAAGTTTTTATAATGTAAAATTGAAAAATGTATATAAAGGAGAAAATATAAAATGGCAAAACGTATTATTTTTGATGAAGAAGCAAGAAAAGCTCTTCTAAAAGGAATTGATGCAGTAGCAGATGCCGTTAAAGTTACATTAGGTCCAAAAGGAAGAAATGTAATTTTGACAAAAAAATTTGGTGCACCTCAAATTGTTAATGATGGTGTAACAATTGCAAAAGAAATTGAACTAAAAGATGCTTTGGAAAATTCAGGAGCACAATTATTAAAAGAAGTTTCATCTAAAACAAATGATGTAGCAGGCGATGGAACAACTACAGCTTCTGTATTGGCTCAAGCTATAGTTAGAGAAGGTTTGAAAAACTTAACAGCAGGAGCTAACCCGATGTCTATGAAACGTGGTATTGATAGAGCTGTAGATGCTGCTGTTTCAAAAATCAAATCAATGTCAAGACCTGTTAATACAAAAGAAGAAATTGCTCAAGTTGCAGCCATTTCAGCAGGCAACAATAAAGAAATCGGTGAATTAATCGCTGAAGCAATGGAAAAAGTCGGCCATGATGGGGTTATAACTGTTGAAGAATCAAAATCTTTCGGTACTAACTTAAAAGTTGTGGAAGGTATGCAATTTGATAAAGGTTATATTTCACCATACTTTGTAACAGATCCCGAAAGAATGGAAGCCGTATTGGAAGATGCTTACGTATTCTGCTGCAACAAAAAAATCAACATCATTTCAGACCTTGTTCCGTTACTTGAACAGGTTGCACGTGACGGCAAAGCTTTGTTGTTAATCGCTGAAGATATTGAAGGTGAAGCATTAGCTACATTAGTTGTTAACACAATGAGAAAAGTTTTAAGAGCAGTTGCTGTTAAAGCTCCGGGATTTGGCGACAGAAGGAAGGCTATGCTTGAAGATATCGCTATTTTAACCGGCGGTGAAATGTTCACTGAAGAGCTTGGTATCAAACTTGAAAATGTAACTACTCAAATGCTTGGTAAAGCTAAAAGAGTTACTGTTACAAAAGATGAAACAACTATCGTTGTTGATAACAGTACAAAAGATGCTGTTCAAGAAAGAATCAGACTTATCAGAAAACAAATCGAAACATCAGATTCTGAATATGATAAAGAAAAATTACAAGAACGTGTTGCTAAACTTTCAGGCGGAGTTGCTTTGATAGAAGTTGGTGCAGCATCAGAAGTTGAATTAAAAGAAAGAAAATTGAGAATTGAAGATGCTCTAAATGCTACAAGAGCTGCAAATGAAGAAGGTATTGTCCCTGGCGGTGGTGTTGCATTGTTAAGAGTTCAACAAGAATTAAATTCTAAACTTGAAACTATTGATTTTGAATCAGATGATGAAAAAGTCGGATATAAAATCTTAACAGCAGCATTGGATGTACCTTTAAGAGCAATTGCTCGCAACGCAGGTGCAAAAGCTGATGTTGTAGTTGATTGTGTATTAGAAAAAGAAGGCGCTTACGGATATGACGCTCTAAACAGCAAATATGTTGATATGTTCCAAGCAGGCATTGTTGACCCGGCTAAGGTTACAAGATCAGCATTGATTAACGCAGCATCAGTAGGTTCTATGTTATTAACTACAGAAGCAGCTGTTGTTGAATTACCTGAAGAAAAATCCGCACCTGATATGTCTGCTATGGCAGGAATGGGTGGTATGGGCGGAATGATGTAATTAAAAATTCATCCAACCTATCAATATAAGAAAGACGGTCGAAAACTTATTCCGACCGTCTATTTTTTAGAATTAAGAAATAGGGGTAAATGAACATAGAAATTATAAATATATTTTATTTATAAATTTCCGCTTAATGTTTTTCTATAATCCTTTACTCTTGCCTTTAATCTATCTTTCTTTTCAATATAATGTTCTCTAGTTTTTCCAAAAGTAAATATTTTCATAACTTTACATTTCAAATAATTCAAATAAATTTCTCTTTGCCTTACAACATTCTTTATAGTATTGCGAGAAATCGAACTTCTACAATTTTTATAAATTATCTCTTCATAAAATGGGGTTTGTCTTGCATATTGCCAAAATAATCCGGAATATTCTAACCATGGCTGTTTCCAAGGTTTATACGCTCCCGCATAATGTATTATCTTTGGCTCTTCCCAAGATGTAATATAATTATTATAAATTTCTGCAGACATACGCTCTTTAGCATCTTGGTAATAATGAATACAATTCCATAACAAATTGTAATTATAAGGAAGATATTTCACATGACCATCGCATACCTTATTTAAAACATCTTGATCAGGAAACAATGGAGTCTTTAATCTATCTAATACTTGTATACATTTATCAAAAAAATTTATATTTTTAAGAGCATTTATATTAAATAATAAAACTCCTGTATTAAAATAGTTTTCTCTTTTTATATTTAAAACATTTTCTCTATATTTTTCACCAACATAATCCTGCATTTGTTGGGAGATATCCTGAACTGCGGCTATATAATTTTCCCCCAATTCAATATTATATAATTCTACAACATCACAATTAAATATTACATCACCGTCTAAGTATAAAACCTTGTCATAATCAGTAAATAATTCCGAAATAAAGAATCGGTAATACATAGCATCCGTATAATTCCAATGTGTATACCACAGATCTTTATACTTATCCATATACTCAGACATATCAAAAAATCTTATTGAAACATTTTCTTTTGATAATTGTGACAATCTTGATATATTATAATCATTTATTTTGGAATATAGAATTACTATGTCATAATTATTAGTTATATTAGACTTTTCTATTAATGACTTTATTGCAACATATAAATACGGAATAAAATTGTCATCTGTTGCAAATACTATTGGTATATAATTATTTTTAAAAATTTTTTTAATATTCAATTTTCAACTCCTTATCCAAATCATTAAGTATATTTTTAGAAGCATTACAAACTAGATGTAATGAATCCAACATTTCTAAGCGTTTATCCTTGTTTATATCAATACCGTTTAAAACAACATCTTCCAAAAATATTGATAATTCACCTAGATTATGAGCGTGATAGTAATACCTTGTAACCTTCTGGGCAAGAAAATTATATGGCCTTGCTATACCAGAACATAATAAGATTACAGGATTTTTACTTGGCATATATTCAGTTAAAAAAGACCCGCAATCAGTAATCAAAACTTTTGATTGTTTGAACAACTCAATATAATCTGGTCCTTCATACTTAATTCCAATATTTTTCCATTCATTATAATATTCCTCAACTTCTTGTTCCGATAAAATATCCTTAAACACCAATTCCTTTTGCAAGCGTGGATGAGGTTTAAAAATCCAATTAAGTTCAGGATGCTCTTTCGCAAAGTTTAAAATATATTTTCCATTCCATTCAAAAGTTGCATAATTTAATAATGTTCCGCCGCCTACAGACCAATGCGGAGCATATATAACATATTTTTTATCAGCATCAGAAATTTTTAAATAATTATCTAAATTTGGATAACCTACGGCCCTTAAATTATCTCCAGCATTTTGCATATAATGACTATATTCTTCTTTTAGGTCTTCATTTATAACATAATATTTCCATACCGTATTATGGAAATCATAACCCGCTTCAATTTTTACAGGAGAATTTGATATAAAATATGGTACATAACATGTTAAAGCAAATTTTGACACAAACTTAATATCATGCTCTCTATACAAACGCCAATGTCTTGAATAAAAAATTATATCTGGAGAAAAAGTCTGTAAATTTACAGGTTTATTTTCCTCAAAATTATAAGCTAAATATGTTTCCATATTTTTTGACCTAAAAAAGTCAAAAATTTCCATTACCTCATTTCTAGTCTGATATTCAACACATGTTTCAGGAACATCACTTTTTCCAACAATAATAAATGGAGTATAAAATCTAGACGAGAGTAATAAATTATATAAATTTTGATATTTCCATTTCGTATCATTTACGTAAAAAGCAACTCTTATTTTCCTATTATACTTTTCTTGCTGAAGTTTTTGTAAAACTCTTTTATATCTTTTACTATAAGATCTATATAATTTTAATTGATATTTACCCCTCTTTAATTTTATTTTTATCCCACAAGCTGTTATTACTTTATACTTTTTATTTTTTGTATTGGTAACAGAAAAAAAATTTTGTAATAAATTACAAGCCATAAATCATACCATCCTTAATTCCAACAATACCTGATAAACAATATCAAGTTAACTTCTTAATTCATGTCATGAAATATCATAATTGTCAACAATTTCTTGTCATTTAATCACATTATGACTATTCTCCTTAATAGGTAAGATTAAGGATGTATTATGAATGAACAACAACTTAAAAAATTATTCGGGCAACGAGTCAGAGAAATAAGAAAAAGCCAAAACCTTACTCAAGAGGAGTTAGCTGAACTCATCTGGATGGATCCGCAGCACCTTTGCAAAATGGAAAACGGCAACCACTTTCCGACTTTGAAAAATATTATCAAACTGGCAGACGTGCTTAATATTGACGTCAAAGACTTGTTTTCTTATGACAACTCGGAAGAAAATATTATCCTTGATAAAATTAAAATTGAAATAAAAAAATTAGACCAAAAAGAATTAAAATTTTTGTTAAAAACTATACTCTCTCTGCAGGATTTAAGATAACATAACATTATTGCTGAGAAAGTTCATCCTGAGTAATTGTACTATCATTATTTGCATCCAGTTCGTCAAATGATTTCATAGATTTTGTATCTATACCAGCCTCTTGAGCGGCCCGCATATAAACATCATATTCAGACTTATCTATTTTTCCATCACCGGTTAAATCATCATATTCTATTGAAAGATTTGCATTCTCACTTCCGTCTTGTCCCACAGCCTCAGCTATTTCTGAGATAAGATTAGTAAAAGATTCTGATGCATACTTTTTAAGTTCATCACTTGAAAGCTGTCCATCAGAATTGATTTTATCTATTTCATTAAAACTATTATTTATCAATCCGTCTACAATTGAACGGTTAGCATCAGAAACTTGTATTGTACCATCAGCTTCCAGCATCTTGTAAACATAATTTTTATACTCGTCACTGCTTAATGTTTGAGTATTATCTTTATCCGCATCTTTTAGCATTGATGCGGCATCTTCATCATCAGTAGTTTGAGCGGCTGCAGCATTTAATTTGTCCTCATCTCCATTTGCAGCTTTAGCCTTTATTTCTGCTGCTGAAATTGACTGACCTTTACTATCTTTAAATTTAAGATTATCACCGACAAGCTCGGCTGTATAACCTTCAGGAAGTTCAAATCCTTTGCCGAATTCCTTTTCCAGAGCAGAATTCAACTTATCCTGATTTACATAGTTATTACCTCTTGTCTTAGATAATTGCGCTCCTATTTTATATTTGCCTGAAGAATTTTTTGCTACGGCATAAGTGCCTGTCGTTCCGTCAGAATTCTGAACAGTAGCAACATATGAAGGAGAACCGTCAACAGACCCTTGAGAAACACTGCTGATTGATGAACCGGCAGGAAGTCCAGATGTATCTATATCAGAAGCTTTTGGAGCCGTATCCGTTTGAAGAGTACTTCTATTATTATCAACAGTATCGGGGGTTGAAACACTTGAAGAATTATTTGATACAGACGAAGAGCCTGTCGGAACATACGTATTTTGAACCTGCGATACATTGGAAGAATCATCACCCCCCAATACTCCAAGTAAAAATTTTATACCGGTGCCAACAACCCCTCCTATAACTGCTTCTTTAGAAGGTCCAAAATTAAATTCTATATTTACATTTTCTGTTCCTTGATGAAAAGGCCTTGCTGCAGCAGCTTTTTCCGCGGCTTTCCGCATCATGCGCGAATTTACATTTTGTCTTCCGTAATGTACAGAAGACTGATATCTATCACCATAATTATTAAATGTAACCATAATAACAGTTTCTCTTCTTATACGTCATATATATAAAAAATTTTTAGAAACCGTTATTACACTGTAATAAAATTTTGTTACAAATATTAACAATTAGTTGCTTAATTTTTCTTTCAAAATTTCGACTTCAGCTTTTAATTTATTAATTTCGCATTTAACCGGATCAGGAATTCTGTTATGCATAAGATTCCCCTGCTTATCAATAACAGCTCTATGCACAACTCTGCCGGGGATTCCCACAACCGTTGAATGTTCCGGAACATCTTCAATAACAACAGAACCCGCTCCGATCCGGACATTATCACCTATTGTAATATTCCCTAAAACCTTTGCTCCTGCACCTACAATAACATTATTACCAAGTGTCGGATGGCGCTTGCCATGCTCTTTCCCAGTTCCGCCCAGTGTCACCTGCTGATAAATTAAAACATCATCTCCAACTATCGTTGTTGCACCTATTACAACCCCTTCACCATGATCAATAAAAAATCTCCGACCAATTCGGGCTCCCGGGTGAATTTCAATTCCCGTAACAATCCTTGTCAAATAAGAAATAACTCGAGGAATTAAAGGTATATGCCACTTGTATAACCTGTGTGCAAATCTGTAAGCAATCAGAGCATGAAGCCCAGGATAACATAAAATTACCTCTAACAAATTTGTTGCAGCAGGATCGTTATCATAAATAACTTTTATGTCTTCTTTAACCTTTGTAATTCCTCGTTTTATAACCTTAAACATTAGAGTTAACCCGTTTATTTTACCAATTTTGCGAACTTGCGTTTACCTGCCTGCAAAATTATACTGTCCTCAACTGATATAGTATAAGCCATATCAGAAATTTTTTCACCGTCTAATTTTACACCGCCGCCCTGGATTAATCTTTTTGCTTCTCCGCGGCTTGCTGCAAATTTAAGCTCTGTTAATAAATCAAGGATATTTTTTCCTTGTTCAATTTTTACTTCTTGAATATCTTCTGGAATACCCTTGTTTGAAACAACATTAATAAATTCTTCCTGAGCTTTATCCGCACCTTCTTTGCCATGGTATTCTGCAGTAATTTGATGAGCAAGCTGCATTTTTATATTTCTCGGATTAACAGAACCGTCAGCAATTTGCTTGTCATAAGTTTCTAATTCTTCTTTAGTTGCATCAGTCAGCAGGCTGAAATATCTTGTAATCATATTGTCAGGAATACTCATCAGTTTACCAAACATATCTTTAGCACTGTCAGTTAATGAAATACAGTGTTCCGGATATGTTTTAGACATTTTAACTACTCCGTCCGTACCCTCCAATAGTGGTAACAATACAACCAACTGTGGGTATTTTTTACCGTATGCAGTTTGAATATCACGCCCCAATAAAGTATTAAATCTCTGGTCTGTACCGCCAAGTTCAATATCAGCATCTATTGCAACAGAATCATAAGCCTGCATTAAAGGATAGAAAAATTCAACAATAGAAATAGGCTTACCTTCAGCATATCTTTTTGCAAAATCATCTCTTGTCATCATCTGAGCAACTGTAACCTGAGCTGATAATTTTAACAATTCTGTAAAACTCATTTTATGAAGCCAATCCGCATTATTAACAACTTCAGCATCTTTTACATCAAGAACTTTTGACATCTGTTCAAAATAAGTTTTAGCATTCTCTTCAACCTGCTCTTTAGATAGGGCAGGTCTGGTTTCTGTTTTGCCAGACGGATCGCCTACCATAGCTGTCGCTCCGCCAACAAGCAGAACAATCTTATGTCCTAAAGCCTGAAACTCTTTTAATTTACGCATTACAACAGTATGTCCCAAATGCAAATCAGGTCTTGTCGGATCCATACCCAATTTAATTCTTAAAGGTGTATTCGTATCTGCTGCGTGCTGCAATTTTGCGGCTAATTCCTCTACTCCGCCAGGTAAAACTTCGGCATTTCTTGCTATATGCTGTGCCTGTTTTATAAATTCTTCTCTTATTTCTGTCATTTTCTTTCTCCTATCATTACTAAAAATTATAACAAAAAAATAGATGCAGCTGGCAAAAAATATTTTTATCAGACTTATAATAAACCAAGGAGAATTTCTGATTATGGATAATATCAATTTTACAGGTTTAAGAAATATAGGTGCATACATGAAACCATTACCGTATGCAATGCCAAATACAACCAAAACATATATGATTGTTAACCTTACGGATGATTTTAACGGGAAAGATTTAACTGAATTTAAAAAAGCGGCAAAAAAATGTGAACCAATCATTGGCAAATGCATATTTCCTTATAATTCTAAATTTATACACATAATGACCAATGTTATAAATAACGGAAAGGATCTTCCTGATTTAGCCGTAAACCATATTATAATCCCGGCACAAAGAGAAACTTTGTCTATGTTCAGTTATATAGCAAAATTAACAAAAAGAATTGCACAAATGACTAATGAAAGTTTTGATATTCACAAAGATTTCAAATACGGCCCGGACGGTGATAATTTTATCTTTCCTGCCGACAGAGTAAGTAATTTTAATCCTGAGAATCCCGAGAAAACACATGAATTTCTTGATGAAATATATTCCCCTGAAACAGACAGAAAAGTTGCAATAGTAATAAACAGACATATACAAGCTCGAATGGAAGACTATCTTAAATAAAATAATGCCTGATGTCGTTAAAATATCAGGCATTATATTAATATTCAATTTTAAATCTGAGCCTCCAATGCTCCGAGTTCTGAGCGTAAATCTATAATTAAAGAATTATAATATTCAAGCCATGTTTCACCCGTCTTGATATCTTTCACCTCAGATTCACAAACTGCTCTAATTCTTTTTTCATCCAATGTATCCAATTCATTATGTATTTCGTTTATTCTTTTTTCAATAGCAGCTTTTTGTTTTTCATTTTCATATTGAGGATTATCAATAATCGATCCGTTTAAGTATATATATCTGTACTTTTCAGCCAAATAATTTTCATATACGTCATCACTTACTTCAATATTCAATATGGCATCATCAAGCTGCTCTGCCTCACCTGCACCATTTAATATTTCATTTTCAACATATATATATTTCATAATTTATTTAACCCTCCTGTAAGCATGCAATTTTAATGTGTAATCCGTAGTATCATTAGCACTTGTTGTGTTATAGACTGAAATTTTTCTGCCACTGGAAGTTAATAAAGTGGCAATACCTGCTGAAAAAGCATATCCGTCAGCTCTTGATGCCCTGCAAATCGGCATATTAGTAGTCAAATAATCTGTTTTTAAATATAAAAAGAAACAAGAATGCGAACCAGTATCTGATGTCGCCAGCATAGATACCAATATTTCGTATTTATTGGTTTTATCTGGCAAATAACTTGATAATGAAAAGGTTTGAGTTACATCTTTAGTAATAGACTTGTTTGCAATAGTTGCCTGTTTAATTGTCCAAGACCCATCTAGAGCTGAAGTATTAGCTTTGGCATCAAACAGCTTTTGACCTGTTTTACTTATATTAGAAAGATCCAGATCTAATTTTTGTTCTGCTAATTCATCAATTTTATCCGTAACTTCGCTTATACTGGTATCTATACTAGTATTTGAATCATCAATTCTAGCATTTGTATCTTCTATTTTAGACAACACATCAATGAAGTTCGCATTAACTTCATCTGCTTTTGCCTTTGTCCCCGGAACAAAAGAGTATGGAACACTATATGTCATAAATATCCTTTCTGACATATTCAATAGCGCAATTAAAATGGGGAAACTCAATTAACAGCATTATACCATAATTAGAGGTCCTTCGTCAAGCAACAAAAAGGAAACTTCAATATTAACTGAAGTTTCCTTTTATATATTATTTATTTATTTTTAAACAGGTCATCTCATATTATGCAATAATGTTTGCGTTAGCACCAGCAGGATTTGCATCCGGTTTTGGGGCTTTTTTACCTTTAAATAATTTTGCTATTGGCTCATAAGTATATTTAGTAATGGTATTACCAACAACAGCTACATAATGACCTACTGTTTTCATAAAACCAGGTTTTGCTTTTAACTCTTCTTTTGATAATTCTTTAATAGCTTTAGGGAATACTTTTGGAAGAACTGCCAATGCTGCTGCAACTACAGCCAGCCCAACAATTGTCCCAACGACTTTTTTACCAGCTCCTGATTTCTTTTTATCATCAGCGGCTGTACTATTAACTGCAGCTGAAGTTTGAGCTTCAGTTTTCGGCTTTGAAAATGCACCTTCTCTTTCTAAGATACTTGCCGGGCCATCACCAAAACGAACATTAGAAATTGGACTAACTGCTAACATGAGAAAACCTCCTTACACACATTTACATTACACAACATATAAAACTCCTGATAAATTAATTTTGACTCATTAATATCAATTTGCAAACATTTGTTACAAAAGTTTACATTATTTTTGGAATATTTCACAAATAAGTGTCATCTATAGAGATGTGGGAGGAAATTTATTATGGCAGCAAAACAAGAATCATTAATATATATAGATAAAGATAACATTACAGAAGCAGAATTTATGTCAAAAAGCTTTGTTAACAAAGAAGTTAAAAACAGAGCCTATATTAATGCATTAGGTGCGGAATTGGTAATGAAATATATTGCATCTGAGGGAATAAACACTGAAGAAATACATAATATACACTCTATATCAAAAGTTCTTGAAAAAATCGATATTGCTGATATTTTGCTGCCAAACATTCATATCGATGCCAGAGTTATCTTTGATGAGAAACAAATATTCATTCCTAAAACCCACTTTTCACTAGAAATTACTCCAGATATTTATGTGGTACTTAAACTTGATCCAAAATTTGACCATGTGGAACTTCTAGGTTATTTTAAACCTAGCCAGATAAATAAACAAAACGAAAACTCAGATTATTATTTCATTTCAAAGAATAAATTATCATCCCCTGAAACTTTAACAAAATTTATAAAAGACTTTACAGGACAAACTTCAAGAAAAATTTCTCAGGAAGATATATTAAGAGGAAGAGAATTATCAATTACGCTTGCAGATCACAACATTACTGATGATGAATTTAGAGAATTTTTAGAACTTCTATTATTAAATGATACACTCAGAGAAAGTGTCTTAGAATTTGATAATTTCGAAACACTTGCATACAATGTTGCTTCAGAACTTAGCAGAACTCAAACAATAGAACCGCTTCAAACTTCCGATCAAAATGAATCGCAAAATGAAGAACATAATGAAAATCTTAATCTTGAATCTGAAGAAAATGTTACTAACGAAGAAATCACATTGACAGATATGAATTTGGGAGATGATGATATCTTATTAGATGAGTCCTTCTTTGATAGTGACAATGACTACACGAGTTCACAAGAAGAAACTCTTGATGAACTAAACCACAACCAAGATAACACAGATATCCTACCAAATACAGAATCTACTATTACTGAACCATCCGAAGATCAGATGAATGAACAACTCGGTGAATCTGATTTAAACATTGAAAAAACAATGGAACAAACCAACATCCAAGAAGATGATATTCAAAAGAATATCACAGACGATAATATTGCAAATTTCAATGATGAACAAGATGACCTTGGAGAAGATTTGTTAAATAACGAAATAGATATTAAAACTGACGAAATAAATATCCAAGATAATGAACCAGTTCTTGACATTGATACGACTTCTGCAGAAAACTCCATAACCTTGATGGATGAATCAATTGATCTTGGAGATAGCTTATTGGAAGATAACTTAAATATAGAAGAAACATACCTTTCAAATGAAAATCAACAAAATACACTCCAAGAAGAACCTCTTCCTTTACTAAATGATGAGCCTTCAGATTTAGGAGATGATCTATTAAATGATGATATTACAACAATAGAATCTGATATAATTGAAGAAGCTACTACCACCATAGAAGAAGACGCCGTAAACCCAAATACAGATGCAACAAACAGCAATAATACAGAAGAACCTTCTAGTGATACAGAAAAAACTTCAACAAATCTCGCAGAATCTATAACAAATGCTCTAAAAGATTCTTTATCTGAAACAACCACTGCTGCGACTGGAGCAATGGCTACAGAAAAAGCATCTGCCGAAGCTATCAAACTCGCATCCGTTGCAGGTGACTTGGTAAATGATATTGTCAATAAAAATATAGAACAACAACAACAAAATCTTGACAGAATAGATTATGCAAAAACCACAACAGATGCAACTTCTGTACCAGAACACATATCAGCTCTGGCTCATGACCTGGCAGCTGCAAAATTAGAGGTCAATTTAGAAGCCGAAGAATCTGGACAATTTGATACACCTAAAGATCTTTCAGACCTAAAACCAATTGAAAACGTCCATCAAGAAGTTGATTTTGAGCAGGAAACAATTGAACTCGGAAATATGGAAACCGTTCAAACAGAAGAATTCACAGAAGATACAGGGAGCATAGTTAATCTTGAAAATTTAGCAAATATTGATTCTCCTACAAAACCTGTTGAAAATCTTGAAGAACGCATTAAAGAACCAGAAATTGAAAAAATGGATCTTCCAAACCTTTCATCATTTGAAATAAACGAAGATGGGACTTCATCATTTGATAATTTTGCAACAGATATTAACTTTAATAATGATGAAGAGCACTTAGTAGATTTTGGTATGCCTTCAAATGAAATAAAAATTGAAGATAATGATCCGATAGACTTTAATATCTCTGCTAATGAATCTGATATTACTCTTGATAATACAATTCTAGAAACCCAAGATACATTGTTTGATGAAACACCAGAAATATCAGAAAACTTGAGTTTGAATGATACAATTACAGAAACAGACTTAACTTCTGACTCTGTCTTTGAAACGTCAACACCTCAAGATGAAATTCAAATAACAGAAGAACCTTTAATAACTAATAGTGAAAGTGAAATGGTAACATCTCAAGAAGAAATTTCTCAACCCAAAAGTGAGTACAGCGACTTAGATATGGCAGATATATCAGAGTTATTGTCTGATTCTGATAATACTGATATGGATATATCATCAGAAATTCCAGAACAACAAGAACATGTGCAAAACATGGAAATTTCTGACGACAATATTGAAATCCCGGATGAAATAAACCAAGAACAAACAGCTACAGAACACGATTGGATGGGAGATACAAATTATGACAACCTTCAAGATGTAACTGTTGAGCATAATGAACAAATTAACCCGGCTACAGAAATTCCTGACGAAGAACTAATTTCAGAACCTGAAGAAAATAATCAGAAAACATTTGCAGTAAAAGAAAACTCTACAGTCATAAGTGACAGAACATTTTCTGTAGGAGAAATTCCTATCGATATCAATAACCCAAATATACAACAATTTAACGGAGAAAATGAATCTCTTGAAGATTTATATGACCCGGAAACAAAAGTTCCAGGAGCATCATTACTGCAAACTCCAGGAAGGCTTGGATCTTCATCTGGAGGCACCAAAGCAGGCCTTGGAATCGGAATAAAAATTATAGGGGGCTTAATAGTACTAGCAATAGTATGTGCTATAGGATTTGGAGTAGCAAAATTATTTAAAACTCCAACAGAAGAAGCTCCTCAGCCAATTACTGATGAAACAACACCAACAAGCCCGGATAATGGAGTGTCTGAAGCAAACACATTGAATGTAAATCCTGATAATGTTGTAAAAATGGATAACAACACTAATGCACTGGCAACAACACAGACCACATCAACAAAAAAATCTGCTCAGCCAACAGCCGCATCTACTACAAACCAAACAACTTCATTATCTCCTGCTCAAAAGAAATCCATAGCAGCAACAACATTTATAGAAGTGAAAAGATTAAGTTGGGAAGTTCCAGATTATATTTCATATAATTCTCAATTTAAACAATATTTCCAAGCTGCTGGCAAAAGCTTGAAATTATCTTTAACAAGTGATCTATTACTGGCAACAGATTATGCATATTCAAATGAAATCCGAGTTAGTGTTACATTTGATAAAGACGGAACATTTAAAAATGCTCAAATTGTCACATCCAGCGGTTCAACCCAAATCGACAATATTGTGTTACAAACTGTTAACCAAACTCTAAAAGTACTAAAAGCCCCTCATAGTGTGGGTAATGACGAAAGCACAACAGCTATACTTAAAATTTATCTGTAAATATGATATAATACCGATAAAGTAGAGGAAGCTAAGTTGTGGAATTAACACAAGACAAGATTGATTTAATCAGCAAAATAATAAAAAATGATCGTAAATACCCTAATAATGAGGATTTATACGACGATTTTTTCAATGAAACATGTAAACGTTCAGTGACAATTCTTAATGCAATTGAAACAGAATCCACATTAGAAGCTTACCTTAAACGAATTGTAACAACATCAATTGTTAATGTATTAAAAGATTCCGGACGATTAAGAAGAACCAGAGCCGGTTATATGTCGACAAAAGAAGTCGCATTAGATGCTGATGACTCAGTTGACTATTCACAAATTAATATAAACTATGCAGGAATTAAAATACCTGAAAATCCTGAAGAAATCGTCATTCAAAAAGAAATTTTGGAATTTGTAGCAAATACAATACGTAAAATTGATGAAGATGCACCGGATAAAGACTATTTACATATTTATACTTTGCGCTATGATAAAGGCATGACTCAGAAAGAAATTTCTGAAGAACTCGGAATCTCTCAATCTGAAATCTCTAAAAGATTATACAAATTGATGGATAAAGTTAGAGAAGTTATTGAATAAATCTAAACTATGAAATGTCCGGTATGTAAAAAAAATATTCCCAATACGGCTCTCAAATGTCCTTATTGCAAAACTCGTACAGGGTTATTATGCAGTCAGTGCAACACTGTCAATCCTGTGGGAAATTTAGTATGCCAAAAATGCGGACAAGAATTATTAAAAATATGCCCACACTGTCATAGTGTCAATTTTCCAATAGCTACAAAATGCAGGAAATGCGGTTCGCCTCTGGGAAACAAATCAAAAACAGAAAATAAAAAACAAAAATCTACAAAATTAGAATTTTTCCCTGAATATTTGTCTCAAAACCAAGCGTTTGAAATACTTTCTGACGGCTTGCGTTCTAAAGACACAAAAATATTTTCAATAACCGGTGAAAAAGGCATAGGAAAAAGTTCATTACTAAAAAAAGTTATTAAAAATCTTGAAGCAGAACGTCTTGAATGGTGTATAGGGAAATGCACACCGCTTACACAGGTAACTCCTGGCGGTGTTATCCAGGATATGCTTCTAAATTTGTTTAAATTACCTAATTTCTATGTTAACAATGAAGAACTAAAAAATGATGCTTTGCAATTTTTCAGCAATGAATTCAGATTTTTACAAGCCAGTGAAATCAATGATTTCTTAAACTTTTTATACAACTCAAAAGATGGAAACTATGAAGATATAATAATCAATAAAAAACATACTTATGATATCTTAAACAGAATTTTTGATGCATTCTGCCGTACAGGAAGATTTGTATTCGTTGTTGATAATTTTGATTTTATAGACGGATTTTCAATCGAATTTCTGTCAAATTTTATGCAAAGAAGCAATAATTGGAAAAATTTAAAATTTATCGCTCTTTACAATGAAACAAAACCAATAAGCAGTTTTTTTGGATTCGAAACAAAAGAAATCAAAGCCTATCTTGATATAAACCTTACTCAAATTCCATCAAAAGAACTTGCACAAGGACTACAGTTAACTGGAGAAGCTGGAACTTATGTTTCTAACAGAGAAAAAGACGTTATCCTAGAAAAATGCAATGGAAATCCGGCCTTTGCGGAACAAGCTGTCAGTTATTGTTTTGACTGTCAAATTTCTGATAAAGCATTTTTAATGCCTAATAAATTTCCTGACTTGATAAAAGAAAGACTGGAAACTCTCAAAAAAATAAATAAAGAAGCTCATAAAATGCTTTGTGGAGCCGCAATTTTAGGAGATAAATTAAACTTAGCATTATTAAAAGAAATCTTCGGTTATAAAAACCAAGAATTTAATGATATAATGTCATATCTTGTTAAAGCAAAATTTGTCAGACCGTATAATGAAGTTTTTTATGAATTCAACAATCTGTTATTATGGGAAAATGTCTTAAAAAATATTCAACATGATATATGCTTTGAGGATTTAAATGTCAAGATAGGCAAAGCAATAAGTATCTTCAACCTAAATACAAATGCAACAATGGCAATGATTGCACATAATTTAAAAGAAAATAGAATGGCATTTGATATTTGGACAAAAACAACAAGACTGGCGGCATACATAGGAGATATAAATTTATACGTTATTGCTCAAAAACAATGTCTTGCTTTGCTAAATGAATTCAATGAAAATGAGACCTTAAATATAAGATTCAATATAAGCGAACGACTCGGTAAATTATTAACAGAATACGACCCGGAAGAAGCTATAGAATATTTACCTGATGCAATTCAAAATGCAAAATCGCATAATGACGAAACAAAAGAAATTGAATTACTCGGATATTTAGCTTTATGTTGCAAAAAAACAGAGAATTATTTTGGGAATATCGAATGTGCAGATAATGTCCTAAAAAAATTAACTCCTGGTCAGGAACTTGAAGCAGCCCTATTAAAAGCATCAAAATTGACATCATTAATAAATATAGGCAACAGCGGAGAGATTATAAATCTTATTGATAATGAAATATTACCTGTTCTAAATCCGCATCTATCCAAACCAAAACTTAACAAGACAATTCCTTTAGGTTTTATATACGATACCTGGTTAAGAGTATATTTATATTTGGCAACAGCTTTAGCTATGCAAGGAAATGACCGTTCTTTTGAAATTTTAACATCACTTTTTGAAATAATTGATAGAAACCGGATTGACGACGAAGAACTTATATGTAAAGCTAAACTAGTTCTTGCTTATGCAAATACAATGAAAGGGAATTTTAAATCATCTGCTGAGGTTTTACAAGATATAAATAACCGATACAGTGTCAAATTATATAGTATAGATGAGCTAAGCTCTCAAAAAAGTGATATTATAACAATCTACAATATAATCGATACCATAAATAAGTTATTGAAAAAAGAATATACCAATATACAAGAGTCATTATTTGAAGCCGTAAGATTTGCCAACGATACAGGAAATGAATTTGCAAAAAATATATTTAAAACCTTCTTGGGAAAATACTTTTATGATTCAAAACAAGCAAAACACGCTATTGAAATATATAATGAACAAATAACATATTTTGCAAATAAAAAAATGGCACTTGGCGCCCTTCTAAACTGGTATTTCATAGCAGAAGCAACAATAGTAACAGAAAACCCTAAAAATGCAATTGATATTGCACTTCAAACATTGGACATCGCACAAAATCCGAGAATAAATAATTCTTATTTTATAGTATTACTGAAAATTTTATTAGCAAAAGCATATATGTCTCTTTCGGATTATGAAACAGCAAAAATCAATTTGGAAACTGGACTTATGCTTGCAAAGAAATACAATATGAATGACTTGTTATCTAAAATATACCTTCTTTACGGGAAATATTATCAAGATCTTGGAACCGTAAATTCGCAAAACCAATTGGAATACTTAAAAGGTGCTGCAAAAATGTACGATAACGCAATGGATCTTGTTATAAAAGAAACATGCAATGCAAGCCAAAGAGATAAAATTGAAAAACAGAAAAATACACTTCTGTCATACTGCGAAATTCATAATTTGAATTTATAACCATATTTAAACTAAAGTAACAACTAAACTTTATAAATCTTTATAAGTATTCAATTTTGTAACGAAAAAATATATAATCTTTACAAGAAAACATGTTTATTTTAAAAATAAGTTATAAAAAAAGGAAGCGAAATTGTTAAATAATTTTGAAAGTTTTGATAACTCAGAAACTGCAACCAAAAAGGACATTGTCATCCAAGAGAGAGTAGAACTTGTATCTTCTCATATGTACAAGCAGTTTTTAGACTATCAGCATTCTACAGTAAATACGAATGATATATTTTCAAGAATGATTGATTGTCTAGAATTGGTTACCAATAATTTAAAACAATCTTTTTCTTCAAGAGGGGTAACTACTCAAAATATATATGTAGATGCAGATGCATTGAAATCTACTGCGGTTGTAAATATCTTATGGCACAAAATGAGTTTTACAACAAGATGTAACTTCCAACCACAAGCTCTGTATAGAGAAGATGGCAGACATATATTCTCTAACAGAATTATGGCAATAAGAGGTAATTATCACGATATCATCAAAGATGCCGAAGATAGAGAAGATGAAATTAAAAAACTTTTGGGAAGCGAAATTGCATCTTTATATGTACCTCCTGATCAAAATCAAAAATGTATATTCAAAATCAAACACACAGGACAAGAATTTACATTAAATCAAACAGATGCTCCAAGAGAATTTGTTCTAAAAGTTGTAGAGACTGTATGCGGCGGAGGTTTATATCACCAAGACGGCTCTGTTAAAACTTTTGTCGTTTAAATTAAAATAATAAACAGTTGACTAAATGTAAAAAATAGCTAATATTATATATAATAAGGTTGTTAGGTTAGATATGAAATTAGTAGAAAAATTAAAAGAATACGAAAATCAGTATTTATTTATAAGATGGGCTACCGGTGGTGAATACGGAAAACTTATGTATGCCGGAGACGATTTTATCGAATTCAATATTATTGATGTGGACACAATGAGCTACAGAGAAACAATGCTTATTTATGCACCATTAATTCTTGAAGTTTCTATAGGTGGTGCAGATATTGCAAGAATTGTTGCAGAAGTTTCCTCCCAAATGACTCTGCATGAAAAATAGACAAAAAAAAAGTCACAATTCTGCGACTTGAACAATAATCTTGGGAGGAGATTTTGGGATAGTTTGTACATGCATGATAAGCCAACCATGTCAAATTAGTTACATTAATAACACAAATTTTAACAAAAATTTACAAAAGATATTTTTATACTATAATAAAAACTATGGAAAAAGACTTAAATATACTAATAATCAATGGTCCGAACCTGAATATGCTTGGAGTAAGAGAGCCTGAACAGTATGGTTCTAAATCTTATAAAGATTTAGAAATGGAACTTTATGAATACTCTTTTGAACTCGGAATTAACATAGAAATATTCCAAAGCAATTTTGAAGGGGAAATTATAGAAAAAATACAGTATGCACTTGGCAATTTCGATGGAATAATACTTAATGCAGGGGCTTATACTCATACAAGTGTAGCAATACGAGATGCATTGACTTCAGTAAAAATTCCCACAGTTGAAATACACATTTCAAACATATATAAACGTGAAGAATTTCGCCACAATTCAATGTTTGCAGATGTTTGTGTGGGGCAAATAACTGGATTTAAAACCGATAGCTATAAACTGGGGCTACAAGGACTGGTTAACTTTTTAACCAGTGCAAATGATTGATAATGAAAAAAGTTAACAATTATTTTGTAACCTTAAATTCATTTCTATATGCATCTAACAATTGAGTTGCTTCTTCGTAAGAATGATTTTCCTGATATTTATCAAAAATCATATTAAGCTGAGCAACCTGAGTAGGATTTTTCAACAAAATATTCATATCATCCTCGATAGAATCTGTAGAAACCTGAGATTTTCCTAAAGTTGCAGCAGGCATATTTGTCAAATCTTTAATTTCCTTGGATTCGACAGGAGCAGCCGGAGTTTCAGGGGTTGCAGAAGTATCATTTGTAGATTTTTGGATACCTGTGAAGTTTAAACTATTAATGTTTTTGTTACCTATTTCTCTCATAGTATCACCTTACTTTCAGAAAATTATATTCTCTAGTATCTTCATGTTGGTTTTTGTATAGAAAACACCTAAACAATATTTTTTGCTACTTTTTGTACAAAAAAATTACAAAAATTTACATGTAATTATTCAATAGTTTTTCATGTTATTATGTATTATATACTATATAAAGGTTTAATGCAAATTATGAACTTGGCTAAATTAATCAAAGATTTATGGTGGACGTTAAGCGCTTACAAAACAATCGATGAATTGCCTGATTCTTTAATCTTCGTTGATTCGGACGGTTTCATAACAAAATTTAATGAAAAGGCTAGAGAAGTTTTTGGCTTGCGTGAAGATGAAATTGTACCTTTAAGATTTAATGACATTATAGAAGAAGGTTTAAAATTCGCAAAAGCATCTATAGATTCATCAAAACCAATATTAACAATTGCTAAAATTCCAGGCAGAGAATTTTATGTAGAACTTAATGCTTCCAAAAAAGGGCATGGATTTTGTATCAGTCTTAGAGATATGACAAAATTAACAAACGAACTGATAAACGAAGACAAAACAATAAGATTTAATAACGAAAAAAATGCAATGCTTGTAAAACTTGAAGGTGATATAAAATCACCTATTACATCTATAAGTGGATTTTCAAAAGGTTTATTGGACGGTCTTGGCGGTGAACTGACAGAAAAACAAACTAAATATGTAAAAATTATTAACTCTAATGCCGAAGAATTGTACCATTTTTTGGATAAATTGCTGGAATTTTCTAAAGCTGAATCATCTATATATGAAGAAAATTATAATACATTTGATATTGTTGAACTGTTTAAGTCTATAAGCAGGGATTTTGAGGATATAATTACCCAAAAAGAAATTTCATTTGATTTTGACTATTACAGTCTTGAAAAACGCAACGTTTTTACTGATATGAATGCAATTAAAGCTATTTACAAAAATATATTAGAAGTTGTTTTATCTATGACAGATTCAGGTTTTATTTCAGTAAAATTATCTCACCCTGATGAAATGACATGCATAAAATATAAACTTGATATAACTGCAGAAAAACAAAAATCTTACCTTCAACTCACAATAAGTGCTTCTGACGTTGGAATTGCTGAAGATGATATGAAATATTTATGTGAACCCTATGCTCAACTCGAAAAAGGTAAAAAGAATTTCTTAAGAGCTTTGATACTTGGAACGGCAAGTATTTTAACCAAAAGGGCTAATGGATTGATCAGTATAAAATCAGAAATTATGAAAGGTACTAAATACTGTATAGTACTTCCTATAGAAAAGGAATAAAATGAGCAGCGTAATTCTTAAAAATGTCCGTAAAACATACGATAATAATAAAACAGTAATAAATAATGTTAATCTTGAAATAAAAGATAAAGAATTTGTTGTTCTTGTAGGAGCATCAGGATGTGGAAAATCCACTTTATTGAGAATGATTGCAGGTCTTGAGGATATAACAGACGGGGAAATATATATTGATGACAAAAAAGTAAACAATATTCCGCCAAAAGACAGGGATATTGCATTTGTTTTCCAAAGTTATGCACTGTATCCGCATATGACAGTAAGAGAAAATATTGCTTTTGGGCTTAAAATGAGAAAAGTTGATAAAGCAACTATTGAAAAAAAAGTACAGGAAGCGGCTGAAATTCTTAATTTGGGAGAATATTTAGACCGAAAACCCAAACAACTATCAGGCGGACAACGACAAAGGGTCGCATTAGGCAGGGCAATTGTAAGAAATCCTAAAGTTTTTCTCATGGATGAACCATTATCAAACCTTGATGCAAAATTAAGAGTACAAATGCGCTCTGAAATAAAGAAACTGCATGAAAAATTGCAGACAACATTTATCTATGTAACCCACGATCAAACAGAAGCCTTAACAATGGGCGATAGGATTGTTGTCCTGAATAATGGAGATATACAACAGGCAGGAAGCCCTGAAGAAATATACAATAATCCTCAAAATACTTTTGTTGCAGGTTTTGTTGGCTCTCCTCAAATGAATTTTATTGAGGGAAAAGATATAGGACTTGATAAGAATATTTTATATGGAATACGTCCTGAAAAAATGACAAAACTTAACGGAGATATCAGACTAAATGTTAATGTTGAAATCTCTGAAATGCTTGGAAGCGAAAAAATAGTATATTTTAGTATTGGCAAACAAAAATGCTCAGCCAGGGTAGATTCTGATTATAACATTGGCAAAACATTAGAAATATCAATATGCAGTTCTGATTTATATAAATTCGATGCTCAAACAGGTCTTCGCATCTCATAACCAGCTGCTAATAGTACCTTTTATTTTCATGAGGTTCTTCTACCCATATAACCGTTACTTCCGGCCATTTATAAAACGGATTGTACCAGTGGCTTTCTTCGGTGAAATCCGCTATTGCATCATAATATGAAATCTTTTGAGATAGTATTTTTGTATATTTTAATAAATCTGTCATAAATTTCCTAACTATCATAACATTTTTATTTTCGTATATTTTTCAAAACAAATAATCCCCAAAAAGTCCTGAGTTAAAGTTTTATATTCACCGAAAAGACTACTCCTTGATACAATTGAGATTTGTGATAACACGTATTATCTTAATCATAAATGCAAAAGGAGAAATAAAGTAATGAACAAAAATTTCAAAGGTTCAAAAACCGAACAAAATCTCATAAATGCCTTTGCCGGCGAATCTCAGGCAAGAAACAGATATACATACTTTTCAAAAATTGCTAAAAAAGAGGGTTATGAACAAATAGCAGCAATATTTGCGCAAACTGCAGAAAATGAAATGGAACATGCTAAATTATTTTATACTCATATAGGAAACAATCCGCTAGGACATGTTGACAATTTTTACCCATTTGAAATGGGAACAACTGAAGAAAACCTGAATAGTGCAATTGCAGGGGAGCTTGAAGAATATGATGTTTTATACAAAGAGGCAGAAGATATTGCACAAGAAGAAGGATTTGAAGCAATAGCAAACACTTTTAAAAATGTAAGAATTGCAGAGCAGCATCATGCAAAACGCTATAAATTACTGCTGGAGCAACTACAGGAAGGCACTATATTTGACAAAGATACAGATGTTACCTGGATTTGCAGAAAATGCGGATATGTATATTTAGGAAAGTCTGCACCAAAAAATTGTCCAAGCTGCCACCACCCACAAGCATATTTTGAAATTTTATGCGAAAAATACTAATAATGGAGGAGTATTTCTATTGTACTTATCGGTCATATTATAATATAATAAGTATGATATGAAGAGAAAGTGGAAAATTATAACAACATTGGGCATTGTTGCAGTAACCTGCGGGTTTTATACCTGGGGAATTCCTGCAATTATCAATATTAAAACCCACAAAAGCTTCATAGAAAAAACTATCTTAGAAAATTCCGGATATAAAGTTAATATAGGTAATCCGGAACTTTCTATGGGAATATTTCCGTCAATTTGGATTGAAAGTGACAATATATCACTATTAAATGATGACAACACAAAAGCACTTTCAATAGACAACCCAAAGGTTAAAATTAAACTATTTCCTTTAATTTTCAAAAAGATTGAAATAGACCAATTTTCAGCAAGCAGAGAAACCGCATATTTTACATATACAAAAGATTCTAAATTTCTGCTTGGCCAATATCAATTAAAAGCTACCAAAAGTAACAACTTTACGCTTTCCAAGATTAGTATGAATCTTGGACAATACAATATTTATCTAAATGATTTAAACAATAAACAAAAGGTTGAACTTCTTGGAAATTATTTTACACTGGGCAGATATATTCAAAATAAACAAATTAAATTCGCAACAGAAAGTAAGTTAAAAGTAGGAAACAAAACTACTAATATCTTTTCAGATATAGAGATTAATCTTCCTATAGACAGACTTTCTGAAGATAAACTTAAAATAATTGCAAATATCAATAATTTTGATATTTCATCAATTTCAGAATATGTAAAAATACTTACTAAAGGTAAAATTACTGCAACAAAGGGGACTATAGACTTTAGAGCAGATACAACTCCTGATAAATTCGGACATAAAAATATTACAACAAGACTTATAACAAAAAATCTTGAGATATTAGGTAAAGATAAAGCCTCATCTATTATATATAAAGATATTTTAACTGCGAATATCAATTTTGGAACAGTTGAAAACGGCATCCACTTCAAAGACACAACTCTTGACTCAAAAAATATTCACGCAAGAGTTAACGGAAAAATATTCTCTTTAGGAAGCAAAGCGCCAAAATATAATATTACCGCAGAAGTTAAAAACACAAGATTAGAAGATGTTGTAGCGATTTTGCCAGGTAGTGAAACACTCCTTCCGGACTTTAACTTATATAAATTAAAAAAATATGTATTCTACGGAAATGGAGAAGGTAAAGTAAACTTTGAAGGACAAGGAATAAGACCTAATGTCACAGGCGAAGTCAAACTTCGTGATGCATATCTTATTCATCCGATAAAGGGCTCTCCTGCAAATGCAAGAATTGATTTAAAATTTATCGGCAAGAAAATGTTACTTGATGTATTTGTCCCAACAAGTATTGGGCAAAGTGTCGATGTAAACGGAATGGTTTTAATTGACGGGACAAAATATTCCGAACTAAATATAAAAAGTACAGATGCAGTTTTATTAGAACCTGCTCAGGAGGTTTTAAACCCTCTTCATGAGATTTTAAAATTCCAGCTGGGCCCTGTTCCGATAATGAAAATTGCAGGTGTCGGAAATATTGACCTTCGCTCTGCCGGGAAAAAGATTGATCCACACATCTGGGGAAAAATTAATTTCAAAAACGTACGAGCCTCATTCAATGAAATTCATAATCTTGAACTATATAACGGTTCTGGAGAGGTAATATTTAATAACACCCAGACAACTTTTAGAAGCTATACTGCAATGATAAACGGCCGTCCGGTTGAAATTAAAGGAGACTGCACTGTACTTGGAAAACTCAACGTTTATGTAACAAGCAAAGGACAAAACATACCCAAAATGATAAAAGTTATAAATTCATCACCACTGCTTGTTGATATACAAAAAGTTATAAAACCATTTACTAATCCTAATGGTACTGCAGATTTATTTTTATATATTTACGGAACCGCTAAAAACGCTGAAGAAATAGTATTTAACAAGGATTTATTTTCAAAAGGAACAATAACTCTGCACAATGCAAAAACAGTTATGCAAGACACATATCTTCCGTTCACTAATGTCAACGGGACTGTAAATTTTGATCAATACAATTCTGATTATGATATAACAGGATACGTAAGAAATTCAAAATTACACGTAAAAGGAACAGGTACTAATTCTTTAATTGATTTAACGGCTCATTCCGACAAATTTGCAATCAAAGATATTTCTGATTTATTACACCCTGAATTATCAATACCATACAAACAGGAACTTGGTAAACTTAATGTGGCATTTGATGCTTCTTATAAAGGGCCTGCCGATGCTGATAATATTGACTACAATAAAATTTTAGCTAACGGGAAATTCCTATCCAATATGAATACTTCAAACCCAATAAAACTTTCAGGCGGGAATTTTTCTATAAAAAACGGTTTATTTAAAACATCAAAACTTCAAGGAACTTTTAACAACAACCCTTATATATTAACTCTCAGTGCCAAAGATATATATAAAGAAATCCCTACAATTTCTGATACAACATTCAACTTTAAACACTTTGATATAAGCACAGTAAATAATATTAAAAATCAGATTCAACTGCCTAAAAATTTAGCATCCCAAGTTGAAAATATAACAGATATGAAGGGGATTATAGATATTCGAGGATCCATACGCAACAATAAAATTAATGCAGATACAAATATAGATAACATCAGTTTTGTATACCAACCGCTTGGAACTACGGTAAGAGTTTCTAACGGGGATATCTTTATAAGAAATAACAATTTATACCTTGACAAGATAAATTCAAGAGTAAGTTCGATGCCTGTATTTTTAGACGGCACAATAGCTAACTTTTACCAAAAACCTAATCTTAATCTGTCAATAAGCACAAAATTAACTCAGCCATTTTTTGACAGATTTTATAATTCAAAATTTGTATACCCCGTAAAAACAAGAGGAGATATAAATTTTTATACAAAACTAAAAGGTCCGATAAATGCAATCTCATCTAAATCAACTCTTAATTTAGGGGAAAATGCATATATATACTATATGGGAGCAACACTAGCAGGTGCGCCTACAGGAACAATGAACTCTGAAGGAATCACTACAAATCCTGTTTCAATCACTGCAGATGCTATATTATATCCAAATAAAGTTAAATTAAATAATCTAAAATATAACCAAACAATCACCTCTCAAAATAAAAAACGTTCAGAACAAAATCAAGTTCAAGCCTCAGGTGAAATAGCACTGCTAAAAAATAACATTCTGGCATTTAAAAATTTAAAAATCAAAACAAACAACCCGACAAATGCTCGAATTTTTAATGTTTTGTTTAAAAAACCAACCATCAAACAAGGAGTCTTCACATCTGACTTAACAATTAATGGGACCTCAAATGCTCCATATATTTTAGGATTTCTAAATGTTAAAAGCATAGATATTCCCCTCCTTGATGCAACAGTGAGAGATATTGACATTGATTTTAAAAAAGATTTTATAAATCTTAATTCAAAAGGTAATATATTAACAAGTGATATTTTATTAGATGCTAAAATCATTAATAAACCAGCATTTCCTGTTGAAGTTGAAAATGTTAATATACAAATGGATACACTGGATTTAAATATTATAACTAATAGGTTAAATGATTTTGATGCTGAAAATACAAGAAATAACCAAATAAAAACCAGCACCATTCCAATATTTGAACCTGATACTCTTCTTATAAAAAATGCTCAAATAAATGCTGATAAAATTTTAATTAAAAAAGCAAATGCAACAGATTTTACATCTCATATAACTCTTGGAACAGATCAAGTACTAAAAATTGACAAATATAATTTTAATATTGCAAATGGGACAGTAAATGGCAATATAAATTACGACTGTAAAAACTCTAAAGGCTGGGGAGAAATGCATATAAATAATGCGGATGCCCAAATTATATCAGATAACTTCTTTGACATGCCAGGTCAAATGTTCGGTAGAGTAACCGGTGATATGAATATGTCATGTTCAGGCATATCAAGCGTTGATTGTCTCAATACATTATCAGGAAACGGAACGTTTAAAGTTACAGATGGAAGAATGCCTAAACTGGGATCATTAGAATATCTGTTAAAAGCAGGAAACCTTCTAACAGGAGGAATTACTGGGGTATCTATTAATGGAATCATAGATCTGATAACTCCTTTAAAAACCGGAAATTTCAAAAGTATAAGTGGGAATATACATGTTGAAAACGGTATAGCAAATGATATAAATGTTTATTCAAGCGGGCAAGATTTAAATATGTATATGACCGGAAGTTATAATCTTTCAACTCTCATTGCAGATATGGAAGTATATGGAAGTTTATCTAAGAATTTTTCAACAATATTAGGAAAAATAGCAAATTCTTCATTGAACACATTGTTTAATACAATACCAGGGGTTAATATAAATGAAATAAATCCAAAATCAACAAGTAATATAAATAAAATCCCTAATTTTGATAAAACAAAAACTCTACGAGTATTCAAAGCTGATATTTATGGTGATATTAACGGAAGTAATTATGTTAAAAGCTTCCGTTGGATAAAAGACTAAAATTAAACACCTATCCAGTTAAAATAGCCAAGCCCAAATCCTACCGCAGCAGAAATTCCAAGAATTAATAAAGGATCTTGTTTTTTTATAAGGTTTATAATAATAAAAAACAATAGCAACAATGTTCCCAATAAATGCAAATTAGATGTAAAAATAAGTCTTATTCCAACAGCAGATAAAAGAGCACACCCTGCAGGTTTTATGCCCCTTACAGCCCCCTTAACATATCGGTTTGTTTTAAATTTATCAAGAACATTATAAACAATAGTAACTATAATAAATGAAGGAAGAATAACAGCCGTTGTTGCAATTAAAGAACCTATAATTCCTGAGGTCACAAAACCTGCAAAAGTAGCTACATTAACACCAACAGGACCAGGCGTAATTGACGATATCGCAAGCATATCAGTCAACTGCTTAGTTGTATACCAATGATATTCTTCAGAGATCGCATACAAAAAAGGTAACGTTGCATAACCACCACCAAATGAAAATACTCCGACATGGAAGAATTGTAAAAATAATTGCAAATATAATTTTAGCATTTATTCTTCTCCCCATCATCTTCAATCTTAATTTTATTCTTTTTATCTTCAAATTTTTGAAAAATAATACCTGAAATTAATGCAGTAATTATAATTAATGCAAGAGGAATTTTACCCCATAAAGCTAATATCGTACATATTATATATACAATAACCGAAAATTTATCTGTAACAGATTTGCTCCACATTTCTTTTACTGCCATAAATAAAAGAGTAATAACACCTATTCCTACACCCCAAAATATATGTTGAACAGAAGGTTTTGTAACAAGTTCACTCAAGATACTTGCCAAAAGAACAATTGATAAAAAAGCAGGCAGAACCATACCGACAGTTGCAGCAATTGCACCTCTTGTTCCTAATAATTTCTTACCTGTAAATATAGCAACATTAGCTGCAATAATTCCTGGTAAAGAAGCCCCGAGTGCATAATACTCACATAATTCGTCAGAACTTATCCACTGTCTTTTATCAACAAGTTCGCTTGTTAATAAAGGTAATATTACATATCCACCGCCCAATAACAATGTCCCAACTTTAAAAAATGTTTTAAAAATAGTATAAACATTCTTTTCCATATCCTTGATATAACATAAAATTTGAACCGCGTAAACAAAGAAATTGTTACAAAGTTTTAAGAATATAAAAATTTGAGCAATTTCAATAAAAAAAAAAACTTTATATATATGGTTAAAGGTTAAGGTTAGGTTATTATTTTTTGAAAGGGGTTAGAAAATGGTCTCTCAGGTAGGTTTAAACACAGGAATTTACAACAGTCCATATTCATTTAACAATAATATGGCTTTTCAGAATAATTCCACAAACAATTCAACAAATTCCTTATTTACAAATAATAGCACAGGGAATAATGGTTTATACAATCCGGTAGGAAACGATTATAGTGATGATATAATGATGCAGAAATTTGATACAATGCTCAATTCTGCACTAAATACACAAGCTCAAAATCCAAGTCAAAATCTATCTGCTAATTACAATCCAATGAGTGACATGAATACAAATACATCATTCACTTCAAACGCATCGACAAATCAAACAGCTGATACCCAACAGCCAATTGATACAAGCGAGCTAAACGGATACCTTGCACAACAAGATAAAAATATAGCATATACAGAAAACAATAACGCATATCATAAGTCAAATACAGCAAAAAAAGCTGGAGCGGTATTAGGATTTCTGGCTCCGACTGCCGGAAAATTTATTCAACTGTTCAAAGGCGGAAAGTTTAAAGATTTATTTAAATTTAAACAACTTGCAATTGCCTGTCCTGCTTTAGCTCTTGCCGGACTAGCAATAGGGTCATTAGTTGACGGATATATTAATAGCAACAGAGCAAAAACTGCTGATCAAACTGCAGTAATGGCTAATCAAAAATCACTTCAAATGCAGCCCTATATTGCATAATTAATGAATTTTAATTTAAGAACCCCATAATTACGGCGAAATAATCATATTTCGCCTTTATTTTTTGTTAACTAGTTGAAATTATTATAAAATAGTTGTATAAAAATAAAAACAGCCAAAATAAGGACTAATATATGAATAAATATTTACAAAGGGTATTAACCCAAACTAAACAAAATAATTCTAATGAAACTGAATATCTTCAATCTGTAGAAGAAGTATTAACATCCATTGAGCCTGTAGTGGAAGCTCATAAAGATATCTATGAAAAAACAGCATTACTGGAAAGAATTGTTGAACCGGAAAGAATTATAACATTCCGAGTGCCCTGGATGGATGACAATGGTCAAGTTCACGTAAACCGAGGATATAGAGTGCAATTCAGTTCTCTAATCGGACCATATAAAGGAGGTTTAAGGTTTCACCCAAGCGTTAACCAAAGTATTATGAAGTTCTTGGGCTTTGAACAGATATTTAAAAATGCATTAACAGGACTGCCTATAGGCGGGGCAAAAGGAGGAAGTAATTTTGACCCAAAAGGTAAATCTGATAATGAAATTATGAGATTTTGCCAGAGTTTTATGACTGAACTATATCGCCATATCGGGCAGGATGTTGATGTTCCTGCAGGCGATATCGGTGTCGGCGGAAGAGAAATCGGATATCTTTTCGGTCAATACAAAAGAATACGTGATGCATATGAAGGTGGAGTACTAACAGGGAAAGACATCTCTTACGGAGGCTCTTTAGCAAGAAAAGAAGCTACAGGATACGGCCTGATATTTTTTATGAGGGAAATGCTCAATGCCCATAATAACTCATTAGCAGGCAAAACTGTTACTATTTCAGGTTCAGGAAATGTTGCGATTTACGCAGCTGAAAAAGCTATTGCAAGCGGAGCAAAAGTAGTTACAATGAGTGATTCAAACGGCTGTATATATGACCCTGCAGGTATTGATATAAATTTGGTAAAACAAATAAAAGAAGTTGAAAGAGGAAGGATTAAAGAATACTTAAGGGTTTATCCAAATGCTCAATATATAGAAAGTCGGTCAAATGAAGATTCTCCTGTTTGGACAATAAAAACAGATATTGCACTTCCTTGTGCAACTCAAAACGAAATTTCATTAGATTCAGCTAAAAAGCTCGTACAAAACGGAGTGATAGCAGTTGGTGAAGGTGCTAATATGCCTTGTACATTAGAAGCTACAAATTATTTATTAGAAAACAGAATACTTGTAGCCCCTGGCAAAGCCGCAAATGCAGGCGGAGTTGCAACATCAGCTATTGAAATGTCACAAAACAGCATGAGATTTTATTATACATTTGAAGAGGTAGAAGAAAAACTAGATAAAATTATGGTAAATATCTTTAAAGCCTGTAAACAAGCAGCAGACGACTATAACCACAGCGGTAACTATGTAATGGGTGCAAACATTGCAGCATTTAAAAAACTTGCTGATGCAATGATCGCACAAGGCATTGTATAAAAAATAAGACTAAGTAATAAAAAGACCTGTTTGTTAACAGGTCTTTTTATTATTATTTATTATAATGATTTAATCACTTTTCTTTGGGTTGTTCCCTGAACCTTTTGATTATCGTAATTAGGTTCTTTACCCAAAGCCCATCTGAAACCTGCTGTTAATACAATACCTGTTCTGCCGCCATTTCTTATCATTGTTTGGAAAAATGCCGTAAATCTTTCACCCCAAGATTTTTGAACCCCAACACCATATTCAACATAAGGTTTTACAGACAATTGAGGGAGTCTAACATCTTGAGCCATTACATCAGTTCTATCCATAATGCTCCAAACCATATTAACACCTAAATACGGCTGCCATCCGTTTTTCAAATTAGCAATAAATTTAACACCAGGAACAATTGTTATTGCATGCAGCGGATCAGAGTCAATTCTAACACCTGCAGCATTTGTATAATCAAATGTATTAGCAAACGTATAACCTAAGAACAATGACGGTTGAACTATAAATTTACCATCTTTCATTTCCCAGTTATAACCGGTTTTAGAAGCGATACCTGCGGTTAACATTGCAAAGTGATCTGTTCCGTATTGTGTATAAGCATCACCGGCACTTGCACCTGCAGATAATGTTAAACCGGTAAAGAAATTACCTTTATACAAAGTTCCGGTTACACCTAATGCTCCTCCCTGCTGGTTCATACTTACACCGTTGAAGGACATATGAGAACCGTTATAACCTACAAAGGTTGATAACACCCCTTTAAAGCCATGTCCAAGATCAACAAGGTTGGAATCACCGCCGTACATAGCGCCGTAAGCAACATTAGAAACTCCTATTCCGCCTCTTAAATTAACCTGTTCAAATGTTGTATACGGTTGAATCCACATAGCATTTGAAGTTTCAGGAAGATTGCTTCTTCTATATGCAGGGATATCATTTATTGCATACCGGTTAGAATTTTCTGCAGTTAATCTCATCATATAAGGATATTTTGTATATCTGTCCATATGATAGAAACCGGCATTTAAAGTCTGTAATTGAGTTAAATAACCACCCAATTGAGTTGCAACAGGGGATGCCATAACGGCAGGGTTAACTGAACCAATATCAGGAGTTGAACCGCCTTGTCTTGCAAACAACAAGTTACCATTATTATACGATACATCATACTTTTGAATTGGTCCCATAACAGTTGTTACACCTTGATCAAGAGCAACATGATTTGCTAAATCTCCATATGCAACTTGAACTGAAGTATTATTAAGCAAAGCATCACTTACCACATTCAAGCTATCCTGATCAAGGATTAAATTACCATTGCCATATACCCTGCCTGCACCGACCTTATCCGCAATTTCATTTTTCAAATCAATATCAATATCCAAATCTACATCACCTAATAAGGTCAAACTGTCAAAGTATAGATTTTCAATACTTGCAGGACTTGGATCTGTTGAATAGCTACCATTACCAAGGTCAACTACAGATGTATTTTGTAAATTAATACCTGTTCCTGCAGCAAATTGAGCATCTGAAAGATTTCCTAACGTTGCGCCTGCTGCCATTGCGAAAACACCTTCATTTACATTCAAGCTGCCGTTAAAATTATTATTTCCCCGGAATACCAATGCTCCTGATCCGTTTTTATCAACAGTACCTGTACCGTTAATTTTAGATAATGAAGCATTGTTATCAGCATTAACAACCAATGTACCGTTTTGATTTATATTAGTTGTACCTGAAATATATTTTGTATTATCTGAATTAAATATTACACTTCCGTTATTGATATTAGCAGTACCTGTGAAGTTAGAGTTATCACCGGTCAGAGTCATATCATTTGAACCGTTTTTATTTAAAGTACCGCTTCCGCTAAATGAACCTGTTGTAATATCACTACGGTTATTGGTAATAGTAACAGTATTACCACTGCCAATATTTGTATTACCTAAAATGTATGTATCACTTGAGGAAGATTGAGTATAATTCATATCCCCATCCGCTATATTTAAATTACCGGTAAAGTCGTCGTTTTTACCTGACAAATTTAAATCATTATTCCCTGATTTATTAACAGTACCATTACCGGCAAGGCCGCTTGAAACTGAAACATCTTTATTAGCGGAAACAATATTAACAACTGTATCTTCACCTGCTGCATAAATATCGTTTTTACCGTTTGCATCTCTGTTACCTGAAAAATCAGTATCAATAATTGTCATATCATCAGCAGTATAAATAGCTCCCCCTAAACCGTTTGAGGTGTTATTTGTTATTTCAGAATTATTGATAATGAAAGATTCTGAATTTGTATTATTAATAACACCGCCATTGCCATTTGAAGAACTTGATGTAATATTTACATTATCTAAATTAACTGTAGAACTTCCGTTATTTGCAATAACGACAGATCCGCCATTATCTGAATGCGCATTTTCTATTGTCAAATCTTTAACTGTTAAATCAGTATTATTTTGAGTAACTTCAAAGAATGATTTTGTATCTTCTCCGGAAATTACAGTATTTCCATTTGTTTCGCCTTTTACAACAAATGAACCTGATGCAGTTGTTCCTAAGCTTTCACCTATAATATACGGATCAGGATCATCTGCATGGAATTGGAAACCCCTGTCACCACTCTGATTATTCATTGCCTTTAATGAATTTTCATCAGTTGCTTTGATTGCGGTAAGAATAATATCCTGTCCGCCTTGAGCAATAGTTACGCGATATTCATAAGCGGAAGTTGCCCAAAAATCCAAACTATCATCATTATCTAAAGTTAAATTACCGCCAAGAACATTAATATTATAGCTTTCTCCAAGACCGTTATCTGTTTTTTGATCATTTAAGTTAATATCTTTCAGTGCCAATTCCAAAGCTCCGCCATTACCTCCCTTTGAAACTAATTTATCCGAGGTTCGAGTTGGTAGAGTCAAATCAACATCAATTTTTATTTCTGAACCTGAAGTTGTCAAGTTAGCAAAAGTTTTTGTTGCGGTATTGTCATCTATCAAATCAATTACTGAATCAGTAATTGAATAGCTTCCGTTATAAGTATCTCCGGTAAGCTCAATTGTCGAATTGGCAAAAGATACCTGATTTCCAGCATAATTTGCAAGATCTCCTGCTAAAGTATATGTACCTTCTATAGGAGAATTACTACTGAAATTAATTTGAGCACCGCTTGCACCATTACCAAACCCAACAACAGAAGAACCAGAGCCTACAGTAAGATTACTGCCAACAGCTGCTGCATAGTTAAGAATTGCAGAGTTATTTGCAATCATATTAAAATCAAATGCGGTTGTTGATTTGCCTGAAACTTTCAGTGTTCCTTCATTTGCATTAGCTGTAAATGAAGTGTCAACAGTGCTTTTATTAGCATCAAATGTTAAAATGCCGTTACCGCCTTTATTTAAAACACCTGAGCCTGAAACGTTTGCTAAAGTATCTTCAATACCGTCAGCAACATTGTAATTTAATTTTGCACCTGAATTTATGTCTGTTTTGCCGGCGAGATAAGAAGTATCTGCCTCTTTATTAAAGGTTACAGCACCGCTATTGATATCTAATGTACCTTCAAAAGTATCATTTTTACCACCTAAAGTAAGCGTTCCCTCACCGTCTTTTATAACAGAACCGCTGCCTAAATCTCTTCCTTCTTCATCAATATATGCCGTCAGATTTGAAACATTTACATCATCAGAAGTTGAATTATTAATATATAACTCAGCCCCTTGAGCGATTGCATAAGAATTTGCATTGATAAAGTTATTGTTATCAGCTGATGTATAAGATAATCTGCCTCCGCCTATCATTACAGAACCGGTGAATGCTGAATTATCCCCAACAAGATTAAGATTTCCAGCACCAAGTTTTGATAAAGTACCTTCGCCGGATATTGCGGTTAGGTTATCATCACTATCTGTGCCAACAGAATATTCTAATGTACCGCCATGTTCAATAACGGTATTTCCGCTTACATAGTTACCATTGTCATATGTGTAAGCAAGAATACCTTCTTTAATAGTTGTTGTACCAGTAAAGTCATTATCGCCTATAAGCTGGATTTTACCATCACCTGTTTTAATAAAGTTTTCATCATCGCCACCGGAGATATTACCTATAGTCTGACCATCAATATTATTACCTTCATCATCTTGTTCCAAAACATTTGCTTGTAATGTTGCACCGTTTGAAATTATTGTATTACCGCCAAAATAAGTATCAGAAGTGTCATCTGCAAGATAAATTAATGTACCCTCTTCTATATTAGCAGTACCTGAAAAACCTGAACTATTTCCTGAAAGTGTTAAATCACCCGCACCCTGTTTATTAAAGTTAGAACCTTCTACACCTGAGATATTTGAAACTGTCTGGTTTGCAATATCTTGATTGATAATAAATGTTAAATTAGTACCTTCATTTGCAAGATTGGTTAAACCGCCAAGATACCTATCATTATCAGATGCGGCCTGATAAATTACAGAACCGCCCTCAATTCTTGTTGTGCCGCCAAAACCTGAATTATTTCCAAGCAGATAAAGTGTTCCGTTATTTGTTTTAACGATAGTACCCGAACCGTCTTTTCCTGCTGAAACATTTTGCATAATCTGCTGTTGTAAAGTTTCAGATTGAGCAATATTCATAGTTAAAGTAGAACCCTGATTAACTCTTACAGCACCGCCTACAAAAGTATCACTATCATTTGCGGTATAAACAACATTACCTGCTTCAATATCAAAAGTACCCTTAAAATCAGAGTTTGAACCGTTCAAATTCAATGTTCCGACACCTGTTTTTTCAAAAGTGGTTCCTGTATCACCTGCTATACCGCTATTGATAGTACTTGTTGTATCAGCAGCACTAGTTATAAACTCTACATTAGCATTATTTGCAAGATAAATATCATTTTGTACGCCGTTATTATGAGTGTTTACAGCAGTTACACCGAAATTAGAATCAGTAATTGTCATATTAGCAGACGTATAAATAGCACCGCCTAAACCAGTAGTTGCTCTGTTACCATCAACAGTTGCATTAGCTATTGTCATACCGGATGAAGCATTATAAATAGCACCGCCGTTTATTGCTGCATGGTTTCCGGTAATTATTGATTGATTTATTGAAAATTTACTACTGCTGTGGTTTGCAACAGCACCGCCATTACCTGCTAAAACTTCGTTTTTTACAAAATCAACATTATTTAAAGTAATTTCAGCAGCATCATTTCTTGCATAAATAACGGAACCGTCTTTTATATTAGTGTCTGAAGCATACCTTTTTGCTTTCTGAACAGATACATTATACATTAAGAAATCAGTATCATTCACAATCTCAAACATTGAACCGTTTGTTTGACCATCCGGAGTAAATTCACCGATACTTATCCTGTACCCCGGATCAGTTGTACCATCAGGATTTGTAATAGTAATAGATTCCGGAGCTTGACTCAATTCTATGTCATTATAATACCACTTACCTTCATTTTCATCATGTCTAAGACTTTCATCATCAGCTAAGAGTTCAAGATCTTTCAAAATTCCTGATAATATACTCTTGTCTTGCCCGACTAAAGTACCCTGAACAGTAAATGTACCGGCTGATGTAGTATCAAGATCTCTATAGATATTGTAATTATTATTTTCCTGTTTTCCGTCTTTGGCAATAAAGCTGAAACCTCTGTTACCCCCGATACCGTTACCGGAAGGATCATATACATTCATATCTCTCAATGTATCAGTACTTGAAGTTCCTTCAGGAGTAATCTCAATACTATCTTGTTCATGTCCGTCTGCCGCACCACTTGAAGCTGAATTAACACCATATTTATATACGTTTGTTGCCCAACTTAAAATTTGTACACCGTCAGAATCCGCAACCTTTAAATCATTATTACCTTTAAATACTCTGATTACACCTTTGCTTTGTTCATTAGTATCAGGGTCAGTAATAAATAATCCGTTATCATCTGTTACAAATAACCTTGTAATTTCAACGATACCTTCACCTGAATTTGCAGTGATTGTATCCGCAAACGGCATTGTTCCTGTATTTTCATTTAAGTAAAGGTTTACATCAAGTGTAATTCCTCCATCTATATCAGTTGCAGTTGCTCCGCCTGTGAAATTAAGACTATCAAATGTATAATTATCACCTGCTACCTGGTTAGAAAGATCAAGTATTGAGCTATTCAATGTATAATCAGCACCTGCCAGATTATATTCTAAAGCTCCCTGATCATGCCTGTGTCCGTCAGTAATTTCAGAACCTTGAATATTATCCCCAAGACCAACAACAGAATTATCAAATGTAATACTGTCGTTAACGCCGGTATGATTATAAAGAGTATTCAAAATATATGTTGCATCACTGAATATCAAATTATTAGCAATTGTTCCTTGGGAAGTCAGCCAGCCGCTGTTTAAAGTATAAGTACTTTCATCTCTGCCCCTGCCTGAAACTGAAACAGTACCGCCGTTTTCTAAAGTTATATTTGCAAAACCGGAATTAAAATCAAATGATGTGTCATCTGAATTATACGCAAATGTTGCAGGAGAATCAGCACCATCATTAGAACCGTCAACAAGAATATTTGCTTTACTATTAAAGAATGTATTTGAAGTAGTCTTTTCAAAATTTACAGTTCCGTTATCAATATTTAAAATTCCACTGAAATCTTCATTTTTACTGCCCTTTAAAGAAACCGCACCGGAACCTGTCTTGTTTATATTACCTGATCCTGAAAGATCTGCTGAAATCTCTGTATCAGAAGTATTATTTATATAAAATGTAGCATTATCTGCAACAGATATTGCACCATTATTTATATTTTTATTTCCTAACAAAGCACTTGCGCCGGAAGCTATGTTTAAAACAACACTATCTAATGCGGATTCTGAATTGTTATTGCCATTAATAGTGAGCGAACCTGTTTGAACATTTACTGTTGAACTTGAAATCAGATTATTCAAAAGAATGCTGCCATTTGTCATAACAGCTCCGCCTGATCCTGTTATTTGATCAGCCAAAATCAATGAATGATTTTGAGCTGCATTCAAATTTAACATTCCGTTATTTGTAATTACAGAATCTGCAGTACCGGTGTTTGTTAAAGTATAATCACCTGTTGCTGTTATTGTTAGGTTTCCTTGTGAACCGTTAAATATATAATTACTTGAATTGCCCTCAAAAGAAGCATCCGTAATAGTTGCCCTGCCAAGGTTATAGATAGCAGAACCGTTTTCAGCAGTATTATTTGAGAAAGTAACATTGGTTAATTCCAAATCATTTCCGGCATTATAAATAGCTCCGCCGTTTCCTGTTGCAGAGTTAGAAGCCAATGTAACATTAGAAAGATTTGTTTCACCGCCGGTTACATAAATAGCACCGCCGTTAGCTGCTGAGTTTTTTTGTATTGTCGAATTTGTTATATTAACAGTTGAATTTTCATTACTCTGATAAATTACAGCTCCGCCCCTATCAGAAGAAGCTGCATTTTGAATTGTAATATCATCAATATTTAATGTGGTATCATTAACAACTTCAAACATTGACAAACCTGTAGCAGTAGAACTTGCATCAGTACGGCCGTTAATTGTATCCGCTCTATCATTAGTTCTTCCTTTAATATTCAAAGTTCCTGCTAATGTTTGCTCTAAAGCCTGGCCAATATAATATTGATTGTCAGCACCAGCGAGGTGGAAAGTTCTCTCGCCTGAAGTTTCATGGTTCAATGTGTACAAAGTATTACCAACATATCCGCTTGCAATAATAGTAATAGTGTCAGAACCAGTCACTGTTGAAACTGTATATTGATAAATATTAGAACTCAATACTCCTGAATAATTGTTAGCAAAAGTTATTCCATCTAAAACATCATAAGTTTCACTGACCAATAAACCGGTATCGTTATCCATATTTAATGCCTTGATACTGCTATCAGTCAATGTAACCTGAGCATTACCGCCGTTTGCAACAAGTTTATCAAAGGCACCAAGTCCGCTGTTTGCAGTAAAGTCAAAATCAAGATTTAAGTTATTTGTACCTGTAGTTGTCAAATTTGCAATGGTAGTTGTTGTAATACCGCCATTTGCAAGATTTAATGTTGAACCGCCGTTGAGTGCATAATTCCCGCTCAAGGTAACATCGTTTCCGACTATATTCACAGTAGTATTGCTAAATCCTGTCGTGTTACCTACAGCATTGGTTAAGTCTGATGAAAGATTATAACTTCCGTTTGCAAAATTTATTGTTCCGCCTGAATTTTCACTATCAAATTCAAATGTAGAATCCGAATTTATATTATAAGTATCATTTGCAGCTGCATTAAAGTTTAGAGTAGAATTGCCGGCAACTTCAGCATTAAAGCCGAATGCATCTGCATCTTCTGCCTGCTCATCAGCGTTAACAGTTAATGTTCCTGAATTAACATCTACTGTTCCTGTAAATTTATCCATATTAACGGTTAAATTACCTGAACCCTGTTTATCCAATGTTCCAACACCTGACAAAGATGATATTTTTTCATCACTCTGAAAATTTGTTGAATAAATCAGTTTAGAGTCTTTATTAGCAATATTTACCCTGCCTGCAACAAATGAATTTGAATCGGATTTTGTAAATCCTAAATTTCCGCCGGAAATAAGAGTTTCACCTGTGAAACTTGAGTTATTGACTCCATCTGATGCAGTAACTAATGAATCTTTTACTCCGGATATTTCTAATGTTGCACCCTCAGAGCCTATTAAATTATTATTCAATTCAAATGTCGTAGTAGTAGATTTATTATCAACTCTAAATGTAGCTCCATCTGAAATATTTATATCTCCTGACAGCATTTTATCAACATCGTCAGCTGTATCATTAGCTACAAATTCCAATTTCCCGCCATTAACAAATGTAGCAACATTATTACCACGTCCGGAACCATTATACCAATCTCCGGTGATTTGTAATGTACCTTCACCATTTTTAACTAAATGACCGCCAAAAGATTCAAATTTACTGCCATTTATTGTACCTGCAATAACATTTTCCGCAACATCAAAGATTAAATTAGTACCTTCATTGACTATATTTGAAGAACCAAAGAACTTATCATCATTAGAATCCATATTTACAATCAAACTGCCGGAATTAAGGTTCAACTTGCCTGTAAATCCTGAATTATCACCATTCACAGTAACAGAGCCCTTGTCTGTACTGTTACTGTCACCTATATTAAGAGTTCCGTTTCCTGTGAATGCACCGTTATTAAGATTCAAGTCTGTATCATTTTGAGTAAAGATATTAACACTTGATCCGCTATTTATATCTGTAACACCTAAAATATATGAATCATTCGTATCATCAGCCGTAAAATTGACAGAACCGCTGTTAACATTCAAAGTACCGTTAAAGGCGCTGTTTGTTCCTGTCAGATTTAAGGTTCCGCTATTATTATTAACAACCCCGCCGCCTGCAATACCGCTTGATACATTATTGGATGTTCCGCTAAAGTTCACAACACCTGAATCTGCGATATAAATGTCATTTACACCTGTTGAATCTGTATTATTAGAAAACGTTGAATCCGTAATAAAAATTGAAGTTTCCGTATAAATAGCACCGCCCAAACCGCCTGCGGTATTATTTGTAAAATCAGTATTAGAAATACTTAAACTTTTACCTGCGATTGCTGCAATAGCACCGCCATCTCCGGCTGCTTTGTTATTAGTCAAAAGAACATTATTTATTGTAACAGTTGCCAATCCTGTTGTATTGTTCAAATAAAGAACAGAACCGTCTTTTATATCTTGATTTTGTCTTAGGGCATCTCGAATAGTTAAATCACGAATAGTTAAATCCGTATCATTAACTACTTCAAAGAATGAACCGTTAGTGCCTAAACTACTATCGTCCAAGCCGACATACTCATCTGCTCTTTCACCTGAAATTATTGAAGTTTTTTTGTCCGCACCATTAACTGTGAATTGACCTGCTAAAGTTGTATCCAAATCTCGTCCGATTTGATATGTTGAATTATTTACAACACTGAAACCTCTCAAACCGTTACGTTCATGGTTCATTGTACGTAAAGAATCAGGTGTTGCTGCTCTTACAGCATTAAATAGAATACTGTCATAAATATCAGAGCCCTGAGATCTGTCAGCACTAATACTGTACTCATAAACATTGGTTGACCAATCAGCCATATGAGTGTCTTGACCAACAGCCAACTCTAAAGTACTTCCATTATTGTCAATAACCTGAATTGATTTACTACCAGATCCGTCATCATCAATAATTGCAAAATTAGAAATATTTATCTGACCGCTTCCGCCTTTTACAATAAGTTTATCAGCTTCTCCATCACCTGCTAAAGATACATCAACTGACATAGAAGAATTATTCTCTGATGTAAAACTGTCAAATGTATATTCACTTATACGATCACCTGTAACACCTCTATCTGCCATCAAATTAAGAACAGAATTGTTAATTGTATAATTACCTTCATAGGCATTTTGATTCAAAGTAATATTTGCACTGTTCAAAATAACATTATTACCACTAGCACCTGCTATTGTATCTAAAGCTATATTGCCTGCAGTAATACTTGCTGTTGCATTTTGAGCACCATTTACAAAATTCAATCTACCGTCTCCGCCGAGTGAGAGAGAGGAATCTGAACCTGCTGTATAATTTAATGCTGCATTGTTTGAGATATTAGCTGTGAAATCCAAATTAGAAGCATTTGCATTTGTACTTGTTACAGTAAGAGTACCCTCTGAGATATTTGCAGTGCCTGAAAATGCTGAATTAGTTAAGGTTAGAGTCTGCGCACCATTTTTATTTATTGTTCCGATGCCTGTTATTTCACCATTGAGAGTTTCATCAGCGTTTGCGATATAATTCAACACGCTGTCAACAACAACGTGTCCGCCAAAGAAGGAGGTATTATCATTTTTAACAAAATTAGTTGTACCTCCATACAGATTAGCAGTCCCGGTAAATTCTGAGTTATTGCCTATAAGAGTAAATACTCCGCTGTCATTTTTATCGAACCTTACCCCTTCGCTTGAATCTGAGCGAAAGTTTCCGCCAGTATAATCAAGAGAAGAATCCATACCCGTCGAAATTTCGGCACCGTTAAGGAACTGAACCTCTCCGCCGAAAATTGTATCATCATTTGCGTCTGCTCTATATACAAGCTGGGTACCGTTTAAAACAGCATTACCTTTATAATCGGCATTATTACCAAGCAGCATAAAAACAATAGCGTCAAAGTTTAAAGCACCGGAACCGGCAAAATGTCCGCCGGATAATAAACCTGCTCCTCCATCATTATCGATTGTTAATGATGAATCTGCACCTATGGTAATTTTTGAATCTGCACTATATCCAAAGAATGAATCATTGCTATCTGCCGTATCAAATACAACAGAACCCTGTGCGATATTTACATTACCATGATATCCTGAGTTTTGACCGCTGATATTAAGAGTTCCCGCTCCTGTTTTGGTGAAAATGCTTGATGTTGAACCTGATGCAGTTTTAATACCGCTTAATAATTCAGATGTTACACCCTGACCAACAGTAAATAAAACATTAGCATTATTTGCAAGGGTAATATCGTTATCACCGCTTGAATCTGTATTGCCTGAGAAGTTAGAATTTGTGATATTCAAATTAACGGCAGAATAAATAGCACCGCCAAGCCCACCGGAGCTGTTACCTGTAAAATCTGCTCCGCTGATATTAACATGAGCAGCATTTTCTATATCAAAAGCACCGCCATTGCCTGCAGCATGGCTATTTTTAAATGCCGCATCTGTGATATTAATTGTTGCGTTATCAACAGATGAATAAATAATAGAACCGCCTTGAATAGTCTGACCTGTTCTATCTGCATCCTGAATTGTTATATCACGAATATTTAATTCAATAGCACCTTTGGTATCAGTCAATTCAAAGAAAGAACCTTTTTCATCTTCCGATATTACATAACTTCCATCATCATCAGTATGATAGGTAAAAGTTCCATCACCATTATCCGTATAAGATACTCTTTGACCGGAAATAACACTTTTATCTTTACTTACACCGTTAACAGTAAATATTCCGTATTCAGTTTGCCCCAAATCTCTTGCAATATGATAAACATCTGAATCCTGAACCAGTGAAAAACCTCTTGTCTGCTCTGCCTGATAATTATTCATTCTTTTTAAAGAATCAGGGGAAGCAGCATTTTGAGGATTGAAAGTTAGGCTGTCATAATAACTGTTTGCTTCATTTGATTTTGCAGCATCAATATTATATTCATAAACATTAGTTGACCAAGCTGCAATAGTCGGCTCCATTCCGTCTTCTAACAAGCTGACATTACTATTGCCGTTATTTTGAAGCACAAGAATATTCTTAGGATAACCCCTGCCATCATCATTAAGGATAGCAAGACTTTTTATATCTAAAATTCCGCTGCCACTATTAAAAATCAACAAATCACTAACAGGATTAGCGCCAAGATTGACATCAATACTTAATGAAGAGCCGTTAACAGCACTAAAGTTATTAAATGTATAACTGCCAAGTGCTGAATTTGTATTTTGCGGGTTCATAACATTTAAATTAGTATTATCTAAAGTGAGGTTATTTAAAGTTGTAAGCCCGTTAGCTAGAGCCAAATCTGTATTTACAAATTCAACGGAAGAAAGTCTTGACCCTAAATCACTGTTTAACACAAAGTTGGCATTTGTATTACCTGTAAAACTCGCACTACTATCGCCGCTGGCAGCCGCGATAAAAGAATCGTATACATTTGTTGTACCGGAATTTGCGGTATAGTTAAATGATGCACCGTTATTAAGTGTAAGGTTTGCGAAATTATCATTATCAAGGGTATCAGATGATTGTGCGGTATAATTTAATGTATTTCCATTCAATGTAACATCTGCATCATCCGCAAAGAACTTATCACCATTAGTTCCGTTAAAAATTAAATCGCCGCCTTGAATATTTGCATCACCGTGGAAATTTGAATTATCTCCTGATACGGTTAAACTTCCACTTCCGGATTTTGCAAGATTACCTTCTCCTGAAATATTATATAGGGAATCGTTAGTTGAATTTTGATAATTTAATGCCGCACCTTGAGCAATTTGATTTGAAGATGCATTGATATACCTCCCCCCCCTATAATTCAGAGTGCCGCCCAGTATGATTACATCTCCACTGAAAGATGAATGATAGCCATTCATCAAATTGAGGGTATTATCACCTGATTTTATAAACTGACCTTGTACACCTTCAGTTGTTTCAAGTTTACCTGCAGCAAGATCATAGTCACCATTTGATGTATCAAATTCTACGGCACCGTTACTTCCGTTAACGAAAGTTCGCCCTACAAGAACAGATTGATCCAAATTGCCGCCGTAAGTTAATTTGCTATTTTCACCAATATATGCATTTCCATTATCAAAATCACTATTATCTCCCTCTAATTTAAGTTTACCGCCATCAGAAAGAATAACATTAGATTTTCCGTTAGAAGCCAAACCGCTAGAAATAGTATTAACAGTATCAGAGCCGGTACCGTTAACTAAAAGATCCGCACTGGTATCCCCGCTTTGGTAAAAATAAATATCATTTGCCCTATTGCCATTGTTATCGGTATTGTTACTAAAAGTATTTCCACCTGCTAATGTAATATCACCTGTTGTATATATCCCGCCGCCAAGAGCAGAACCTTGATTATTTTCCGAGCTAACACTGTTGCCATCTATAGAAACTCCGGTTAAAGTTAAATTGTGAGTGTTATAAATAGCACCGCCATAAGCATTTCCTGTATCACCCAAACTAAAAGTTGGCGACTGCTCTGAACTAACACTGTTGCCAGAAAAAACACCACCATTTATGGATAAAGTTCCCTCATTAGCAATAGCACCGCCATATCCATTAACTACATTATTCGCGATAAGAGGAAGATAATAAGTTTCACCTCGCACGAGATTATCAGTATAAGAAACATTGTTCAGAACTACAGTACTGGCATTATCCTGAATATGCAAACCTGCACCATACAAAGAAACAGAAGATGATGAAGGGTTGTCATATATACCAAAGTTATCAAACTTCAGATTGTTCAGCGTCATACTGGAACCGTTATTTAAACGGTAGCCATAGTTAGTTGTACCACTTGTTATAGTATAGACTTGCCCCTGACTTCCTCTAATAGTCAAATCAGTAATTCCATCAAGTGTAAATAAGTCATCACGTACGGTTATGTTATTCTCAACGTTTAAAATATTCCCGCTGGCATAATAATTTGTATTAAAAATACTCCCTTCAATTTGTGGCTGCCATGATTGGTCAGGTTGGTCATCATTTTTAATCATATATTCCGCCGCTAATGCCGAGTTCGCAGCAAATGCCACACTTCCGACTACTACAGCACAAGTTAATGCAAATTTTAAGACATCCTTCCTATTTAACGGTAATCTCTTCATCCATCCAACCTTTCGATACTTTTACCCTAATTCTATAAAAATACTAACATAATTTATAAATTACAGTCAATATTGATAATTAGCAGAAATAATACAAAAATTTTGTCATTAAATTCTTGTATTAAAAGGGTTTTAAATACAAACAACACATTCATTATTTAACAAAAATCATCCATTTGGCTAATAAATCAATGAAGATAATTGAAACCTTGTTCATAATGACATAATATTTGAGCGACAGTAGTACATCAAATTATATTTGAGGATTGTTCGCTCTTTATACATTTTGATACAGGCAGTTTAAATCCGAAAATACAGGTTCCGTTTTCAAAACTCCTGGCATATATCTCACCTTTATGCTTTTTTATTACTTGTCTTGCTAAATATAACCCCAAGCCGGTACCCGTCTTGTTAAAGTGAGAAAATTTCGTCTTCTTAAATTTGTCAAATATCGTCTTCAATTCGCTTTCAGGTATCTGCTTACTCTTATTTTCAATAAATAAATTTATACTGTCTTCATGATTTTCAAATACAACCTTTACCGGAGTTTGCGGATATCCATATGTTAATGCATTCGATAACAAATTAACAATAACTCTTTTTATTTGAAGCCTGTCAGCATAAACAATACATTTATCACAAGTTTTCTTAAATTCAATTTTTTGTCCATTTTCAGACATTATATTGGAATTACTGCATAATTCACAAATTAAAGATATTATATCAAATTCTTCAAACTTTAACTCAATCTGCCCCGAATCATAATTATACGTATCCAATATCGTTGCTATTAAATCCGCCATATACTGGCAGGAATCCTTTGTAAGCGTTATCATATGCCTTTGCTCTTCATTTAATTTCCCGAATAGCCCGTTTAAAAGCATATTCAATGTACTTAACTGTGCATTTGTAGGAGTCTTTAAATCGTGAGTCAGAGTTGCAACAAAAGATTCCCTGCTGGATTCTGTTTCGCACTCTTTATCTATATTTAGTAAAAATACAGCAAAACCTATTACATTTTTACTCTCGTCAAACATTGGAGTCTTTAATATCCGATAAGAATGCTTTTTATTCAAAAATCGAATTTCTCTCTGAGTTGAAATAGATTCTTTTGTTTTTGAAATCAAGGAATCTTCTCTTACAATTGTTTCTATATATTCCTTTGAAAATATATCAAAAATATTACCGCCAGCTAACTTTTCTTTTGAAATGCCTGTCATTTTTGAAAATTCATTATTGGCAAGTAAAATATTACCTTTCAAATTTCTAAAATATAAACCTACCGGTAAATTTTTTATCAGAGTTTCCATATAGATATCTTGCTTTTTAAAACCCTTAAGATACCTGTTTTGACAATATAAGTATATTGCAACTCCTGCAATAATACTAAACACTATGAACCAACTCGTATTAAACATAATTTAATTTGAATATATCTTATTATATTTTATTACTTATGCATATTACCCGACTGGAGAATAAAAAAGCCGGCTGTATACAGCCGGCAGATTTCATACTCCATTATTCAACGGATAATCTTAGCTAAAATATCTTTTCAATAAACCGTCAAAGCCTTTACCATGACGAGCTTCATCTTTAGCCATTTCATGAACTGTATCATGAATTGCATCATAACCAAGTTCTTTTGCTCTTTTTGCTATTGCTAATTTACCTTCACAAGCACCATGTTCTGCTTCTGCTCTTAACTCAAGGTTTTTCTTAGTAGAATTTGTTACAACTTCACCTAACAACTCAGCAAATTTAGATGCATGCTCTGCTTCTTCCCAAGCATATCTTTTGTATGCTTCAGCAACTTCAGGATAGCCTTCTCTTTCTGCTACTCTTGCCATTGCCAAATACATACCAACTTCTGTGCATTCACCGTTGAAATGTGCTCTTAAGCCTTCCATTACCTCTTTATCTTCAACTACACCGTCACCTACATTATGTTCACAAGCGTATACTTTTTCTCCGCCGCCAACTTCTTTAAATGTAGTAGCTCCGCATAATGGACATCTTTCAGGTGCTTTATCAGCTTCTGTTGACCAACCGCAAACTGTACATACGTATTTCATAACTATTTCCACCTTTCTTTTTCATTAAATATCTCTCATTTTTACATGACTAATTATAACAAACTATTTTTATTTTGTAAAGTGGAAATAATTTTCACTTTTAACTTCTTTACAATTCCACAGGGGTTTTATATATTTGCACCACCATCATTTTTTATTTTATCAAGAACCTTTTTAGACCCTTCCTGCTCTTTTGTATATTCAATAACAAAAGCGCTGGCTTCTTGATCTCTTGCTATTGATTCCTTTACTGATAAAATATCTTCCATAGAAAATCTTTTTAAAATATTACCTGAACTGTCTGAAATATATTTTTTAAACAATTTTTGAGCTCTATACTCAAAGCCCGGCAAATTAGATTTAAGAGAATACCAACGATAAAAATTATGAAGCATATAATATTTATCAATATCACCATCCCTTAATACGAACATTGCAGGAGTCTTAAAACTTACTCCCATACCAACCATCAAAGACAAATATAATGCTCCAAATCCTTCCTGTTCACAGATTAAACCTTCTTCCTCCCCAATAAAAGATAAAATTTTGTCTGCATTATTTATCTTATAAATCGGAGTTTTTGCTGCTTTAATATATGATAAAAGTTCTTCCGGGTTACAATCTGTCTTTTTAACAATAGCTGCAACATTATTTCTAACTTCATTAATAAGATTATTTGTTTCAGCATTCAATGTGACATCTGCGGCAGAACCTATAATCCGTTTTGAAGTCTTATTTTTATAGCTTTGTTTCGTAATCTTTTTTAATTTTTCTTGACGCTTTTTTTCTTTAATCGACTTAAAAAAATATTTAACATTTTCAAATAAACTTACCATAGTGAAATTATATATAAATTTATTTGAAAAGTTTACATCTAAATATATGATTAAAATTTTATGTTATAATTTTATATGGTATGAAAAAATTCGCCCTGATATTAATACTCCTTACATTAACTCAAACAGCTTCTTTTGCAATAAATGATTCTATAAAAAAAGTATATCTGCAAGAAGCCATTGATGCTGCATTAAAAAATAATATAGATCTGCAAGCAGCACAGTTGGATATAAATATTGCAAAAAATGATATTAAATCAGCCAATAGACTTCAAAACCCAGAATTCAACGCATTTTACAACTTTGGTGCTTCCGGCTGGACCGAACCAAGAACTCTTGGGCTAAGCCAAACAATTGAAATAGCCAAAAGAAATGCCCGAAAAAATCTTGCTAAATCTAATTTAAAACTGGTTGAAACAAATGTAGGATATACAAAATTTGATCTGAAGCTTGATGTCAGAGAAGCATACATCAACCTTGTTGCAGCAAAATCTGTTCTGGCTACTTTAGAACAACAACAACACCTGCAAGAAGAACTTTTAACTATTGCACAAAAAAGAGTTAAAGCAAAAGAAGTGCCTGAAATCGACGTTATTCAGGCTGAAATTGCGCTTAATCAAATGATAACACAGGTTAATACCGCTAAAGTCAATGTGAAAAGTGCATTATCAGACTTTAATAAAATTATAAACGATCCTAATAATATAATATATGACAGTATGGATAAACTGTTTTCCGAAGAAAATAATTTCGATGAAATGCTCACTCCTGCACCTGATACAAAATTCCCAACCTGTGATGAAATAATTGAAGAAGCATTGGAAAACCGATATGATATTCAAATTGCAAAACAGGAAATTGATGTTGCGGAGAAAAATCTTACGGTTGTTTCAAGACAAAGAATTCCAGATATTCAAATTTTAGGCGGATATGGATACCAGACAGCTACACATACCGACGACGGAAGATTCAACAGCGGAGGTTATGCTGGAGCGAATATAGTTAACATCCCGTTATTTTATAACTATTCACCGGAAATTAAAAATGCAACATTGAAACTTCATCAAGCAGAGCTAAAATACCAATCTACTCGCAATAAAGCAATAAAAGATATCTCTGCCGCCTACGACAAATTTTTAACAGCAGCGGAAAATCTTAAATATTATGAATCAAAAATATTAATAAGCTCTGAAAAACTTATTGAAATATCAAAAGATGCTTATGAATCCGGAGAATCCGATATTACCAGCCTTATCGTTATGAAACAGTCGTATAAATCTATCATCGTAGGTTATACCTATGCACTTGCCGAATACTATAACAGCTGGACAAATTTCTTACGTGAAGTCAACGATGAAAACTTTGACCTATAAAAAAAGAGAGAATGTATATACATTCTCTCTTTTTTAATTTACCTAACGGGTTATATAACTTAGCAATGTTCTCACCCCTGCACCTGTTGCCCCTTTACAAAATTCTTTATTAGGTTTTTCTAAAAAGGCTGTGCCCGCAATATCAATATGAGCCCATTTAACACTATCCGTAACAAATTCTTTTAAGAACATTCCTGCAGCAGAAGCTCCGCCATATCTTGTTCCAGTATTTTTCATATCAGCAACATCACTGTTCATATTATCTCGATATTCTTGCCACATAGGTAATTGCCAATATTTTTCACCTGAAGATGCACCGATTTTTACAAGATCACTTACAAATTCATCATTGTTACCCATAATTCCTGAAGCCGCAGTACCCAATGCCACCATACATGCACCGGTTAAAGTTGCAATATCAACAACTTCATCCACTCCAAGCTCGCAAGCGTAACACAGAGCATCTGCTAATGTTAATCTTCCTTCTGCATCTGTATTATCTACTTCAATTGTTTTACCGTTTTTCGCAGTCAAGATATCACCCGGTTTATATGAACTTCCTGAAGGCATATTCTCACATGCAGCAATGATTCCATGAACCTCAACATCCGGTTTCAATTTTACCAAAGCTTTCATTACGGCCAATACACAGGCAGCTCCTGACATATCATCTCTCATGTTTAACATTGATGCTGGAGGTTTTATATCCAACCCCCCACTATCAAAACATAAACCTTTTCCAATAATTGCTATGCGCTTTTTAGGGTTATCAACAGTGTATTTCATATGTATAAATTTAGGAGGTTCAACACTTCCTTTTGCTACCGCTAAATATGCGTTCATACCCAATTCTTTTATTTTGGATTCATCATAAACTACTGTTTTTATACCCTCCAAACCTTGAGCAATTTCAGCAAGTTTAGAAGGAGTAGCAAAAGCTGCAGGTTCATTGGCTAAATTTCTTGCAAGTTTCACAGAATCTGCAATAATTTTGGAAGTTTCAATAATTTCTGAACTAACCCTTGATATATAAAGCTCGGAAATTCTATGTTCTTTTTTCGTTTTATATTTATCAAAATGATAGTTTGCAATTGAGGCTCCAATAATTGCACACTCGCCAAATGCATAATCGGTTTCTATATCAAAGGCTATTGTTTTCGCCTTCATCTCAATACATTTTTTTACCGCCTTAGCAATATTTTCACGAATAACACTATTATCTACCTCTTGTTCTTTGCCTAAACCGATGGCAAGAATATACGTTGACGGATACTCTTTTTGAGTATGAATAACAAAGATTTCACCTTTTTTGCCGGTAAATGTTTCAGGCGCAAAACGATTCACTAAAGGGTTTGAAGTCTGCTTACCTTCAAATTTGTTGATAATTAATACATCACAGGAAATATCCCTGGTATTGTCTACAACTCTAATTTCCATAATAAACTCTCCTTTTCGGATTTATTATAACACTAATAATCATTTATAAAATAGACTCAATAATGTAAAAATTATTTCTTTTGCTCTGCCATCATTGATTTAATTGCATATGAACGTAAATCATAAGCTTGAGTATTATTAGGATCTATTTTTATTATAATATTTAAATCATCAATTGCAGCTAAATATAAACCCCTTTTACAATAAATAATAGCTCTGGTTAAATATTTTTCAACATCTTTATCATCAAGTTTTATTGCACTATTTAAATCTTGTTCAGCCTTTTGAAGATCGCCACCGGATTTACTTATCAATGCTCCTCTTTCTGCATAATAATCAGCATTATCAGAGTTTAATTCTATTGCTTTTGTATAATCATCAATTGCAGATACATAGTGTTCAAGTTTTGCTTCTGCTATTCCTCTTTCGTAATATGCAGAATCGTTTTTAGGATCAACTTCCAATTCTTTTGTAAAATCTAGTATTGCATCTTCGTATTTTTTAATGCCTAATTTTGCAATACCTCGATTGTAATATGCCCTTTTGAAAGCTTTATCTAAATCTATAACTTTCGTATAATCCAAAATTGCTCCATTATAATCTTTTAAATAAAATTTTGCGACTCCGCGATTATTATAAGCATCCACATTTGAAGGATCAAGCTCTATAACTTTCGTATAATCATCAATTGCACCTTTATAATCATTATTACTGCGTTTTGCAACACCTCTGTTATAATATGCAAGTTCATTTTTAGGATCTAATTCTAATGCCTTTGAAAAATCTGCAATAGCATCACTATACTGCTTTAATAAAACTTTAGTAGAACCTCTGTTAAGATATGCATTAACATTATCAGGATTTAAGTCAATTTCTTTAGTATAGTCCTCTAAAACTTCTTCATATGCTTTTAAATTAGATTTAGCTATCCCTCGATTATAATAAATATTCTCTCTTGTAGGATCCAGCTCTAAAGCTTTTGTATAATCCTTCACTGCATTTTTATAATCTCCCGACAAAGACCTCGCATTACCTCTTTGAGCATAAGACTCAGCATTTTCCGGATTTAAGTCTATTGCTTTTGTATAATACTCTATAGCCAAATCATACTGTTTAGATTCAAAACTTGACTTTGCAGCTTCAATATACGAAAACTCCTTTTTCTGTTTTCTGGTTAATCTAGCAGCATAAGCTTCCGGAATAAATGAAATATTACTAACCAGAAGACCTAATAATATTATACTTGTAAATACTTTCTTTTTCATAAGCTAAAATTCCAAAAGTAATGAATTAACATTACAAGTATGTAAAGAATATTACAAACAAAACAAATTGTCAAAAATAAGAATTCATTCAAGAAAATTCTGTTATTACGGAAACGAGCCAGAGTATACTCTGACCCGTTTTCTATTTTATTTATTCAGATGATAAACTATTTTGATTTTTTAGCTGATGGATAATAATCCCTTACAACACCTTCAAATGCATCAATATAAATTTGTCTCATATCTGACATTATAGGATATGCAGGGTTTGCACCAGTACATTGATCGTCGAATGCTAATTCAACCATTTCATCTAATTTGTCATAGAAATCTTTTTCTGTTATACCAAAATCTTTAATTGAATTTGGAAGGTTAATAGCTTTCATTAATTTATCAACAGCTTCGATTAACAATTCAACTTTTTCATCATCATTCTTACCACCCAATCCTAATTCATCTGCTACTTGAGCATATTTAGTTTTAGCATTAGGGAATTTGTATTGAGGGAAGATTGCTTGTTTTTTCGGACAGTCAACAGCATTGTATTTAATTACCTGTCTGATTAACAATGCATTAGCTACACCATGAGGCACATGGAACATTGCACCTAATTTGTGAGCCATAGAGTGACACAATCCTAAGAAAGAGTTTGCAAATGCCATACCAGCAATTGTTGCTGCATAATGCATTTTTTCTCTTGCTATAGGATCATTAGCGCCCTCATTGTATGATCTTTCCAAATATCTGAATACTAATTTAGTAGCTTCTAAAGCATTAGAATTTGTGAAGTTAGTAGCCATACAAGAAACATAAGCTTCTAATGAGTGAACTAAAGCATCAATACCAGAAGCTGAAGTTAAACCTTTTGGCATACCGTCAACAAAGTTAGGATCGATGATTGCCATATTAGGAGTTAATGCATAATCAGCAATAGCGTATTTAACTTGAGTTTCATCATCAGTGATGATAGCAAATGGAGTAACTTCTGAACCTGTACCTGATGTTGTAGGAATAGCAACCATAGTTGCTTTTTTACCCAATTCTGGAATTCTGCAGATTCTTTTTCTGATATCCATAAATCTCATTGATATGTCTTCAAATACTGTATCAGGCTGTTCATACATCAACCACATAATTTTAGCAGCATCCATAGGAGAACCGCCGCCTAATGAGATGATTACATCAGGTTCATAAGGTCTGATCATTTCCATTGCTTGATTAATTGTAGACAATGTAGGATCAGGTTTAACATCAAAGAAGATTTGATAATCAATGCCGATTTCATCTAAAACATTAGTGATGTTATATACAGCGCCAGAATTGAATAAGAATCTATCTGTTACAATAAATGCTCTTTTCTTTCCTTCAAGTTCACGAAGAGCTAAATCAGTAGCACCACGTTTGAAGTAAATTTTTTGAGGAACCTTAAACCATAACATGTTTTCTCTCCTTTCAGCAACAGTTTTGTAGTTCAATAAATTTTCAACACCGATATTACCAGATACGGCATTTTTACCCCAAGAACCACAACCTAATGAAAGTGACGGTTCAAGCTTAAAGTTAAACAAATCTCCAATACCACCTTGAGCTGAAGGTGAGTTTATTAAAACTCTGCAAGTAGGCATTTTTTCTGCATATTTATCAATTCTTTCCTGATGACGAGCATCTGTGTATAAATCTGCAGTGTGGCCTGCTCCGCCTTTTGAAACTAATTCGTAAGCCATTTCAGCTGCTTCTTCAAAGTCTTTTGCTTTATACATAGTTAAAATCGGAGATAATTTTTCTCTAGAGAACGGATCTTCCCAATCAACAGAAGGTCTTTCTGCAAGTAAGATCTTAGCAGTTTCAGGAACACTAAATCCTGCAAGTTCGGCAATTGTATGAGCACTTTGCCCAACAATCTTAGGATGAGCTGTTCCTCTTTTTGGATCAATAAATGGAAGATCTATCAGTTTCTTTTCATCAGAAGCGCTTAACAAATGAGCTCCTCTGTAAATAAATTCTTTTTTAACTTCTTCATAAACACTGTCAACAACAACAACAGATTGTTCAGAAGCACAAATCATACCATTATCAAATGTTTTTGACATCAATATTGAAGATACTGCCATTTTAATATCAGCTGTTTCGTCAATCACTGCTGAAGCATTACCAGGACCAACACCTAATGCAGGATTTCCTGAAGAATAAGCTGCAGTAACCATACCAGGACCACCTGTTGCTAATATACAAGCTATTGATTCATGTTTCATTAATTGATTAGATAATTCAATAGAAGGAACATCAATCCATCCGATAATATCTTCCGGAGCTCCTGCCTTAACTGCTGCTTCTAAAACTAATTTAGCTGCTGCTATTGTACATTTTGTAGCTCTAGGGTGTGGTGAGAAGATAATACCGTTTCTGGTTTTTAATGCTATTAATGATTTAAATATTGCAGTTGAAGTCGGGTTAGTTGTAGGAATAATACCTGCAATAACACCTAAAGGTTCAGCAACAATCTTAATTCCATTTGTTTTATCTTCTTTGATAATTCCACAAGTTTTTGCATTTTTATGTTTGTTGTAAATGTATTCAGAAGCAAAGTGATTTTTAATAATTTTATCTTCTAATACACCCATACCTGTTTCCTCAACAGCCATTCTTGCAAGAGGAATACGAGCTTTGTCAGCTGCTGTAGCTGCTGCTTTAAAAATTTTGTCAACTTGTTCTTGACTGAAAGTTGCATAAAGTTTTTGAGCCTTCTTTACTCTTTCAATCAATAGTTCCAATTGTTCTGCGTTGTCAACGATGTTAGGCTGATTTAAAGCTTTTTCCAGGTTTTCAACGGTCTTCTTACTTTTTGTTGTCATACTTTTTCTCCTTTTTAGTATATAGCATGTTACTATTAATAAGCTTACCTGTATAATTTGTGAAATTTATCACAATTACATTTTACAGCAAAGATTTAATTAAATCAAGTGTAAAATTTACAATCTTTATCTTTTCTTTATAAAAATATAACCAATAAATACATAACTTCCTATCACAGATTGAAATTATCACCTATACACCTGATATTGAATACACTATTAATAATAAAAGACGAGGACAGCATGCCCTCGTTGGAATTAAGAATAGCTGGAAGTATGAAAAAGATTTTTTATTATTAAACGTTATAAATACATTTATAACAATTAGACACTTCGGCAATCAGTTTAGTCCAAATGGGTGATTTTTCAATAACATTTTTATAATTCTTGAGTATTAATCATTCACTAAAAGCAGGTTATAACTCAATAATAAGTGTAATTTTTGCACTTTATCCTCAAATGCAGTTATATTAAATAATTTAACCCACTTAACAAATGTTTACAATAGGGGTTGACAAAAAAAATAATATAGTTTATATTGAAAGTGTTAAATGAAGTGTTAAAAAAACACTTAATAACAAAGGAGGTAATTAATATGATTACAATAAGTCCAGTAAAATTTAATAATACAAGAAAATATATAAGCTTTGGTGAAGGCTCTAATTTAAATAACATTAATTCAAAAGTTGGTTTGATGTCATTAGATAAAAACGCAAATGCTAAAATCAATTTTGAAAAAGACTTACATGAAACAAAGAATGCTGATATGGTTCAATCAAACCCTATCAAAGCTCTCGGATATAATTTTGTAAAGGCTTATAATATACTATGTACGCCTAAAAGACGTACAACCCAAACCGAATCAAATTATATTCACATACCTTATATGGCATAGTGAATAATTACAATTGACAAGACTTAACTCTTTTCATTTACCCCAATATAGCTAAAGCAATTAAACTAATTGCTAAGGTTAAAATCTCGAATTAATAATATCCTTTCTTTGAAAAAAGAAAGGATGTTTTTTATGAACGAAAAAATTAAAGAAATGAGATTTGATACAAATTCGGCACAAAACTATTTTATTAAAAGACTTGCTTATACACTTGGGCCAGTTGAATTAAAGAATTTCATGGAAAAAGGTGGTGTAAAAGTTATAGATGTTAGAGATGAAGCCGATTATAAAATCGGACACATCCCAGGAGCAATATCTATTCCAAAAGAAATGATTGATAAAAATCTTGATAAACTATCAAAAGACGAAATTAATATTGTTTATTGCTATAATCAGCAGTGCCACCTTGGTGATAGTGCCTGCTTAAATATTGCACAATACGGATATCCAGTCATGCTTATGGAAGGAGGTTTTGATGTGTGGGTAAATGATTTTCGATTTACTACAACGCAATAAAAGGAACATTATCTGGTATAGCATGACTAAAATCATGCTATACCACTAATAAAAAATTTATATTACTTTGATCAATTATCCTCGTGAAGAAGCAGAAACAGCTACAACTTTTTTCTTTTTCTTTTTAGACTCAATAATACTATCGTTATTAAATCTGGCAAGACGCTTATCTTCTTTTTCGTCTGTAGAAGTAGAATTATTAATATTCACATTTGTTGAAGCAGACGCAGCTAACACCGTTTCATCTTCCGGCGAATATGCAATTATTTGCTCTTCTTCACCACGCGGTTTATTTTGAGTATTTATCTGAGTTTCATTGTTCGTAGCGCCGGTTTCTGCAGAAAGATCAGAATCCGTATTCTCCGCCATCTGATTAGTTACATCTTGAACCTTTTTATCTGCATCTTTATATTTTGTATTTGCAGTTTTCAATGAAGCTTCCGCTTCTTTTGCAACATTATCAGCATTACTGTTAGATACTAAACCATTTGAACCGGCTACTGTTGCAGCAGTTCCTGTAGATGTTTCTAAAATACCTTTGGCTAATTTTATTTGTCCTATAGCAATCTGAGCTGCACCTGCTTCAAATGTGAACGGATTTGATAACATTGTAGTCCCTACAGCAATAAGATTTGAGCCCATAACTGTATTGGTAACTCCAATAGCGCTTGTTCCAATACCTACAATGAGAGTATTTCGAGCCACATCTAGTTGATTTGCAATCTTTTTATCCAATGATGAAATATTAGAATCTAATGTTTTCGCATTTGATTTAAATGCAGTTAACTGTTGAATTCCGTTTGACACTGTTTTATTAACAGTTGTTGCTGTTTGCTCCTCAGAAGAAGACACTGATTCAATTTGTGTAGCTATATTCTGCATCTGACTTTGAGAGGCTAAAGAATCATCCTCCGCTTGAGAATTTTGAACTTGAGATTGAACTTGTTGATATTCCTGAGATAAAGTTTGAGCTTGCAGAAGTACTGATTCATGGTTTGAAACCGCCTGATTTGAAGCTTTTTCAACAGATTTAACAAGATCTTCACTTTTTTTAGTTTGAGCAGAAACAGAATCATTATAATCTTCAACTTCATTTTGAGAGTTTGTCATATCCTGAGTTGCTTTTGATGTTGTCACTGTTGCATTGATTGCATTTCCTGAATTAAATGCAATTGAAACCGAATATGAGCTATCCTCATTTGATTTTTCTTGCTGATTTGCTTGAGCTTGCTGTTCTTCCTGAGTTTGTTCTGTTTCATTAGACTCGCCTGTTGAAGTCGTTTCACCAATCTGGGCCTGATCTGCTGCCGCAACTTGATTTGGATTTTGCACTGTTTCAGACTTATTTTCTTCTGAAGCCATGCCTGCGCTATCAGCCTGATCAGAATTATCAGTATTATTTTGAACAGATGTTTCATCTGCAGCTAAAATTTGTTCATTGCTTTGAGAGGATAGATCAGCATCTGCTGTTTGGGCTGTCTGCAAAGACATTTGACCTGACATTTCTGTTACAACTTGAGGAGCAAAAGATGATTCGGTTTGAACAGCTTCACTGCCAGCAATATTACCCATATCTAGCATCGGCTGCGAAGCATCAACCATACTTCCTGAGATTTCACCTGCAGTTGAAGAAATTTCTGAAGCCCCAGAGATTCCTTGACCTGATTGACTGACAGTTTCTCCATTTTGGCCTAATGCTTGCTGTGCGGATTTTATTATTTGATTATTCTCTTTTGAAACCTCATTAAAATTTTTCAAAGTTGCTTTTGAAATAATAACATTATCATCGGCAGAAGAACCCGAAATCATACCAGCAGTTGCGGATACGGTAGCTCCTACACCTGATATACTTTCTTTTATTCCACGATTTTGCAAATTTCTGCCTGCAATAGCTAATATCATTCCGGTATTATACGTAAACGGATTTGACATCATAGCTATACCAGTTGACAACATAGAAGTTCCCAATGCATTATTGACAACTCCAAGAGCAAATGTTCCGGTTCCGACAAACATTGTATCTTCAGAAACATTCTGAACATTTTTAGCTCGTTGTTCCAGTTCAGAATTTCGTTCATCAAGAATTACAGCTTCCTTTTGATATTTTGTATTTGAAGTTAGATTCTTTGATAATGTTTCTTCAAGCTTAGAAGAATCTTGTTGATCTTGTTCATTCAAAGCTGTAAGTTGTGATATCGTTTCCTGCATCTGGTCAGAATTAGTTTCGCTTTCCTTATTGCTATTTTGAGACACCTGCTGAGGTTGAGATCCAACTGCCACATTATTTGAAATAGTAGAATTATCTTCCGGCAAATAATTTTCTGCAACAGGCACCGCAGTATTATTTGCATTATCTTCAGTTGATGTAGTTGCACCCTGCTGTAAAGTGTCAAGTTCTGCAAGGAAAATTTCTGCCTGCTGCAAATTAGCAGTTCTCTTTTGTTGAGTTGCAGAAATCTCTTTTGTTAAATTTTGAATATCTTTATTCGCATTTGTCAATGACTTCTTAACAGATTTATCTGCTTCAGTTGTCTTAGATTTGTGAGAATTCAATTCTGTTGTTGCCTTAATAGTAGTAACAGATGACTGAATTGCATTTGTATATGAAAGATTAGTGCTTACATTATAAGATGTTTGCTCTTTAGAAGATTTTACAGCTTGTTCGCCCTCTACATTTTGTTGCTGGGTATTATCATTTTCTTCAGGTGAAGAATTATAAGCTTCTCCCATAGTATTTTTAGTGTTATTTTGCATATCCTGCGCTTGGGCAGAATATGCAGTGGCAAATTCTGTTAAACTGCTATTGGTGCCATTTTTTAATTCTGAAGAAAGACCATCCGAATAAGATTCCAATTCAGTGCCTTTTTCAATTGCTAAATCAGCAACTTCATCTCCTACAACACCGAACAAAACATCGGATAATAACCCGGTATCTTTCATTACAACACCGGTAGTAATATGCGGAGATTGGTTGCTATTATAATTTTTCGAAAATTTTCCCAGTTCTCGCCCTGATTGAATTACATCTTCGCTAATTTCAATATTTTTATCAATTTTTGTATTCAATGAATCCAGAGAGTTTAGAAAATCATCTAATTCAGCACTATCTTGCTGAATGTTAGCAACTAAACTTCCGTCTTTACCATTTAAAAGTTTACCAAGTTCTGTATATCTTTTTTGTTCACTCTTTGATAACGTTCCGTTTTTATTTTTATCATCAAGAGTCTTCCATTCGGAAGTCAATTCATTAATTTGATTCATTGACTCCTTAAATGAATCTTCTTTTTCTTTTTTTATTTCATTTGCCCTTTGAACTTTTTTCTGAAATTCATCGGTTAACTGCTGAGTTTCTTTAATGGAATTATCTGCCTGAGTTACATATTTAATTGTTTTTTGCCTGATATTATCAAGAGAATTATCGTCTTTTGCCTCTTCTGTAGAAGAATAATCATCAGTTGATGCATCATCAGTTATAACAATATATGAAGTTACATCAGCTTGCTGTTGAGCATGAGCCCATTGCAAAACTTCATCAGGAATCTTGTAACCATTATTCTCCATTTCAATAATTTCTTCATAAGAATAACCGGCCCAATCCGGATCAGAAATTTCATATATAGAGCCTACATTACTATAGATTTCTCTATGTGCTCCCTGCATCTTTTGCAGTTCTAAGCTTCTTGCATAATCAAGATAATATGCATCAGAAAAAGTATATTGCCCCTGATATTTAGCTTTTAATTTTATGGCCGTATTTATGGCACTCTGAGGATATTGAGCAAGCAATTCTTCCTCAAGGGTAACTCCTGATGTTGAATAACTACCGGATACTGTTAATTTTATAGCAGGTTTGACAGCCATATTACCTTTGTCCTTATGATTTTATACACTTTATAAATCGGTATTTTTATCAAAAACTTTAGATAATATAGCTGTAGTTAAAGTTTATATTTACAAAATTTTACAATTTAAAATGAACAACTTAAATATGCTTTTCTATATTAGAAATTATTGTTGATTTCGGCATTAATCCGGTCATTCTCTCAACAGGTTCACCGCCTTTGAATACTAACAAACTCGGCAATCCGCTTATTGAATATGTTTTTGCAGTTTCTAAACACTCTTCAACATTAACTTTCACAAATTTCACTTTACCTGCATAAGATTCTGAAATCTCATCAATTACAGGACCTAACTTTCTGCAAGGCCCGCACCAAGTAGCCCAAAAATCAACTACAACAGGAATATCTGAGTGCAAAACTTCCTGTTCAAAAATAGAATCTTCTAAATCTATAACATTACCCATGATTTATCCCCATTTATTAAATTACACTTCACAATCTTATCATGGAAAAATTTTTTATGCTATTATCTATACAGAAGATACTTAGGATTAAAAAATGGCAAGAAAAAAAGTAATTGAGATAGTTTTAGATACTGAAACAACGGGATTGGATTATACAAGAGAAAGAATGGTTGAATTTGCCGCAGTAAGATTGGAAAACGGCAAAATTAAGGATGAATTTCAAACACTTATTAACCCGGAACAGCATATTAGAAAATCAAGTATTGCAATTCACGGTATTACTCAGGAAATGGTTGAGGATGCACCAAAAGAAGATGAAATTATGCCAAAAATTTTAGAATTTATAGGCGACTACCCTATTGTTGCCCATAATGCCATTTTTGATTATTCATTCATCAATGAAGCTTCTAAAAGAACAACCGGAAAAGAAATTTCAAACGAAAGAATTGATACCCAGCAAATGTTTAAAGAAATTTACCCTGAGTTAGAAGCCCACGGACTCAATGCATTAACAGAAAAATTCAAAGTCGAATTAAAAGATCATCATAGGGCAATGGGTGATACTATGGGGCTTGCGTTGGCTTATCCTAAATTAAAAAAATTATATAATCAGAAATATGACTGGGAAAATAAACAGCTTGATAATGTAGAATATTTATTTGAAAGATTTTTAAGAATTCAACAAACAGTTACAACCTTGCAATCTGAAATGCAGGATTTGAAATCTGTTTTCAAATTATACTTTGACCAAGGGGGATCTCCAATTACATCGCAAGAAGGAGATATGCTAATTTATAATTCAAAACAAACTTTCGGATATGATTTTAACACTGTAAAACCTATACTGGAAGAAGTCGGAGCCTTAGAAAAAGCTGTTAAATTAAATACAGGTTTTATAGACAGACTCGTTAACGGAAAAAGTTTGGACGATGAAAAAAAAGAACTTATAAAAAATGCAAGAATAGAATTAACTGAAACAAGAAATATCCAAATAATTAAGAATAACAAGTAGGAGAAATTTAAACATGTTAAAAAATTTACTGGCTTTTTATAAAGAGCCGCCTGTAAAAGAAGAAATACAGGATTCCGAAAAAGTTGCATCCATGTATAAACATTGGAGATTAAGAATATTTTATGCCTGCTTTATAGGATATACAATATTCTATTTATGTAAGAAAAATATAGCAGTAGCCCTGCCGGGTATTATGAAAGAGTTTGGATACTCTGCCACTGAACTCGGATTGTTAGGAAGTTCGCTATATTTAACTTATGGCATAGGTAAATTTGTAAACGGTGTATTGGCAGACGGATCAGATGTAAGAAAATTTCTGCCTACGGCACTACTAATGACAGCTTTGGCAAATATAGCATTTGCACTTGCTCCAAGTGCTGTAAGCCTTTTGGGATTAAGCACAAAAATGTCAGCAATGCTTTTACTATGGACACTGGCATTTTTATGGGGTGTTAGCGGATGGTTTCAATCTGCAGGTTTCCCAGCAGTTGCCAAAAGCTTAACATATTGGTACTCAAACTCAGAAAGAGGCACAAAATGGTCATTATGGTCATGCTCTCATCAAACAGGAACATTCCTAAGCTTTATTATTGCAGGACATATTGCAGCTCATTTCGGATGGAGAGCAGCATTCTTAGTTCCGGGAACCTTAGCCATCATAACAGCAATTTGGCTGTATGACAGACTTAGAGATAGACCACAATCATTAGGATTACCGGATGTCGAAGTTTATAGAGAAGAACCTGTAAAACAGCAGGCACCTGAAGATAAAAAAGCTGAAGATGATATGTCTTATGTTCAAATCTTTAAAAAATATATCCTATGCAACAAAACAATCTGGATGCTTGCAATAGCTTATATTTTTGTTTATATCATAAGATTTGGTGCAGAAGACTGGATGATTATGTATTTGAGTAATGCAAAAGGTGACAGCCTTGCAGATGCCACAAATAAAATTGCATCTTTGCCATTGGTTGGAATAGCCGGAACAGTTTGTGCAGGTTTGGTTTCAGATAAACTATTCAAAGGAAAAAGAGCACCCGTTAACCTTATTTATTTGGTCGGTGTAATTATTTGTATTATTGCACTAAAATTCAATACAATAAGTGCATTGGATTATGTAATAATAGGTCTATTAGGAGCATTTACATACGGACCTCAAATGATGATAGGCGGGCTATGTGCAGTTGAATCAAGCTCTAAAAAAGTCGCCTCTGCAGCTACAGGCTTCACCGGAACATTTGGTTATATCGGAGCATTTTTATCTTCAACAGGAACAGGCTTCATTGTTGATAAATTAGGTAAAAACGGAGAAGCTGACTGGAACGGAGCAATTTATTTCTGGCTTGCCTCAGGAATTATCTGTTTAATTATCTGTGCAATCCTCGCAATCGAAGAATATGCAAAAGATAAGAAAAAAATGAAAGAAGCTTAAATAAAAAAAGAAGAACCTTAAAAAAGGTTCTTCTTTTTTTATTCTTATTCTGATACGTTATAATATTTTAACTGCCACTTGCTCTAAAGTATACACATAACCAAGGTATTCATATTTTAATCCGCTATCTGTAATAAATTCCTGAAAGGCTTTATATTCATGATTTTGCCAATTCGGATAATTGAAATACTCATCAAAAACAATAATAGTTCCCGGTTTAATACTATCTTTTAAATTTTCAAAAATAGTTTTTGTTGATGAATATAAATCACAATCTACATGCAAAAAAGCACATTGTCCATTATGATCTTTTACAAATTCCGGTAATGAATCATCAAACCAGCCCTTGATAAGTTGAACATTCTCCCGAACCTCAGGTAAAATATCTTTAGCAAACTTACCTTTTTCAAATCCTGAGCGCCAACTCTCCGGCAATCCTTCAAAACTATCAAATCCATAGACCGCAACATCTGGACGAGCTTCTGCAATATGATTGATAGTATTGCCTGAATACACACCAAATTCTAAATACAAACCATCCAGTGTAACTTTTGATAACGCATAAGACAATAAATCATATTTATTTTTGAAATAAGGCACTGCCGGCATATTCTCAATAATATAACGAGCAGTTTCCATGCCTGCAAATTCATATAAATATTTTCTTATATTTTGAACAGGTTTTTCTGTTATGTAAGATTTTACAGAAGCTAATTCTACACTTAATTTATCGCATTTCTTAAAAATCACATCAAAAGCGGAAGAATTAGCTTGCTCTAATTTAATTAAATCTTCTGCATATTTACTAAGTAGTTTAAATTGTTCAGAATATTTTTTAAGTTCTATTTCCTGAGCATTTAACCTATCTACAAGAATTTTGTATTTATTTTTAACTTTAAAATTAAAGCCTAATAAAGTAGTAACTTTATAGATTCCTTCATTTTCAACAGAAAATATTGCCTTCAGTAAACCTTTTTTCTTCATTGTTGCTCCTGCCATCTTCTCAAATTCCAACAATAAAAACTATTTCAATAGAATATTATATAAATTATATCATAAAATTATTAATAATATTTAATATTTTATATTTAATAAGTTAATAAAAATATCTTTATGATAATATCGAAATAGGAATTAAGAAATTTATACACTAGATATTTTATTTATTGGAATTAAGAACATTTAGAGAGGCAAAGGAGACTATAATCTTGAAAATTTTACTCTATAACTGGGTTCAGTTTGATAATAAAGAAAAAGCCGGCGGAGGAGTTTCTGTATATATAAAAAATTTAATTGAATATTTGATAAAAGATCATAACCATATTGTATATTTTCTAAGCAGCGGGAATAAATATGATCCATTAGTTTCTGAGCCTTATATAAAAAAATCAAAAAATATATTCGGTAATAGATGTCATACATATGAAGTAATAAATTCTGATATCATAGGGCCTCTAGGAACTTTATGCTGGGATCTTGACAGATATTTAGAGGATACAAGAACCACAAAAATTATGGAAGACTTCATTAAAAAAAATGGTCCCTTTGATATTATACATATTCATAATATTGGCGGATTTGGCCAAAATTTTTTAAGGATGAAAGAAAAATTCCCGAATACAAAATTCATCTTCGATTTGCACAATTATAATTGTTTTTGTATGAATAGTTATCTTTTTAATCAAAAAGAACAAGTCTTATGTACAAATTATCATACTGGGAATGATTGTTTAACCTGCTATTCTAAAATCGGTGCTTCTGAAAAATTATATAAAAATAGAGTTAAATTATTTTGGAAAGATCACTTATTTTCTAAATTAATTTATAAATTTAAACATGGATTTAAAAATTTGTATAAAAATAACTATAAACAATACTACGTAACTACATATAAAAATTGTAGATGTAATGCACAATCATACGTAAAATTTAGAGAAAATAATATTAAATATATAAATGAAAATTTTGACATTATTTTAGCTGTTTCTCAAAAAGTTAAAGATGTTGCAATTAATTACGGACTAGATGCAGAAAAAATAAAAGTTTCATATATCGGAACAAAATTTGCAGAAAATGTCAAACCGCCAAAAGTTTATAACTCAAATAAAAAATTTAAGATTGCATATATGGGATATGCAAACACACTTAAAGGATTTTTCTTTCTGGTTGAAGCTTTATCTTCCTTATCTGAAGAAATTGCACAAAATATAGATCTTGTATTTGCGGCAAAAGGAGCAAAAGAAAAATTTGTAAAAGAAAAACTTTCAAAGTTTCATTCCGTAGAAGTTCTTAACGGTTATACACATGACAATATCCACTCTATTTTGCAAGATGTAACACTAGGTATTGTCCCGGTATTATGGGATGATAATTTGCCACAGGTTGCTATTGAGATCGTTTCAAACGGAATCCCTATATTATGCAGTGATTTAGGAGGGGCTTCCGAATTAAGTACCTCTGAATTATTTAAATTTGAAGGTGGAAATATTGAGGACTTTAAAAATAAATTAATTTATCTTATTCAAAATCCATCTGAATTACAGCAGTATTGGATTCACCATAACGGTTTAATGACTATGGATAAGCATATAAAAATTTTAGAACAGATATACAAAGAAAATAATTAGGCATTTCTAAGGATTTCAAATATGGCAAATGTATTTTTACAGAAAATATTTTCAATTACTAACAAAAAGAATCATAAAATAATCACTATATTAGGAATAAAAATAAAATTTTCCAAAAAACTTCCTAAATACATTATTTTATTAGGAAAAATATTAGATAAAATTATACCCAAAAATCATACCAAAATAGTCTTCTGCTCATATCCTGATTACTCAGATAATGCGAAAGAATTTTTTGAATATATGAAAACAAATCATGCTAATGAATATAGTATGATTTGGTTATGTAATAACCCAAATTCACTTGAAATACCTGTAAAAAAATATAAAATACACTCAATAAAAGGATTATTGGAATTACTTACGGCCAAATATACTGTAAACACATTTTTTTCATTAGAACAATTTACATCCTCAAAGCGGAGAGTTAATATACAGTTATGGCATGGTATGACATTAAAAACCATTGGATATTTAGAAAAAAACATTCCTGATCATATGTTCAAAGCCTATAAAAAAAATAAAGATGCATATTTCTTTGTTACTTCTGATATATTTAAATTAGCAATGTCTGCATCTTTCTTAGTAAATCCAAACAGAATATTTATAACCGGGCAGCCAAGAACCGATTGTATTATCTCAAAACGAAATTCCAATAAAATAAAAAAATTTTTAGATTGTTACAATTATGACAAAGTTATTCTATTCACACCTACTTACAAAGAATGTAAACGCAAAGACGGAGGTCGTGATGTCGATCATTTATTCAATAATATATTCTATATGGATGATTATTCTGAAGAAAAATTTTACCAACTATTAGAGAATAAAAATATTTTATTTGTGATTAAACCACATCCTTTTGAAGAAAAATTTTATAGAAATTTAGAAGCAAATAATACATTCAGTCATCCAAATATAAAAATTCTATATAATACTGATATAAAAAACAATGACCTGTACTTCTATGAATTCTTCCAGATTGCAGATTTAATGATTACAGATTTTTCTTCAATAGGGATTGATTATTTAATAACACAAAAACCTATAATATTTTTAAATTCTTTAGCCGAAGAGTATAATAAAAATAGAGGTTTTACACTTGAAGATAATTATGAAATTATGATGCCTGGAGAGAAGGTCTATAATTTTCACCAATTGCTAAATGCAATTGAAGATGCTATATTTACTGATAAATGGAAAAACTCAAGATTAAAAATACTTCCATTACTACATAAGTATTGTGATAGTAATGCTTCTGAACGAATTTATAACATAATGAAGGAATTATAAAATATGAAAAAAATTATAACTTACGGCACATTTGATTTACTTCATCGAGGGCATCTTAATATTCTTCAAAAAGCAAAAGCTATGGGAGACTATTTAATTGTCGGTGTAACTAGCGAAAATTATGATATGTCTCGTGGAAAATTAAATGTTTCACAATCTTTGATGGAAAGAATTGAAAATGTTAAAAATACAGGATTAGCTGATGAGATTATTGTCGAAGAATATATGGGGCAAAAAATACGAGATATAAAAAAATATGGTGTTGATACTTTTGTAATCGGATCTGATTGGCTAAATAAATTTGACTATTTAAAACCATTTTGCAATGTTGTTTATTTGGAAAGAACTAAAGGAGTATCTTCAACTGAATTACGAAATGAACAAAATACTATCCTTAAACTTGGAGTTGTAGGCAACGGCAGAATAGCAAAACGATTTATAAAAGAATCAAAATACGTCAGCGGAATAGACATTGACTATGTTTACGGCAGAAATCCTCAGAAATTAGAACAATTATGTAATGATTTTGGACTTGAAAAATATTTTACTAACTACTCAGAATTTTTAAAAAATGTTGATGCCGTATATATAGCTTTACCGCATACAATGCACTATGAATATACAAAAAATGCACTGTTAGCAGGTAAACATGTTCTTTGTGAAAAACCTATAACTTTAATAGAAAAAGAAACCGAAGAATTATTTAAAATAGCAAAAGATAAAGGTTTAATTCTTCAAGAAGCCATTAAAACAGTTTATTCGCCTTGTTTTGATAAACTAATAAGCATTGCTCAAAGCGGAATTATAGGTACAATAAGAGATATTGATGCTACATTTACAAAATTGTTAACCGATAAAACCTTAAGAGAATTTAATCCGGAACTGGGTGGAGGCAGCCTTACAGAACTTGGAAGTTATCCTTTATGTATAATAACCAAACTTCTTGGAACTCAGCCCGACAAAATTGAATATACAACAATGATAGATCCTGAAACCGGTGTTGATTTAATGACTAAAGCCGCTATCATTTATGAAAAAGCAATAGGGATTGCAAATGTCGGAATCGGAGTTAAAAAAGAAGGCGATTGCGTAATTTCTGGAACTGACGGTTATATCTATATCCCTGCACCATGGTGGAAAACAGAATACTTTGAAGTAAGATTTGAAGATTTAAACAAAACCCAAAAAATATTTACAAAATTTGATGGGGATGGTTTAAGATACGAACTTGCAGAGTTTTTGAAATCAATAAATACTAAAACTAAAACATATAAATTAACCGATGAAGAATCAATATTCATAAGCCGTATAATAGAAGAATTCAACAAGCAAAAAGAAATTAACCAAAATATTAATTATATAAAATTATAAAATATGACAGTATTTATCTAAAATCAAGGTGTAAAAGTGCTGGGAAAGTATTTAAGTTTAATTGGTTATAAAAAATGTACAGGGTGTGGTGCTTGTATGAATTCATGCCCGTTTGTTTTTTATTGTGTTACAATTTAATCAGGGAATTTTTATTTTAAAACTCCACAGGGGGAAAGATGAAAGCTGCAGAGATTGAAAACAATATTTTAGTTATAAAAGAACGGGAAGATGAACAGCTTAACGGTCGAAAAGGTGCTATTGTTAAGCTTTTAGGCTGCGGACTTTGTGGGTCTGACATAGTTAAGTTAAAACAGCATTTGGCAAAAAACGGTACCGTTTTAGGGCATGAAATTGTTGCACAAATAATAGAAATTGATTCTGATACTGAATTTAAAAATGGTGATGTTATAGTTACATCACACCATATTCCATGCGGCAAATGCGAATATTGCAAAAATGGTAACGTTTCTATGTGCAGACATTTCAAGGAAACTAATATCAAGCCCGGCGGGTTTAGTGAATTAATTTTTGTTTCAGAAGAACATTTAAAAAATGTTGCACATTTAAAGCCTGAAAATCTCTCAAATGAAGAAGCATCATTTTATGAGCCTTTAGCCTGCTGCATAAGAGCAGTAAAACGCGCCCAATTAAAACAAAATTCAACAGCACTTGTGATCGGTTTAGGCTCAATAGGAATTTTAATGGCTCAAGCTCTTAAAGCTTTTGGAATGAATGTTATAGGATGTGATTTAATCTCTTCAAGAGTTGAATTATTAAAAAATCTCGGAATTGAAGCATTCAGTGTTCCTGAAATGTGCGAAAGTATTAAAGCAGATGGAGTTTTTATGACTTCAGGCTCTGATAAAGCTATTGATACTGCATTAAAATTTGTTCGGGACGGCGGAAAAATTTTAGTTTTTTCAAGCACGCCAAATAATTTTGGATATGCAAATAATGAAATTTATTATAGAGAATTAACCGTTCTGGGAAGCTACTCTCCATCTCCGCAAGATTTAAAAGATTCATTAGAACTTTTGAAAAACAAACAAGTCAAAGTTGCAGGATTATCAACCGATTATCCGCTTGAAAAAATACAAAAAGCAATTAACGATACTCTTGACAATAAAATCCTAAAAGCTTATATAAAAATAACGGATTAAAATAAAATGAAAGCAATACAATATTACGGACCCAAAGATATAAGACTTGAAAATATTATGGTAAAGCCGCCTGAAGAAGGCGAAGTTGTCGTAAAAATCATGGCTGCATTAACCTGCGGAACAGATGTAAAAACCTTTAGAAGAGGCCACCCTGTATTGATTAAAGAAATTCCGTCAGGTTTTGGACACGAATTTTCAGGAATCATAGAAAAAATCGGTAAAAATGTTGAAGGATTTAAAGTCGGCGACAGAGTAGTAGCAGCAAATTCCGCACCTTGCGGAGAATGTTTTTTCTGTAAAAAAGAAGAATACAATCTGTGTGAGAATTTAAACTTATTAAATGGAGCATACGCACAATACATAACCGTTCCGGCCCGTATTGTTAAAAAAAATATGTTGATTTTACCGCAAGATTTAAGCTTTGAACGTGCTGCATTCTGTGAACCTTTGGCTAATGTTGTTCACGGAGCAGAAAGAACCGGTATAAAACCCGGTGACAGCGTAGGGATTATCGGAATAGGCCCGATAGGTTTAATGTTTGCAAGGATTGCAAAATTAATGGGAGCAAGGGTAATTGTTGCTGGTAGAAATCCTATAAAACTAAAGGCTGCAGAAGATTTTGCCCATGCGGATGAAATTATAGACTTAAAAAAATACCCTGCACCTGTCAAAATTTTCAAAGAATTTTCTGATGAAAATAAAGGTGTTGATGTTGCTGTAGAATGTGTAGGCCTGCCTGAAATTTGGGAACAAATTTTTGACTGTGTAAGACCGGGCGGAACTGTACACTTCTTTGGCGGATGCAAATCAGGTTCAACTGTAACTTTCGATACCACAAAAATGCATTATGGCGATATTACAATGATGAGCGTATTTCACCATACCCCTAAATATTTCAGAAAAGCACTTAAATACATCTCCTCTGGAGAAATCGAAGTTGAAAAATTAATAACAGAGACTCTTCCCTTGGAAAAAGTTGAATATGCAATGGAACAGCATATTGCAGGAAAAGCGATTAAATTTCTAATTCAACCATGGCAGGAATAAAACTTTTAAAACTATAAGTAATAAGTATTATATTCATCACCGTCATCATAAGAATTATCATAAACTGCTTCAAACTCCTGAGTATCTTTGACACTATCGTCATACCAATTAGCAACAATCTTACCGCCTACGGATTTAATTTCACCATCCGCAAAATAATTAACAACTTTTCCGCCAATAGAATGAATCTCTCCGTTAGAGCCGTATTTAACTTCTTTGCCTCCTATAGATTGAATATTCCCGTCTTGAGAATAAGCAATAAGCTTATCATCAATAGCATAAACCTGACCATCATTCCAACAATGTAATTCTGGTTCCATCAAAGGGGTAGAACTATCTGAGCTATAGGAACATAATAAACTAAGTTTCTTTTTATTCATACTCTTAATATCCTCGCAACTTTATAACGAATAAAATCCAAAAGAGTTCATTTTTTATAAAATTAAATTTAATATAATTATTCACTATGTTACAAGACGTGGTATAGCCGATAAGATACATTTACACCACTTGTAAAAAATTTTTGTGTGTACGATAATATTTGTATTACTAGAAGGATATGACATGTCAAACATTTTGGTGTATTCATTAGAAGGTAAGACGTATATAAATTTAACAAACAGATGCACAAATAGCTGTATATTTTGTTTAAGACAAGACAAAGATGATGTTTGCGGACAAAATTTATGGCTTGAGGATGAAAATTTTAGTGCTGAAGATGTTATTAATCAATTAAAAAATTTTGAAATTTCTAATGAAGTTATATTTTGCGGTTACGGAGAACCTCTATTAAAATTAGAAATTCTAAAAAAAGTCGCAGAATATATCAAAAAGAATTATCCAGAAACAAAAATAAGAATAAATACAAACGGACACGCAAATTATATTTATAAAAGAAATATCGTACCCGAATTAAAAGGTTTGATAGATAAAATATCAGTAAGTCTAAATGCCCCAAATTCTGAAGAATACAAAGAATTATCACAGCCAAAATTTGACAACGCGTATGAAGAAGTAAAAAAATTCATCAAGTGCTGTACAGAAGAAGGTATAAAAACAGATGCTTCAATCGTTGACGGGTATAAAGGACACAGGCTTGATATAGAAAAATGTGAACAAATAGCTCAAAATCTTGGAGCAAAATTAAGAGTGAGAGAGTGGATTGTTAACGGTTACTAATTAGAATAAGGAGTATATTATGCAGGTTACAGCCATATCAAATTCACAACCAAATAAGCAAAATTTCCAAGGAAATATCAATATTGTAAACGATTTAAGTTATCTTCCCTGTAAATATGTAAGAAAAGCTTACAGTGCCATGGAAGAAATGATTAAAGACAAACCGTTTGATTTATTTATAAAACAAAATCACCCTGAAAAATCAATTAGCATGATTGCTAAAAAACCTGAACATCTGGGTAAAATCAACAAACCATTCATGGAAAATATAATAATCGATGCTTCAACTATGGATAACGGAAGCGATACAGTTGATTTATACACTGCAGTAGCTAGAGAAACTATTAATACATATGATAAAGCATTCCCGACAATTTCAACGGGAGAAAAGATAAAAAAATTTTTAAATAAACTTGGTAATAAATTTGTAAACACATTCCAAGATAAAGATGAAATATAAATCATGTAAATTAAAAGGAAAGGACAAAACATGAACATTTTAGACAAAATCATGAAACCGAAATCCATTGCGGTAATAGGTGCTTCTACAAAAGAACACACTATCGGTTCTGATATTATGAAGAGATTAGAAGAGTACAAATTTAACGGAAAAATTTATCCTGTCAACCCAAAAGGAGGGATAATCCAAGGATTGCAAGCATATACTTCAGTATTGGAAGTACCAGGAGAAGTTGACCTTGCAATTATCGTAGTTAATGCAAAATTCGTATTATCTACAATAGATCAATGTAATGAAAAAGGTATTAAAGGTATTTGTATAATTACAGCCGGTTTCAAAGAAACAGGAGCTGAAGGCGCTGAATTAGAAAAACAACTTGTTGAAAAATTAAAAGAATATGGAATGAGATGTGTAGGTCCTAACTGTTTAGGTGTTGTAAATACTCACCCTGACATCAGAATGGACGGATGTTTTGCTGAAAGTTTGCCTGAACGTGGAAACATTGGTTTCGTATCTCAATCAGGTGCTTTAGGCGGAGGAATTTTAAACATATTAAAAGACCTAAACCTTGGCTTTGCTCAATTCATTTCTATCGGTAACCAAGCTGATGTTAACGCTGAAACAGCTATCGAATACTGGGAAAATGATGATGACGTTCAACAAATCTTACTTTATATGGAATCAATCCAAAATCCTGAAAACTTTAGAAAATTAGCATCAAGAGTAAGTAAGAAAAAACCTATCCTTGCATTAAAATCAGGCAGATCTGCTGCCGGAGCTTCAGCAGCTTCATCACACACCGGATCTTTAGCCGGTGCAGATAAAGCAGCTGCCGCATTATTAAAACAATCAGGTGTAATCAGAGAATTTTCATTGCAAAACCTGTTTGAAACAGCAAAAGTATTTGCAAACTGCCCAATTCCAAAAGGCGATCGAGTTGCAATTATTACAAACTCAGGCGGTCCTGGTATTATGGCAACAGATGCTGTATGTGAATACGGTATGCAAATGGCTAAAATTACAGATGCTACAAAAGAAAAATTAAGAAGTTTCTTACCTGCTGCTGCATCAGTTAAAAACCCAATCGATATGATAGCTTCAGCTCCTATCGAACACTATAAAGAAACTTTAAAAACAGTTATTGCCGATGAAAACGTTGATATGATTATTACAATTTATCTTCCATTCTTAGGTTTGAAAGATATTGATGTTGCAAAAGCTTTAATGGAAATTAAAGCTCAACATCCTGAAAAACCAATTATCGGTGTATTTATGACTAAAAATGAATTTTTCTCAAAACTTTCAGATATGGATGTTAATATGCCGTTCTTTATGTATGCAGAACAAGCTGCTGACGGTCTAAACAGATTAAATCAACAAAGATTATGGATGGAAAGACCTGAAGGAAAAATTCCTGTATACGATGTTGACAGAGAAAAAGCTAAACAAATTATTAAACAATCATTATCTGAAGGTCGTGCTCAATTAACAACAAGAGAAAGTATCGATGTATTGGATGCATACGGAATCAGAGTTTGCAAATCAGGATTTGCAACAACTGAAGATGAAGCTGTAACAATAGCAAATTCAATCGGCTACCCTGTTGTTATGAAAATGACATCAAAAACAACTTCTCACAAAACAGATGTTGGCGGTGTTAGAGTAAACATCCAATCTGAAGAACAATTAAGAGCAGAATATCAAGACTTAATTGCAAAATTAACAGAAAGAGGTCTTGTAGACGGCTTAGAAGGTGTAATCATTCAAGAAATGGTTAAAGGTAATCGTGAAATGGTTTGCGGTATCGCTACAGATCCCCAATACGGACCAATGATGATGTTTGGTTTAGGCGGCGTATTCATTGAAGTTATGAAAGATGTAACATTCAGAATTGCTCCTTTAACAGATGTTGACGCTGAGGAAATGATTAAATCAGTTAAAGCATATAAATTGTTAGAAGGCGCTAGAGGTACTAAACCTGCTCAAATGGATCAAATCCAAGAAACATTATTGAGATTATCTCAATTAGTTCATGATTTCAGCTTTATCGATGAGTTAGATATTAACCCATTGTTAATCTCTGAAAAAACAGGTGAAGGTATTGCAGTTGACGGACGTATTAAAGTTCGTATGGAAGAAGCTCAAAAAGCTTTAGGATGCGAATGCGGATCTTGCTGCGGCTGCTGCCAATAATTAAACTCAAAATAATTAATTAAAAATGAATGGGTCGTTATTTAACTGACCCATTCATTTTAGTTTTATTGCTAAGAAATTTAATTACAATACTGCTTTATTGGCATTGAAAATGGCTTTGATAAATTTAGCAGTTTTTTGAATAAAATTTAATTTCTTATTACTACTTAATACAGCCAAATCTGCACTAGGCTGTTTCTTATTCAGATTAACCATTGTTGTGTAAGCTTCATTTATAGACTGATAATGTGAAGATTTTCTGGATAAGAAAATACGATGGGTATGCAATTTGATCATAATTTTACTCCTTTGGATTTTAAATGTATATTTATCTATAAACTTTATTGAAAATTATTTGTAATGTCATAAATGTACTCAAGCATCTGTGCAAAATATTTTAAATCAGAATTACCGTTGATAACTAAATCCGCTTCTTTTCTAAATGGTTTAACATATTTTTCACCGGCTTCAGTTATATAATTCCAATGTTTTTGTGCATTTTCTTCACTTTGATTTCTTTCTTCAACCGCACGATTTAAAAAACGACGCTTTCTTAATTCATTTTCTGTTTCCACATAAATTTTAATGTCAAAGACATCCTTAACTGATTCATACATTGTAGCAATGCCTTCAACTACAATAATTTTTTGAGAATGCACATCAAGCGTTTTAGGCATTGAAATCCCTGTACCGTTTGGCAAATACATAGGCGCCTTGATGTCTAATCCATCAGATAAATCTTCAAGGTCAGAACGCAAAACATCCAGCTGAAAACTTGACGGTGCATCCACATCATAACCGTTATCTCTTAAATTATCAAAAGAACCATATTTATTAATTAATGCAGAAATATCATTAAAATAATTATCCGTACTCAAAATAGTAACAGGCATAGACAATTGTTCTATTACATTTTTAATTTCATGGCATATAGTTGATTTACCTGATGCAGATTCACCCGTTACACCTATCAAAAGACGTTTTGTAGGTTTGTTTATCAATCTTCTTGAAAATTTATCGATAAAATCATGATTTATACTATTTATAATTGGTATTGGCTGTTTTTTATCAAATAAAAATATTTGCCTAAATTTTGTTTGGAGGTAAAATGCCAATAATTCGCGTCCTGATTTGGATGTTAAATCCGGTTTGTAAATCTTATCATTAGAATTTAATTCTTTTCCTATTAACAATTGCATATTCTTTCCATTTATTTATAAAATATAAAACATATAATACACAAGAAAAAAGTTTTTTGCTAGTAGTTTAAAAAATTATTAATATTTAAATCTACGGATAGTTTATAAAATTTTTTCTTGATGTATAATAATAAAGTAAAATAATATTTAAATTATTAAAGAGAGGGGTAAATATGGAAACATTAACCGCTACAGAAGGCGTAATAACAAAGATTATCGGTCCTGTTGTCGATGTAGAATTTCCATCAGGAGATTTGCCGAAAATATATACAGCATTAAATATGTTTCAAGAAGACGGCACAAAAGTTGTAGCTGAGGTACAACAGATGCTTGGTTCAAACAAAGTCAGAACCGTTGCAATGTCTTCAACTGACGGCTTGAGAAGAGGAATGAAAGTTATTAACACCAATGAACCTATTAAAATTCCTGTAGGAAAAGCTATTTTAGGAAGAATATTAAATGTTGTGGGTGACGCGGTTGATAATGAAGGACCTATTGAGACAGATACATATTTACCAATTCATAGAGAATCCCCAAAATTGGTTGATCAAAATACCGATGTAGAAATATTGGAAACAGGTATTAAAGCAATCGACCTTCTACAACCATATCAAAAAGGTGGTAAAATTGGTCTATTCGGCGGTGCTGGTGTTGGTAAAACAGTTTTAATTCAAGAATTAATTCACAACATCGCAATGGCGCATAACGGAGTTTCTGTATTCGGCGGAGTAGGCGAAAGAACTCGTGAAGGGAATGACCTATGGAATGAATTTAAAGAAAGCGGTGTTTTAGATAAAGTTGGTCTTATATATGGACAGATGAATGAACCACCTGGAGCCAGAATGAGAGTTGGTCTATCCGCTCTTACTGCCGCAGAATATTTTAGAGACTTTTCTAAACAAGATGTATTATTATTCATTGATAACATTTTCAGATTTACTCAAGCAGGTTCTGAAGTATCAGCATTGTTAGGCCGTGTACCTTCAGCTGTTGGTTATCAGCCGACACTTGCTACAGAAATGGGTGAATTGCAGGAAAGAATTACATCTACAAAAGACGGCTCAATTACATCAGTTCAGGCAATTTATGTACCTGCGGATGACTTGACTGACCCGGCTCCTGCTACAACATTCTCTCACTTAGATGCTTCTACAGTATTATCAAGAAATATTGCATCATTAGGTATCTACCCGGCAGTTGACCCTCTTGAATCAAGCTCAAGAGCATTAGATCCTAATATTATCGGAGAAGAACACTATGAAGTTACAAGAAAAGTTCTTGAAATTCTCCAAAAATACAAAGATTTACAAGATATCATAGCAATTTTAGGTATGGATGAATTATCTGAAGAAGATAAAGAAACAGTTAACAGAGCAAGAAAAATTCAAAAATTCTTATCTCAACCATTCTTTGTTGCAGAGCAATTCTCAGGCATTCCTGGTAAATACGTTAAAATTGCAGATACTATCAGAGGATTTAAAGAAATCATCGAAGGAAAACATGACAATCTTCCTGAACAAGCTTTCTATATGGTAGGAACAATAGATGAAGCCGTAGAAAAAGCAAAAACTATTGAGGAATAATTTATGAAATTAAAGATTATTACACAAGAAAGAGTTGTTTTTGACCAGGAAGTGGATGCAATATATTCAAAGGGTATTGACGGTGAATTCGGTATATTGAAAGGTCACATACCAATGATGAGTGCTTTAGATATCGGTGTTACTCGTGCTATTGTAAATGATGAAGTAAAAACATTTACAACAATGGGCGGAATATTACAATTTAAAGATGAAGAATGCCTTATTTTAACAACATTGGCAGAACCCGGAGAAGAAATCGATGAAGCCAGAGCAAGAGAAGCTTTGGAAAGAGCAAGAACAAGGTTGCGTAATGCAAATGCAAGACTTGAAGCTAAAAGAGCTGAAGCTGCAATAGCAAGAGCTGAAGCTAGACTAAAAGCAAAATTGTCTCAATAAAAAGGAATAAATTATGGCAGCATTCAATCCAAAATACAAGCTGGCATTTAGCTGGGGATTAGTTGTGATTAGTATAATTTTTGCAGCTTCGATTCTGCCGGTGACAACAATTGAATGCAGAAACAAACAGCAAACCTGTTCTGTTTATAAAAAACAAACGTTATACAGTTCTAAAGAAGAACTTCTTAACTTTTCAACAGCAAATATAAAATCTCATGCATACAAAAAATTCCTGATTGGGCAAAAATCAACTTCATATAATCCTATTTTGATTTTAAATGATGGAGAAGAAGTTGAAATACCTTTAATGGCTTCTTACAAAACAGCACAAAATGTTATTAAACATATAAAAAACGATAAAAATTATAAAGAATCTTTTTGGCTTGGAAAATACAGTTTAGGCAAGATTACATTTTAAACATTATCCAAAATAAAAGTCAAATCCTTATAATCAATAATCACATCCGCTTGTTTTTTCAAAACCGGTCTTGCGCAAAAGGCAATTCTTTTACCTGCATATTGAAACATACTCAAATCATTAGCACCATCACCAATTGCTATTGTTTCATCTTTTGACACATCCATGATAGCTTGTATACGTTTTAATAATTCGCCCTTACTATCATTGAATAACAAACCTCCTCCAACAGAACCGGTTAAGATACCTTCTTTTGAATGTAAAATATTTGAAAATTCGGCATCTAAATTGGCCTTTTTAGCGAAAGGAACAGTTGCATTTTGAAAACCTCCGGAAAAACAAATTACTTTATAACCCAGTTTATGTAACTCATTAATAGTTTCCAATGCACCGTTCATAACAGGTAAATTTTCACAAATACGATTAACCTTATCGACAGATAGGCCTTTTAAAAGAGAAACTCTACGTTGTAAACTTTCAAAAAAATCCAATTCACCTCGCATTGCACTATCTGTAATTTCTTTAATTTCTTGCTCTATGCCGATTTCTCGGGCTAAAAACTCTAAAGTTTCGCCGTCTATAAGTGTTGAATCAAAATCAAAAGCTGCTAATTTCATGTTTTTCCTTTCTTTAGACTTGCGCGTTTAATTTTATATACTTAGGATTATGAACCCCGTCTATTTTAGAAATTTCGGATAGTACCGAATTGTTAACCTCTGAGTCAATATTGATAACCATAATTGATTCAGTTTCGTGTTTATCATTTTTCTGAACAACGTTCATTGAACCAATATTAATATTATTTTCACCGATAACCTTTGCAACTTTAGCTATCATAGAAGGCTTGTTCACATGCGGAACAATAAGCATATGTTTTTGCGGACGAATACTTGTTTCATAATCGTTTATTTTAACTATACGTGGAATATCTTTTGCCACAAGCGCACCTGAAACAACATTTTCACCTTTATCAGTTTTAAATTTAATTGATAATAATCCTGCAAAGTTACATTTTATATTAGACCTTGTAGAAATTATATCAATTCCTCGTTTTTTAGCAATTACCGGAGCATTAACATAATTAATTCCTTCTAATATTGAAGATAGAGCACCCTTTAATACTGCAACCTCTAACGGCTGAATATCTAATCCTGCAAGATCACCCTGTGCAGTAATTTCAATAGACTTAATTACACCGTCTGAAAGCTGCATACCCAATTCTCCTGAGTTTTCTGCAATCAACATATAATCTTTAACAGGTTCCAATTTGTCAGGACGTAAAGATGGGATATTAACTGCAGAAGAAGCAGATCCCCCGGATAATACCTCCTTTATTTGAGTTGCAACATCAGTTGCAACATTAAGCTGTGCTTCCTTTGTACTTGCTCCAAGATGAGGAGTAAGTACGAGATTTCCACTGCATGAGATTAAAGAACATTCAGAAATATTTGGTTCATTTTCATACACATCGATTGCGGCAGATGCGACATAACCTGATTCCAATGCCTCTTTTAAATCTCTCTCATTAATAATACCGCCCCTTGCACAATTTATAAGCCGAACACCATTTTTCATTTTTGCAATAGTCGATTTGTTAATCAAATTTACAGTTTCGTTATTTTTTGGAACATGAACAGTTATGAAATCACACTTACCCCAAAAATCATCCAAACTTTCAGCATATTCCGCACCAAATTTTTCAACAACATCCTTAGAGGCATATGGATCATAAATAACAAGCTTCATACCAAGAGATAAAGCTACTTCAGCAACATGAGTTCCAATTTTTCCAAAACCTATAATTCCTAAAGTTTTACCAAACAATTCACAACCGGTAAATTTTGACCTGTCCCACTTGCCCTCTTTTGTTGAAAGCGCAGCAGGGACAATATTTCTTGCCATTGCAAACATTAAAGCAATTGTATGCTCTGCTGCTGCTATAGTATTACCGTCAGGAGAATTCACTACAATAATACCCTTTTGAGTAGCCGACTCGACATCGATATTATCTACACCAACCCCTGCTCTGCCTATAATCTTTAAATTTTTTCCGGCTTCTATAATTTTTGATGTAACTTTTGTTTGACTTCTTACCATCAAAGCATCATACTGCGGAATAATTTTTATTAATTCCTCTTCAGTCATAGTAGGCAAAAAATCTACTTGCGCAACAGGTTCAATAATTTTTCCTGCTGATTCGTTTATTTTATCAGTAATTAAAACTTTCATTAATATAACCTCTATTTTTTCAACTCTGCAATCAATGTACTTACCCCAACACCCGGTGTAAAGTCATGGCCCAATTTTATCAAGGTAGCTTCTAAAGCCCCAACAGACGCGATTAAATCCCGTTCACAGACAAAACCTAATGTACCCATTCTGAAAATTTTATCTTTTAATTGGTTTTGACCGTTAGCAACCACAATGTCATAATCCTGCTTCAGAATTTTTCTTATTTCTGGAACAGAAATTCCGTCAGGCGGAAGTATAGAAGTAATTGCATAACTTGCATTTTTATCATCTTCTACTAAGAGCTTCAAGTTTAAAGCTCTTATAGCAGCTCTCAAAGCCATAGCATAACGTTTATGACGTGCATTAACATTATCAATTCCTTCTTCTTTTATCATTTTTAAGGCTGTATTTAATCCCACAATAAGATTAACAGCAGGTGTAAACGGAGTCGAATTTGCTTGAACAGATTTTTTATAAGAACCCCAGTCAAAATAAAAGCTTGGATGTTCACATTTTTCATAAAGTTTCCAGGCTCTTTCATTTGCAGTTAAAAAGGCCAATCCCGGTGGAATCATAAAACCTTTTTGAGAACCTGATATCAAAACATCAATTCCCCACTCATCAGGTTTACAAGGCATTGCACACACACTTGTAACTCCGTCCACAACAGAGATTGCTCCATGCTCTTTTATAATTGAACATAGAGTTTTTACATCATTTGCAGCACCAGTTGAAGTTTCGCTATGCGTAAGAGTTACAATTTTAATCTCTTTATTAACGTCTTTGTCTAACCTATCTTTTAAAACGTCAGGATTGATAACTGCCCCGGCTTCTACTTCTATTTTCTCAACTTCAGCACCCCTTGACTGCGCAATTTTTGCCCAACGATTTCCAAAATTACCAAGTGATAAACATAAAACTTTATCACCTGGATTAATTAAATTTTCTAAAGCTGCACACATTGCACCTGTTCCGCTTGCAGTATATAGAAATACATCATTTTTTGTTTGGAAAACATATTTCAAATTTTCATAAACTTCTTCTAATATGGAGGAAAATTCGGAGCTTCTATGCCCTATAGGATGTTTTGCAATATCAAGCATTACAGATTCAGGAACCGGCGTAGGTCCTGGAATCATTAAAAAAGTTTTGTCTTTCATATATTCTTTCCCCCCATTAGTATTATTCTATTATTACTTATTTTATAAATAAAGGATAGTATTTTATAAAAGTTAATTATTCGTATTTATATAAATTAGATTATAAACAGACGGATAATGCATGAACTCAACCCGTTTGATACTATTGATAGGCAGCCAACAAAAAAAGGAGATTCTAATGACACACCCTACTTCAAGTCAACCAAACCTATCTAAAAAAGTATCCGTATTTGTAAACTCTTTAAACAATGAAAATCTAAAACCTTTATATGAATTATCACCTAAAGAAGCAAGAGAATTTCTTATAAATTTGCAGTCTGAATACTCTGTAAAAAATATTGAAACAACAGTTGAAGATACAATAATTCAAATACCTGAAGGAAAAGAAATAAAAATAAGAATTGTACGCCCTAAAAATAATGAAGAAAAATTACCGGTAATTTTATACCTGCATGGAGGCGGATGGATTTTAGGCGGAATTGAAACTCATGATAATCTTATAAAAAAACTATCCCTCTATTCAAATTCAGTTGTAATATTTGTTGAGTATTCTCTATCTCCTGAAGCAATATATCCAACAGCAATTAACGAAGCATTCGAAATCTTGAAATACATCTATAAAAATGAAGATATATTTAATATAGATAGAAATAAAATTGTACTTGCAGGAGATAGTGCAGGTGGGAATATGGCAACAGTCCTGGCTGCTAAAACAGCAAAAGAACAAGGCCCCGAAATATGTTTTCAAGCTTTATTTTACCCTGTAACAGATGCTAAGATGAATACTCAATCATACAAAGACTTTGAAAACGGTCCTTGGTTAAGCAAAAAAGCAATGGAATGGTTTTGGGATGCATATACACCGGATAAAAATATCCGAAATAAGCCCGAAATTTCACCAATAAATGCAGAAGAAAAAGATTTAAAAATACTCCCCCCAACTTTAATTATCACTGCAGAAAATGATATCCTTAGAGATGAAGGAGAAAACTATGCAAAAAAACTCGATAATGCAGGAGTTAAAGTTTTTAACATAAGAATAAACGGAACTATTCATGATTTTATGATGTTAAATGCTTTAGAAAATTCTCAAGAAACTCAAGGAGCCATTTTTATTGCTGGTAAAATAATAAAAAACGCACTATATAAAAAATAAAATTAGTCATAAAAGCTAAATAGTTTACATTTCTTAATTGTATTTTTAACACTCAATATGATAACATATTCTTGTATATAGTAAAAAGGGGATATCACAATGCCAGACACAATCAAAAAGGACTTTTTAGCTTCAATAATAGTATTTTTAATAGCATTACCTCTTGCTATAGGGATATCTATTGCCTGCGGTTTGCCGATATATAGCGGTATTGTTGCAGGAATCATCGGCGGTATTGTAGTCGGAATGTTTTCCGGAAATTCACTCCAGGTGTCAGGCCCTGCGGCAGGTCTTATCCTTATAATTGTTGATATTATTCAGCACATGGGAGTAGATAAACTGTTTTTGATAATATTTCTTGTAGGGCTTATGCAAATCGGTTTTGGTCTTTTGGCTTTTGGAAAGTGGTTTAGAGCCATTTCCCCTGCAATAATACAAGGAATGTTGGCAGGTATCGGTATTTCAATCTTTTTATCTCAGTTTCATATAATGCTTGACAGCAATCCGCAAAATAATTTTATTGATAATATAAAAGATTTGTTTAGCGTTATATATAACTCAGTACTCCCTCTCGATGGCTCAGTTCACCATCAGGCTTGTATGATAGGTTTATTAACCATCTCAATAATTTTATTGTGGAATGTTTTACCATACAAAAAATTAAAAGCAATACCGGCCGCTTTAGTCGGAATTATTGTTTCATCCATAGTTGCGAATTCTCTTCATCTTGAAATAAATTATATTCAAGTGAGTTCAAATTTCTGGAGTGATATTAACTTTATAAAATTCTCTGAATTTAGTCATATATTTAACTTAAATGTTATTTTAAATGCACTTGTAATCACATTCATTGCCAGCGCAGAAACTCTATTAACATCTGCCGCAATAGACAAAATGAGTGACAGATCAAAAACAGATTATGACAAAGAAATTATCGCACAAGGTATCGGAAACTCTATTTCAGGAATGCTTGGAGGCTTACCGATAACAGGAGTTATAGTAAGAAGTGCAGCAAATATTAACGCAGATGCTCAAACTCGACTATCCGCTATTTTACATGGATTTTGGCTTTTATTATTTGTAACAGCATTTCCAACAGTATTAAACTATATTCCGATATCTGCACTTGCGGCAATCCTTGTATACACAGGATATAAACTTATTGATATAAATGCTGCAAAATACATTCTTAACCTTAGCAAAGGGGAATTTGCAATATATATAATCACCCTTGTGGCAATATTATTTACAAACCTGTTTGAAGGGATTTTAATCGGTTTTGCCTGTGCATTTATAAAAAGTGCATATAAAGTCTTAAAAGTTGATATTGACACTGAAAATATAGAAAATGAAAACAAAATTGTCGCAAATCTACATGGAAATATTACATTCCTGCAATTACCAACATTAATTGAAACATTAGAAAAACTTCCTAAAAACAAAAATCTTACACTATGCGCAAGCAGATTACATTTTATAGACCATGCCTGCATTGATTTTATAAAATCGTGGGAAAAAGAAAGAAAAAATAATATGGAAGGATATGAAATCTATATTGATTGGGAGAAAATGAGCAAAGCTTACCCAAGCTTTAAGTGGCACTTCTTCCATGATGAAGATAATGAAAAACTTAACAGCGGACATTAAAAAATTACTTGACTGATAGCTGCTATCAAGTTGTAAAGTAATAATATAGAGGTAATCTACTAGAATAAGAAAGGGCTTAATCATGAAAAAATTACTCGCTATATTATTTTGTACAGTACTGATAACAGGAGGAAATGCAGCTATGTCACAAAATTTGGAACAACCGTTTGCACAAGGTGAGATAAACCCTTATGGCAAATTTTTTACCGGAACTACATATCTTAGCAGACTTGTTGAAAAAGATGATATATGGAATTCATCAATTGCAAATGTAACTTTTGAACCGGGAGCAAGAACAAACTGGCACAAGCATTCAGGCGGGCAGCTTTTACTTGTAACCTCAGGCGAAGGAAGATATCAGGAAAAAGGTAAAGATATACAAATTTTGAAAAAAGGCGATGTTGTTAAAATCCCGCCAAATGTAGAGCACTGGCATGGAGCAGCTCCAAATAGCTGGTTTGCACATATTTCAATAGAGCCAAACATTCCAAATAATTCCGTAACCTGGCTTGAACCGGTAACGGATAAAGAATATAAATAGTAGATATAAAAGAAGAAGATAAGGAGAACTATTAAATGTCAATCTTAGATAAGATTAACAGTCCTCAAGATGTAAAAAAATTATCTCTAGAGGAAATGAAGACACTTGCCCAAGACATAAGAGAAGGAATATTAACCCGAGTTAACGCAATAGGCGGACACTTAGGCCCTGATTTGGGGATAGTTGAAACAACTATTGCACTGCATTATGTTTTCAACTCGCCTGTTGATAAGATCGTTTTTGATGTATCTCACCAGGTATATCCGCATAAAATGTTGACCGGAAGAAAAGAAGGATTTACAAACCCTTTGGAACATTCAGAAATTTCAGGATATTTTAATCCTAATGAAAGTGAACATGACCCGTTTATTATAGGGCACACATCAACTTCAATAAGCTTGGCTACAGGTCTTGCCAAAGCAAGAGATTTAAAAGGTGAAAATTATAATATTATTGCCCTTATTGGAGATGGTTCCTTAAGCGGAGGGGAAGCATTTGAAGGATTTAACAATGCTTCAGTACTAAATTCTAACTTCATTGCAATAATTAATGATAATGAAATGTCTATTGCAGAAACCCATGGCGGATTATACAAAAATCTTGCTGAATTAAGAGAATCCAAAGGTAAAGCTGAAAATAATTTCTTTAAAACTTTCGGATTTGAATATTACTATGTAGAAGAAGGCAATGATATTAAAACAATGATTGATATTCTACAAAAAGTAAAAGATACCAATAAACCTACGATCATTCATATCCATACATTGAAAGGGAAAGGATATGAACCGGCAATTTTAGACAAAGAATCTTACCACTGGCAATTACCAGGGTTTATGGATAAACATGAAGATACTGAACAGATTGAAAGTTATTACTCTATTACAACAGACTATATTCTAAAAAAACATGAAAAAGATAATACAGTAATCGCAATCAGTCCATCTACACCTGGAGCTTATGGATTTACTAAAGAATTTCGGAATAAATTAGGCAAAAATTATACAGATGTCGGTATTGCTGAAGAACATGCAGTTGCATTCGCATCAGGCCTTGCTAAAAATGGTGCAAAACCTATTTTGGCAGTATTAAGTTCTTTCATCCAAAGAACTTATGACCAATTATCTCAAGATTTAGCGCTAAATAATTCTCCTGCAACACTTTTAATTTGCTGGGGAGCAATTTCGCCTGCTGATGCAACACATCTTGGAGTATTTGATATCCCGATGATTTCAAACATTCCAAATATTGTTTACCTTGCACCTACTTGTAAGGAAGAATATTTAAGAATGCTTGACTGGTCTGTAGAACAGACTAAATATCCTGTTGCAATCAGAGTCCCGTTTGGAAATGTTATATCTACAGGAATCGAGGATACTACAGATTACTCAATTCTAAATAAATTCAAAGTTGAAGAACAAGGTAAAGAAATTGCAATTTTAGGTCTTGGAAACTTTTTACAGCTTGCAAAAGAAGTAAAACAAGAATTAAAATCAAAAATGAACATCAATGCAACAGTAATCAATCCAAGATTTATTACAGGCTTGGATAAAGAACTGTTAGAAACCCTAAAGCAAGACCACAGCCTTGTTATAACATTGGAAGATGGTGTTTTAGAAGGCGGATTTGGTGAAAAAATTGCAAGCTACTATGGTTCAAGTAATATGAAGGTTCTGAACTACGGAGCTCAAAAAGAATTCACCGACAGAATCCCTCTTGATAAATTGTACGAAAAATATCATTTAACAAAAGAACTTATAGTTAAAGATATTAAAAACATACTATAATAATAGCCCTAAATTATATACCTCAAAATGTATAAACTGCTTATGAATTTATATATTCCTAAGCAGTTTATATGCTTTTTTAGGACTGTCAATATCTTGAACCTTCTTTTCCATAGGACAAAGGTCCGTTCCGTCCGAATTTTTAATATTATCTACCACAACATCTGCAAAGTATTCTACTTTGTATTCCTCAAAGACTTTTATAGCAGGTTTTGAAATTAAAGGAGTATAAACTTTTTTAGCTTTACCATATACTAATAATAATGCAGAGGCTTTACCAATACATCTATCTCCTACATATGCGTTTCTAAAATTGTTATGCTCAAGATAAGTTATAACAGGTCTTACACCTTTTCCTTCGTAAAAATGAATATCACTTCCTTTTTCAACAACAAGCGAATGTACTGCAAGAAAATTTCTCATCTGATTTTCTGTAGTTTGAAATTCTTTTGCCTCTGCACTATTAAAAAATAAAAGAAATGTTATTACTGTTAGAAATATTGATTTAATAAAATTTTTTATTTTCATTTTATTAACTCCGATAAAAGTTCCTACAGTGCTAAAATTCTATTTTTAACTCTTCTGCATTATCATCAAAAATAAAAATAAGTTTTTGAATTTTATCCATATCTAAACCCAAAGCCAAAATACGTAATGTTTCACCTTTTTTTATTGTATAATCTTTTGGAAAATCATAAAGATATGGCTGAGTTTCAAGCTGACTTTTCAAGCCGAAGTAGTCATCAATAAATGGTACATATGTATACCAATACTTATAAGACCTGACATTAACTCTTGTCCAATGACTTTTACGAGTAATATTTTTATTTGCATGATATTCAGAATCAACGCCTTTTAATAATAAATCTTTATCTGTGTTATTTGTAATAATATATTCATAAGGTTTTCCATCCTTGTAAGAATATTTAAATTCAAACATATTCTTTTCAATTTTTATCCCATCTTTTTCATAAACATCATGATATGTTTTATTAAGCTTTATTTCTTCATTGTATGGTTTGTATGGATTTGTATTAACCCAAGTGTCTACAGCTGCAAATACAGGATTGCATAAAAATCCAAATAAAACGATTAAAAGAATCTTTTTCATAATTTCCCTCCAATTTATGTAAAGGTTAGTTTACTATAAGTTAAGTATAATTTCATCTAAAAAAAAGAATTCTTAATAATTCGTAAAATTAATGAGAAATTTAAATACATATAACTTTGATTTATAAATAAACACATAATATAAGTTTTAGTAACATAGTAATTTACTTATTTGTAATAATTTGTAAAGTAGACCTACATATATAGCAATTTTATATTTTCAGTTCTTTATAGTGTATGTGTATAAATAAGGACAATAGTGTGTTAATCAATCTTACCCCGATAAATTTTCAATATAAAAATTATACACAAAATCAACGTGTAACCAAATCACATCTTGCACCTTTAGCTCAGGATACTGTTTCGTTTGGAGCAATGAAAAAGAAAGAATTTGAAGGGATAGATTTAGCGGTTGTTGAAAAATTTAAAGCGCCTATTGAAAAATTTAATTCTAACGAAGATTTACAAAACTGGGCAGGCAATAAAGCAAAAACTATTGCCGAAACAGACTTTGGCGGACGGCAGCATGAAACTGAAATTCAAAGGAAAGCAATAATCAAAGAGTGGGCAGATTATGTGTTTAATGAAAATGACGCTTATTCAAACACAACTGCACTTTTAATTTTGAATGCCATAACAAAAGATTTAAAACCCGATAACGATACAATCCCTCCTGTTTTAAACAAAGGAGTTCTTGCTGATTGCATATATGAAATTGATAAAAATACTAAAAATGACCAGAAATACCGGTTTGATTTAAACAAAATGTATCAAAATAAGTTGCGTGCTTTTTATCTTGCTGACACAGGAACTAATACCGGCGAAACTGATACAAAATGGATTATTATTCCATCTAAAAAACACGACCCTGAAAATTTTGAAGCTAACGTTGAGAAATTGAAAGCACTATCCTATAAAACCTGGTGTACGAAAAGTAATAACGCAGAACCATACCTTGCAGAAGGGGATTTCCACGTATATCTTGAAAACGGTAAGCCCAAACTCGGAGTGAGATTTGTTGGAGATGAAATACAGGAAATTCAGGGCGAACGAAACAACAATAGAATTCCGGTGGATTCGCTGGATGTTATGCAAAAACATATTTCTGAAAATAATATGCAACTAACAAATAATGCAAAAGATGAAATAAAATCTGCGGTAACTGCAAGAAAAGAAATAACAAAAATAAAAAATGATTTAAAAGCAGCAATAGAGAATAATGATGCTAAAACAATATATAGATGCTTGGGAATAGAAGTAGAAGAAGATAAAGACGGATATTTAACAATTTTTGAATACGAACAACAGTCTGAGGACTATACATTTAAAGATTTAGGAATAAATGAAAATAAACTATTAGAAAAAGTTAAAAAAATCGAGAATGATGCTGATTTCTATGATTCAGAGGTTACTAATTTAAAAAATCTTGAAGTTATAGATGGAAATGCTAATTTCTGTCATTCCAAGATTACTGATTTAGGAAACCTCAAAAAGATTGGAGGAAATGCTTGTTTCTATGCTTCTCAGGTTACTAATTTAGAAAATCTTCAAACTATTGACGGAAACGCTGATTTCAGTGATTCACAGGTAACTGATTTAGGCAACCTTGAAAAAATCGGTGGGGATGTTTATATCAAAAACTCACCGCTGACTGTTGAGGATTTTAAAAATATTAAAATCGACGGTGATATTGTTGTTGATTAGATAAGATTAGAAGCTGTTAGTTTGGCTTTCTTTTCAAACGTGATTTAACAGGACATTAATCGTATTTGAAATTTTCTTTGATTTTGGAAGTTTTTAGCCAAATGTAAAGTAAAATGTGAAAACTAAAAATTCCACGGGCTATTAATTCCGTGAAATTTTCAATATCTGAATACGCAAGGCACTTATATCTTTGCTTTTAGACTTAATGCATCATATCTTATTTTATAAAATTTGTGTAAATATAATTTTCAATATTTGGTAAATCGTGATTAGATTTAATATAAAATTCTTTCATTTCTAAAAACCAAGCCATATTTGTACCTAATATTCTCATAGTCTGCAGACCTTCTTCATCTTTTTTAACATCTTCAGGCGTCCAACCATGAACCATATTCCAATATCTTGAAGATATAATAGGCATTTCTGACACTAAAAAATATTTATTTAATTGGTCTAAAGTTGCAGTTGTTCCTGCACGTCTTGCAGAAATTATTGCTGCACCGGGTTTAAGATAAAACCTCTTTTTATTGCTCAAAGAATCTGCAAAAAAGGCTCTATCTAAAAAAGGTACAATTATACCGCTGGCACTTGCATAGTGAACAGGAGAACCAAAAATAAATCCATCAGCATTTTCAGCTTTATCAAGGAATTCATTCACTTTATCGTTAATAACACATTTGCCTAATTTTGCACAAGCTCTGCAATCTCGGCAAGGAGAAATTGCATTTGTTCCAATATAAAATATTTCAGTTTCAATATTTTTTTGATTTAATACATTTGCGACTTCACATAAAGCAGTATAAGTACAGCCCAGTTTATGTGGTGAACCATTTAGTAAAAGAACTTTCATCACTACTCTCCATAAGATAATGTATCATAAACTTTTGCAACAATTTTCCAATCACCGTTAATCTTATTCATAATTAATAAATCTGTGAATTTATACCCGTGCCAATTATCTTCAATAACCCTCACTACCGCAATGGTTTTTTCTAATGTAATAACATCCACTCTTGCGACATAATCATCTGTGCAAGCCCCCATTTTATCTATAGTATCGTAGAAAAGTTGAATTGAACCTGATTGATATTCTTTTTCATTTAATTGACCATAGAAGCTTGCCTTTTCATAAAAATAAGGTTTTACAATTTCACTATTACCATTTTTAACAGCTTCAATAAATTTTCTTGCTAAATTCTCAACTGTGTTGAATTCTTCTATTTGTTCTCTCATATAATCCTCCTTTACTTTTTACAAGAAGCATGATAAACTTTAGCGGTAATTTATTCAAGTACGGATATTTAGGTAACCTACTTACTTTAAAGGAACCATTTATGGAAAAAGAAGAAAAAGATTGCATAAATAGTGTTGAAAGTTTTGAAGAAACTGGATTTAATTATACTCTATCTCTAATAAGCGGAAAATATAAACTAACAATTTTATATGCTCTATATAGACATAAAGTAATTCGCTTTAATCAATTACAAAAATATTTAAAAATGATTTCACATAAAACATTAAGTAATGTATTAAAAGAACTTGAAGCGGATGATTTAATCATAAGAAAAGAATATCCGCAAATTCCTCCTAAGGTTGAATATTCGTTATCGGAAAAAGGGAAATCACTTATTCCTATACTATATTCATTATGTGAATGGGGAGAGAAGCATAAAATTTAAAACTTTTTATAGTAACCGGACTTTATTTACTTAAAATGTCAAATAATCGTTTTAGCCGTACAAGTTAGATTGTGAGGGCGGAATAGACTATAACATTGGTTTTAAAATAGAAAATTTAAGTCAATTCTTGGACAGTAATCGGACAATGATGACCATCAAAAGACCTTTTTGTAACATATAAAACGATTACTTCCGACTGCTAAAACTTAAACACAAAGCCAACTTTGCCGAATAATCTTTTTATGCGTGCAGATAAAATGTCCCGTTAAATTACACCAAATTTAAAAATATTCTTTGTGATTGTATATCCTAATAAAGTCCGATTTAAGCAAGTTTAAAAATCCAATATCATACACCGTCCGACGGCTGATATAAAAACGGAGAAGGTAGTTTCTGCATCAAAAGTCTATCTTGAAGTCTTAAAGCTATTTAAAATTTTTATAATATAAAAATTCCCTGCTAATTCAATTTTCAGGGAATTTTGAATTAATTTCGCAAAATTTTCCTTTTAAACACTTCCATAACAATACTTTTGGACAATTCCCTGCATTATATAAAACAGGGAATTGTCATTTTGTATTATACCCAAATTATAATATTTTATTTACTTCTATAGTAACCTTTTACTTTTGTTCCATCAGAACGTGTATATGAATTTACATAAATTAAATTTCCAGCTCTTAATTGTTGTTTTGCTTCTGCTTCTGACATAACTTTTCCAGCCGCCAATTGTTGATTTATAAAACTTTCTAAACGACTATATTCATCTGATGTCATTTGTTTTATTTCTTCATTTGTAAATATCCTATCACTATCAATATCTCTGAAATCAATATCTAGATTAATTTGCCCTTCTAGCCTAGTAGGTTTATACTCAACAGCATTTTCTAAATCTCCCATTCCTTCTATAAAATGATATTTTAATGGATATGTACCCCCTAAATATTCACCATCTACATTCTTAGTTATGTAATCGCTATTCTGCCCGTATCCAATTATATATGTATGTCCAAGTTGATTATTTAAGTTAAAATTAAATGTACTATCATCAACATTTCCATAGTTTCTTATATTATCAAGATTCTCTCTCACATTCCCCTGTAATATATCCCTTACACCATAAGCATTAAAAGTTACAGTCTCACATCCTGTTTTATTTGACATTAGTTGTGCTAAACTACCACCTAAAGAATGACCGGTAAAAACTATTCTTTTATCAGGAAAATCCTTTTTTATTTTTTCATAGAATTTTTGAGCATCAACATATTGTGCTGGAAGTTTTTTCATACCTAGATGTCCAATATCTTCTTTTATAAAATCATTTAAAATTTCATCCGTTCCTCTAATTGAGATTACAATAGTTCCATTTTTATAAAAGGCTTCCGCATGAAAACCTGTTTTACTATTATCAAAATCTGAAAATTTAATCCAATCCTTTGGTATAAGTTTTTCATTTCCTTTGTATACCCCCATTGATAGTATCTTCATTTCATCATCAAAGTCTTTTGTATTTGTCATAGTTGTTTTTCCTTTCGCTTTTTTGTAATATTAAGTTATGTTTTTAGATAAATTTAGGAATCGTTATAGCTTCAATTTTTTATCCGTTTGCGGTTGGATAATAATTATTTTATGTACAATTTTTACTCTTCCTGAGTTGTATATTGAATACATTGCTGGAAATACGGCACATGCTTTGGGAGTTGGAATTACTTTTTTAGGTATACTATGCTTAAATATTCTATTTTTTATATTAACTTTTTTGGTTTATGTTTTTGAAATTGTAAGTTGGAAAAGAATAACTAATGAAAAAATTTTGAATAATAAATATTTCAAATTAATTCAAAATTTAGGCATTGTTTTTGCATTTTTGCCTATTCTTATTCTTATATTATTTTTTACTTTCAGCTTTATTAAAAGTATTGTTTATAACATTCAGAGCATTGAGTAACAATTACCAAACTATGAATCAATGCTTTATAACGCTTTAATGAATTGGTCTGCATTGATATATTTGTATGGCTTAATCCTAAATTTGCTATTGCGAAAATTTAAAAAAAATACTTAATCAAAAAAATGTTCCCTAATTTCAAATTAAGCTTTAAAATTAATATGCCAAAGTTTATTATTGTTATTTATAATGTAATATTTTTTATAAAATTTGTGCCGGCTTGCTTTTTGTTTTTAATTACTTTGCCTTTTTCAATCAAAACCATAATATAATTTTCATAATTATTTTCCTCCTATATTTCGGTTTGTGTTCATCTTGCTATTTATATTGTTCATATATTCTACCTCCGCATTTATAAATTTTTGCTGAAGCTTTTCAGTTTCCTCAATTGCGTAGGATGCTATTTCTATTACTGTTTTCAATCTTTTGATTTTTTCTCCCAAATGAATTTCAATAGAATCTTTACCTTGTTTTGTTATCCATTCACAAGTTACCTCTTTTAAATCTGATTCTAAAATTTCTGGTAAAAGTTCATTTGTTATAATTGCTCTTACATAATCTGGTAATGATAATCTTAATATTTTAGATTGTTTTTCTATATGCCTTTTTAAATCTTTAGGAATCCGAATACTAAATTGTTCAGTCTTACTTTTCATATTATTTTTTATAAATTTAATTATTTTTTTATACATATTAACTCCTAATCAATATTTATAATAAGGTATTTTCTCAATAATGTCAACATAAATTTTAAAAACATGTATTCATATAATTCTGTATTTATGTTTACAAAAAAATTCCCTACCAGCATTGTGGTAGGGAATTTTCGCAGTTATACTACAAATTTTCAGGATTATTCCGGTAATAATCTTCCAAGATTTTGCGCAAAGTATCTTTGTAGAATTTCTCATCTTCTTCACTTGTCTCAGGCTCAAAATCCTCAAATGCCTTATTCTCAATCATCTGCCAGAAATCAAAGTTCAGCAAATTCAAGTTCTGCAGAAGCATTTTCCGAGAAGGCCCGTCATTTTTAATCGCATCCTGCACTATTTTTTGTGCGAAAAGCTGTATGAAAGAAATTTTTTCACGATTTCCATTTTCATTAGTAATCGTAGCTTCCCGTATAAATGCTAGACGCAACGCTTCCATAATTGTTTTAGGCAGCACTTTTTTCTGTTATTATGTATCACAAGCTAATATCCAACATAAAAAAGACCTTGCGGGTTCAGTAAATAAAATTCCTGGAGATGAAATTGAAAACATTGTAAAACAGGAAATAGCAGCTTTTATTTCGAATAAAACTATAATTCAACCATATTTGAACAATTATGCATTAGAGGTCCAGAATAAAATTTTAAGTTCTCTTGAAGATTTAAAGCTCAATGATCAGATAATACGATTAATTGTACACAAAGTGACAATATCTAAAGACAATATTGTATTAGAATTAAATACAAACATAACAATTAAGATTTTAGAAAATCTAGCTTACAATAAAGAAATACCCATAAATATTCAAGATACTGAATTTATCATAATTAAAAAAGATATAAAAATAATTTCAACTCCAAGCCATGGCAATAAACTAATTATAGGAGATGAAGTTAAATACAATTCTACTTTAATAAAAGCGATAATAAAAGGCTTTTATTATTATAAATTATGGAAAGATGGAAAGTTATCTCCAGAACAGAAAAAGAGTTCATATGTTTATAGATTAATGAATTTAAGATTCTTACCTCCTAATATTGTAGAAGATGTTTTAAATGGAAGACAAGCTGCAGAAATTACTGTAAAAAAGCTACACAAGATTGCAAAACTCTAATAATTTTATTTATTAATCTTTTTCTCGAAAATCTGAATAACGGGTCTTGATACTTTTGTTATAATAGATAATTTTAATACAAGCATCTATGTAATCTTAATTTGTAAAAAGTTTTTAGAAATGGAATAATTAACTAGATAAGCTTGCACTTCGAAAAATCTAGTCTGAGACTTTTTTGAATTTTCGGTATTGATTTTAACAAATTCACATAAATTAAGTCTCAAAATATGATATTAATAATTAAAAATGCCCGAAATTCGGGCATTTCCTTAAACTTATAACTTGCACTTTATGTGCTTTATATACTAAAAAACGGAGAAGGAGGGATTTGAACCCTCGGTGCAGGTTACCCCACACAACACCTTAGCAGGGTGCCGCCTTAAGCCACTCGGCCACTTCTCCAAAGTGATAGTAATCTGTTCCCCTCTCGGTGATTACATCTTTCATTCTAGCATAAAGATTTTCATTTGAAAAGCTTATTTAAAAAAAATTTTTATTAGTTATAATACTTATTATACAAGTGAGGTAATTATGATTGAAATGAAAGTTATGGGCATTGCCCTTGATACAAGAACCGGTTCTCCTATAGTTGTTCTGCACGATAAAGAAAACAGACGTGCTCTGCCTATTTGGATTGGCTCTGCGGAAGCAAGCTCAATTATCAGAAAAATCGAAAATCTTAGTGTAACAAGACCGATGACACATGATTTAATAATAAGTATTATAGAAAAAACCGGATATAAAATTACTAAAGTAGAAATAAATGATGTCGAAAAAGATACCTATTTTGCAACAATATTTCTTGAAGATAAAGATGGAAATGAAATTGAAATAGATTCAAGACCATCTGATGCTATAGCCATTGCTATAAGAATTGATGCACCAATTTACGTGACTGCAAATGTTTTATCAAACGGATCAGTTTCAACTGACAGCGCTAAAGATGCCCAAGAAGCTGAAGAATTTAAAAACTTTGTACAAAGTATTAAGCCTTCTGATTTTGCAAGACTAATGAAAGATAATGATCACCACGAAAGTGATCAATAATCCTATATTTAACACTTTTTACCAAAAGAAAGAATTGTTAATTTTGTAACAATTCTTTCTTTTTTTGAAATTTACTAACAAAAATAAACTTTATCTCTATAAGAGAGATTAACTATGTTCAATGCTATAGATGAAATAAAACGTCAATATATGTACACCATACAGCCTGTACAGTTGTTTGAAAGCAGAAACACACAAGCTGCGCAGAAAAATTCGTTTGATTTTTTAAACCAAACGAATAAATCTTCAAACTATAACCTTTTACATCCTGATGTATCTAATTCTGCCAAAGGCAAACATTTAGATTTAATGGGCTAAAACTTACTATGCAACCCACACTTTTTCAGGTGTAGAATATCCAGGTAACAAACCCTTTGTCGGAACAGTATCTAATACCTGCGGAGCTCTTTCATACGGAATTGAAGCATACGAAGCTGTTTTATAAGATGGAGCAACAGCCTGTGCCTGAGGTCTATACTGTACATGACCAACCGAACCGCCTGTAATTCCTAATAATTTTCCAATTAATCCTGCACTCATATTTATGCGTCCCCAATTTTTCCCTATACTTATATAAGTATATTTTCTGACAAAAATTGATTAATTTACAGAAATATATTAAGAAATATTAAAAAAATATTATAATTATAATAAAAAGAAGTTATTATTATAATTCGGTTTAAATACTCGCCTGTTAAAATTTAACTTTGGCTGATTATAATAAGTATACGTTTCTTTTTTTTCTTTAAAACGGCTCAGACCTACTGCAGGAACCTCATCTTTGAAAAAAAATTTTATTAATTCCATAACTATGCACTTCCTTCTTTTTTAATGTATAATGTCTATAATAAAAGTTTAATGATAAGTATCTAAAAGTCAAAAAGGAGATAAGATTATGGCTGAAAAAGTAACAAAAGATATGAATATTCTAGAAATTGCCCAAAAATATCCTGAAAGTATTGAAATTTTTCACAAATACGGATTAGGATGCTTGGGATGCGCTGCAGCAAGATTCGAAAATTTAGAAGCAGGTGCTAAAGTTCATGGTTACGACCCGGATGCAATGGTTGCAGATATTAATGCTGTAATTGAAGCAACTGAATAAAATATTTAATATTATAATAGCGAGGGCGGCTTGAAAATTTTCAAGCCGCCTTTTTGGAGTTTATTTGATTTCGGTTTTACATATCTTTTATTTATTCAGAAAACCTGCCATTGTAGGCGCTGCAGATGGAATATTTTTTTGAAATTGTACTTCTGAATTACTTTTTACTTCCGCAGCTTTTACTTTTTGATCTTTAGCTTTATCTTCTTTTGACCTTTTTTCCGTCATTTTTTCACAAAAATCTGTCAACCAAATGATTAGACCCGGAACAAGAACAAGTGTTGATAAGAATCCAAATGCACTATTGCAAGTTTTTGCTTTCCTTAATAAACCATTATCGCCTTCAAATAATTTATAGAATTTCTTAATCAAGTCTGTTTTAGCTTTATCTGCGGAAATCAAAGCATCCTTGATTTCTTTTACCGTAGCATCTTTGAATGATTTACCGTTGAAATCCTGTAAAATACTTTCTACAGCAGCTTTAACATCTTTATCTTGAGCAAAGGCTTTTTTAACATTTCCGCCACTGCCTTCAATAAATTCCATAAATCCGCCAACACCGTTTTTATAGTCTTCAATATGCGTATATTTAGAATTCAATTGTTTACTTGAAAGTACACTATGCCTTGTATCTGAAGGATTTAAATAATCAATAACTTTTTGGAATACATTACGTCCTTCAAGATTTTTCTTATTTAATGCTAGACCTGTAATTTTTGTAAATCCGTCAGAGAATAATCTTGCAAGAGCTTTTGCCCCAAATAGTAACGCAGTGAATGCTGTCATATCACGTACAACAATTTCGCCGTAATCATATTTATCCTGAGCATTCGCTAATCTAGGCGGAATACAAAATGCATACAATAATGCTGCCATTGCATTACCTGACATTATAGGACCGTTAAGTTCAAATATATCTGAAAAAGCTTTGGTGTGTTTACCATTGAAAACTTTTTCTCCGGTTTTTTCTAAGAAACTTGTCATACCTGTAAACGGCACATCTTTTTTATTTTCTGTTGCAGATTGCTGCGCATTAACTGTTGCAGCTTTTGCTTTTGCTTTAGCTTTTTCTTGTTCCTGAGCTTCCTCCTCTTCATGCGCTAAAGCCGGATTTTTACCGTTTGTTCCCATATTGTACAGCTTAGGAATTTGTGTATAGAAAGCCGCAACAACACCAAAGATGCCGAGATTAGTAAGAACTCTTGAGCCCATTCTTCTGTTTGTAAAATTCTTAACAACATTATCAATAACTGCTGAAGGATCTTTGGTTAATGCCTTTTTGGTATTATTAACAGCATCACCGAAATAATCATTCATAGCTTTTACTAATTCGCCGATACCTCCATGTTTAACACCGCCTTTTGAAGATGTAATTTGAACCGACATTTCATCAACAGTACCGCCTACCTTATTTTTCATCAACTTCATAAATGCATCTTCAACAGTTCCTACTTCTGCAATTTTTGCATTTCTTGCTTTTTTATTCAAAGACTTATCTGCCTGAATAGCCTCGATTTGAAGCTGTTTATCGGTAAATTCTCTTGCTACATTTACAATTTCATCAGAACTCATTTTTTCAGATGCTGGCAATTGATTATTAACGGTTTTGTTAATAGCATCTTCAAATACAGCCTGATAAAATTCTGTCTTATTAGCTGTACCGTTTTTGATAGCTTCTATATTATTTTTTGCATACTCTGTAAATGGAGTCTTAAAACTGTCAATATAATTTAATTTAACATTATTACCGTAGCCGAATTTTCTATTAATTACAGCCAACATACCGAGTGGAATTAAAAATGCACTTGGACCTGTAATAATTTCTCTTAATGCTTCTTTTCTTGCATATGCCCAATTTAATTCACGTTTAGGCTTACCGTTTTCATCAAGAATATCATTACCATTTTCATCTTTTTTCTTTTTACCGCCACGAACAAGCCCTTTTCCAACACGAGGGAAAATAAAACCTAAACCGTCTTGAATACAAAATGATGCAGCGTATCCGCCGGCCTCAATAAAATCCATCAAACCGACAATAGGGTTCACCCCACCTGCACCTTTGAAAGATACATTCTTCGACTGAGGAACTTGCGGTTCTTGAGGTAAACTATTTCCATATTGCAATGATGTATTTCTTACAACATTAAGCTTTAATTTATTTGAATTATTATTATTATTTGAGTCTATACTTGGTATGATTGGTTTTACTGACATAATCCCTACTAATTATTAAAATCACCTACACAGTATGAAAAAAACAACAACAAGTCTGAAATTGCCATTTCTTTCGGGTAATGTTTCAAAACTTTTACATTTTTTACGAAATTTCAAAACAAGTGTACTTATTATACTTAATCATTACATAAATAGCAAGAAAAACTTACTACAAAGATAACATTTTGTAACATTACTATACATATACCAATTTGACAGCAAGGTATATCTTGGCTAAACTACAGGAATGAACAACGAAATAAATATTATTGGAGCAGGTCTTGCCGGTTCTGAAGCTGCGCTTCAACTTGCAAAACGAGGATTTAAAGTTAATTTATACGAAATGCGCCCGAATGTAACAACCGGCGCACATACAACTAAAGACTGTGCAGAATTTGTATGCTCAAACAGCCTTGGGTCTTATGATATTACAAATGCCAGCGGACTGCTAAAGCATGAAATGGAAATATTGGGAAGCGAATTGATTAAAATAGCTAAAGCATGCCATGTTCCTGCAGGAAATGCTCTTGCTATTGACAGACACAAATTTTCTAATACTGTAACTGAAAAAATAGAACAAAATCCCAACATTACTCTTATAAGAAAAGAAATAACAGAAATACCGCAACAGCCAACAATTATAGCATCCGGACCTCTGACAAGCTCAAAATTTTGTGATGCCATCAAAGATTTTACCCAAAGCGAATATTTACATTTTTTTGATGCAATAGCACCAATAGTTGAAAAAGACAGTATAGATTTTAATACTGCATTTTGGGCCAGCAGATACGACAAGGGAGAAGCATCATATATAAATTGTCCTATGAATAAAGAGCAGTATGAAAATTTCTACAATATTTTAATTAATGCTCCTAGAATTGAACAACATGATTTTGAAAAAGGAGCAAAATTCTTTGAAAGCTGCTTACCTATTGAAGTTTTAGCATCCAGAGGAGTCGATACTTTACGTTTCGGACCAATGAAACCTGTCGGATTAATAGATAAACGCACAGGTGAAAAGAATTATGCAGTTGTACAATTAAGACAGGATAATTCCGCAAAAACACTGTACAATCTTGTCGGATTTCAAACAAACCTGAAATGGGGTGCTCAAAAAGAGCTACTACAAGCAATCCCCGGACTTGAAAATGTTAATATCGTAAGATACGGTGTTATGCATAGAAATACATTTATTAACTCTCCAACCCTTTTAAAACCAACACTTCAAACAAGAAAACGAGATGATCTCTTCTTTGCTGGACAAATAACAGGAACAGAAGGTTACACAGAATCAATAGCATCAGGTCTTTTAGCAGGAATAAATATAGCTAAATTATTAAATAACGAACAGCTATTAGAACTGCCAAAAGAAACCATGCTCGGAGCGCTCACTCACTATATAACAGATCCTGAACATGACAATTTTCAGCCAATAAATTCAAACTGGGGTATCGTTCCGCCGGTTGAACTACCTAAAAAAGAAAGAAAAAATAAAAAACTAAAGGGTGAATTATTATCTGCAAGGTCAATCGAAACCCTAAAAAGTTTAAACAACTAACTTCTTTACATTTATTCATATATTCCAAATTTACCTAAAGTTTATCAAAATCAAACCGATATCACCTTAGTGTGTACATCTTAAACTAAGGAGAATACTATGACAGAAATAGGTAGATTTGATAATGACTCTTCCCAAAATATTAGAAATGACAAGATCCATTTAAAAACAGGCGAAAATTTGAATAAACTGAAAAAAATTGTTATTGACTACAAATTTAATAAACCTGCACAATCAATATCTAACAATGAAGTTCTTGAAGCATTGAACAAAATACATCTGCATAATACTCCCAGTGGAAACTCAGAAATATATGTAAACAAAATTAATAAAGAAGAAACTGATATCTCAAACATACTCGATAGAGGTAAAGAACCTATTAAACGTCCGGATGAAAAACCTACTTTTGTAATGGATGAAGGTCCTAATGGAGGGAAATTAGAACAATTTCCTCAACGAGCAAACGGAACCTATAGAACAATCGAAACCCTTCCAAACGGAGCAACTATTGAATGTACATACTCCCAAACCGGAACGTTGTTAAATGAAATTAAACGAGACGGCGACACAGCACAAGTAACAACTTTTAATGGAAAATTTTATGATAAAGTCGCAATATTTACAGACAATACAGGAAGACAAATAATTGGAAAAATACAAGTCGGGAATTACCAATCCGCACAACGTCCTACTCTACAAGACATAACAGGAAAACCCCTTGCAGGATTTCTAATTAAATAATTAAGATTAAAAAAAGTCTGATTTGCATATAACAAATCAGACTTTTTTTTCGAATAATGTTATAAAATTAGAACATCAAACCGGCTTCTCTTGCTGCATCTGCTAATGCGGCAACTCTACCATGATATAAAAATCCGCCACGATCAAATACAACACATTCAATACCAGCTTTTTTAGCTTTTTGAGCAATAGCTTCACCAACAACTTTAGCAGCTTCAATATTACCACCATGTGATAATTTAGCTTTTAATTCTTTGTCATTTGATGAAGCTGCAGCTAATGTTACATGATTTTCATCATCGATTAACTGAGCATAAATATGTTTTGTACTTCTAAATACTGCTAATCTTGGGAATTCTGCAGTACCTGAAAGTTTTACTCTGATTGTTCTGTGTCTTTTTTGAACTAACGGTTTTCTAGCTTTTTGTTTAATCATTTTTCTTTCCTTTCGTTTCACCCAAACCTGCTTGAAAAACCACTTCAAGAGTTTATACGGGCTTTGTTATGCTATAGTATCAAGGTTTAAATAAACCTTAGTCTTATCTACAAATTGATCAGCCAAATTAGGATTTATTACGGATAATGTATCATAAATCTGTCCAGGATTATCAATAGTAGTAGTCATTAAAATATCACTGGTTGATTGATTTTCATTTTGAGGCTGGATATTTTCTCGATATAAAGATTCCATATACATATAATTATTTTCTTCTATATGTTTTTGCAGATCTTCTCTTTTCTCCTTTATCATTTCATTACTGTATGATTTAGGAAATTTTATCAGATAAATACCAGAAAATGAAAGACTATCAATCATTATTTCTTACCAGCTTTACCTGCTTTACGTCTGATATATTCACCTTCGTACTTAATACCTTTACCTTTATATACTTCAGGCGGACGTTTAGATCTTATTAAAGCTGCAATATCACCGACTTTTTGTTTATTAGAACCTTTTACGGTAATCTTTGTGTTAGCTTCAACAGAAATTGTAATACCTTCAGGTGGAACAATATCAACCGGGTGAGAATAACCTAAAGCCATATTCAAAGTTGTACCTTGCATCTGAGCTCTGTAACCTACACCGTTGATTTCAAGTTTTTTAACAAAACCTTCTTTTACACCATGAACAGCATTTGCTACTAAAGTTCTTGACAAACCATATAATGCATCTGTTTCACGAGATGTTCCTACTTTTGATAAGATAATATGATTATCTTCAACTTTAATAGAGATTTCAGGACGAACATTTACAGTTTCAGTACCCAAAGGCCCTTTTGCTGTAACTACTTGTCCTTCAATTTTAACCTCAACACCTTGAGGTATTTCTATAGGTTTTTTACCAATTCTTGACATTTTTAATTTCTCCTTGTGGTATATCTACACTACTGCCAAATCTTTCTACCAATTACATCTGACAGTTACTAAAATTAGTAAACGTAGCAAAGAACTTCACCGCCAACGTTTTCTTTTCTTGCTTTTCTGTCAGTCAACAGTCCTTTTGGAGTTGAAACAACAGCAATACCCATTCCGCCTAAAACCTTCTGTAAGTTTTTAGCTTTTGAATAGTGTCTTAAACCTGGTTTAGAAATTCTTTCCAATTTTGTGATAACAGGTTTGCCTTTAGAATCATATTTCAAAGTAATAGAAATAACTTTGAATTTACCTTCTTCTTTCACTTCATAATCAGCGATATAACCTTCTTCTTTTAAAAGTTTTGCTAATTGAACTTTCAATTTTGAAGCTGGAACATCAACTGTAGGATGTGAAGCCATGTTAGCGTTTCTGATTCTTGTTAGCATATCTGCTATAGGATCTGTCATTGCCATAATTTATATTTCCTTTTCTAACTAATACAGACTTACCCACAGTTCATAGGCAGTATCTGTTGTATTACACCGCTTGCTGAATTAATTTTGCTCCAATTAAAGTTTAACTTATGAGGAACTTATTTCAGTAGTTCGGAACTGTATATATCTATATTACAACAGAAAAATATATTTACAAGCATGTGTTAGCAAATATTAACACTCAAATTTGACATGCAACAACTTGCAACAATATTTATAAATAATTTATAAATAAACAGTTATTACAAAATTATAATAAAAATGAAGAAAGCTAAAATTATTAACAAAAAAGCGGCATATAGCCGCTTTTTTGCATATCAAATTTTATAAACCGTAATCATTACAATTTATAATCCGGCAGTAAAACTACCAGCTTGCTTTTGTTACACCAGGTAATAATCCTTGGTGAGCCATTTTTCTTAAACAAATTCTGCACAACCCGAAATCTCTATGATAACCATGAGGTCTACCGCAGATACTGCATCTGTTGTGAAGTCTTACTGTTGGGTATTTGCCGGCAGCAGCAAGTTTTTCTCGTCTAAGTTCTTTGTTAATCATCGCTTTTTTAGCCATGAAATTCTCCTTTATTGTACCTTAATTATTTGTGACTACCTTTGAATGGCATTCCTAAGAGTCTTAACAACTCTCTTGCCTCTTCATCTGTTTCAGCCGTTGTGATTACTGAAACATTCATACCCTTAACTAAATCTACTTCTTCATAAGTGATTTCAGGGAATAATGCTTGTTCTTTTAAGCCTAGAGTATAATTTCCTCGACCATCAAAACTTTTTGGGCTGATACCTCTGAAGTCACGAATTCTAGGAAGTACAACACAAATTAACTTTTGTAAGAAATCATACATTCTTTCACCGCGCAATGTTGCCATTGCTCCAACAGGCATTCCTTCTCTTAATTTGTATGAAGCAATTGATTTTTTAGCTTTTGTAACTACTGCTTTTTGACCTGCAATTTTAGTTAACTGAGCTTCAATTGATTCAGCAATTTTTGAGTTGTGAGAAGCTTCACCAACACCCATATTTAAAACAATTTTTACTAATTTTGGTACTTGGTGATCATTTTTGTAGCCGAACTTTTCTTTCATTGCCGGAACTACATCTTCAACATATTTTGATTTTAAATTTTTTGTAACTGTCATTTTTCCGTTTCCTTTACTATTGGTATTAATGTCGTAAATCTTTACACATTAAGCATCTAGTTGTTCACCGCATTTTTTGCAAACGCGAACTTTCTTGCCATCGATAACTTTCATTTCAACTCTTGTTGCTTTTTCGCAAGCCGGACAAATAATCATAACATTTGAAGAATCAATTGGAGCTTCAAGTTTGATTAAACCGCCTTGGATACCAGCAGCAGGCTGAGGTTTTTGAGCTTTAGTAACCATATTGGCTCCTTCTACAACAACTCTGCCTTTAACAAGGTCAACTTTTTTAATATTACCGATTTTTCCCTTGTCCTTACCTGCAATAACAACGACTCTGTCGCTTGTTTTTACATGTATAGTTTTTTTATCTTTGTTTGTCATTTTTTTCTCCTGGTTATTAATCTTTTCATGGACTGACCATGATAGGTCTATTACATGGTTATGCCCCTATCGGGGATCCTGAAACAAGTTCAGGATAACTTAAAAGTTAAATTACTTCCGGTGCAAGAGAAACGATCTTCATATAACCTTTGTCTCTTAATTCACGAGCAACAGGTCCGAATACACGTGTACCTCTTGGATTGCCGTCTTTGTTAATAATAACTGCAGCATTTTCATCAAATCTAATAACAGAACCGTCATTACGTTTGATATCTGCTTTAGTTCTTACAACAACAGCACGTACAACTTCACCTTTTTTCACAGCCATATTTGGAGTCGCATCTTTTACAGAAGCAACGATTTCATCGCCAACTGCTGCAAATTTTTTATTTGAGCTTCCCATAACACGGATACATAACAATTGCTTTGCACCTGTATTATCTGCTACTTCTAGTCTTGTTTCTTGTTGTATCATTTTTCTTTCCTTTTAGTATTTACTGCTTTATTCTTTTGCCTCTCATTACTCTGTGGTAATGTTGCAATCCCGTTGATATCGGGTACTCATTTTTACTAAATGCATTAAAGCATATTAAGCATTAACGAGCTTTTTCTACTATCTCAGCCACTGTCCAACGTTTGTCGCCTGAAATAGGTCTTGATTCAACGATTCTTACGATATCGCCTTCATTACAAGCGTTTTGTTCATCATGAGCTTTATAGTGTTTATTTGATTCCATAATTTTTTTGTATTTTGGATGTGGTTCGTAATCAGCAACTTTTACAACAACTGTTTTGTCCATCTTGTTACTAACTACCATTCCTTGTTTTTCTTTTTTAGGCATTTTGTACCTCTTTTTCTGTTATTACTGTTTTTGCTTGAGCGATGAGTCTTTTTGTTTTAGAAATTGTTGCCACATTTTCTAGCTTATGAGTTGATAATTGCAATCTTGCTTCCAATAATTGCTTTTTCCAATCAACAATAGCATTTTGTAACTCATCTACTGTTTTTTCACGCATTTCACTTAATTTCATTTTTTATGTTTCCTTTATCTTGTTCAACTCACCTTATACCGACCTGAGAGCTTCCTCTTGTTAAGGTTTGTTGACTTATTTTGCTTGTTCTCTTGGTTGTTCTACAATTTTTACTTTGATAGGTAACTTTTGTGCAGCCAATTCTAATGCATGAACTGCAACACTTCTATCAAAGTAGTCAAGTTCAAATAATAATCTATTTGGCTTAACAACTGCTACCCAGTATTCAACATTACCTTTACCTGAACCCATACGAGTTTCTGCAGGTTTTGCAGTAATTGGTTTATCCGGGAATATTTTTATCCAAACGTTACCGCCACGTTTGATTTCACGAGTCATTGCACGACGTGCAGCCTCGATTTGACGGCTGGTAATCCAACCTGGCTCTACAGCTTGCAGAGCATATTGACCGAATTCAAGTTTTGTACCTCTAGTTTCAGTACCCTTCATTCTGCCTTTCATCATTTTGCGGTATTTTGTTTTCTTAGGCTGTAACATTATATTTTGCTCCTATTATTTTTATACCTTTTACTTAGCTTTGAGATGTTGTTTCAACATTTCTGCCGCGTCTTGGACGTCTTCCAGTTTTTTCTAAATTGTCTTTGCCGCTTTTGTGTTTAATGTTAGGGTCTGCCATTTCTCCAGGCATTAAGTTACCTTTGAAAATCCATACCTTAACACCAATTTTACCCATAATTGTATCAGCTTCTGCAAAACCGTAATCTACATCTGCTCTCAATGTCTGAAGAGGAATTCTTCCTTCTTTAGCCCATTCAGAACGTGCAATTTCAGCTCCGCCCAAACGTCCTGATACCATAACTTTGATACCTTGAACGCCTGATCTCATTGTTCTTTGCATAGCCTGTTTCATTGCTCTTCTGAAAGCAATACGTTTTTCTAATTGTTGAGCAATATTTTCTGCAACTAATTGAGCATCTGCATCAATTCTTGCTACTTCAACAACATTAATTATAACAGGTTTGCCAATGTATTTTGTTACTTCTTGACGAAGTTCATCAATACCTTGTCCGCCACGACCAACAACTATACCAGGTTTTGCTGTTACAACTGTGATTGTTGTATTTTGTGCTTTTCTGGCTATCAAAATTTTTGATACGCCTGCTGCATATAGTTTTTTCTTAACGAATTTTCTGATTTGATCATCTTCTTTTACAAAATGGCGATATTCTTTAAACTTTGCATACCATGAGCTTGCCCAGTTTTGAATAATGCCTACTCTAAATCCGGTTGGATGTGTTTTTTGTCCCATTTTATTACTTTCCTATTTTGTTGTATCACTAACTACTAATGTAAGGTGTGATGTACGTTTCATTCTTGAATACATACGACCTTGTGCTCTTGTTCTTGCACGTTTATATGTAACACTTTCATCAGCAAAGATTTGTGAAATCTTTAATGATTCCGGAGCTACGCCATATTGCTCACGAGCGTTTGCAACTGCAGCTTTCAAGTTCTTTTCAACTACTCTTGCTGCAAAATAAGGCATAAAACGTAACATATCTTGAGCTTCTATAACAGCTTTACCTCTTACTTCGTTGATTACTCTACGAAGTTTTCTTGCTGTCATTTTTATGTCTGTTTGTCTTGCTTTTGCTTCCATTTTTTTATCCTTTATTTAATATAAATATCACTTTGGATTATTATTACTAACCTCTTTTAGCTTTATCTGCACCTGCGTGGCCTTTGAATAATCTTGTAGGTGCAAATTCGCCTAATTTATGTCCAACCATTTGTTCTGTAATATAAACAGGAACGTGAGTTTTCCCATTATGTACAGCAATTGTATGGTTTAACATATCAGGTACTATCATTGATGCTCTTGACCAAGTTTTAATAACTTTTTTCTCTGAATTTGCATTCATTTTGTCTATTTTCTTTTGTAGAGCTTCTTCTACATATGCACCTTTTTTTAATGAACGTGCCATTTATTTCTCCTTTTACTTATTTGTGATTTTTGGGGGAGAGAAGTAAATCTATTACTAATCTCCCTTAAAGTTTATTTATTTTGCTTTTCTTCTTCTAACAATTAATTTATCAGAAGCTTTACCTTTTTTACGGGTTTTATAACCAAGAGCAGGTTTGCCCCAAGGTGTTTTCGGATGTCCGCCAGGACCTGTTTTACCTTCACCACCGCCATGAGGGTGATCACAAGGGTTCATAGTAACACCGCGAACTGTTGGTCTGATACCCATATAACGTTTTCTACCAGCTTTACCGATTGATAAGTTTTTAAATTCAGAATTGCCTAACGTACCGATTGTAGCCATGCATTCTTTTCTTACCATTCTCATTTCACCTGAAGGAAGTTTTATTGTTACATAATTTCCTTCTTTTGCCATAACCTGAGCTGAGTTGCCGGCAGATCTAACCATTACACCGCCGCGACCAGGGTTCAATTCAACATTGTGAACTATAGAACCTAACGGTATCAATTCTAACGGTAATGCGTTACCAGTCTGTACCGGAGCTTCAGGTCCGCTTATGATTACATCGCCTACGTTTAAACCTTCCGGTGTTAAAATATATCTTTTTTCACCGTCTGCGTAGAAACATAAAGAAATTCTTACATTTCTGTTCGGATCATATTCAATAGTTTTTACTGTAGCCGGTACTCCGAATTTATCTCTTTTAAAATCAATTACACGGTATGCTCTTTTTACACCGCCGCCTTTATGACGACATGTGATTCTACCTGTATTATTTCTTCCTGCTGTTTTTTTCAATGATCTTAACAATGATTTTTCAGGAGTTGATGTTGTGATTTCTTGGTAATCACTTTTTGTCATGCCTCTTTGTCCCGGAGACGTCGGATTAATTTTACGAATAGCCATTTTCTACACTCCTATGAATTCTAATGGTTCGCCTTCGATTGTTACGATGGCTTTCTTACTTGAATCTGTTCTACCAAATTTATATCCCATTCTCTTTTCATGAGATGGCATATAAACTGTTCTTACTTTCTTAACTTTTCTTCCAGGAAAAGCTAATTCTACAGCTTTAGCAATTTCTATTTTAGTTGCATCTTTTCTTACTTCGAAAGTATATTGTGCATTTTCTGTTGCTGCCACTGATTTTTCTGTAATTAATGATTTTTTAATTACGTCATATAATTTTTCTGTTTCTTTACTCATTATTGTAACCTTTCTGTAATTTCATTTACAGCAGATTCAGTCATAACAACAAAATCAGCTTCCAATAAATCTTTCACATTTAAGTTTGTAGGCAATAAAAGTTTTACACTTGGAATATTTCTTGCTGATAATTCAAGATTTTTGTTTTCTTCAGCCTTTGTATCAGCAACAACTAAAACTTTTCCACTTACATTTAATGATTTCAATGCACTAACCATCAATTTTGTTTTAGGTTCAGCGATAGTTGAGAAATCTTTTACAACAACTATTTGAGCTTCTCTTGCAGACAATGCAGATTTTAATGCTAACTGTCTTGCTTTTTGAGGCATATTAAAAGAGTAGCTCCTTGGTTTCGGTCCAAAGATTACACCGCCGCCTGCAAACAATGGTGAACGTAATGAACCTGCTCTTGCACGTCCAGTACCTTTTTGTTTCCAAGGCTTTTTACCGCCGCCTGCTACTTCAGCTCTTGTTTTTGCGCAAGCTGAACCTTGACGGGCATTGTTTAATTGTCTTCTTAATGCTAAGTGCATTACATGAATATTAGGTTCTACACCGAAAACACTTTTTTCAAGTGTAATTTCGCCTAATTTTTCTCCGTTTGTACTTAATATTTCTTTTGACATTTTTATTATTCCTTTTAATTATCTATATCTTTCGTTTAAGACTGCTTACCGCTTGCTTCTGCTTTATTTGGCAAGACCAGCCGGTTTTAAACTTTTCCTTGTTGTGATTCTAGTTTCGACTGAGTGTCAATACCACACAGCACATTTGTCAAAATCTGCTAGTTCCATTTTGTTCTTGTAGGAACGATTGTTACCAATCTGCCTTCACATCCAGGTACTGAACCTTTTACTAATACTAATCCGTTAGCTGAATCAACCTTAACTAATTTCAACTTAGTAATAGTAACTCTTTCATTACCCATGTTACCTGCCATTCTTTTACCCTTGATAACACGTGAAGGAGTTGTACCTGCACCAATTGAACCAGGTTCTCTGTGGTTCTTAGAACCATGAGCCATAGGTCCTCTTCCAAAATTCCATCTTTTTACTGTACCTTGGAAACCTTTACCTATTGATTTACCTGTTACGTCTACTTTTTCAACATTTTCTAATACTGAAAGTTCAACTTTATCACCTACTTTGTAATCTTGAGGATTATCAACTCTGAATTCCTGAAGATGTCTGTAGTTTGATAAATTATTTTTCTTGAAATGACCTATTTGAGCTTTTGTCAAATGTTTTTCTTTAGCTGCAACAGTTCCAACCTGGATAGCATTATATCCGTCAGTTTCAACTGTTTTAACCTGAGTAACCACAGTTTCATCAACTTTGATAACTGTCACAGGAATAGCCAAACCATGTTCATCAAAGATTTGAGTCATTCCAACTTTTTTTCCTATTACACCTAGTGTCATATTCTACCTTTCTAGCTCGCTCGTGTTCAGATAAATAGCATAAATTACCTGAATTTGAGTTTGCATTTTCTCTTGCGAGCGCTACTTTTGTACTGTCCTTTTACCTTTTGGAGGACTTTCACCTCCCTCCGCGCTATTCGGGAATATCAACAAAGAAAATTCTTAATTATTATCCCGAGGGCGGGTAGTAGATCACATTATTTATGCATAATGCTTATTCAATTTTCACGATAGCCGGTATCTTGCAACTATTTTGCTTCGATATCTACTCCAGCCGGTAAATCTAATCTACGTAACTCTTCCATTGTCTGTTGAGTTGGTTCGTATATATCTATAATACGTTTATGAGTTCTCATCTCAAAATGTTCACGAGATTTTTTATCTACGTGTGGCGAACGCAATACGCAATATATACGTCTTTTTGTAGGTAAAGGAATAGGGCCAGCAACTTTAGCGTCTGTTCTTTTTGCTGTTTCTACGATTTTTTCAGCAGATACATCAATTAGTTTGTGATCATATGCTTTCAAACAAACTCTGATTCTGTTTTTCTTAGTACTACTTGCCATTTGTATTCCTTTTTCTTTTTCTATGTACAACTGCCGATTCTTCTAAGTTCCGAACTCTTCGCACGTTCCTTTGTTCTCGGCCCTTGAAGTGAGCTATTTATAAAATATTTCGGATATTTTACTTACTATACTTCAAGCATATTTATCTTAGGATAAACAAAATACACTGTCAACTGTGTTTTTTCATGATTGTTTAGTTTTGTTACAAGCCTTTTGTTTTATTTTCTGCACTTGCAGATTTTGGAAACAAATCGTTTATCATTTTTTTATTATATATATCTTCCTCAATTGCCGCCTTCATCTTAGTTGCATATTTATCTGCCTGTTGAAGATTATATGGTAAAACAGATTTTGGATTAATCCAATACCCGAATTGAACTTTAAGTAACTTCATTATGCTTCTAGTCTTAAAACTAACAATCTCAAATGTAGACATTCCATTATTTCTAAGAATTGAAAATTTGGTTTTTATATTCTTTTTTAAATTTGCAATTTCAGATACATATTTTAAATCAGGTAAAAAAACCTTTGATTGATTTTGAACAAATTCTTTTGCCACCCGAGAAGTAGGGTATACATTAAATGAGTTTTTTGCAGCACTATATTCTATATTAAAGTGCACGTTATCAGCCTGTTCTGTCAGTAATCTGCCAAAACCGGATGTTACTTCATCTATTGATGCTTTATTGGTTAAATATTTAGTAAGGGCAGCCATAGATTTTTCATCAGGCTTTACAAAGGCCATTCCAAAACTTGGCCGCGGGGCTGGGGTATTATTTCTTATCTCCATTTTAATATCTCCTAATTTAGACTAATTTTACATACAAAACTAAAATCCGTAAATTTATTTTTTTGCGAGATAAGATAATCAAATTTACATAGTTTAACACATTATATATTACTTAGTTAGTTATTATTCAGAAATAAAAGATTTTATACCTTCTATTTTATCATTTGTATCACTTTCTATATAAATTCTCAACAGAGGCTCTGTACCTGAAGGTCTGACTAATATCCATGATGTACCGTCTTCTAAGTATAACTTAACCCCATCTTTAAAATCTTTTTTAGAAATTTTCAATCCAATAATTTCATCAATAGATGAAAACTTTTCTAATACTGGCTTTACATCTTCAACTTTTTCTAGTTTTTTATCCACTCTTGTATTTATAAATGTGCAGCCAACAAAATTATTTAAATCTTTTTGCATCTGAACTAAAGATTTGCCGGAATACGCCATAGCTTCTAAAACAAGTAAATTTGCCAAAATACCGTCTTTTTCCGGGATATGTCCCTGAATACTTAAACCTCCTGATTCTTCTCCAGCTATTATAGGATGGTATTTGCGCATAGCTTCGCCTACATGCTTAAATCCGACAGGAGTTTCAATAACATCAATGCCCAGTTTTTGTGCAACTATATCGAGCATAAGACTTGCTCCAACTGTCTTTACAAGACAACCGGTATAATTTTTATTCTTTTTAAGATGCATCAATAAAATTGCTATAATCTCATTCGGAGTTACATAAGCACCATTTTCATTTATTACTCCAAACCTGTCCGAATCACCATCATTCGCAAAACCTACATAATTTTTGTGAGATTTTATAAAATCAATTAACTCCTGCAAATACTGCGGCTTTGGTTCAGGCATTCCGCCTCCAAAATTTGGATCATGATACATATGAATAGAATCATACTCAATACCTTTTTTAGACAATAATTTATCAAAATATCCGATGCTTGCAGCATACAAACCGTCAAAAATTATATGAGTGCCTAACTCTTTTATTTTTCCAAAATCAATAATTCGCTCAACATGTTTAAAATAGTTATTTGAAAAATCCGTAACTACTAATTTACCTTTAACACAAGATGGATATTCAACTCCAAAGTTTGACACTATTTCATCAGTTATTTCACTTGTTGCAGGTCCGGCATAATCTGGTATAAATTTTATTCCTAAATATTCAGGCGGATTGTGAGATGCTGTGAACATAACAGCACAAGCATCCAGATATTTTGCGTTAAAAGCTAAGACCGGAGTTGGAATAACTTTATCACTGTATAAAACTTTAAACCCTTTTGATTTCAAAATTTCAGCACATTGCATTGAAAACTCCCTAGCCTTATTTCTAGGATCATAACCTATAATTATTGTTTTATATATTCCATAATTATCAAAAACATACTTACCTATTGCATTAGAAACGATTGCGACATTTTCTTCATTAAAATCTTTACCTACTATCGCTCTCCAGCCGTCAGTGCCAAATTTTATAGTACTCATAACTTTCCTTCTTTTTTATTTTTTGTTATAATTTTAATTGAAATATGGAGTTAAGTAAATGTCAAATTTTGAAGCTATAAAAAATATCGTTTTCTTGGAACCTCAGCACTCTTTTTCAGAAATGGCCACTGATGTTTTCTGCCAAAAATATAAAATAAATTGTTTGACAACTCCAATGAAAACTATTAAACAAATTGTAGATTATGTTGCTCAAAATCAGGAAACTTTAGGGGTATTACCTATAGAAAATACAATTGATGGGACTGTCAGAGAATCTCTTGATTGCCTGATGTTTTCAAAAAATCCTAACATACGCATTATCTCTGAAATTCTTATGCCTATTGAATATTGTTTGTTATCAAAAACAACGGAATTCTATAGCATTACAGGGCTTATTGCTGCACCCAGATTAATAGGTAAATGTCACAACTTTATAGAAAATGAAATGCCTAGAAATCTTAATATTATTGAAGCACCTTCTATGCTTGAATCTGCTTATTATCTTAATAATTACAACCTGACATATTCTTGTATCGGAAACAAAAAAATAGCCGAAACTTGCAGATTAAATATATTAAAAGAAAATATCCATGATGATAAAAATAATATAACCAAATATATTTTATTCGGAGATATAGAAACTAACCCAACAGGAAGAAGTACAACAACAATCGCTTTTAGTACAAATAACACCCCAGGGGCTTTACTAGAAATATTAAAAGTTTTTCTTGAAAATAATATAAATATGTCTTACATATCTTCAAGACCATCCAAAAGTAACCCTGAAGAATATATATTTATAATAGATCTTGACGGACATACTAAAAACGAAAATATGCTTAGAGCAATAAACACTATTAAACCTAAAACATCCTTCTTCAGATGCCTTGGTTCATATAAAAAAGCAAATACTGCGATATGCAATTAGAGGCAATAACTTTTTATAACTTTATAACTCTATAAATAATATTTAGCATTTTTTTATAATAAAAAGTTTTATTATAAATATAGGGGAAATTTTAATGTTTATAAAACTGGGTACAAAATTATATAACCATGCGAAAAGAGCATATCCCATCCTGGCTGACGGAACCGCAATAATACCGCCCAAAATAAAATTTAGCCTAAAAAATCCATATATCTTAGAAACAATTCCGGATAAAAAACTTGAGGAATTAAAACTATTTGAAGGCAAAAAATTGAAAACAGTCTGCAGGATACTGGATAATGATAACTATATTCAAATATTAAACAGGTATAAAAAACTATGCTCGCAATCAAAAGGATTTAGCGAGGCAGAATTACAAATTCTATATAAAAAGGCTTTTCCAAATATAAAAGTTCCTACAGATATAAATTATGATGCATTTATATTTCTAAATAACTTACCGCCCAATATAGGTTCAAAATTTGATGCCCACGGACTTGCAAAATTTAGTGTTACGGATCAATTAAAACAATTAAATACATTACTAACAAAAGGAATAAATAAAAATAAACCATTTTACACAGCCCCACTTTCAACCCGTTCTGATGTAGGCGCCGGAATAGGAACAGGCGGTGGGCATGCATACCGCGACGGTTCATTTATAATCGTCGGTGATAAATCAAAACTTATAAGTGAAAATGGGATTAAACACGTTATAGTAAACGATGCATATTATAATATTATTGATGACTTGAAACAAAAATTTCCTAATATAAATTTTGTTCGGGCAGACAAAGCTGTTGAATACTTTTCTAAATTATAACTGTATCAATTCTCCATTTAAATACCAGGTCTTGATTCCTGTAATTCTTACATTTACAAATTCACCTGTAAGATCTTTGTCGTATGGTATATGAACAATTTTATTGTTTCTGGTGCGACCTGTAACCACATTTTTGCCTTTATGATTTTCAAAATTTTCGATAAGAACTTCCATTTCGCGTCCCAGAAATTTTTTATTTGAAGCTAGACAGCATTTTCTGTTTTGCTCATTCAACCTAGCCAAACGCTCAAATTTAGTATCTTCATCTATATATTTATCAACCCATTTAGCCGCAACTGTTTTTTCTCTTGGAGAATACGCAGCAGTATTCGAATAATCTAATCCCAAATCTTCCATTGCAGTCAAAGTCTCTATAAACTGCTCCTCTGTTTCGCCGGGAAATCCTGCGATGAAATCACTTGTTATTGTCACATCAGGAACCATATCTCTAACTTTTTGGGCAATTTTGAAATATGTCTCTCTGTCATACCTGCGATTCATCTTTTTCAAAACTTCACTGCTACCTGACTGCATAGGAATATGAAAATATTCACAAACCTTATCAAGCTCTACTACAGTTTTTATAAGATCATCAGTGATATCCGTAGGATATGATGTTACAAAACGAATTCTAAATTTACCTTCTATAGCATTAACTTCTTTTAATAAATCTGCAAGACGGTAATTTCTGTCTTTAAAATCTTTTCCATAACTATCAACATTCTGACCAAGTAATGTAATTTCTTTAAAACCGGAAGCCAATGCATCTTTTACTTCTTTCAAAATTGTTTCCGGTAACCTTGAGCGTTCTCTGCCCCTGGTATATGGAACTATACAATATGTACAAAAATTATTACAACCTTCAGTTATCGGTATCCATGCATTAACCGATTTAACTCTGTTAATTTTATATTGAACAGCTTTGTCATCTTCTGTAGCATTGGTTTCTTCACACTCACAAACCTTTTCCCCTTTGGAAACAGCTTTTATAACCTCAGGTAATGAATAAATTTTATGAGTGCCTAATACAAAATCAACATAATGCGCACGTTTAAAAATTTGTTCGGCTTTTTGCTGAGCTACACAACCACAAAAACCTATTTTTAATTCCGGTCTTGATTTTTTCCATTTTCCCCATGTACCTATTAAACTGTACGCTTTATCTTCACTTAATTGTCTTATAGAACAAGTATTTACCATTAACAAATCTGCCTCTTTTGGTTTTTCAGTTTCTTCATAGCCAAAATTTGACAACATTCCAAGCATACGCTCAGTATCAGATTTGTTCATCTGGCAGCCCATTGTTTCTATATATACCTTTTTCATTATTCAACAACCTCTTATATTTCAACTATTGTAATTTTTATCTTATATGAAAAATAATGTTTGTAAAATTAATAAAAATTTGACCGAATATGATTTTATACATAAAATCATAAATATAATGTCTAACTTAAATAATAAATTTCAAAAATTTTTTATAGCAACTACAATAACAATCATTATTGGAATTGTTGTATTTTACATAATATATGAAAATATTGCCACTAAACGTTTTGATACATCTATAAAAAATACAACAGCAAATACCAAAGTTATTGATGCAAATACAGATCATAATCAGGCGCTGGATGTATCTGAATATGCGAAAAACCAAGGAGTTGAAATCCCATCAATTTTAATAAATTTTGATACTCATAGTGATATCTATTTAAATTTCAAAGTTTTAACACCCAAAGGTGCAGGAATTGAAAATTGGATAAATGAATATATTGCAAAAAACCCCAAAGTAGATACTATTTATTGGGTTATGTCAAAAGAAGCAGCAAAAAATAATAATATGCAAATATTTTTTGCCGAAAACAAGAAAAAAGATTTAGCCTGGGGTGCTCCATTATTTGGAAATGAAATAAAAAATCTTGACAAATATAAATTTGTAAAAACACCTTTATACAGACAACCTTATATACAAGAATTCTTAATAGAACCGCAGACTGCTATAATAAATGAATATGAGCCTAACTCAAAAATGGTTAAAATATTATTTGATCCAAAAGTTCAATATAGGAAAATAAAAGTTATTAACTGCACAGAAGATACTCTGCCTGATTTTAAAAATAAAAAAGTTTTTTTAAGTATTGATGCTGATTATATAAGTAACTCAGGATTTGATACCGCAGAAAACTTCAAACTTCTTAAAAATTCAAAACAGGTAACACAAACTTTTTATTCTATGTTCAATACAATTGATAAGAAGAATATAAGACCAGAAATCATTTCACTATCATTATCACCGCAATATTTACCTCGAAAACATCATAAACATGTACAACAAATTTTTAATTACATTATACAAACAGCAGGAAAAACAGATCCTATTCAAAAATATAAAAGGAAATATGATCCTGATCCAGATTATTTAAGAAAGACATATCATAAATAAATCTTTCAACTATATTAGTCAACACTCAAGACTCTATCCAAACATGCTTTTTGCGAATATTGCCATTCTCTATATGTTATACGTTTAACTTTATAACCGCAACGCTCTAAGATTGATTGCTTTTTCATATTAGACATATGAGTTTTCTTATTATCTTCAACCCCGTCAATTTCGATTATAAAATTATTATCAACCAGTAAATCAGCACTGAGTCCAGCAACATCCGCTCCCGCTACAACTTTATGATCTAATTCTCTAATCGCTGCAGCAACTTCGCGCTCTAATTTATTTTTATAAATATTTTCATCTATATCATTATTTAATAAAGAAGCCTTGCGTTCCTTATACTGTTTAAGATATGAAACATAATGTCTAAAATGTCCATCAGGCATAGTTTCCAGATCATGTGACACAAAACTTATACACTTAGAACGCGCACGTGTTATTGCGACATTAAATAAATTAGGTTTTTGTAAAAAAGTAATACTTTGCGGATATGAATTATTTGCAAATGCCCAAGACATAAGTATAATATCCCGTTCATCACCCTGGAAAGTATGCGCCGTACCAATTTCTATCTGGTGTTTTTTAATCATATAATCAGATAAAACTTTCGGAACAGAAATTTTTAACTGCTCAACCTGCGCTCTAAATGGAGAAATAATGCCAATACTTACCGGATTATCAGGATTTTTTCTTTCGTCCTCAATAATAATTTCATGCAATGTTTTTATCAACGCTTCAATTTCAGGAAGGTTTCTTGTTGCATCCAAGTCAACTTTACCATCTGGCACCTTAATAATATCTATAGCATCATCTTCCAATGAATCCTTTTTCATAACTCGAATTCTGTCATTATAAAATTCATGGTTTGAAAAATTAATAATAGGCGGAAGACTTCTGAAATGCTCATCCAGCATAACCGAATTCATTGAATAATAATCAGCCAAATCAAACATGGAATTTGTTCTGAATCTCCACATTAATTGATATTTTTCAGGAATTCCATATTGGCTTAAGAACGACTGCTCTTTAGCCTTTTCCAAAAATGACAAATGAGGCAGCTGTTTATCATCACCGACAACAACCGTTCTTTTAGCTCTGTACATAATAGGGAAACAGCTTGCAATATCGCACTGAGAAGCTTCATCTATAATTGCCACATCAAACATCCCTGGTTTCAGAGGCAGAGAATCAGATACCGCATAAGTTGTAACACACCAGCATGGAAAGGCATCTAACAAAGGTTTAAAATCTTCTTCTTCCATAATTTGGTTTGTTTTCTTTTTCCTGCGTTCAACTAAAGCCATTGAGTGAACTTTTATCCTGCGAACTTTTTTGGCATCTCGCAAAAGAGCCTTCAAAGCTTCACGTCTTGTACTTTTCAAAATATTTACAGCTAAGTATTTTTGTTTTTTCTTCATTTGACGAATTTGCTCCATCATTACATGAAGATTGCCTATTTTTTGAATATCTGATTCAATTTTTCTCAATCGCCATTTTTGAGTAATAAAATCCAGTTCAACTTTTAATCTGTCAAGATTTTCAGGTTCAACCTCAAAATCTTTTATATCAAGAATTTTCTTCAGCTGCCTTAGTGCAGACATATTAGCAAAAGAAGCAAAAAATCCTGATTTTTCCATATTATCTGTTAAGGATTTTATAACATCATTAATATTATCAATTTCCGATTTTTTTAAAGGTCTTCGGATATATTCCATTTCTCCGACAACTGCAGACTGCTGCTGAATTTCATCTTTTAAATCATGCCAGTCTTTTTCAAGTTTTAAAATTTTTTCACATTTATCTTCTGTTTCCCTCAAGCAGTCAAGATGCTGTTTCATATCCTTAACATCCGCAAATATAAAATCTTCAACATCTTCATCCAGCTCAAATTTACCTGAAGTTAATTCCTGCAGTTGAAAACTTAATTGTTTTTGATAATTCATACGACCGGCTCTTAAAGCAAGATATGGAGCTCCTAAATCATTAAGCCTGTCCGCTACAACATCTACTGCTTTATCCATACGTGAAGCAACTAAAACTGTTTTTCCATTTGCTATTAAATGTGCAACAAGATTAACAATCGTCTGTGATTTACCTGTTCCAGGAGGACCTTGAACGGCAATCAACTTATTGTTTTCAACATTTCTGATAACCCTTTCCTGAGAATCACTCAAAGCTAAAGGGGTTATCGGATAAAATTCCGAAGCAGAATCTTTTAACGGGAAGTTTTTTTCAACTGATTGAGTGTATTCATCATTTATTACGCTCAATGTAGTTTCACGAAATACTCCGCTTGGTTTTTCGGCAATTTGCATTAATTCATGTAAAACTCCTGCCGTTACTGCAGGGCGTTTTGTCAATATAATAGCACTTTGATATGTAACAGTAAGCTTCTTAATTTCTCCGACAACAGCTTTATGTTTTTGCTCCTGAATTTCATCATCTATAATTTCATCAAAATTTTCACCCGTAATTTGAGTATCAGATAAATCTCTTGATATTTGTTCATCTTTTTCAACATTATCCTCTTCCACATTTTCAGAAGGATCGCTGCTTATTTCTATATCAGGAATTAAAGATTTTAATGTTGTAAGGAAAATATCCATTTTCTCTTTGGTAATAGGTAAATCCGGAACAACATCCAATATACCTTCCAAAAATAAATCTACTTCATCATCATCTTCACCTTTTTTCAGTAAAGCAGCCAAAGCACCTGTATTAAGCGACAAAACATCATCCTGCAAAATACAATTTATGTTTACTCCATTACGTTCTAATTTACAAGGAACATACAAAAGCGGAGTTAAAAACTCATTACTTCTTCTAGATTTTCCATTACGTCCAACCAAGAACATATAACCATATATTAAATACTTATCTCTGGCACTTGAAACTCCTTGAAGCATCAATTCTGTCAAGTTAGGATTTGCTCCGTCCAGTTTTAAATACTCAAGTCCTTGAGTTAGTAATGTTTCCTGTTCTTTTAAAAATATCCATTTGTTATCTTTATCGCCTTTAAGATTTCGGAATGTAGAACTTTTAACCTCTTCTCTTACACAATCATGTAAATATTGGCTTAACTTTTTTATAAAACTGTTATTAAATGCTGAATTAAGTGCCTTAGTAGCTTCTTGTAACATATTTACCCTTCATAAAATTATATAACGTCTTTCATTTTATACTATTTTACGCTAAAATCAATCTATGGGCATCATCAATTTACAGGATAAAAACCTATTTTATATAGGCGGAGTTGTCAGAGATGAACTTTTAGGTAAAAAAAGTTTTGATATTGATCTGACATACCAGGGGAACGCAATAGAATTTGCCCAAACAATTCCTGATGCAGAAATAATACAGGTAAATGAACCATTTGGAACAGTCCGGATCAAACTGGAAAATCAGGAAATAGATATTGCCTCCACAAGAGATGAAACATACCCGCAAAAAGGGCACCTGCCGCAGGTTGAAAATATAGGCTGCTCTCTGAAAAAAGATATTTTAAGAAGAGATTTTACGATAAATGCTCTTGCTAAATCCACCTTAACAGGAGAAATAATAGATTATACAGGAGGCCTTGAGGATTTAAAAAACAAAAAACTTAGAATTCTGCATAATAAAAGTTTTATTGATGATCCTACAAGAATTGTCCGCGGCCTGAAATTCTCAATAAGATTTAATTTTGAGTTAGAAGAAAATACAAAAAAACTTCAGGATGAATATTTAGAAAATGTCAATTATGACATGTCCTACAAAAGATTAAAAAAAGAACTGATAGAAACTTTTAACCTTAATTCACAAAAAGCATTCGATAGATTTGTAAACGAAAAAATATATAAACTGATTTCACCTAAAGAATTTAAACCTATTCAAAATAACAATCTTGAAAAACTAATTAATAAATATTCTCCAAAAACCGTCTGGATAATATACGTAGGGTTATTACCCGATATTGCCGGACTTCCGCTGACAAAAACAGAGAAAAAAATTGTTGATGATTTTCAAATACTAAAGTCTAAAAATTTTGAGAATGATTTTGATATTTATAAAACCTTTCAAAACATTAATTTAGAAACTATTATAATGTATTCCGTAATAAATCCTGATATTACTCAAAAATATCTTGATCACCTTCGGTATATAAAACTTGAAATAACAGGAGAAGATTTACACAGACTACATATAAAACCTTCAATCGAGTATCAAAAATGTTTTGATTTTATTTTATCCGAAAAAATAAAAAATCCCGAGATAACTAAATCCCGGGAAGTTTTACTGGCTAAAAAATATTTTAACCTTATTTAATTCCGTAACTTTCCTGAATTTTTCTAAGATTACCGTTTTTGGTTTCAACTTTAATAATATTATTCACTGCACTGATAAGGGTTTTTGATTCCGGGCCTTTTTTGAATGCAACTGCATACGGCTCTTTAGAATATCTTTTTGGCAGCAATTCAACACTGTCATCTTTCAAAGCCAAACCAAGCAAAATTGTATCATCAGACACTATTGCATCTGCTTTACCTTTTTTCAATGCATTAAAAGCATCCGGATAGGTTTTATAACCAATTACTCCTACACTTGGAACAGCCATTTTCAAACTTCTTTCACTTGTTGAGCCGAATACAATAATTGCCCGTTTTTTATTTAAATCCTGCAGAGTTTTTACCTCACTGCCTTTTCTAACCAATAAAGCCTGCCCTGCCGTATAATACGGAATTGAAAAATCTAAAATCTCCTGGCGTTTAGGAGTTATAGACATAGTCGCAATAATCATATCAACATCACCTGAATACAACTTCATCATTCTGTCAGAAGCTGTTACAGGTATAAATTTAACTTTTTTATCACTGCCTAAAATCCCTCGTGCAATCAATCTTGCTAAAGCTGCATCATAACCTGCAAAATGGCCTTTTTCATCAAGATAACCAAACGGATAAGTATCGGTTTTAACCCCTACATGCAGCTCACCTCTTGACATTATAAGATTTAAATCTGAGGTTACAGGTTCTTCCTGTTTTTTACCGCATCCGCAGCATGTTATAACAACAAGCATTAACAAAGCAATTATTTTTTTATACATAACTCTACCCTCTTTTTATCTAATAATACCTTAATCAGGTTACAAGTCAAAAAAGTTAAATATATTTATTTTTCTGAACTTTTCAGATAATATAAGCTTATGAAAACAATAGTTCTAACAGGAATGATGGGTTCAGGAAAAACCCGTATAGGCAAACTGCTTGCAAAAAAATTCAATCTGCATTTTGCAGATATTGATAACCTGATTGAGTTGCAGGAAAATATGTCTATTTCAGAAATTTTTGCACTAAAAGGCGAAGAATATTTTAGAAATATTGAAAAAGATATTATAAAAAATATTTTTAAAAATTCTGATTTGGTAATCGCACTCGGTGGAGGAGCCTTTGAAAATAAACAAACCCGAAATTTCTTATTAGAAAACTCTTCTGTAATATATTTACAAACAGAGGCTGAAACTATTTTTCAAAGATTAAAAAATGATGATACAAGACCTCTGCTTTGTGGTAATATGTCTATAGAAAAAATAACTGAAATTATTGAACAAAGAAAACAAAATTATAAAATCGCATCCTATATAATAACAACAGACAATAAAAATCCGGATACAATAGTTGAAGAAATTACAGGAGTTTTGAAATGATAAATTTATCCGTAAATATTAAAGAAAAAGAGAGAAGCTATCCAATCTACATAAATAATATTGATATAAATAATTTAAAATCTGCAATCCTTAACGAGATAAATAACAAAAATTATATTGTAATAATAAGCCAAAAAGTTTATAAATTGTACGGTAAAATCCTTGATTTTCCAAAAGAAAAAATATTTATCCTGAAAGACGGAGAACAGGAAAAAAATGAAAAAAATTATATAAAAATTTTAAACTTTGCACTCTCAAAAAATTTAAAGAGAGAAGATGCAATAATTGCGATTGGCGGCGGAGTTGTTGGTGATATTGCAGGATTTGCCGCATCTACGTATATGAGAGGAATAAATTTTATTCAGGTTCCGACAACACTTTTAGCAGCTACTGACAGTTCAGTAGGCGGAAAGGTCGCAATAAATTCAAAATTCGGTAAAAATCTTATAGGAGCATTCTATCAACCGAAAGCGGTTTTTATAAATGTTAACTTTCTAAAAACACTTGATGAAAAACAACTGAAAAGCGGACTTGGTGAAGTTTTAAAATACGGATTTATCGAAAAAAGCTGCCGCCCGGAATTTGAAGCACACCTTATCAACTTTCTGACAGAACACCACCAAAAAATTCTGTTAAAAGACATTCTAACACTTAAAGAACTTATAAAAATGTGTTTAGAATTAAAAATTGCAGTTGTAGAAAAAGATGAAAAAGAAAATAAATTAAGAAAAATCCTCAATTACGGACATACATACGGGCACGTCGTTGAAAATCTTACAAAATATAAAAAATATACCCATGGTCAATGTGTTATAGAAGGGATTGAATTTGCTCTTAAATTAGCACTGTATAAAAATACAATAGATAAAGAATATAAATTCCTTTGTGAAGATTTAATTAAAAAATTTGAATATTCTCCACTGCAAACTTTTGACAAAGCAAAAATTGTAAAAGTTATGGAATCAGATAAAAAAGCTACAGATGAATATATCAATTTTATCCTTCCGACAGGATACGCAAGTGTTGAAGAATTCCAATTTACTACAGATGAAATTTTAAAAATTTTAGAAAATTAATATTATTGCAAACCAAGCTATATACGTGATATCATATAGAAAATTTATAGTAGCAAAAAGATACTGACTTGGAGTGCAAATTTAAACATGAATTCAAAAGATCTGCCAAAATGCCCGATAGAAACAACACTGAAAATGCTTGGCTGCAAATGGAAAGTTTTAATTATAAGAGAACTTCTCTCCGGCACCAAAAGATTTTGTGAACTAAAAAAATCAGTAAAAGGAATAACCCAAAAAGTTCTTACGGCAAAACTACGAGAAATGGAAGAACTCGGATTGTTAGAAAGAAAAGTTTATCCCCAAACCCCACCTAAAGTAGAATATACACTTACTGATATCGGTTATAGTCTTTTGCCTGTTATAGATGAACTAAAATCCTGGGGAAAAGATTATAAAAAATATGTTAAACTTGTTGAAAAAATGAAAATGAACTGATGTTTAATCAGTTCATTTTCTCTATAATATAAATAAAATTAAATTTATTCCTCGTTAAAGTCACTTTCTGCAACAACAGATGCAATTAAATCACCGTAGCTGTTAACGCAGCCGTTAGTTTCTTCAACAATATATCTCAGACCTTTTTTACCTTCAATGGCTTTTTCTGCACAGTCCATTGCTTCGTCATAATCTTTAAATTCACCTACCAAATTTTTTGATAATTCTGATTTATCGCTTGATGTGTAAACTTGAAACATAACATATCTCCTTTTTCTTTATAATATCACACATATAAAATTTTAACTTAAATTATTTGCATCATTCAAATGTAAATGATTTAAAGCCTGCTCAATTGCTACATTTTCATCAGTTAATACAGAATCTTCGCCAATTTGAGAAATAATTTCCAGAGATTTAATTTGGTTAAACACTCTTTCATTAGTTATCACAAGATAAAGTTTAATCTTTTGGGATTCCAAACGTACAATAATATCTTCCAAAGCAAATATCGCAGACATATCAAGTTCTGCATTTGAGGAATAATTTAAAATAATATATTCCGTTTCTAGCAGCTCATCAAAATGTGAAACAATCTGGGTGATTGATCCGAAGAAAAACTGACCGTCAATATGCAAAATTCTTATCTTATAATGCGACTCTCTCTCAACCTTAGTTTCATAAGAAGAATAGGCCTCAGGTTTATACTCATTAACCTTGATATTTGTATTATCTGCAACTCTTTTGGCATACAATAATGCGGCAAGAATAATTCCAATTCCCAATGCAAATATCAGATTATAAAACACAGTCAGCAATAATACAGTCAACAATACGTATAAATCGTCTTTAGGTGCATATTTTAAAACCTTTAAAACTTTTAAATCCAAAATATCATAACCTATTTTTATCAAAATTGCCGCTAATACACAGATTGGAATTTGCGAAATAAATCCGGTAAATTTAAACAACAATACTGCCATAATTAAAGAACACAAAATAGCAGTAAGACGTGTCTTAGCTCCAATTTTGATGGCAGCAACACTACGCATTGTAGCAGCCGTTCCATACATAGAACCGGTTAAGGCGCAAAATAAATTACCTATACCTTGAGAGGCGACAAGTCTTTTAGAATTGTGTTTAACTTTCATCAACGAATCCATTATAATCCCTGTCAATAAACTTTCACTGGTTGCAATAAAGGCTAAAGTCAAAGCCATAGGAACATCCTGCATTATCAGCTCTATCGAGAAATTTGGGATATGGGCATGCGGAACCGAAAAAGTTACCCCCGCAATCTTTTCAACATCAAAACCAAAATAATAAGAAACACCCGTCATTAAAACAAGCGCCAAAAGTTGTGACGGAAGAAATTTTGTTATACATTTCGGGGTAAAAAACAAAATACCGAGCGTTATTACACCAAGAATACATGCCTGTAAATTAATATGAGAAAGTAAATGAGGATAATACATTAAAGCTTTTATAGTAGACGGAAAAGTTTCACCGCCTAATAAAGGAGAGATTTGCAAAAGAATAATAATAAGACCTATTCCGGTTAAAAAGCCGGAAATAACAGGATAAGGTACATATTTAATCATTCTTGGTATCTGGGTTAAAGATATAATTATCTGAAATATTGCAGCCAAAATTAAAATAGGAATAACTTTATCTATATTCCCTGTCATCTCACCGACAATAACTGCAACAATAATAGCAGTAGGACCTGTAGGCCCTGATACCAAAGGCAGATTACAGCCAAGAATCCCGGCAACAAAGGATAAAATGATAGCTCCCCATAAACCGGCTGAAGCCCCTAATCCGGAAGCCACACCAAATGCTAATGCCTGCGGAAAAGCTATTATGGTTGCAATAATTGCACCAAATATATCTCCCTTTAATATAGATAATCTTTCTTTTATATCTGTCAAAATTCTCTCCTGTTTTTAAAATCAAATAAATATATTATCAATATAACAAAAAAATAAGAACCTTTATCAGATTCTTATTTTTAATAATTAATTAAACCAATCTTATAAAATTATAAATTTGCAAGTTTTAGACTTACAGACTTAAAAAACGGAAGCTTTTCATCCAATTTTATATCCGATATAATCGGGAATTGCACAACAACTTCATCAGGATTTTCCACAATATATTCAGCGATTTCTGAGTCTTCAATGACATTATCCTGTATAGGCTCAGATATTTCATCAAAGATAGAGTCATCTTCTTCAGCTTCAACCAGTTTACCATTCAGCAAAATTTGTCTTATTTCTGATTTATTTAACTCAACAGTAGGCGCAGATTGAAATAAACTACTGAATTTTGTAGTTTTGCCCCTCATATTAAGACTTTTAATTTTTGTTGAATTGTTTCTTACAGTTTTTGCTAACATAAAACCTACCTCTCTCCCACACAATTAGTATATAGAGTATGATAAATTTTGACATACTCTATTTAGATGAGATTTGTAAGAATTATTCAAATAAAACAGTTTAAAATTTTTAGAAAATACATTATAATAATAAATAATTATAGAGATAGTTTTAAAAGGGTGTTTATTATTATGAAGTATTTTTGGTTGTACATTATTGCAATTATTGCATCATTAGGCGGTTTACTCTCAGGGTACGACACCGGAGTAATTTCAGGAGCATTATTATTTATAAATGAATCATGGAATCTTGCTGATACCGCACAAGGAATTTTAGTAAGCTCAGTGCTAATAGGCGCAGTAATCGGAGCTGCAACTAACGGAATTTTAGCAGATATGTTCGGCAGAAAAAAAATTATTATGGCAACGGCTGTCATATTTATCTTAGGCTCAATCCTATGCGCAATAGCTCCAAATATATATGTACTTATTGCTTCAAGAATCTTTGTAGGATTTGCAGTAGGTATAGTAAACTTTGTTGTTCCGCTGTATTTGTCTGAGATTTCTCCGAAGCACCTAAGAGGAACCCTTGTTTCACTTTATCAATGGGCTATAACAGCAGGCATTTTATTCTCTTATTTTATAAATGCAGTTTTTGCAGGTGCAGTATATAACTGGAGATGGATGTTGTTTGCAGGAGTTGTACCAGGATTAATTTTATTTATAGGAATGTGCTTTATGCATGACACCCCAAGATGGCTTGTCAGCAAAAATCGTGACGACGAAGCAAAAGAAGTTTTTGCAAAAATTGAACCTGACATTGATGTGGATAAAGAAATTACAGACATAAAAGCAACTCTTCAAAACGAAGAAAATAAATCAGATAAAAAATTGAGATTCAAAAAATGGATGATAATGCCGTTTGTTGTTGGTATAGGAATCATGTTTGCTCAAATTTGCACAGGAATAAATACCATTATATATTATGCACCTACAATATTCAAAAACGCAGGATTTGAAAGTAATATAAGCGCAATCTATGCAACAACCGGAATCGGGGTCATAAACTTCCTGATGACAATAGTAGCATTATACTTTACAGACCGACTCGGAAGAAAACCTTTATTATACTTTGGCTTAACAGGTGTAATGCTTAGTTTAATAGCCCTAGGCGGAGCCTTTGCCTTTGCAGACTTTTTCGGAGATAACCTGAAATGGGTAACAGTAGGTAGCCTTGTAACATATATTATATGCTTTGCAATGAGTTTAGGACCAATCGGCTGGATCTTGGTTTCAGAAGTTTTTCCTCTAAGAATAAGAGGAATCGCGATGAGTATTTGTACCGTTTCAAACTTTGCATTTAATTTCTTTGTTGTAAGCAGCTTTCCTATATTGTTAAACAGAATAGGCGGTGCATGGACATTCTGGGGCTTTGGAATTGTTTCGTTATTATGTATAATATTTGTTTACTTCTTTGTGCCTGAAACAAAAGGGATTTCCTTAGAAAAAATTGAGTCAAACTGGATACATGGAATTAACCCGAGAAAATTTTAAGTTAACGACATGCTTTAAACTCAAAAATAGCTGTTATGTAAAAATAACAGCTATTTTAATATGTAAACAAATATTACACAAAGTATATACATTTGAAATACGCAAAAGCAATTTTAATATCGCAAAATTGTTTAAAAAAACATAGGGGAAAATAAACACAATTAGTAGACATAAGGAGGATATTAAAAATGGTAAAAAGAATTAGCGGTGTTTCATTAGCAGACAGAATTGCCGAAAACAAATTGACAGAAGAAGACAAAAAAGCACTTGCAAAACAAAAAGAAGAATCCTTAAAGAAACAAAATTTATGGAAAAAACAACAGGAAAGCAAAAAGGAATTTGGAAGAGGCTTCCAGATAGAATTAGAAAAAGAAAGAAGAGTCAATGCAGGTTTACCTGAATATGATATTCAACAATCATCAGATAAAGCCATAGTTGGAAAGAAGAAGGGAAAAACTGCAGAAGAAATTATACAAAGACAAAAAGGCTCTGAAGAATTAGGGAAATTACGTAAAGAAAGTAGAGCCAATGCACTTATTGCAAAAGCAGAACATCAGGCAGAAACACAATCAGCATCAGAGAAACACATTCATAAAGAATTAAAAGAAGCTGAAAAAATTGCTCCTGGAAGTACAAAAAATATCAATGAAAAAGAACTTATCGAAAAAGCTGGAGAAGATATTAAACCTGCAGCTAAAGAAACCAAAGCTACAAATATTGCAGACAAAGTTGTTGATAACTTGAAAAAAACTGGAGAAACAAATATTAAAAAATCAAGCGGCTTATTAAGCAAACTGGGCAAATTCGGGAAAAAAGCGGGTAAATTCGGCCTAATAGGATTAGGAGCTGCGGCTATTCTTGGTGGTGCAACATACCTAATCGGGAAATTAGTAGGTGACGATGATAAGGTTAAGGAAGACAAAAACCAAACACCAGCACCAACTCAGCCTGATAAGACAAATCCGAATGATGAAACCAACCCGGCTCCTGTCAATCCAGACGACAAGACTAATCCGGAAGACAAAACAGAACCAACTCCGGGTCCAACCAATCCTGATAACAAAACAAATCCGGATCCAACAAAATCTAAAACAGAACACATAGTTGTTAAAGGTGACAACGTTTGGAATATCGCAAAACAACACTTGAAAGATATGAATCCAGATCCCAACTACAAACCAACTGATGCTGAAATTCTAAAACATACTAAAGAACTTATGGAATTAAATCAATTAAAATTTGAACCAGACGGTTATGTAGTATTGATCAGACCAAATGACAAAATAAGATTGGTAGCATAGACAATATAATATACACAAAAAAAGTCTGCCAGAAATGGCAGGCTTTTTTCGTGAAAAACATCTTGACAATGTGTTAGGTTTGCCTTACAATAACAAAATAAAGGAGCTTATTACATGTCAGGAACAAAATCTTTAACTTCAGGACTTGAAGATTACTTAGAAGAAATATATATTGCTCACCTTAACGACACACCATTAAGAGGTGCCGAGTTGGCAAGAAAATTAAACATTTCAAGAGCATCTGTTTCTGAAGCCCTGTCAAGACTTGTTGCAAAAGAATTGATAAAATACAACAGCTATGAAGCTATTTCTCTGACTAATAAAGGGTTCACAGAAGCAAAAAAAGTATATGACAAACACCATATACTAAAAAATTTTTTTGTAGAAGTACTTGGAATATCTGCAGATGAAGCAAGTGAGAATGCTTGTAAAATTGAACACATAATTTCTCAAAACATACTGGACAAAATGACCTCATTTACGGATTTTTGTAAAAATCACAAAGATCTGTTGGAAAAATACCGGAAGGAAACACTTGACTGATGATTAAAATATCCTCTGTTGGAAAATTTTTAGACCAACCTTTATTAACAGCAAAAATAAAGAAAAATGTCCCTACGGTATTAACTTTAGGTTGTTCAGCTTTAGTACTTGAGCAAATAAATAATTCACCAAAAGAAGATAGGAAAAAAATCGGGATAAAATCTTCTATTATCCTTGGCGCAACAATCTTATCTGCAGTAAATGCATCAAAAATCGCAAGTTTTATAACGAAAAGAGAAATTCCAAAATCTATTGCAGAATTAAAGAAACATAACACAGAAATTGTAACTGATTACCTATCAAAACACACCATTGATGAAAAATCAGAAAAAATTTTACAAAAAGCAAAAACCAAAATTCTTTCATTAAAAGAAATTGACTTTCTCAACAAAAAATCACATTCTGATGTTATGAATAAACTAATTCCGCCGCCTGAAAATATAAACGCAAAAGATATTTTTAAAGATATCGGATGGTTATCAATATTTGGAGCAATACCTGTTGCCGGAGGACTTATCGGCGGAATTGCAGCAGACAAGCTTACAAAAAAAAATTGGAAAGAGGGAATTCCAAATAAAGTTAATGAAGGAATTTACCAATATCTTGCAAATATTTTCCTATGCAACGTAGGAGCAGGAATTGCACTTGGGATACTTGAAAAATGCAATATTAAATCAAAAGCCGCAAGGTGTGTTGGAATGGTTACAGGTATAATGCTTACAGGGGTAATAGGAGGAAGTGCAATTGCGAATTATATAGGTAAAAAGTTTATAAATCCTATTTTATCGCCTAAACACAAAGACGAAACAAGAACTCCTGAATTAATTGATATCGGATTGCATACAGATGATATAGCGACGGTTGCTGTACTGTCAGGGTTAAAATGGATAGAACCGTCACTGCCAATATTATATTCCGTATCAGGATATCGTGCAGGGATTGGTTACAGAAATCATCATAATCATAATCCTAAACACAAAGAAAAAGCTCATTTTTTACGAAACGAGTGTTAGGTAACACTAACACTTCACCTTATTTTACAACCCCACAACTGTACACTAAATGAGGTGAAATTCATATTTCACCTCATCATTATTTTAAATTTAGTAAATGTAAATTATTTGCCGATAACTTTTACCGCATCAGCTGATTTTGTTTCAATACCAACTTTATTAAGGAATTTCATTTCTTGAGAATCAGCATAATGAACATATAATTTCGGTGATTTTTTACCTCCTGCAAGGGCTCTCAATGAAGCCAGCAGTGTGGCTGCAATATGTTTTATGTCACGAGATCTGCGCTGCTGTTCATATGCAAATTTAGGATTTGTTCCAATTTTAAAAATTTCAATATCCTCTGCCTGACCCTTTTTTACTTTACTTGTAGTCATTAAACCTAAAATGTGATCGGGAAGAATATTTTCAAAATTAGTTTTTTGCAGTGTCAGTCCGTAAACATTAGAACTTCCGCCGAGAATATTTGCCTCTTCAGCTATGGAGCTTGATAAATTTTTACCATCCCAAAGATAACTGACGGCATCTAATTTTGAACGGTCTGCCACTTTATTAGTTTCAAATTTTATGAAATTCACATCTAAATCTTTCCAATATTTACCGGCTTTATATTTTACTTTTGCTGGACTTATTAATTTTGCTCCAAACTGTGTTCTATCTACAGATCTTACTTCCATATTGATTTATTTCCTTTCATTTTTACAGAGTGTAATGTATAAAAAAACGAACAAAGTTTTTTTTGCGCATAAAGCAATATTATAAAATATATTATGCTAAATTAAATCCAATTTACAAAGATATTTATAAACACAATTTTTGCAAACACCTTGTTTATCTTCTTTTATAGGTTCAAATTTCAATGCTTTTATATTTTTATATGTATCTTTTATCAAAGTCTCTATATAAGACATATCCTCTTCAGACAGAGTTTTACAAACACTTTTTTCATGATTTTCAACATAAATAATTCCTGCTTTTGAAACTTTATGTGATGTTAATTTTTCATAAGCATATTTATATAAACATAATTGATTATAATAACTTTCTTTTTCTTCCCCAGGGGCAATTTTTTTATCAGATGTATAATTGCCTGTTTTGTAATCATAAAGCTCATATGTTCCATCAGAATTTTTCTCTATCCTGTCTATTTTACCGGTTATCAAATCCCCATCTATATCAACTCCGTAAAAACTAAATTCGACATCAACAATTCTGCCGGCAGGAATTTGAGAAAAATAAGGATAATAGTTTTGCAGTAACTTTTCACCGCGTTTAAAATACTTTTCTTTCGCAGCCTCGGTTGTAAACTTTGAATTATCCATACCTATTCGAAAATCATCAAGCACTTTCTCAATTTTTGGATATTCATCATGTTCTTTTGCATATTTTACAGATCTTTCTAAAAGTAAATGAATTAACGAGCCAAAATTAGCACCATCCCAATCAGCTTCTTCTACTTCAATTCCTAAAACCTTAATATAGAAAAATTTTCTTGGACATGTGAGATATTCGTTTATTCGGGAAGGAGATAATACAACAGATTTTACTCTTTCTGCAATTTCGTTTTTAAAAGCTTTCTGATTGTCATAAACCTCAGATGAAATACTCCTGTAAAATTCCGTTGTTAAATCATCCCCACTGCATTCTATTTGTGATGAGTCAAAATCATAATCAGTAAATGATGATAAATATTTTGTTATTTGCTGTGCTTTACCGTTATTATTATCGGCAAAAGAAATTGTCAAAGAATGTTTTGCTCTTGTTATTCCTACATACAACAATTTTAACAGTTCGGAATCCTTTTTAATTTGAGCTGTATCTTTATCCAAAACCTCATCAGTAATAAGCTTATACTCCCCGGGCATTCTGAAATTTTCCCAGTTTGTACTAACTAAATTAGGAAGATATACATACTCAAATTCTCTTCCCTTTGAACCATGGTATGTCATTAACTGAACAGCATTCTGAACTCCTGAGTCTTTTTCCAGATTTATATCAATTTCATTTTGCAAACAATCATCCAAGTACTTAACAAAATCAGAAAGCCCCTTTGTCATATCGGAATTTTGAAAATCTCCGGCCTCTGTAATTATCCTCTTAATTCCTGAAATATTTTCAATTCTGTTTTGTGCCGATTTATAAAAATATTCTAAAATTCCCGTACGATTTACAATTTCTTTAATTGTATTAGAAAGAGTGTTTGTAGAAGCGTATTCTTGTAATTCTTTAAATGTGTTCAAAAATTCATCAATTTTATCAGGACATTTCCAGTCTGAAAGCTTCATCATTAGGGAAATAAAATCACCAGGTTCATCTTTTTTAAACAAATGCTGCTCATGCAAAATTTTATTATAATCATCAAGATCTAATTTAAAAGGCTCAGACAACATCAGCCCAAATAATTTATCACTTGAAGTTTTATAGTTGTTCAAAGCTTTTAAATAAAAATAAATCAATATTGAAGATCTTATGGAAAAAATACTTTTCCCCTCATCTAATTGAAAAGGTATATTTTTACCCTTCAACAATTCTGCAAGGGTTTGTAATTCTGCTCTCTTTTTACATATTATCGCAATTTGAGAAAAATCTTTTTCGCCATCACTATTTCTCGGGCAAGCATCTGAATCAACAATATTTTTGATATCATCAACAATATAATTAAATTCTTGAAGAGTTTCGCCAAACTGAATACGTTTAATTTTTTTATCTAATTCTATAATCTTAGGATTTTTTGCTATCAGTTTTTTAGAAATATTAAATTTATTTTTAAAAAGTTCATTATTTTCAAGGCGATTGACATCCTGACTGACAACCATATTACCAAAATCCAAAATAGTCTGAGTTGATCTGTTATTCTCATTAAGACAGATAACTTTAGTTTGAGGATATTTTTTTAAGAAGTTTTCGATATTATCACTTTTAGCTCCTTGAAAACCGTAAATTATCTGATCATCATCACCAACAACAAGAATATTCTTTTTGTCATTACCGTCTACTAAATTAAAAATAATTTGATTTTGTAAATCATTTGTATCCTGATATTCATCAACTAAAAAGTAAGAATATTTATTTGAAACTTCTCGTAAAAACGATTCATCTTCTTCAAAAGAGGAAAGAACAAAATTTATCATATCCGCAAAATCAATCAAGTTATTTGAAATCATTTTTTGAGAATAGAGTTCATAAAGAGTCCATAGTTCCTTTGCTTTTTCAATATTTATTTTGATTTTCTCTAATTCTGAATACCTGCCTTTATTTTGAGTTTTTCCGGCTTGCTCACGTTCGTATATTTCACTTTCCAGTTCTTTGTATCTCGGCATTAAAGATGGATTTGTATCTATACATGAAATATAATCATTTTTAGAAAGTCTTTTTGACTTTAATCTTTCGACATAAGATATAAAATCTTTTGTAAAATAATATCGATCAGCACGAGCCGGTACAAAATATTCTAATTTTGCCTCATCAATACAGTCTTTCATTATTGAAATTTTTTCAGCATCAGTAATCAATCTTACACCAGAGGACATTTCAAATTTGTCCGGATACATTTTTATTAAATCATTACAAAATGAATGATATGTATAAATATCAACTGAAGAAGCAACAACTCCCATTTTTTTGATAAGACGCTGACGCATTTCAGATGCCGCAGCATCTGAAAATGTTAAACATAAAATTGAAGACGGATAAATCCCGTCAGAAAGCATTTTTTCAATTCGATGAATTACTGTAAAAGTTTTTCCTGTACCGGGACCCGCCAAAAGCATAACTGAGCCGTTTATGTTATCAATTGCTTCCTGCTGGCGTGAATTTGGTTTTATCTCAGATTTTACAAATTGAAGCTGCATCTGCTGTGTCATAATAACAATTTAGCATAAAAACTAAACTTGGTGAACAATAATTCTGGTAGGATTGTTATCAACGACCCTCATGATATCATCAGCAAATTTTGCAAACTGCTCAGCAGTACAAGAAACTCTGCCGGTAACTTTCTCCAGCTTTGGAGGAAATTTTGTAATTCTGGAATTAAATAATTTATTTTTACTGTCCAAAATTAAATTTCCATCTATAACTTTTACATTTTTCAACAAATCATCTTCATCCAGTCCAAACATCGAATAAGGTATAGATATACCACTATTTAAGTCCATATTATATGATGGTTTGTATGTAGAAATCTTCAAACTGTCATCCGGCAACTGTTCAACTTCAATCCCTAAATATTTAAGCATATCAATATCATCTTTTTCTTTAATAGCTTTCGCAAATGATTTTTTTAGTTCAGGGATTGATTCATTTAGCTTTTTACTTATAAGGATTGCCTGATGAGCCTTAGGACCTTCGTCAATAATACCGGATTGACACTGCAAACCCGATTTTTTAATAAAATCTTCAATATCATCCACAAGGGCTAAAGGAACAATATTATTATTTTCAATCCCCTGAATTTGGTCAATTTTTCCTTTAGACATTGTCATCCCGACTAAAGGCTCCCACAAATTAAACTTTCCGCGTTCAAGATATATATAAAAATCTCCGTCATCTAATGCATCTTTTGCTTTATCAACACTTGATCGGGTACACCAGTTTTTGCAGCTTAAAATTTCAAGTTTTTCAATATTTTTTTCACGATTTGCACTATCATGTTTTAATGAAGGAATTTTTACCCAGACAGAATCTCTGTCAGACATCCCCATATCCATCAATAAATTATCACGAAGTCTATGAGTATAAATTTCCAAAAAAGATGGGGCTGCACAACGAACCGCCCTATCTTTAGGTTCAATTTTTTCAAAACCTACTATTGTTTCCAGTAAAGCTTTTTCATCAAACGGTACCGGAATATGTCTGTTATTATCTTTAATTTCACCTGTTATAGCATTCCAAATAACAAATTTTAAAGATTTATCATCTTTTATTTTTTCTACCAATTCAGAATTGTAAGTTTTTCCCAGTGGAGAAACATACTCTGGATTTTGAAGAAAATCTTTCCACTGATCCATTCTGGCTTCACGAGCCATATTAATTTTATCAATTGAGAATGTTCTAATATCTTGCGGAATATATGATTTCCATTTTATTTTCTCAACAAGACTTCTTTTGAACGGAACAAACACCTTGTCTTGTTCATATAAACTCTCAACTGCATCTTTTATTTTTGAAGCAGACAACATACTTCCATCTATTTGAAATTTTTTATTGCCAGCTAAAAGTTCTGCAGCTAAATATTCAAATACCGAACTATACATAGAAGGAGCAGACTTTCCAGTAAAATTCACAGTATCTCCATCATATTGATTTTTGTAAAAATTATTTGGCTGAAGTCCGTTTTGCTGTTTTATATTCTGAGAATAATTAATATAAGGGGATGATTTAAAACTATTTATAGTAAGCAACATATTAATATATCCTTTATTTAACCTTCTTTATGACGATTAAAAATACATCAATAAAAAATTTTGCTATTAAAAATTTTTACCCCTTAATAAAATTTAACAAACAAAGTAACAAAAAATATATTCAGAAACTTTAATAAAAAAAAGGAGTATAAAATGACAGAAATCAATTTTGGATCAACTTACAGAATACCTATTACGCAAGCAGGTGTAAATAAAGCTAAAAAAGCTAAATTAAAAGAACTTATTGAATCATATCCCAACGGACTCATCGGGAAAAGCAAAACGGGACAAGCAAGAATTTCAGTACCAGATAGCGAAGATAACAATTTTATTGCTAAACTTAAAGCAATAGGATACAAAGTTTACCAAAAATTTGAAGGAGATAATATTCCAAAAGAAAACATTGATACTCATATAAAAACACGTCTTGATATAAGAGAATTTGACCAAAAGGGTAAAAATCCGCAAAGATTACCTAAAGAAATAAAAGCTAAAAGACGATTTGAAAGAAATTATACAGAACCCTATAAAATAGAAACTCCTGAAGAAATTTCTTCTAGAACTTCGACAGAAAGAGTTGAAGAAACTAAAAAAGAAGCAATAAAGCAGCCTAAATCAGATGTTGAACAGCCTTATGACAGAAATGCAAAGATAAAAGAATCAAAAGGTTATCAGGAATTAAAAGAAAAATATGGTGAAGAATTTGCTGAAGCAGTATATTTCGGAATAAAAAAATAAAAATCATATTCTAAAACAATTTTAAAATGATATTATATTATCCCCTCTAGCTTATGCAGGGGATTAATAATGTTTTTATGAGACTAAAATCTGAAAATCTTTAGAAGCTTACACAATATATTTTTGAAGAATTAATTTTTTCAAAGCTTTGGCATTGACAGCATCAGGCTCAATTTGTAAAAGCTTTTCCAAATACTCTAAAGCCTTATGATAATCTCCGAGTTTTTTATATGCTGCTGCCATCGCATACATTGCATCTACAAATTTATCATCAAGTTCTAAAGCGTGTTCTAAATCTATGATCGCTTTATTTATATCAGGATTATCAATATCTTTTCTTACAAGTGCAATCCTTGCCCTGTTATAATAAGCATCTGTCATTTTATCATTTATTTGCAGAGCCTTTGTATAATCAAGCATTGCATCATCATATCTTTCCAATGCCTGATTGGCTACACCTCTGTAGAAATAAGAAATTTCCCAATCCTTTTTCAATTTAATTGATTTATTTATATTTTCAATTGCACTGTCAAAACGACCGTTTTGAATATCAAATATTCCGTTATCAATATAATACGTATAATCTTCAGACATTTCACACCTTATAAAAATAATGTAATTATAAATAATTATACTATAAAATTCACAAATCGCATTAGCATAATATGCTTGCTTAAACGGATACATTACATCCAATACGGATGTAATATATCCCACGATGTGTCATTTCGAACTGACTAGAAAATTAGTTGAGAGATACTCGAAACAGTTCCTACTTGTGATTTGGGAATTTTTTTTGGAGAGGCCTGAAACGAGTTCAGGATGAAGTTAAACTTATTAGTTATTATAACGAAAATCTTTCATATTCAGTTATGCCTATACAAACCCCTTACCCACTATGGACTATTAAAACTTTTAAATATATAATTTAATTGAAGAGGAAGTATTATGGCTAAAGATAATAAGACTGTATTTGCAAATCTTGCATTGCTGATAACAGCTTTTCTTTGGGGTGTATCGTTTGTCGCTCAAAAAGCAGGAATGGAATATGTCGGACCTTTTAGCTTTAACTGCGTCAGAAGTTTTCTTGGCGGATTGAGCTTGATACCTTTTATATATATAGCAAAATTGTTTAAGGAAGACCACAGACCCAAAAGAATGAAACACTTACAACATATATTACTGGCAAAAGCCGGTATTTGCTGCGGTGCTGCATTATTTACGGCAATGTCAATTCAGCAGTACAGTATGCTATCGGCTTCAGCCGGTAAAGCAGGGTTCATATCTTCTCTATACATAATATTTGTACCAATAATTTCTATATGTTTCGGACACAAACTATCTAGAAATGTTAAAATAAGCCTAATATTAGCCGTTATAGGACTATATCTTTTATGTTTTAAAAATAATACATCAGGGTTTGACTATTACGATATACTACTTTTGATAAGTGCATTTTTCTATGGTGTGCACATTCTTGTAGTAAATTATTTTTCCAAACGTGTGGATGCTGCTAAAGTTTCCTGCCTGCAATTCTTTGTTGTAGGTATTTTATCTCTGCCGTTGATGATACTATTTGAAACCGCACATATTCAAGATTTTATAAATTGTGCAATTCCACTATTTTTTGCAGGAATTTTAACTTGCGGAGTAGCATATACCCTGCAAATTTTCGGGCAAAAATATACAACACCTGTTATTGCAACATTAATACTCTGTTTAGAATCAGTATTTGCAGTATTAGGAGGAGCAGTTATATTACACGAAACAATGACTCCAAAAGAAATTTCTGGCTGTATATTTATGATATCTGCAGTAATTCTATCACAAATGCAGCTGCATACCTTTAGGAAAGGCTTTCAACAACCTTCTCTGCAAGAAGAAGCGCAGACTGAGGATTCTGCCCGGTTATAAGTTTTCCGTCCATACAAACACATACATGCTCTGACCAGGGTTTTGCATCTTCAAACCTTGCACCAAGTTCTCTTATCTTGCTTTCCAATAAAAACGGAACAGCTTCATCAAGTTTGACAATATGCTCTTCTTTATTGGTAAAACAAGTGACCTTTTTATCCTTCAAAACAGACTCACCGTCTTTTGTCTTTGCAGATATAAGACCTGCAGGGCCATGGCAGACTGCACTTATAACCTTATTATTTTCATAAAAATATTCAACAATTTCTTTTAATAATTCATCGTTTACAAGATCAAACATGGGACCATGTCCGCCGGGGATAAATAATGCATCATAGTTTTTATAATCAACTTCAGAAAGTCTTATAGTTTCCCTTAAAATTTTTATACATTGATCCCACTCTTCAGGATTTGAACAAGACATACTTTTTTCATCAACAGGAGATAAACCGCCTAAAGGACTCGCAACAGTAATCTCATAACCTGTATCCTTAAATACAAGATACGGAACAGCAAATTCCTCTAACCAGACTCCCGTTTCTTTTATATCAGAAGCTTCGTCACCTTTATAATTTGTAGTGACAATTAGAATTTTTTTATTTTTATTTGTCATAATAAACTCCTTTTAACAAGAGTTTATTTTAAACAAATAAAACTTCTATCCGCTGACAGGAGAATTTATAAGTAGCACTTACGCTCTTGACCTGCAACACCTGCATATAATTCTACAAACTGTTTTGCAGGACTTGCATCAATTTTTGTCAATAGAACTTCTTCTATCTGGAAAAAGCCTACATCTCCTGACATTTCAATATCTATTTTTATAGGTTTTCTTTCACCTCTATGAATACCGATACGATTTATGGCATTGGCAGAATACTTATGAATATCTCCGACCCTTGGGGTTGTATTTATTGCCATAGGAATTCTTGCTCGGCCCTTTGTCATATCACATCCGTCAGCTATGAGGATTATTCCGGCTTCTATTGAATGAATTTTTCTTGTTGACATATGCCCGATGATTGCTTCCGTCGCAACGGATTTTATTACAACTCGTCTGTGCAAATCATTAGGCAAAATATGCATCAAGGAGCGATCAATCATAGGCTGAGCTAATAGAGCAGACATATTTTCATGACCCTGTCTTCCGATTGACATACCCAAATCATGCATCAAACCGGCAAGAATAACTGCACACATACTGTCTTCAAATGAGCCGATTTCTTCCTGCTCTAAAGACGTCTTAATTCCTGCTTCATGCAAAATATTTAGCATTTTAATCGCATTTCCGACAACCTGACGCATATGAACAGGCCCATGGTCATTATAGCCTAGCCTTCTTATTGATACATTATTGGCATATTCTTGCATTTCTTGCAACTCTGCATCTGCAAATAAATATTTTACCAACTCTAAACAGATAGGAATATTCTTCAATCTATCCTGTATTTTTGATTCCGTTGTTATTTCCTTAACTGATTTCATAATTCATTTTCTCTGGTTATCTTATATCTATCTATATCATAACGCATTAATTATAAAAAGTTAAGTGGTTTATTTATAAATAATTTATAGATATATTTTTGTAGTAATATATTTAATATGAAAAAGATTTTGATATTGATTGTTCTTATGTTTTTTAGCAATTTTGCACTTGCCGAGGAAGAAGAAATCCATTTGGATTTTAATAACAATTTTAAAAAACACACCATAAACAATACAATTAAAAACCCCAACACATATAATGAAACTGATACGGATTATGACGAAGATGAAGGACTGTTTGATGAGATGCTTCCTATAGATTCAGGTCCTCCGACAGACACCTTCACAAATCCTAATACTGTCAACCCGCATATGCGTCTATATAACGGATTATTTCAAGGGGCAACCAAATTATATAATTTACAAATAACAGATACTAATGTACCATCATCACTGTTTCAAAACCAGCTAACCAAACATTTTGAAACCGGCCCTCTAAAAAGTCTGCATACATGGGGGGTAATCCAAAGTAATTTTGGAACAACAATTCCTGATGAGGGCAGCAGTCATACAAACTTTGATGTCGGACTTGTAAATGTACTTTTTGACGGACAATTCAAAAGCGGAAAAGAAAATTTTCGACTAATGCTTGACCCGACACCACAAAATAATCGCCCATTTTTACAACAGTTTGTTCAGGATGTCTATGTTACAACAAACAGAATTCCGCATCATACACTACTTTTAGGTCATTCAAGACCTGGAGTCGGACTTGAAGGCGCTCAATCTCCATATACTTTACCTTTTATAAACAGATCACAGATTTCAAGAAATTTTGCAGCGATAAGAAAAACTGGGATTAGACTAAAAGGAGATTATGACTTAGTCGATTATGACCTTGGCGGCTACAGCTCTGATACATTTTTTACTGAATTTATGCCAGGAGCTGAATTTGACGGATGGGTTAATATAAAACCGCTTGGAAAAACAGATGGTAAATACGGAAAACTCGTCACCGGGGGCGGAATTGTTGCCGGAACAAGAAATTCTACAGATTATTTTGTCAGCGGAGCTTATTTAGGATACAAATATAAAAAATTTTGGACAAAAATGGAATACGCTTCAGCTAACGGCTCAAACGGAGGATCAGGCTTGACAAACAAACATCGGGAAGGCTGGTACGTCACTCTTGGTTACTTTATAACAAAAAAGTTAGAAGTTCTTGCAAGATACGACCAGTTTGATCACGATAAACGCCTTAGCAACGATAACCAAAGAGAATATACTGCGGGAATAAATTACTATTTAAAGGGACAAGCAATGAAGCTCATTCTTAATTATATATTTTGTCAAAGCGATTTTCGCCCAAACAGCCACAGAATTTTAGTAGGAGCACAGCTTGCATTGTAAAGTTTTATAAAAATTTAAACAAAAATATCAAAAAATATATTTACATGACTTTAATATAATGCAAAAAGGAGCAATATGAAAATCGAAAATAATATACATTACCCAAAAACTTCTTATAATCCATATCGCATAAAATCCGATATGGATAACAAAAACCATATACAAACAGAGCAATATCAAAATAATCGTTATCTTAAAATTGACTATTCTCAAATAGCATTCGGTGCAATACACAATGTTAAGGTTAAAAAAATTGATATTGATGCTGAAAAAACTAAATTACTTAAACAAATTTCTGAAATGCTTGATATTGATGTAGAAGACACTGACATAGAAGATATCCTAACAAACTCAATAAGAAAAGCTCTGCAAGCCTTCCGAACAAAAATAAGAAAACAGTCTGAACTCATACAAAAAGCTACAGAACTGGAAAAAGACCGAACCCTGTCTCCGCTACAAAAATTAGAAAAAGTTAACCAGTTAAAAAAAGAAGCACGACGCCTGGAAAGACCAATAAAGACAAATACTCAAAAAAATAAAACAGAAAAAAAACCTGATGAAAAAATTGATTACCAACTTTTAAACAGGTTTAAAACAGCAATCAGTGAAGATAATTTCAATCTCAAAAAAGTCATACAGGATTATTACAGCGGACTCAATGAAATTACAACAATAAGTGAATTACAAGCCAGGTATCCCAAAATAAAAATCCCAAAACGCCCGGAACAAGTAATTGCCGAAAAAATTGAATCAACCCTGACAAGAGATTTTTATGAAAAAATAGATAAACTTTTTGAAAAAGGTCCTGAAGGCGAAATACTAAATCATATTATTGTTAAAGTTGCAGATTTATGCAATGGTTTAAGTCTAAAATACATAGAGCCTGAAGCTTTTTGTAAAAAAATTATAGAACCTACAATTAATGTAATCCTTAACAAATATACTACTATAAAAAATAGTTCAGGATTTTCATCACTTCCGGAAAACCGTAAAATAAAAACACCACAGATAACAGAAAATGATATGAAATTATTGGCGGTTGATTTTGATGATTTTGTATTATCCGTAATAAGAAAACATTACTTTGAATCTCAAAGATTAAATGATATAAAATATGAGTCAGGTAATGTTAAAATTTCAATAAGTGAATTAAAATCTTTTGATTATAAATTTGAAAAAATGCCTGACAAAATCAAGGGTATTGCAAATACATCAGATAGACTTTTTACAGCTCAGAGAAGTTACGAAACATACGATACTGACCAATTTAAAAAGCGTTTGGATTTTTATGCCAATAGTGAACTGGGCAATAATGAAGAATTATTGAACCATATTATAGATTTTGATACCTGTAACTTTACAGAAGAAGATGTCACGATGTTAATAAAATTCTTGAAAGAATTAGACAGCATAAATGACGGAGAAAAAACACTACAAGAAGGCTTAAATACAATACACTCCAATGGTTACCGTCCGACAGGCACCGAAAAATTGAATGAAATAGAAAGACAAAAAGCTGCGGAAACATACAAACTCCAACAACAAAAGACATTTCAATTAAATGAAATCAAGGATAATTTCGATTATGCCATAAATTTACTGTATGAAAACAATTTAAATAATATTGCTAATACTTGCTCAAAATACCGTCCAACATCACTTACACCAAAAGAAATAAATGAAGCAAAATTTATAATAGAAACAATCATCAAAAATATTAATACAGATGCTTCTTCAATAAATAAAGCAAAACTTGAAGCAAGTATCACAAGATGGGATACATTTAATTATTATAAAAAGAATGACTCAAATAATCCTATATTTAAAAAAGCTATTCGCTATGCTTCAAATGAAGACTGCTCTATAGATATTGATAAAGCAGGGCAGTATATTATAAATGCAGAAATTGTAAAGTCTTATCCGGAGAGTTTAGAATTTGTACAAGAGCCGGAAATTTTAACAAAAATTATGGACAAAACCGCAGGTAATCCTGAAGCTGCTATTCGTTATCTTTCTAAACTTGATGATTATAAATCTCTACCGGAAAACGAAAAAACATATCTGTCAAGAATTCTGAGTATCTTTGATCAAAAAGATGCGGTTGATAAAACTATTTTAAAATATATTATTGAAAATGACTATATTACATCCGATACTAAAGTATTGACCTCTATACATGATACAAGCGATGAAACAATTCCGGCAGAAATTCTATCAACAGCTAAACAACAGATATATGATAAATATAAATATCCTACCTGTATTCAATATATGTCAGCCTTTGAGGATGCATTATATTCTCTTGCAAGCGCAACCGGAACCTCCGGAATAAAAATGACAGGTAAAAATAACAAAACAATTGAATACAAAATGGAACTGAAAATCAAAGGTCATGACGACAGATTATTCTCAAGTAATAATGACTACAGATTTGATATTTTTTCAGACAGAGGTATGCACTAACATCACTAAAAATTACTCTTTTTGGTATTGAATAATCTTTTTGAAGATAATAAAATAAGTTGGAAAAAGGAGGCTTTTTATGTGGATATTAATACTTAAATGGGTAGTATTTGCCTTAATAATATCATTTGTAGGATGGCTTACTCCAGGGCTTGAAATTGACGGATTTTTAACTGCAATGATTGCTGCTGTAGTTATTACATTGATTAATGCATTTATCAAACCTGTTATTATGTTGTTAACCCTGCCTATAAACATATTTACATTGGGTATATTTACTCTGGTTATAAACGCATTATTATTTATGTTTGCGGCATACCTTGTGCCCGGAATTGAACTTGAAGGATTCTGGAGTGCTCTAATTGCATCCATTCTTATATCAATATTTTCAGTTATATTATCAATATTCAAATCAAAATAACAAAAAGAGGGAATTTTTTATTCCCTCTTTTTTATTATATTTACATTTCGAACTTTTGTGTACACATTTTCTTATATTCTTCATAGGTAACAGTATCCGGAGCCTGAGCTTTGGGCTCTAGTCCCCTTTCTAATAGTTTAGGGACATCTTTTGTAAGTTTGTCCGATGCTATAATCAAATCTCGGCCTTTTTGTTTTGAAATTAAATGAATAGTCATTTCAGTAGGAGCCCCGTCTGATGAAACCTTTTCCTGAACCTTATAACTTGACCACTCTTCAGGAAGATCTTCAATTTTTGCATAGTCTTTTTTTACCCCTAAACGTTTATCAATTTCGTTTTCCAAAATATTTGTTACATATTCTCTTTGAGATTGGAAATGACAAGGATATATAATTTCAGAACCTATAACTTCTTCAGGATCACGTTTTTCATGTTTTTTAAATAATTCCGCAGCAACTGCTAAATGCCCCAGTTCATAATCCACAAATTCTTCCCATACAGGTTTTAGTATATCGTCTACTTCGTCTTCCATACAGTTATAATATGTACAAACTTCCGTAAATTCGTGAATTAACAGTTTTTCATATAAAGACTCTGTTGGATCAATTAAAGATTCATACATAGTAACATGCTCTTCTTCCACATCTTTAATTTCTGCATATGTTTTTCTTATACATTCATTACCATATTCCATACCATGTTCAGCATAATAATTATGTGTTTGCTGTTCTCCAGAAACTAAAGTCAAAATGTTAACCTTTGTCTGCGGAGAAGCAGTTGTCTTATCATAAGATTTACGCAATCTCAAAATATTGTCGTTGTGATGGTTTTGTGTCGGTCGACTAAGCATTATATCTGTCTGATTCTGTACAATATCATCGGGATCAACTCCGTACTCCATATATGCCCATTGACTGTATCTATACAAATGATCAAAATCCTCTAATAATCCAAAATCAAAAGTTTCTCTAACATAAGCATCCGGTTCATTTTGTGCAAGCCATGCTGTTAAATCAACCGCAACCTGCTCATATCCTAAAGTAGTTTCTAAAACTGATTGATCAGACGGAGTCATCCAGTTAACAGTTGTTTGCTGCATATCTTCAATACGTTTTGCCATAGCTAAAAATTCTTTAGTTTCATCGTCATCAGTAATCCTGGCAAAATTATGCTTAAAATTCCAAGCTTCAATTTCTATGCCATTCATCAAAATTTGACGTGTTCTAGAATAACAATCAACACCATATTTATTAAATTTTCTATGCGCTATATCATGCCAGCTTCTTAGTTGTTTGGAAAGAGATACTCCCTTCTCTTTTAACGGATTAAAACTCATTATAAATTCTCCTTTCTATTAAGGTCAATTTATAATAATTCAAACCGATATCTTTGATATTACATAGCCGATTATCCGTAATACTTATCTTTTTTTATTTTAAAAATTAAATGTTTCATCACCTTATTTTTAACATTCTTATTAAAACTGCCGTAAACAACAGCTCCAAATTTCTCTGCTACTTTTATTGATGCAGAATTTTCAGGCCGAATTTCAAAAATCACCTCATTAATATTTAACCTGTTAAAGGCATAATCAATCAAATATTTTACACATTCAGAAGCATAACCTTTATGCCAGTGCTCATACTTAAACATATAACCAATCTCATAATATTTATTTCCATCAATAACATCAGGTACCAGCGCAACTTGCCCTAATACTTCATTAGTATTTTTATCACAGACTAAAAAATAACCTAAAGAATACTTAGTGTATCGCTCTATATTTTTTAAAATCCACTCCGAAACATCTATATCGGAAAAATTATACTCCCAGGCATATACAACCTTAGGATTTTTCAGCATTAAAGCAATATCGGAAAAATCTTTTTCTGTCATTCTCCTTAAATATAAGCGATCTGTACTTAAAAAAATTTCTTGCATAGTTTAATTATATAAAAAATAAAACCGGAATTACCGGTTTTATTTTTCACTACTTTTTAAAGAACCCTTCATATTTATCAATCAAATAATCCTCTGAAACTTTTGTTAACTTATCACTTAAATCTGATTCTTTTGTTCCATGTGAACTTACATAGAAGAACTGTCCATCATTATTAATTCTTTTAAATTTATCAACAATTTTTCTAAATAGATTTACAGGTGAAATATCACTAACAATTAAAGCCGGATGAACCAATTTAGGATCTTTTGAGCTCCTCATCAAAATATAACTAACATCAGCGTTATATCTCTTCCCGAATTTTTCTACTGCCTTTGAATCCAAAAGTGCATTATAAACGACTTCAGGCATATTTTTATCCCCATAAATTCTTACTGCACCAAATGTTGGGGATTGGACTTTTTCAATGTTCATTTCATTACCTTTCTAACATTAAAATTATGGAGCGTAGGGGACTTGAACCCCTGACCCCCACACTGCCAGTGTGATGCGCTACCAACTGCGCTAACGCCCCTTATATTACAAAATTAATATATCATAAATAAACGATTATGATAACTTCTTTATATAAAACATTACATGCTTTATCCAATCCTCAGCGACAGACTTATCGCAATATTTTCCGGAACGTCCAAGCTCCTCTAAAGTATTAAGATGACTTTCTTTATGATGTTTTGCAACAGTTTCAGCCATTGCATCAATACAATCTTCTACTCTAGAAAACTTCCTTAAGCCATTACGCCCCATAATACCACCGATGTTATTTTTAGTACGTGCAGCAACTGAAGTACCTCTTGAAGATTCTGCCATAGAAATTGCCATCAAAACAATCGGATTAACATTATATTTTTCGGCTTTATTTAAAAATACAGCGGCTTTATTTTTTATTGGATTAGTTTTATTACCTTTTTTTAATAAAAGATCATTTAATAAAACATTCAATTCTTTTGCTGATTTATAAGGATCATCCACTAATAATACATCTTTTGCAGATTTTATAACGGGAACTTTAGCAACTGATTTTTTAACAGACGGGCTTTTTAACGTAAAACAATCAGTAACTATACCGGGCTTTGTACGTACAAAAACATCTCCATTATTTTCAACTAAATTTGCTGATTTATTTGCAAACTGAGGATTCAAGCCACCAGAAACAAACATTACAGCTGTTACAGCTCTTCTACCTTTATCTCCGACCTGTTCAACACATTTTTTAGTACCTTTTAAAATTTGTTTTCCTGATTTTACAGTAAAATTAAATGCACTATTTATATTTGCATTACTTATATGGGGTATTTTCATATTACATATTCCTTTTTAAATCAATTATATTCTACAATAGTAGAACGTATTATGACAAGAAAATTTGCTAGTTAATTTAATATATTTTCACAAATTTAACAATATTTTAAATAAACAAAATATACAAGATCACTAACATCTAAAAATATTTACAAGATCACCCAACTAAGCTACAATAATTATTATGAAAAGTCACTTGGATATATTAGAAAAAGAATCAATAGAATTAATAAGAGAAGTTTTATCAACCAATGATTTAAATGAAATATGCTGTTTTTACTCTATTGGTAAAGATAGTAGTGTTCTTTTAAAACTATTTGAAAAAGCCTGTTGGCCAAATGAAATTCCCATAAAATTCTTACATATAGATACAGGTTATAAGTTTAAAGAGATGTATGAATTTAAAGAAAAGATAAAAAACCGAATTAATTTGATTACATATATCAATCCAGAAAAATTAAATCCCTTTGAACATGATTCATCATACTACACTAATATTATGAAAACTCAGGCTTTGATACAAGCATTGAGATTATATAACATTAAAATATCTTTTGGAGGAGCTAGAAGAGAAGAAGAAAAAAGTAGAGCAAAAGAACGTATGGTTTCTATACGCTATAACGAATGTTGGAATCCAAGGATGCAAAATAGTGAAATAAACTACCTATGGAACACATTTCATACAGAAGACACAACATTAAGAATTTTTCCTCTAAGCAATTGGACCGAGCTGGATATTTGGGAATATATCAATAGAGAAAAAATTGAAGTTGTCCCAATATATTTTGCTCATAAAAGGAAAGTTATATTAAAAAATGGACAATTTTTTGCAACTCAAACTGATGAAGGAGAAATAAAACAAGTAAGATTTAGAACTCTTGGATGTTATCCACTTTCAGCTGCGATAGAAAGTAATGCACAAACACCAGAAGATATTATAGAGGAACTTAAAAATACAAAATATTCAGAAAGAGTCGGTCGTATGATAGATTATGATCAAGATTGTTCAATGGAAAAAAAGAAAAAAGAAGGTTATTTTTAATGAATATAAATAAATTATTAAAAAAACACTATAATTTCATGTTATTAATTAAAGCCATAGGTTACAGATTATGGGGAACTCTGGCAACTATTATTATATCTTTTATATTTACAGGAAATGTAAAAATTTCAGTATCAATAGGTATTTGCGAAATAATTTCCAAAATTATATTATACTATATTTACGAGAAAATATGGGAAAAACTTTTTAGGAATAAAAATGAAGAGAATTTGTAATATTGTAACATGCGGAGATGTCGACAGCGGTAAATCAACTTTATTTGGACGTTTATTATACAATACGAATAATGTATATGAAGATGCGAAACGAGATGTAGAAAAAGCATCAAAGAAATACAGTAAAAATAACAGGCTAGAATATGGACTGTTATTAGATGGTTTACAAGATGAGCGGCAACAACAAATTACTATTGATATTGCTCACAGATACTTTAATATAAAAAACACTCGCTTCCACTTATTAGACTGCCCTGGCCATAGTCAATACACACATAACTTTGTTATTGCTGCCGCTGAAGCTGACATTGCAGTATTAATTATTGATTCAACTAAAGGTATCATGCCACAAACGCTTATTCACCTAGAACTTTGTAAATTATTACAAGTGAAAAACCTTATTATTGCAATAACTAAAATTGATTTAAGTCGGGATTCTAAGGTTAATGACATAGAATCAAAAATATTACATACTATCACAGATTTTGCTAATTACAGAATAATTAAAACAAGTGCAATTAAAAATATCAATATAGACATTTTAGCAAATATATTATATAAAATGTCCATATCCATACGTAAAGATGAATCTTTTACTCTATGTGTACAAACAGTTAAAAAACTTAAAAATGATAGAATCTATCAGGGAATTTCAACCGGAAAAATTAAAAATGGACAAAATATTAAAGTTTATCCATCAAATATTGACTCAAAAATATACAAAATAAAAAAGACCGTTGATTGTTATAAACTTGATACGAATATAGATATAGGAAGAAGTTATATAATTACAGAAAAAGAATTACAAGTTTCTAATGAGATAAAAGGTGAATATATTTCTTTTAATAAGAAAATCAAGTCTTCGAATCTAATATTTAAACATGGAACATCAATTTCCAGAATTATATCTTTAACCAAAAATAAAATCATTTTATCAGAAAATATATCATTTGCTAATATAGAAGAAATAAAACGTTTAGGTTATGGAATAATTATTGATAATTCCAGCAAATTAAATGTTGGAATGTTTATAATCTCTCAAAATAAAAAAGAATTTCCAAATTATTGCTATTGGTTTACTGGATATTCAGGAAGTGGGAAAACAACATTGGCCCACCAATTAGCCAAACACTTTGCAATCAAACCTGTTATTTTAGACGGTGACGAAATTCGCAAAACAGTAAATTACGATTTAACCCTGAATAAAGAAGACAGAGATAAAAATGTAACTAAAATTGCCAATCTTGCAAATCTATTATTATCACAAGGGCATAATGTTATCGTTGCGTGTATTAGTAAAGATATTAATCAAAGACTTTATGCAAGAAATTTAATGGGTAATTCATACTGTGAAATATATATAGAATCAAGTGAGTCAACAAGAATTAAAAGGGATACTAAAAAACTTTATAAGAATCAGATTAAAGTATTAGATAATTATGAACCAAGTCCTTGGGAAAATATCGTTATTAATACAGATACAAATTCTGTCGACCAATCAACCATTGAATTACTGGAAAAATTACAAGCTAAACATTATTTATAAAACTTATTACCAAATTTTTTAGGAATTTGTAAATCTTCTTTATATAGATTTTTGATTTCTAAAATTTGACTTGGAGTAAGAAGCTCTTTTGTAATAATTCTGTCTTTAGAGACATAAAAATGATTTGGTCTTATATTAAACTTTTCTTCCATAAATATATCCAATTTCTTTATATCAACAAAGTCTGTAATATACTCTAAAATATTCCTATGATATGTATAAATTGGTACAACATGTTAATCCCATTTATACATATTCATTGAATTTAATTTAGCAAGCAATATTGATTTATCAATAAATTCATTTAAATCAGTATCATAAGAAGGCTTTAAAGAAGATAAAATAAAATTTTGTCTTGTATATTTATTATTCAACATCCTCACAAACCTATCTACAGGATTATCATAAACCATAAAAATAATACTATAATCATTATTTTTATCAGATAAAAAATCATCCACAGATAAATTCATCTGAGATTTTGTATGATGATGTTTACTATCACATTTTTCTCCGGAAATACTATTTTATCTTCTAAAGTATCTGCAATTGTAATGTTATGAGAGTACAGAACAATAGACTTCATAAATATTCATCTTATAAAATTGATTACAAAAAACATTTCAAAATCAAAGATGTATTGATACCACCAAATGCAAAATTATTTGACATAACTATGTTCGTATCAATTTCTCGACCTGCATTTTGAATATAATCTAGTTTACCACAAGCTTCATCTACATCATTCAAATTCAAGGTCGGACAAAACCATTTTTTTCTAGCCATATCAATAGTCAAAATAGCTTCTATTGCACCACAGGCACCAAGAGTATGACCTGTATAACTTTTGATAGAACTTGTCGGAATGCTGCGTTTAAAAATATCATAAGTTGCATTACTTTCTGCGATATCTCCCTGCACAGTTGCTGTACCATGAGCATTGACATAACCTATATCTTCAGGAGATATATTGGCATCTTTTAATGCTAACTCTAATGCCGTTTTCATTTTATCCCGATTGGGAGTAGTAATATGCGTACCATCAGTACTTGTACCAAAGCCGATAACTTCAGCATAAATTTTTGCCCCGCGCTTTTTGGCATGCTCATACTCTTCCAATATAACAGTTCCTGCACCTTCTCCAATTACAAGCCCATCCCTGTTTTTATCAAAAGGAGAAGGAGTCAGCTCAGGAGTATCATTTTTCTGACTCGTTGCATACAATGTATCAAATATTGCAATCTGAGTCGGATGCATTTCGTCTGCACCACCTGCAATCATTATTGTTTCATAACCATTTTTGATAGCTTCATATCCGTACCCTATTCCCATTGCTCCGGATGTACAAGCAGTAGAGGTAGGAATTAATCTTCCTGTAGTTTTAAAATACAATGAAATATTAACAGCCGAAGTCTGAGGCATCATTTTTACATAACTGCCTGAAGTAAGAGTACGAACTTCCTTTTTCTCCATCATTGAATAAAAATCAATAATACTTTCCAAAGAACCTGAAGATGATCCATAACTTACACCTGTTTGACCGTTTGTGATAATTTCATCACCCAGTAGACCGGCATCTTGTAAAGCTTCTTCCGCACTGACAACACTCATAACCGCAACACGACCCATTGTCCTAAGAACCTTGCGAGTGTAATGTTCAGGCGCAATGAAATTGTCAACCGGTGCGGCAAGTTTTGTATTCAAACGTGTAAACACCTCTAATTCAGGCATATATTTTACACAATTTTTCAAGCTTAACAAACGTTCAAAAGCATCCTCTCTTGTTCTGCCAAGAGGACTAATCTGCGACATTCCGGTAATAACAACACGTTTCATCAATATAATCCTCCATTTACAGAAATAACCTGACCTGTTATATACCCAGCATCTTCACTCATAAGATAATTAACAAGACTGGCAACTTCTTTAGCCGTACCAAATCGTTTCATCGGAATATGCTTTTTAATCTCATCTACCGGCAAATCTTGTGTCATATCAGACTCAATAGCCCCTGGGGCAACACAATTTACAGTAATTTTTCTTTTAGCTAACTCAAGTGCTAAAGCTTTTGATGCACCTATTATTCCGGCTTTTGAGGCACTATAATTCACCTGTCCATAATTCCCTCTAAGCCCTGAAACTGATGACATTGCAACAATTCTGCCTTTAACCCTTGCGGCTATCATTGGCATTACAATCGGTTTTAAAACATTATAAAATCCGCCAAGATTTGTATTCAAAACACTATCCCACGCTTCGTCATCCATAGACGGGAAAACGGAATCTCTTGTAATTCCGGCATTTAGCACAACTCCGTAATAAACACCATTCTTCTCAATATCTTCTGATATAACCTTTTTACACTGTTCCCTATCTGTTGTATCAAACTGCAAAATTCGACCATTAACTCCTAAAGATTTTATTTCTTGAAGAACAGCTTCTGCTTTTTGCATATTCTTATTACAATGCAAAATAATATCAAATTCATTTTTAGCAAGATATAAAGCGGTTTCTTTTCCTATACCGCGGCTTGAACCGGTTACCAACACTTCTTTTCCCATATATTTAACCCCCGATGTTCAGGTATTCCGTAGCATTCTTCGGCTGATAAGCATTTATAGTTGCTTTAGCACACTCAGCACCCTCATTATAAATTAAACATTCAAATGAAACAAGCTCATCATCACAAAAGATTTCTTTTGCTTTGATTATGTACTTATGATCTTTTTCAAATTTTTCCAAAGAACATCTGTAAGATCGAGTACCTAATAAAAAACCTATTTGCGGAGTTTCATTATTATTTTTAAAATGAGTATATGCGGCAATAGTTTGAGCCATAAATTCAATTCCAAGAAGATACGAAACTCCATCCAATTCTCTTTCGAAAAATACATTATCCTCTCTTATAGTAACACTTGTTAAAATATATTCTTCATCTAAATTAACTTCTTCAATATTATCAATAAGTATCATCGGATTATTATGCGGTAATATTTTTTCCAAATCGTATTTCATATTATTTCCCTAAAATTATAACTGCGTTCGTTCCGCCAAAACCAAAGGCATTACACATAACATTCTTAATGTTTTTAATTTTTGAACCCTTTACTGCAAGATTTATCTGTGGAATATCCGGATTATATTCTCCATCATAAATATGTGGAGGAAGATCATTCACTCCGGATCTTAAGAGTTCAAAACAAATAGCAGTTTCTATACTTGCAGATGCCCCAAGACAATGCCCCGTTAACGGTTTAGTTGCACTTACCAAAGTTGAATTGCCAAATACTTTATATACAGCATTTGCCTCCATTGTATCATTTGCAACAGTGCCGGTCCCATGAAGATTTATATAATCGATATCTCCAGGTTGCAAGCCGGCCGAGTTAAGCGCTGCAATCATAGCATTGGCAGCTTCTTCTCCATCCGGATTTGGAGTTGAAGCATGGTATGCATCCGAAGTTTCTCCAATGCCAAGAATTTTTATTCCTTTATCTGCTTTTTCGAGAATAAACAGAGCTGCAGCCTCAGAAATATTTATGCCCGTAGGATTTTTACTAAAAGGATTTGACCTTTTATCAGATAATACCTCCAGGGCACTAAATCCTGCTAATGGAAATTTTGAAATTTCATCTGCTCCACCAACTATAACTGCATCACAAATACCTGCATCCATCCATTTCTGTGCAGTTAAAAAAGCTTTTATTCCTGATGAACATGCTGTAGACACACCACAGAAAGGTCCGGATAATTCTAAATATTCTTTTACAAATTCTGCAGGATTACTCATCTTTAAAAATTCAGGATTTTGGGTATTTTCATAGTTATCAATACCTGTATTAGTGGTAGAAATAACAACTCCAATTCTTTTTTTGTCGTAACGCAAAATCAAATTATTTATATCATATCTAATTTTATCTATGCAATGGAGAAGCATTCTGTTACAACGGATATTGTAAATTTCAGATTCAATTTCAGGAAGGGTTGTTGAAATCTTGAAATCTACAAGCTTTCCATCTATTACATTTTTGAAAACTTCTTCTAAATTTTCACCTAAATTACATATTGCAGCAGCTTTTGTGATACTAATCATTATTCCTCTTCTTGCAGAATTATTATATCAATATTATACTATAATATCATGAAGGAAATTATTTTTGATATAAAAAAATATTCATATATAAAAGATGAAGAATGCGATGTGTCTTTTATTCCGATGCTAACAAGAAGAAAACTGAACAAATTTGGACGCTGTGCCTTATATACACTGTATAAAGTTTATGAGAAAGGAAATCCCCGATTAGTATTTGCTTCAGAATACGGAGACATTGAAAGGGTCAATAAATTAATTATACAAAGAAATGAAGACGGAGAAGTTTCACCTACCGGATTTAGTTCATCGGTTCATAATGCTTCTATTGGCCTATTTTCACTACTTGAAAATAATAAAACAGGTTATAACTCAATTTCAGCTGGCAAAAAAACAATTGCAACAGGATTTTTGGAAAGCATATTATCAACAAATGCAATCTTTTGTTATACAGAAAGCTTGGGTGGATTAAAAAGTGTTTCTGCGGAAATTCAAACATCAAAAAATGGTAAATACATCCTAACCGAAAAAACTCAAGATGAAATAACAAAAGACTCTTTTAAAGATTTTACAGAATTCCTTGACGGGAAATGCGATTTATTTGTAAGTGATATATATAAAGTTCAAAGGATTGTGAAATGAAATTCTATAGATCATTTCTTGTACTTATTGAAATATGTATTTTTGGAACAGGGGCATTAATAATTGGATGTTTGATATTTCCAACTCTATCACTATTTGTAAAAGAACAAAACCGACGAGAATATTTTTCCAATATTATACATAGTTCTTGGAAATTTTTTATAGACATAATGCAAAAAACAGGGGTAATAAATGTAAATATTGAAGGAGATTTATCAAATATAAAAGGCAAAATAGTTGCTGCATCACATCCAAGCTTAATAGATATTATTCTATTAATAGGACAAATGCCTAAATCTCTTTGTCTGGCAAAAAAAGAACTGTTAAAAAACCCTGTTATGCACAATATCGTTAAATCACTTTATATAATAAATAATATTGATCCCGAAATATTCAAAAAAAATGCAACGGAAGCTCTTAAAGACGGTTATAACATTGTAATATTCCCAACAGGTACAAGAACACTTCCTGACGAACACATTAAAATTCATAAAGGTGCCGCCCAACTTGCTATAGCCTCAGGAACAAGCATTATTCCAATCAATATTAAAACAGATTATCCGTTTCTTATAAAACACCATTCACCGTTAGATGCCGGATCCAAAACAGTAAATTACTACTTAAAAGTCATGCCTGAAATAAATCCGCAAAACTATATGGATACAACTGATAGCGAAATTAAAGCACGAAACCATATATCAGAAAAAATTAAAGAATATATAAATTGACTTTAGAAAAGAATTAAGTTATAAATTTAGTATAGGAATTAACGATATGACACTGGAAAATGAAATAAAAGAATTAATAATTAAATCATTGGAATTGGAAGATATAACACCTTCCGATATTAAAGATGAAGAACCGCTTTTTGGTGAAGGATTAGGTTTAGATTCAATTGATGCTTTAGAACTTGGTATGGCATTGAAAAAGAAATTTAATATTAAGTTATCTTCTGACAAGGATGAAAATTCTGAATATTTTTATTCAGTAAAAACAATTGCTGATTTTATTAGGAGTAACAACTGTGAATAAAACATTTACTTACGATGAAATTATGAATAAGTTAACAGAAATTCTTGTCGATGATTTTGAAATCGACAAATCTCTTATTACTCCGAGCGCAAACTTGTTTGAAGATCTTGAATTAGATAGTATAGATGCTGTTGATTTGGCAGTAAAGCTTCAATATTTTACTGATAAAAAAATTCCGCCGGAAAATTTCAAACAAATTAAAACAGTAGAAGATGTCGCAAAAACTATTGAAGAACTTGTAAAATGCGATTAAAATATATTTTTCCAGTATTTATTACTATTTTGGTAATTATACTATTTCATTTTACTCAGCTTTATTTTATAAAACTATATCCGGTTGTTGCAAATTTAACAACATTTCTTGTCTTTTTGATATCTTCATTCTCAAAAGAAACTGTCATCCAAAAGTTTGCAAAGAAACTTGAAGGTGGCAATCTAGATGATTTTACACGCATATATACAAGAAAACTAACATACATATGGTGTGTTATTACTTTTTTAAATCTGGCTATATCAATAATAACTGTATTTTTACCTGAAAAATGGTGGGCATTATATAACGGATGTATTTCATACTTTGCAATCGGAACAGTGTTTGTGGTTGAATATATAATAAGAATAGTTTTAAGGAAAAAGTATAAAAAATGATATTAGAAAAATTCCGTACAGATAAATACGATAAAGATCTTGTCTTTATAAATCCGGATATAACTTTAGGAGAATTAAAACGCTATATCTGTTATCAGTGCAAAGAATTTGAGAAATCTCCAATTAAAAATGTTATTTTATTTGGGAATAACTACTTTAATTTTGTAATAAATTTCTTCGCAGCTGCATTCACTAAAAAAAACATTTATCTTATTTCTGATAAAGAACGTTTAAAACAATTAAAAGTTGATTATATAATCCCACTCGAAGCTCAACCTATAGACGGAGAAATAAATGTTCCTGACATACAAGCAAAAGATGTTGTAATAAACTTTTTTACATCAGGATCAACCGGAGAACCACAAAATATAGAAAAAAATTTATATAATCTTGAAGTTGAATCTCAAACTACAATTGAAGAATTTGATCTAAAACCAGATAGAATTTTTGTTGCCACAACATCTTTGGCACATAGTTTTGGTATAGTTTTTAATTTTATACTTCCTTTCTTATATGGATGTAAAATTAACCACAAACGAATTGATTTTCCAGAACAGCTTGATATCCAAGATGAATACATATTAATTTCAACACCTTCGTTTATGGAAAAATTAGCGAAGTATGATTATACATTTTATAAAACTCCTGAAAAAGTTTTCCTAGCAGGAGCAAAATTAAAACACAATATTATTGATTATTTTAAACAGTATACTGATCTTATTGATATATATGGCAGTACTGAAACCGGTAATATTGCATATAAAAGAGGATATACCAACTTTACTCCGTTTAAAGATGTTGAAGTTACAACAGACAACCAAAACCAAGCCATTATAAAATCAGAATATTTTCCGCAAGATTATGCACATTTATCAGATATTATTGAATTTATAAATGAAAAAGAATTTGTGTTTAAAAAACGCTCAGATAGAATTGTTAAAGTCTGTGAAAAACGCATTTCCCTTGATGAAATAGAAAATAATTTAAGAAAACATGATAAAATAAAAGACTGCTATTGCTTCATGTACAATGATAAATTGGCCTGCATAGTCGCAACTGATGATATTAATCTTGAAAAAATTGATCTGAAACTTTTTCTTATGAATTACGGGGATACAGTACCTAAAACTTGGAGAATTGTAGACGAACTTCCAAAAACAGCAACCGGGAAAATTAATAGATCAAAACTGTTAAAACTTTTTGGAATGAACCCATCTCTGCCATTCGTCAAGTCCAAAAGCGTATTCCAAAATGAAGCTGAAATAGAACTTGTATTTAAGAAAAATTGTAATTTTTTTAACGGACATTTTAACTTAGTTAAAATCCTTCCTGGTGTTGTTCAGCTTTATTATGCAAAATTCTTCGCAGATGATATTTTTAATATTGAAATTCCACCGACAGAAGTTAAAAAGGTAAAATTTTCAAATATTATAACACCTGATACAACTATGACTTTAAAACTAAAAAATAAAGACAACTGTGTAGAATTTGCCTACATGTCTGATGCCAAAATATTTTCTGCAGGTATATTTGTAAAGTAAATTAAAATTTGAGGTGAAAAATGAAATTTGAAGCAGAAACATTTATAACAGTACAATTTTATGACCTTGATCCAATGAATGTTGTATGGCATGGAAACTATATAAAGTATCTGGAAACGGCAAGATGTGATCTGCTTGCAAAACTAGGATATGATTATGATTCAATGAGAAAAGATAATATTATGTATCCTGTTGCAACCATGGAGATGAAATATATTAAATCTTGTGAATTCCAACAAAAATTAAAAATTATCTCTTCCCTTGAAGAAATTGAACCTTGTATGATTATAAAATATACTATTGTTGATGCTGAAACAGGCGAAAAAATTTTCAAGGCTAAAACAATGCAAATATGCGTTGATGTTGCTACAAAAAAAAGTTTATATTCTGCCCCAGAAGGTTTGAAAGAAAAACTTGCTTGTTGTAAGCTTTAATTATGAAACAACTATTTACTTTGGTTCTAATAATGATTTTTAGCGGAAGTTTAGCTGTTGCCAAAGATGCAATATATCAGCATCCTGCGCAAATATCAAAGCTTAAGACACCTCAATATTCACAAGCTTCCTGCAAATTCTCTCAAATAAAAACCATTCCGAATTCAGATGCATACATCAAATCCGGAGGAAATTTTAAATTTGATATAAACAACGGAGTTATTTTTGAAACTCTTTATCCGGTTAAATCTACAACTGCCTATACATCAGAACAAAGTAAACGCATAAGCGATATTATTATTGCAATTTCTAAAAAGAATTATTCTTATATAAATAGAAATTTTGAAGTCTATTATTTAAATAGTTCAGGGACTTGGCAAATTGCATTAAAACCCAAAAAAGACTCCAAAATATCTAATGTTATGGCTTCTATAGTCATTCATGGAAGCAAATATATAGACAAAATTGAAATTAACACATTAAAAAGCGGAAGTACTAAAATAAATTTTACAGAATGCAAATAGTATGAAAAATCTTTTGAGAATTTTATATATTTTATTTTTTATTATTGTAGGATTAATCGTTTGGTTTCATCCTGCCAAAACAGAAACAAATTTGTTAAAAGCAGTGTATTCCAACAGTTATTCTGACGAACTTGTTGTGATGTTGAGTTCACGATACTCTTCAAACATAAATGTTTTAGTTGAATCCTCATCCGCAGAAACATCGTCCAAAACAGCAGATGAATTTCTTAACAAAATAGATAAACAATCATTTAATGTAAAAAACTTTGATTTTTCAAAAGTTCTTTCAACTTATAAAAAATATAATAATAATTTGCTTTCACCGTCTACAGCCCAAAAACTTGAAGAAAAAAAATATAATGAAGTGACCGCAGATGCTTATAACAAATTGCTTGATCCATTTGGTGTTATGCTTCTGCCTCTGAATGAAGATCCTTTTATGCTGTTTGTTGATTATATAAAATCACTTGGCAATGGAGACTCATACAATATGCAATATAAGGATAAATACTATAGGATATTAACGTTAGAAGTTAATAATGAAATAGCACTTTCTCCTGATATTGTTAATAAAAAAATTAAATCACTGACAAAACTACAAACTGAACTATCAAATGAAGATGTACATATATACCTGACAGGAACCCCGATACACTCATATTATGCAAGTTCACGTTCCATGGTTGAGATAAATATAATATGTATACTATCCTTTATTTTCATACTCGGAATATGTTATTTCTATTTTAAAAATTTAAAACTACTCTTTCCAATAGCTGTAAGTTTGGGATGCGGAATTTTAGCAGGATATTTGCTATGCGCAATAATTTTTCCTTCAATACATGTTTTGACTTTTGTCTTTTCTACAACACTCATTGGTATATGTATAGATTATTCTCTGCATTATTTTATAGAAAGAGATCTGAAGAAAATATTTAAAAGTCTCACAGTCAGTATGATTACAACAGTCAGTGCATTTGCCATTTTATTATTCTCAGGTGTTGAACTCTTAAAACAGATAGCTGTATTTACTATGACCGGACTATTTATGGTTTATTCAATGGTAGTATTGTTTTATCCGTTTTTAAAATTCAATTTACAAACAAGAAAAATTAATTTTAAAGTTAATGAAACATTCAAAAAAATTTTTGCAGCCATTGTTCTTATTGTATCTCTGGCAGGAGCATGCTGCTTAAGATTTAACGATGATATTAGAAATTTGTATGTCCCATCTAAAAAGCTTATGAAAGCAGAAAAACTTTTTGCCTCTGTTACAGGCGGAAACAGAAAAACATCATTTGCGGTTATTAATGGCAAAAATATGCAGGAAATTTTAGAAAAAGAAGAAACTATAGCTAAAAATCTAAACAGCGAAGATTACCAAGCCATAAGTAAATTTATACCGTCAGTTAAACAGCAAAAGAAAAATTTTGCATTAAGAAAAACTCTTTATAAGAATGAATTAGATAATTTTGCGCAATTCTTATCACCAAAAGAAAAACAAAAACTGCTAAATGAAAAACAGCCAAATGAATTTTTAGAATACACAGATTTGCCGCTATTGTCAGAATTCTTACCGGCTGAAAATACTTCATTAATGGTTCTTTATGATATAAAAGACCCACAAATAATAACTAAAAACGGAGGTCAATATATAGACGTAACACAAAGTATTACAAATAAAATAAAACATTGCAGGATAAGCTGTGTAAAAATGCTCTTGCCGATTTTTACTATTCTATTTATTTTGCTAGCATGTATTTACAAACCTAAAACAGCTTTAAAAATAACAAGCCCATCTATTATAGCTGCGATTTTTTCAATCGGACTTGTATCATTATGCGGTCAGGAAATTAACCTTTTCCATATTCTTGCCATATTTCTAATCGTAGGCTTCGGACTTGATTATTCAGTATTTAGAGCAAGCGGTATAAAATCCGCATCTGACGCAGTACTATTATCCTGCCTGACAAGTATATTTTCATTTTTGCTATTAGCATTCACAAGCTTTAAACTCATAAGTTCACTTGGTTTTATATTATCCGCAGGTTTAACTGTTTCTTATCTCGCAAGTCTTTTATTTGATTATAAAAAGGAGAACAACTGATATGAAGTGGTATCAAATGAAAGAACAAGCTGCAGGAACTCTGCGTCTTTTGATAATTTGGAAAATTTATAAAATCTTCGGGAAAAAAGTTGTAGAATTTTTGGTAATATTTATAACATTCTTTGCTTTCCTCGGTGCCAAAGAACCCCGTAAATATTCTAAAAAATACCTTTCTATTATAGGTATGAATTCAGGACTTTTAAATCAATTCAAACATTTTTTGGCACTTTCATACTCACTTATTGATAAAATGGAGGTTTATGCAGGCAAATTTAATCCTGATAACATATTTTTTGACAATGAAGAAGATAAAAAGATTTTTATAAACGATTTGCCAAAAGGAGTTTTTATTATCAGTTCTCATCTGGGAAATATAGAAATGATGCGTGCATTTTTACTTACAAGTATCTGCACAAATTTAAATATTTTTCTATCAATAGATCAATGCAAAATTTTTAACAACTTTATTAAACAGATTGAAATCCAATCTCCTGTTACGATTTATCCAGTCGAAGATATAAATATAAATACTTCAATAGAAATTAAAGAAAAAATATCTAACGGAGAATCCGTTGTTATGGCAGGAGATAGAATTTCTCCAAACAGCGCCGGTAATTACACTCAATTTTTAGGCAAAAAAATCCAAATTCCGCCAGGAACATTTAAGTTTGCACTCATTATGGAAAGTCCGATATATTTTATATGCGCACTAAAAGAGGGTGAAAAATACCGTATTTATTTAAAAAAATTTGAATGCAACGGTAAAAGAAGTAATGTTATTAACCAAATGCAAAACGAATATATCGCATTTTTAGAACAACTTGTTCCAAAATATCCTTTCCAATTCTTCCATTTTTATGATTTATTTGAAGAAAATCAATCGACAGGACAATAATATGAAATTTTTTTATATAAATTCTGATGATTTTTTAAAAAGTTATAATTTTGAATTTCTACAACAATTTACCGATGGGAAAAACTTTCAAACCCCAAAAAGGTTTATTCAATACTCCATAGGCAGATATTTAATAAAATCTGTCGGTAAAAATCATTTTGGAATATCAGATACCGCAATAGAAATTATTAACAACAAACCAAAATTTAAACACAGCAATATAAAATTCAGTATATCTCACTGCCAAAAATATGTAGCAGCAGCGTTTGACAATATAGAATGCGGAATAGATATAGAAGAAATAAAACCTCGTAACTTAAATGACTTGTCAGAATTATACAATCAAAGCTTTAACTCCCTCAAAGATTTTTATACATTTTGGACAAAAGGAGAAGCTAAAATCAAACTTCAGCAAGAAGTCAAATGGGAATATTCTGCTATATTTAAAAATAAATATATATTTACAGTTGTTTCCGCAAATCCAAAATGTGAAAAACCTTCTTTGATAAATTATTTAGAATTCAATCATATTTAATTATGTAATATAGCATAAACTTTTAAGGTAAAATTAAAAAGATGATAATCAATACAGGCTCAAGAACAGATACCGTACAATATTACACACAGTGGTTATTAAAAAGATTTGAAGAAGGTTTTGTATATTCAAGAAACCCAATATTTCCCAATAAAGTCATACGCTATGAATTAAATCCAGAAGTAGTTGACTGTATTATATTTTGTTCTAAAAATTATGAACCTATTTTACCATATATCAAAACAATAACTGCTAAGTTCAATACGTATTTTCACTATACAATAACGGCTTATGGTAAAGACATAGAACCTAATGTTCCTGATATAGATAAAAGTATTGAAACCCTAATCAAATTGTCTGAAATTGTTGGGAAACAACGTATTGGCTGGCGATATGATCCAATACTTTTGACAGAAAAATATACTAAAGAAATACATTATGAAACCTTTAACTATATGACAAAAGAAATATCACCTTATATTGACAGATGTATTTTCAGCTTTGTTGAGATATACAAAAAATTAAAAAAGAACATGCCTGAAATTATATTATTAACAGACAATGATAAAACAGAAATAGCAAAACACATTGGATCCATTGCAAAAAAATATAATATGACAATACAAACCTGTGCAACAACAGGAGATTATGAACAATTCGGAATCTTAAAATCCGGCTGTCTTACATCAGAAATTCTGGGACAGGCGAATAATATCCAATTCAAAAAAATAAAACATTCTGGCAACCGTAAAGGCTGTAACTGTATGGAAAACAGAAATATAGGAGATTACGATACCTGCCCGAACGGTTGCAAATACTGTTATGCTAATCAAAATTCCGAAATTGCAAAAATAAATTTTACAAAACATGATCCAAATGCTCCGTTCATATTAGGAAACCTGCATGAAACAGATGAAATTATACAAGGGAAACAACAATCATTTATAATACAATGCGAGCAAAAAAAATTATTTTAAAATTTTATGTAAAATCATCAAATTTTAATTTTAACTCCATAGGATTAATAGGTGCTGTTTGCAAAATACTAATCTTTCCACAGGCATTTAAGCATGCAGAAGTACTCTGAGCTAAACTTTAAGCTAATTTTATAATCAAAATCAACTATACATATAATAAAGTTATGTAAAAAAATATTGGTCTAGCCTAAAACAAATATTATAAAACTTAATAATAATAAAAAACACATCCGACAAATTCGAATGTGTTTTTTATGGTGGAGGATAGGAGATTCGAACTCCTGACCCCCTGCGTGCAAAGCAGGTGCTCTACCAGCTGAGCTAATCCCCCATGCCAAGTACTTTCGGGGTCTTGGTCTTGCGGTTTACTCTCCGCAATTACTATTTTACATGCTGATTTTTTTTTGTAAAGAGGGTACTTTTAATATATTTTAAATTTCTACATCCTTCACTTTACAAAAATCTATATAAACCGGCCAGTATCGGAAGAAAATCCTTATCTAGATTATATTCTCCCACATACTTCGGACTTGAATTTGTGTAATACATAAGCTGCATATTTATCCCATCACCTGTAATAAGTTCATCATTACGAAAATTTCTTCGCCAGATATCTATACATTCCTTACCAAATTGCCCTTTTAAGCTTCTGCCCTCAAATTTAGCGTTATCTGCAATTTCAATTTTTTTATCCCCTACAAACCCCGTTATTTTGCCGGAAGTTTTCAAAATGTCATTGTATTGTAAACTGACATTAACAGGTTTGTCTCCAATAACACCAATTAGCTCTATATTAGAGCCGTTACAAATCCTTTTCAGTTTATATTGTTCGCCATAGTTTAGGCCGCTAATCTCCACAGAACCTTTTATAGCATCTGATGGCTTTATATTATTTGCTGATATTTTATAAGTAAAATTGTCTTTTACATCAGTTTTATGCTCTGGATTTTGTGAAATTCCGACATTAGAATTTCCATTAAAATAAATATTTTTGAAAATATAATTATGTAATATTATTTTTTGAATCATATTTATATTAAAATACAAACAAAATAAATTTTGCAAAACTAAAGGAGTTTACGATGAATAAAATTGAAATCTACACATCTGCAACTTGTCCATACTGCATTAAGTCCAAAAAGCTTTTACAAATGCTAAAGCTTGAATACACAGAATATAATATTGATGATAAATTTGACACTATATGTGAGGAATTATCATCAAAATATAACAAACAAATTCAAACTGTCCCTCAAATTATAATAAATGATAATTATGTTGGAGGATATACAGATCTGGAAGCCATGTACAAAAATGGAAAACTTAACAAATTATTACATTAAGTAAAATATAACTAATAAAAAGACTTTTCAAAATATTTTGAAAAGTCTTTTTATTTTATATAAATATTAAAAGTTTAATATTTATTTTTTACCTTCAACAACAGCCTGCGCAGCTGCAAGTTTTGCCTGAGGAATTCTGAATGGAGAACAAGATACATAATCCAAACCGATTCTATAGCTGAATTTAACAGAATCAGGATCGCCGCCATGTTCTCCGCAGACACCACCAACTAATGAAGAATTTACAGCTTTACCTTTAGTCATTGACATTTCAATCAACTGGCCAACACCTTTTTGATCTAATGTTTCAAATGGATTAGAAGGTAGTATTTTCTGTTCAACATAACGGCCTAAGAATTTACCTTCAGCATCATCTCTTGAATAACCGAATGTCATTTGAGTTAAGTCATTTGTACCAAATGAGAAGAATTCGGCATATTCTGCAATTTCATCAGATGTTAAAGCTGCACGAGGAATTTCAATCATTGTGCCGAATTTGTACTCAACTTCAACACCTTTTTCTGTCATAACATCTTTTGCTACACGAACTAAAATTTCTTTAGCAACTTTAAGTTCATTAACATGGCCGATTAACGGAATCATAACCCAAGGTTTTACATTTATACCTTCTTTTTTAACATCACAAGCAGCCTCAAAAATTGCTCTTACCTGCATTTCGTTAATTTCAGGATAAGTCAAACCTAAACGGCATCCTCTTAATCCCATCATTGGATTAGACTCAGATAAACCTTCAACAATATGCAATACTTCTTCTTTTTCTTTTGCATCTTTACCTTGAGCCTTTAGGGTTGCAACTTCTGCAATTAAAGATTCTTTATCAGGTAAGAATTCATGTAAAGGCGGATCAAGAAGTCTTACTGTCATTGGTTTATCACCAATTGCCTTAAACATAGCATAGAAATCTGAATACTGCATTGGTAGCAAGTGATCTAAAGCTTCTTTTCTTGCTTCAGGAGTGCCTGCAATAATCATCTTTTGAACCCAAGGAAGTCTGTCAGGATCCATAAACATATGCTCTGTACGACATAAGCCTACACCTTCTGCTCCGAACTTTTTAGCATTTTCAATATCCTTCGGAGTATCTGCGTTTGCTTCAACTTTCATTGTTCTGATTTCGTCAACCCAAGAGAAGAATTTATTCCAATTGTCATCAATTCTTGCTTCTACAAGTTTAACAGCACCTTCCATAACAATACCCTTGCCGCCGTCAAGAGAAATAACATCATTCTTGTGGTAAACAGAACCGTCACAACCGGTTAAAGTTTCATTAGCAAGATCAATTTTCATGTCCTCGCAACCTGAAACACAAGGTTTTCCCATACCTTTTGCAACAACAGCAGCATGAGATGTAGCGCCACCTCTAAGTGTTAATACACCTTGAGAAACAGCCATACCATGAATGTCATCCGGACAAGTTTCTACACGAACAAGAATAACCTTTTCGCCGGCTGCTCCACGTTGTGCTGCTTCTTCAGTATCAAATACGATTTTACCGACAGCAGCACCAGGAGAAGCATTTACACCTTGAGCAATTTTATGAGCTTCTTCTAAAGCTTTTGCATCAAAACATGGCAATAATATCTGGTTTACAGTATATGGATCAACTAACTGAATTGCTCTTTCTTTTGTAATAATACCTTCTTCACACATATCAACAGCAATTTTTACAGCAGCTGCAGCTGTTCTCTTACCATTTCTTGTTTGAAGAATATATAATTTACCTTTTTCAATTGTAAATTCCATATCCTGAACGTCTTTATAACCAACTTCAAGTTTTTTAGCTATATCAACGTACTGTTTATACAATTCAGGCATTTCAGTTTCCAACATGGCAATAGGTTTCGGAGTTCTAATACCTGCTACAACGTCTTCACCCTGAGCATTTGTCAAATATTCACCATAGAACTTATTTTCACCAGTTGCTGGGTTACGAGTAAACGAAACACCTGTAGCACAATCATCACCCATATTACCGAATACCATTGTTTGAACGTTAACCGCAGTACCGAAATTATGATCGATTTTGTTCATATTTCTATATGCTACAGCACGAGGAATATTCCAAGATCTAAATACTGCTTCAATTGCTTCCTGAAGCTGTACATAAGGATCTTGAGGAAATTCTTTGCCTGTAACTTCTTTAATAACATTTTTATAAATAGGAATTAATGATTTCCAGCCTTCTGCAGAAACTTCTGTATCAGATTTTACGCCTTCTCTTTCTTTAACTTTTTCAACTTCTACTTCGAAGTATTTTTGTCTGTCCATTTCCCAGGCAACAGACCCAAACATTGTTAAGAAACGACGATATGAATCATAACAAAATCTTGGATTATTTGTTAACTTAATCATAGCCTCAACAGTTTCATCATTCAAACCTAAGTTTAAAATAGTTTCCATCATACCAGGCATTGAAATTCTGGCACCGGATCTTACTGAAACCAATAAAGGATTTGTTGTATCTCCAAATTTTTTACCAGCCTGTTCTTCAACTGTTTTTAATGCTGCCTTCACTTCATCCATCAAACCTTCTGGCATTTTGTTACCATGATTGATATAATCCATACAGGTTTCTGTAGTAATCGTCAAACCCGGAGGAACAGGCAAACCCAAGTTTGTCATTTCCGCCAAATTAGCACCTTTTCCCCCAAGAAGGTTACGCATAGATGCATTGCCTTCTTTGAAAAGCCATACACGTTTTTCACTCATAGTTCATTCTCCTTTTAGTATGTAAAAACCTCTCTAAATAATCTATAAGTAAATTTTACCACGAAAATTTATTTTGTTACATTATATTTCAAATTAATCATATAATATAAAATGCTACATAAAATATAACTCAGGGGTTTTTTCAAAAATATCAATATAATCCCTTATGCTAAGAGTTTTATAAATATCATTATTTTTACTAAAATACTCATCCATATCTTTGATGGTTTCAAAACCCAACCTCTTAGACACAGTAGTAACATAATATAACGCAGCTCTGCGTTGTTCTACTGACATATTATGAAAATTTCTCTGACATTTTTTAATTATCTCTTCCGTACCAAATTCATTCAACTTGTTTGCCAGATATTCAAGCTTTGCAATAATTACTCCAAAAGATTCAGCATTAGTTGTATCTTCTGATGTTTTTGCTATAACTTGTTTTATCCTCAGTCTGTCAATTAAATATCTGAGATCTTTTAAATTATTATTATAATAAGATTTGTAGAAAATTTCGTATATATCATCATCTGTAAATGTATTAAAATCTTTTTTAGCTACAGTCGCAAGAAATATATTATGTGGAACATATTCTTGCAATGATTTTGGAAGAGAATGAGGCTTTAACTGCTGCGGATTTAACTTTATAAATTCGTCAGTTGTAGGTAACTTATAATATGACGGGAAAAAATCTTTCAGCTTTAGCAATGAACGTATATGTTCAAAAGCCAGATTAATAGACAGCTCTTTTGCCTCTGTTTTAAGCTTTCTCGCAGTTGTAATTGCATCTGCCATTTTTGTATATTGAGTTTTTATTATACTATGCAAATTTTCATCTTTTAATTTATCCATTTGCTGTGTTATTGATGTTGCCGTCGAAATTAATTGGTTTTCAGAAGCTTCAACAAGATCAGAATGTGAATTATTTTTAAATTTAGGTAGATGAACATAATCATTAATAACAAGCTTAGATTTTTCTTTTTTATGCTCGATAATATCAGAAACTTCTCTAGTAATTCTATGAACTAATACACCAAAATTATCAATATCTGAAGCTCCACCTTTAGCAGAATCAATATCACTGCGTGAAATAGCTTCAAAAGCGATATCCATTGCTCTTGAAACTAACTTCGGATCCTTAAGCTTTTTAATATTAAATAAAAAACTCGCCGGAGAAATATATCTTTGCTCTTTATACTTTTTGATAAAAGCCGAAGCACCTTTATAATACTCTTCTGTAGTCTTTTTTATAAATGTGGAATATTCACTTAACTCAGATTCCATTCTAAATATTCTATTCTTAACATTATTCTTAAATAATTTGACTTTTCCTGGAGTTTTAATCCCGTAATACAAGAAAATTGCACCCCCAGCAACCAAACCCATCGGAGCAAGAATATCTTTCCAATTATCAGATCTTTGTTGAGATTCATCATTTTTTCTCACTACAGTAGAATCTGTCACAGATAGAGGCACTTGAGCTTTTCTATGATTCACATAATAAGTATGATTTGCTGCTATTTTGTCTTGTATTAAATTTACCATATAGGACCTACCACAGATATATAAAAACGAAAAAATTTTTTTTTGCTAATAATTACAAAAAGACAAAATTACCAATACTACACCTAACAATTTAATCTATCCAAAGAAATAGTTAAACGTCAGGTAAAGTTCCTTTTACATCAGCAATTTCTTCACATCCTAGATTAAAAACATCATGCAAAGCTTTTACTGCTTTCTGCGCATCATCCTTATTAATTAGACAACTAATTTTTATTTCACTTGTTGAAATCATTCTAATATTTATACCATTATTAGCAAGGGTTTTAAACATTGTTGAAGCAATACCCGGTCTATCAATCATACCCGCACCTATGATAGAAACTTTTGCAATATTATCATCAATTTTAACATCAGCAGCACCGAGTTTCTTCTTTACTTCTTCCAAAACTTCAACTGCTTTTGGTAAATCCTCCTTACTAATAGTAAAAGCAATATCATTTGTATTTGAAGCTTTTCTTGCATATGACTGAATAATCATATCAACAGAAATATTTTGATCAGCCAAACAACCGAATAATGTTGCAGCCTCACCCGGAGTATCCGGAACATCACATACTACAACTCTTACTTGTGAGGAATCAGCAGCCACGCCTGCAACAGGTTTATTTATTTCCATTTTTTCAACTCCTAATATTAAAGTTCCCATATTTTCAAGTTTAAAACTGCTACGAACCCTCAAAGGTACTGCATATTGCTTTGCAGTTTCAACACTTCTCGGATGAAGTACATTTGCTCCAGCGTGTGCAAGCTCCAACATTTCTTCATAAGAGATTGAATCAAGCCTTGATGCATTTGGAACAACTCTTGGATCTGTCGTATACACACCTTCGACATCAGTATAAATATCACATCTTTCAGCATTTAAAGATGCAGCTAAAGCTACCGCAGATGTGTCAGAACCGCCTCGACCCAACGTTGTAATCTCTCCGTCTTCTGTAACACCTTGAAAACCGGCTACTACAATAATATTTCCTTCATCCAAATTTTTCTTCAATTTTTCAGTTTTTATATCAATAATTCTTGCTTTAGAATGTACATTTTCTGTTAAAATACCAATCTGAGTTGCGTTAAAACTTACAGCTTTATAACCCTGAGCCTGAATTGCCATCGTTAATAATGCAATAGAAACACACTCCCCTGTTGATAAAAGCATATCCATTTCCCTTGCCGAAGGGTTAGGATTCAAGTCTTTTGCCATTTTAACCAAATGATCAGTAGTATGTCCCATTGCAGAAACTACTACTACAACATCATTACCGTTTTCTTTTTCTTTTATAACTGTTTGTGCAACATTTTTTATTTTATCAGTATCCGCAACTGAAGTTCCGCCAAATTTTTGTACTATTATTTTTTTCAATTTAACTTTTTTCCTGTAAATTTTCTAATATATTCTCCAACTCCAGCTTTTCGGCTTCATACTCAAAGCTTCCTGCAGCTTTAACTTTTTGCGCCAGTGAAATAGCTTCCTTTATATTATATTCACAAACGTTCTCCTTGGCAAGAGTATAAGAAGTATAAAATAACAAATTTAAAACTGACATATTATTACCATCAATTTTTTCAGCTTTTCTGAGTTTTCTCTGAGCATCAGCAAAATCAGAAATACTTATAAGCCATTTTGAATATTCCAAAAATCCAGGAAGATATTTAGGATTCTCTCTTATAAATTTTTCAAAATTCTCTTTTGTTTTGTAATTATTATTTAATAATTGATATGCTCTTGCTAAATGGAGATAATTGTAAGTTTTACTTTGATCTGTTCTCAGAGCCTTTTTAAACATATCAATAGCATCTTCCACCCGGCCTTCAGACAGTTTTTCCAAAGCCATACCTTCTTGGATATAAACATTATTGCCATTTTTCTCTTTTAATTCATCTACAAGTATAAAGTTACCATTCAAAGCATCTAATAAGGCCATCGCAAGCTTAACACTTAAATAATCATTGTCCCTTGCCAATGCAGCATTAAAATGTTCCCTTGCTTTCTCAAATTCAAACAACCTGATACAAGCTTTTCCCCATTCATAATGCAATGTTTCATTTTCTAAATCATTATCCAAAGCTGCCTGGAATATTTTTTGAGTCTGTTCGAAATCCTTGCGTCGTGAATAAATTTCCCCTAATATGATATATGCTGGCTGCATTTGTTTATTAAATTCTATTGATTTTTTTGCATATTTTTCAGCTGCATCATAATCTGCTTTTAATAATTTCAGATTAGCATATTCGTAAGTACTGCTCTCATTTGGTGCTACACGAGCTAAAAACTCCAATTTAGCTTCCGCAGAATCATAATCACACAATTTTACTTCCATAATTGCAGATAACAAAATAGCTGTAAAATTATATTTACTTATTTTTGCTGCAGCTAAAAATTTGTCCCTAGCCATAGCATATTTTTTTAATTTCATTAATGTCATACCCCAGCCGGTTTGGACATCTGTATTTATCGGAGTAATCTTATTTGCTCTTTCGAAAGAATTTAACGCTTCATTATACATTTTGGAATTGAGCTGGCACATTCCAAGTCTAAGCCATATATCTTTATCCTGAGGATTGATTTTTGATGAAATAGTATAATAATGAACCGCATCTTCAAATTTAGTCCTCAATTCATAAATTCTACCTAAATATTTATAGATTCTAGAATCTTGATCCGAGATATCCAATGCCTCTTTTAAAACAATCTCTGCATCATCCAAATTCCTGTTTTCAATCATTTTTTTCGCTTTATTAACATAGGCAACTGTTGGCAAAGACTGAATTATTGAAGCCTTTTGATATGAATCAACCAAACCGCTCAAATTTTTAATCTTATCTGTTATATTATTTATCCAATCAGACAATCTGCCACCTCTCTGAATGCACCGTCACCAGCCATACTCTTTGTTATTTGAATATCCTTTACTGCTTTAACTTTATCTACAGCATGCGGAACTGTTATTTTGTATTTAGCATACTCTAAACATTCCAGATCATTTATGTCATCTCCTATATACACATATTCATCCTGTGATAAATTATATTTATTAATAATCAATTTTAAAACGTCGATTTTTTTTCTGATTTTTTGATGAATTTCTTTTATTTCAAATTTTTTTGACAGAATCTCTATTGCCGAATTTGCTTCCCCTGAAATTATTGCTATATCATATCCGTTTTTTTTCAAAATTGAAAAACCCATTACATCTTTAAAATTCAATTTTCTGGACATAGTAAAATCTTCATTTATATAAACACAATTATCCGTTACAATACCATCAAAATCCGTAATTACCATTTTTATTGAATTTGGAAGCTTTATTCCGGACATTTTACTGTTTTATTTCCTTATGTATTAACAAACTCCACACTATTTGATATAATTATAACATAAAGTGGCAAAAATTAGGATAAAGAGAGTTAAAAAAGTAATAAATGTTTTCATATTTTTATATAATTAATATTTGTGTAATTATCGTATTTATTTGTCTGTTTTTCATAACCAGAAAAACCAATAAACGCTGGTCTAAAATCAACGATTATCTTGGAAAAGTTACAACAACAGTGGACTCTATAAGATATGGAAATCTTTCAACAAAAATTGAAAAAATAGAACACCCTACGTACCAAAATGTTACTGATAGTATAAACAGAATGGTCGAAACCCTAAACGACAGAGAAAAAATGATTATAGAATACCAAGCAGAACTTATGCGCCAAAATAAATTATTAGAATCAGTAATTAACTCATTATCTGACGGTATTCTTATCATAAATGAAAAATTTGATATACTAAGAGCTACCCCCAAAATATTGAAATGGTTCGGAGTAAAAGGAAAAGACATTATAGGCAAAAATGTTTTTGAATTTATACAGCCTGTTAATGATGAAAACTTTCAAATTTCAGAACTCAACAATGTTGAAGTATTCATAAAACATACCCCGACAAATAATTTTATAGTAAGTTCCCAGCCTTTATCCTCTCTTGAGAAAAAAAGATTTGTACTAATTATTAAAGATATTACAACAGAAAAAGAAATTGAAACTCTGAAAGAAGATTTTGTCGCAACACTGACTCATGATTTAAAAGTTCCGATTGTTGCAGCCTCAAACATGATTGATTTATTTTTAGCAAATAAATTCGGAGAAATTTCAGAAAAACAAAAATTCGCACTGGACAGCATGAAAACGTCTAATAAAAGCCTTTTAGAACTTGTACAAATCTTACTTGAAACATACAAACTCAAAGATCAAGGCATCAAATTGGTAAAAGAAACAATATCTCTAAATCCGTTTATTCAAGAAATCGTAAAGGAAATGGAACCGCTTGCAAATGAAATTAAAATCGACATAAACTTTACTCAGGCAAAAGATAATCCCGTTTTATATGCAGACCCAATGCAAATTCAAAGGGTCGTAAAGAATTTAATTTCAAATGCAATAGACCATAGCAACACCCAAAAACCAATTGATGTCAAAATCGGAAAAATTCCGGGATTTACAACAATTTCTGTTATTGATTACGGTCAGGGAATACCAAAAGAAGAATTGAAAATGATTTTTAACAAATATTATTCCGCAGCTAAAAAACTTAGAAAAGTCGGAACCGGCCTGGGGCTTTATCTATCACAGCAAATAGCACTGGCACATGGCGGAGAAATTATTGCAACAAGTGAAGAAAATGTACAAACAGAATTCTGTATAAAAATCCCGTCCTAAAATTTAGGATGCAAAATAATTCATCAAATCATCATGCAAATTTTCATTTTTACACAATTTCTTTAACTTTGAAATAGCCCTATTCTCAATTTGACGAATTCTTTCTCTTGAAACACCATATTGAGAACCGATTTCATCCAATGTTTTTTTCATTCCATTGTTATCCAAACCGTAACGTAAAATTAATACATCACGTTCTTTTTGGCTCAATTGATTTAAAATTCTTCTTATATCCTCCAATAAATTATCATGTGAAACCTTACCATCCGGAGTAATAGTAGAATTATCAACAATAAAATCTGCAATCTTTGAAGAATCATCATCTGAGGTGGCAGGAGTATCCATACTCACAGTAGATTGCGCAGATTTAATAATAGAAGTTAATTTGGAAACAGGCAACCCGAGCCTGTATGCTATTTCTTGTTTTGTAGGAGCATGTCCCAATTCTGTAGTCAAATCAATTGTAGCTCTTCTGATTTTTCCTATAGAATCTATCATATGTATCGGCAACCTGATAATACGCGCCTTATCGGCTATTGCTCTGGTAATAGATTGCTGAATCCACCAGGTAGCATATGTTGAAAATTTGTATCCTTTTTTATAATCAAAGCGGCCTGCAGCTTTTATTAATCCGACATTGCCTTCTTGAATTAAATCCAAAAATGACAAGCCCCTACCTATATATTTTTTTGCAATACTTACTACTAAGCGCAAGTTAGCATTAACAAGCAAATTTTTAGCAAATTCATCATGATCCTCTTGAATTTTTCGAGCTAAATCCAATTCTTCTTCGGATGATAACAGTGGAATCTTACCTATTTGCCTCAAATATATTTTCACACTGTCATCAGAATTTACAGAAACTAAACTTTCCTGAACCTTTGGGTCTTCAACCGATTTTAATACATCTTCACCGTCTTCAACATCTTCAATCTCAAGTTCTTGAAGTTTATTAAAATCGACATGTTCATCAGAAATTTCTTCACCTGTTAGTATACCAAAATGCTCAAATTCTTTTTTCACAATATGCTCCAATCATATATAAACAATATAATCAAAAATAATGTTATTAGTCGTCATCTGATCGTACTATTTGTTATGTTTAATCAGTTTTTGGCGCAGAGTTTCAAATATAATCGCACTTAATGCATTTGATACATTTAATGAATTAAATTCATTTTGCATCGGGATTTTTACAACAAAATCAGATGCTTTTAATAGAGTTTTAGAAACTCCTGCATGCTCTGCACCCATAATTATTGCAAAGTTCATATCATCATATTTGATATCATAATAATTATCTTTTGCTGAAGCATCTGTTGCAATTATCCACCAGTTGTTATCCTTTAATCTTTGAACTGCACTGACAAGACTATTGACTTTTATGATAGGAATATGATTTATTGCACCTGCACTTGTTTTCTCCACAACAGAATTAACTTGCACATTACGCCTTGAGGGAATTATTATCCCGTCAACACCGGCACAAACACACGTTCTTATAATTGCTCCAAGATTGTGGACATCTTCAATACCATCAAGAATTACCAATGATGAATTTATATGACCTTTTGATATAAACTCATCCAAATCTTCATATTTTATAGGAGAAACAAATGCAATTACTCCCTGATGATTAAATTCTGCATATGGTTGAAACTTTTCCCTCGCAACGAATTGAAATATTACACCACGTTCTTGTGCCAATTCCTTAATCTTATTAATTTTAGAATCAGAGTGAATATTTTTAGAAATCAATATTTTATTTATCTCTCTAGTACCTGAAATTAAAGCTTCTGTTACAGAGTTTTTACCATATATTATTTCAGAATTATCCATACTATTTTGACACCTCTAACATCCTGTCAATACATTTAATTGCCTTTTTAGCTATTTCCTCATTTACTTTTATTTCAGGGGCCTCAGTTTTCAAAGCTGCATATATATCCTCTACAGTATTTAATTTCATACTTTCACAAATAGAAGGCTTATCATAAATATTATAAAACTGCTTAGACGGATAATCTCTTTTCAGTCTGTCAACAACACCCTGTTCTGTAGCAATAATAAATTGTTTTGCACTGCTATTTTTAACATAATTCATTATACCTGTAGTGCTTCCCACGTAGTCTGCTCCATCAAGAAAAACTTCCTTGCATTCAGGATGAGCAAGAACTATTGCTTCAGGATACTGCAATCTTGCATCTTTAATACCTGAAGGTTCAAAATTATTATGTATAGGGCAATAGCCATTATAAGTAATAACTTCAACATTTCCTAACTGTTTTTCAACCCATCTGCCTAAATTTTGGTCGGGAACAAATAATACCTTATCCGCATTTAGACTGGCGACTATATCAACAGCATTAGAACTTGTACAACATATATCACATTCTGATTTAACTTCAGCGGTTGAATTAATATAACATACAACAGGAATATCAGGGTACTTATTTTTAAATAATCTGAGCTGCTGCAAGTCGATCATATCGGCCATATCACATCCTGCTTTCTCACTGTTTGGAAGAATTACCTTTTTATCAGGATTTAAAATTTTAGCAGTCTGCGCCATAAAATAAACTCCGGCGAATACAATAATGTCTGCATCAGTTTCTTTTGCTTTTTGACTTAAAAATAGCGAATCACCAACATAATCAGCAACCTCATCAACTTCCACATTCTGATAACTATGAGCCAGAACTATAGCATTTTTCTCTCTTTTTATTTTCTTTACTTCTTCTATATAATTCATTTAAGAATTTATCCTCCGTTCGGTGTAAATTTATGTTAAGATTTTTCCATTTATAAAATATATTGTATAATAAAAATAAGAATATAGTAAGAAGAGTAAAAAGGTAAATATGTCATTAGAAAATTTATTAGGATTGGGTGGAGGAGCTGAAGTATATGTTTCAGTATCGCCGGCTTGCGGTCTTGAAATGATTGCTGTTGACAGACATGGAAATATCAAATCATATGCTCAAACACCATTAGACTATAACGAAGCTCAAAGAGAAATAGCAAATTACGATGATTTTAAAGCTGGTCTTGAAATGCTATTTCAAATGCGTAATATTAATCCTGTCAAAGCAAAAGTCCATTTAAGTGTACCTACTGTTTGGTTTGGCTCAAAAGAAGGATTACCTTTATTATTAGATGATCCTGCAATCACTAATATTGTTATTGGAGATTTGGAACAAACATATATTTTCAAACGCAAAGAACCTATGCCCTTTTGGTTTGATGCTTTAGCCTCCAGCAACTCTGATTCAAGAAACGTTTTTTACACTGCAGTACAAAAAGAAGCAATCGATCAAATCAAAGATATACTTACCTCTATGGGTGCAACTCTTGTAAGTGTTGATTGTTCATTGTTTGCGGATCTAAAAGCTCTATATGTGACTGGTATTGCCGCAGAACAAATGCAAGATGGTTACTCTTGGAGTTTGATGATTATTAACAACAGCGGATTCCAAATGATAGGCCTTCAAGGTAAAAGAATCCTTGAATACTATGAAGAACCTCTGCCTATTAAATCATATGAAGGTGAAGAAATTTATGCCGCAATTGAAAACGCAGCACAAATTGCGCTTATGAGCACTCCATCAAGCGCATTACTGGTACTTTCAGAAACTGATCTGGTTTCTGCAGAAATTTTGGCCGGTCGTCTGCAATTCAGCGGAAAGACTTTATATGTTGAAGATAACCAGTTCAGAAAAGAACCTCTTATGGAAATGAGTTTAAACATTCTTTCTGAAGACCAAATTAAGGTTTCTTTACATGCTATAGGTGCTTCTCAAACGACAGGAGTAATGCCAGTTGAAGTTAATTTCTTAGCTGAAGGCGGTAAGAAGAAAGTTGAAACAGCAGTTATTGAACTTAATTTGGGCGGTGGAAAAGTTTTTGAACTAACACCAAATACAGCATCAGTACTCGTAATTGTTTTAATTGCTATAGTAATGGTGCCAATAGGTCTGGCATATTGGTTTACAGGAGATATGCTAAAAAAAGCTCAAGCTGAAAGTGCCGCATTGGATGCACAAATTACACAATTAGATGAACAATTAAAAAAATATGAAACAACAAAAGAAGACAATTCTTTTGATCCACTTGCCGAAATCGAAAATGTTTTGAAAAATAACAGAACAAAAATTATGGCATATGCAGCATTAGGAGAATCTATTCCGTCAAATTTATATTTGACATATTTTATGACCGGAGATGACGGGAAAATAGATATTAAAGGTTGTGCTGACTCAGTTGAAGATGTTTACGTATTTTTCAAAAACCTAAAAGATTCTTTGGTAGAATCAAAACTAAGATTAAGTAAACTTGATTTGAAAAATGGATCTTTAGATACTGTTATAAATAGTACTGTATCCACAATAGATACAGCTCCGTATGTTTTTGAAATTACTAATATGACAGACACTCAACTTCAAACATTTATGAAGCAATTAACGGGAGAAAGCCCTGCACCTGCTAATAATACCAACGCAGCTGCAGCCCCAGCAAATACAACAAACAACGCTGCAAATCAAAATAATAATACTGCTGCAGCAAATACTAATACAACAAATGCAGCTGCGGCTCCGGCTGCAAAATAATCAGCAAAATAAGATTTAAAGGATAAATAGATGGATACTGAAAAATTAAAACAATTTATTATACCAATAGCCTTAATAATTTTATTAATTGCAGGTATAGGCTGGTCAATTCCTAAAGTTAATACAAATTGGCAAGGATATAAAGCGGCTCAGCAAGGAATTACAACGAAAACCGCAACCATTCAGGAAAAACAGACTAAACTCGAGAATTATAAAAGAAAAGAACAAGAAGAAAAGGCTAAAGAACAAGAATCTAAAAAAAGCGGTAAACCATTCTATAAACCAATTTTATCAGGAATGGATACAGAAGCTGTTATTGCTGGTGAATTTGCTGAAATATTACAATTAATCAGAGCAAATCAAATTAAAGTAAGATCTATAAAATATGACTACGATCCTTCAGATGATAATTTTGTTAAAGGTGCTGGAGATAAATACAATGTTGCAAGATTGAACATGGAAATGATCGGCAACTATTCAAATTACGATAATTTCTTAAAAGAATTATACAAACACGAACATTTCCTTGACATTCAATCTGCAGAAATAGTCCCTTATAAAAAGAATAAACGAATACTTCTTATTAACTTTAAAGTAAAATTATATGCTCAAAAATAATTATTCAAAATTTGAAAAATCTATTGAAAACATTTGTTTTTGAGATTTTATACAAGTATTGCAAAAGCTCGTTTCAAGCGAGCTTTTTTTATTGTAATCAGCAAATGAACTGCCACAACGCCCACGATAATCATTTGCTAAAAAAGGACACGTATAAACTCCTGTTGAAGTTAAAATCCTTCCATATTCACAATCAAGTTTGTTCCAATTTTTAATCATATTATCATCAAATTCAGATGAGGTATCATGCCATTGATTAATTTGTAAATTTGTTTGATCCATATCAAAATTATTTTTGACAAAAACAGACTTAAATCCTTGCCAAATCTCATCTCTATCCAGATTATAATAATTTGTAACAGTAACAATAGGATTAAAACTATATTTTAAAAGGTGCTTAATTGCAAAAATAGCTTGTCTATAAGCTCCTCTATAACGAATATCATCATTTTTAATCTCATCATAGTGATCAATGCTTACCTTAAAAATGATCTCATTAGTTGATTCCTCCTCAACTTTCTTTAAGAACCTCGCCTTTTTTTCATTAATAAAGGAACCGTTTGTACAAATGCATACATTAGATCTTTTAAGACACAATCGCAATATTGCGTTAAAATCAGGATGCGTCATAGGTTCTGCTCCTGTTAAGTAAATACATTCGATATCTTCATTTGTAGTATCGTTGAGAGCTTGTTTTATAACATCAATTGAAATAAAATCAGCCTCTTTTTTATATTTTGGAAAATTGAGAAAACAATGTTTACAATGCTGATTACAATTTTTTGCAGTCATTTCAATAAACAAATTATTTAAAACTTTCATTTCAGCAACTTCTGATTGATAAATATTACTCTTCATAAAATATAAGCTCCTCTCCATTTAAAATCATGTTAAACGGCAGAAGATAAAAATAAATTATCCAACATGGCAAATAATACAAAACAAAGTTACTTTCTTATGCTACAATGAAATTATGGTTAAAATTTTAGACTGCACAACAAGAGATGGCGGACATATAACAAATTGGCAATTTACAGACAAATTTATTGCAAATTTGATAGAATGCCTTGAAAAAACTAAAGTTTCTTATTTTGAAATAGGTTACAGAAATTTTTATGATACAGACGGTAAAGGAAAATTTTACAAATGCGATAAAAATCTTATAAAAAAATTCCAATTAATAAAAAAACATTTAAAAATAGGAATAATGACAGATACAAAAAGGTTCAATTATGAGGATTTCATAAACGGCGAAAATGATTTTGTTGATTTTGTAAGAATAGCCTGCCACCCCGATAAAATTGCACAGACTCTGGAAATCGCACAAAATCTTAATGAGAGAAATTATAAAACTATTATACAACTTATGGATATTTCAAATGTCACTGATAATGAATATAAAATATTACAAAATTGGAAACACAAAAAAATATTAGAAACATTATATATGGCTGATAGTTATGGAACATTAAAACCTCATGATGTAAAAGTTTATTTTAACAAATTAAAAAATGCAGGATTTGACAAAATAAGTTTTCATGGCCATAACAATCTAGGTTTAGCGCTAGATAACAGTCTGCAAGCAATCGAACTCGGGGCTTATTCTGTTGATGTAACAGTAAACGGCATAGGCCGAGCAGGAGGAAATCTTGATGCTATTAAATTACTTGATAGGCTAAACGAATTTACTTCCGAGTATTACAAAAAACTTGTTATATAAACTGTCTGTATATTTCTGCATCAGAATTTCTTACAACTGTTTTAGGCAAAAATAAAACCCCATTTTTTTCAGCAACTCTCTGAATAGACGGAGAGGCAGACACTATAACTATTTTCGTTTTATCATAATATTTATAAGTTTTAATTTGCTCAACAAACCATTCGCCTGCAAGTTTAGGAAGAAAATCACTTTCCATCTGCAAATCAGTAAATATAGTAGTATATGGATTATCTATTGAAGCTTCAATTTTAGCTAAACCTTCTTTTGCAGATTCTGCAGTATCTATACCTAAATCAGGAATATTCAAATATTCTATATTATTTTTATGAAAACGAATCCAGCCCGGAACGTCATCAACAATTAAAATTTTTTTCATAATGAATTTATTTTATACAAAATAATAAATTATTTCTACCCTATCAGGTATTGAAAAAAGCGTCAATACTTTTTATTTTGCTATAAAAAGGAACCCCTATGAAAATAAAAATAGTACTACTAATAATTGCTATCATCTTTGGATATACAAATGCTTATGCAAAAACCCCAAAAGAAGCAATAGATTTTTTTAATAAATATACAACATATGCGAATAATTATGATGAAAATCTTTTAGATTTATACTCCCCAGAAGCTAAAATTATCAGAGAAGTAGTAAAACCCTCCGGGGAAACAGTAGATGTAGTTGTCCCTACAAAAAGATACTTTAAAGAATTGAAAATAGGACAAAAAACTGCTAAACTAAGAAGGTACAAAAATAAATACAGAAATATAATTGCACAAGAAACTCCGGATGGAATAAAAATAAGTGCAGAAAGACAACCTACAAGAGAAAATTATTGGCTAAAGATGTATCAAATTGTACAGGAAACAGATACAGGATTTAAAATAAAAGAAGAAATGATGCAAACAAAAGTTCAAACATTTCTAAAACATAAAGACAAGGGTGAAGAATGAATAAATTCAGATTTTTAACAGCAGGTGAAAGCCATGGAAAATGTTTAACCGCAATAATAGAAGGAGTTCCGTCAGGAGTTCCCATTGATATCGATTTTATCAACAATGAACTTCAACGCCGTCAAAAAGGATATGGACGCGGAGAACGGATGAAAATTGAAAATGATATGGTTGAAATAACATCAGGTGTCAGGTTTGGAAAAACATTAGGTTCTCCAATTACCTTAGTTGTCAAAAACCGAGATTTTGACAGCTGGCAAAAAGTTATGAGCGTGGCTCCAGAAGACGTAACAGATGATAAAGCTTTTTCAACATTTCGCCCGGGTCATGCAGACTATGCAGGAAGTATTAAATATAATCAAAAAGATTTACGCAATATTTTAGAACGTTCAAGTGCAAGAAAAACCGCAATAGAAGTAGCAGTTGGGGCTGTAGCAAAATTATTATTAAAAGAACTCGGAATAAGCGGAACATCGAAAATAACACAAATAGGTTCCGCATGCTGCCCTGCAAACTTTAACGAAGAAATAGATATAATGCGCGGAAAAGGTGATACTGTAGGTGGGAAATTCGTTGTTCTATACAAAAATCTGCCTATAGGACTTGGATCTTTTGTACATTGGGACAGAGGCATTGATGGACGTTTAGCACAAGCTGTAATGAGCATCCCTGCAGTTAAAGTCGTTGAAATAGGAACAAATCCGCTTGGTTATCAGGGCAGCACCTATCATGATGAACTATTTATCAAAGACGGAGAAATAGAACATAAAACAAATAACGCAGGTGGTATTGAAGGCGGAATGACAAACGGAGAAGATTTGATAATTTCTGCAATTATGAAACCGATTCCAACCATGAAAAAACCTTTAAAAACAGTTGATGCCCAAACATTAGAAGAAACAGAAGCACATTTTGAACGCTCTGATGTTTGTGCGGTTGAAGCATGTTCAGTTATTGCAGAGGCAAGAATTGCTTGGATTTTGGCAGATGAAATATTACTGAAATATGGCGGAGACAGCTTAGAAGAATTAAAAAATAACTATAAGAACTAATAAAATCAAACTATATCATGTTCTATAAGCGAAATAAATTCTTTGACCAAATTGTCATTCCATTTTTTACCCATATCGGCTTTAATAATTTCAAGCGCATCTTGACCTGAAAGCTTTGCTCGATAAGGGCGTTGTTCTGTTAATGCAAAATATTCATCTATAATAAGAATAATCTGAGATGTTAGAGGTATTTCATCTTTTGATATTTTATTAGGATAACCTGTACCGTCCCAGTTTTCATGATGATGTTCAATAATAGGTAAAACGTCTTGGATATAAGAAATTGGTTTTAAAATTTCTCTTGCTGCAATGACGGGATGATTTTTAATAGTTTCACGTTCCTCATCAGTAAGCGGAGTGGCCTTTTGTAAAAGATCAGAAGGCAGCATAAGATTTCCTATATCATATAACAGTACAGCCACTCTAAGATTATCAATTTCATCTTTTGGAAGGTCAAACCTTTTGGCAAGGCTCACTGCCATTTGAACTTTTTGTTTAATAACACCCGGAGTATGCATAGGATTGTATAATTTTGTCAACATATCCGCAACTGTATATAATCCTTCTTTTGAAGATTCATTTTTATTTGCTTCCTTAAGTTTTTGACATAATTCTTTGGATAAATGCTTTGCTTTAGGAATTCTGTTTTTAGATAAAATATCTAAGAAAGTATTAACAGCAATTTCTTGCCAATATGTTTCTGAAATAGGTTTTGCAAGTGTAACTCTGTTTCTACCATTTCGTTTTGAGGTATACATTGCCTGATCTGTTAGTTCTAAAAGTTCTTCTGAATTTTCACTGTGTTCAAAATATGTTGCAACACCCAAACTGCCAGTAATATGACCAACAGTATCTATTTCTGCTTTTTCTATTGATTTACGAATTCTTTCTGCCGCAGCCATAGCTCCTTCAGAATTGATACCAGGCAATAATACATTAAATTCTTCTCCGCCGATACGGGCAGGAATATCGACAGATCTGGCATTGGATTTTAAAACATCAGCAATTGTCTTGATTGCTAAATCCCCATAAGTGTGCCCGTATGTATCATTTATTTTTTTCAAATAGTCTAAATCAATTCCGATAATAGAAAATGGTTGTTTTTGACGTTTGGCACGCTGAACTTCTTTTTCCAAAGCTTCTTCAAAATATCTTCGATTATATAATCCTGTCAAAGCATCCGTAACGGCCTGTTCTCTGACAGCTTGAAATAAATCGGCAATAGTTATTGCCATTTCAATCTGTTTTGCAAACAATCCCAAAAAATCCATTTCAGCACTTGCAAGTTCTTCTCTTGCGGAAAATACACAAAACCAGCCAAATTCATTTTTTTGAGCTACTAGCGGAACTACAATAACCGATTTTATCGGTTGATTTGTAAGAATTTTATTAACAGTTTCCTGAGATAATTCCGGTAACACCGCACTTAAGGATAAATCAATAGATTTTGTCTGAATAATTGTTCTTTGCCTCATTGTATCAGCAAATACACTTTCATTAGAATAATTTAAACGTCTTGTCTGAATACCAGGCGGCCCGATCAGATTATTCAATCTATCAATCAAAGCATCATTTGATTGAGCTATAATATGCATATAATCGCCTTGCTCATCAACACATTTTTTAAGAATGACACAGTGCATATAACCAAGTTCGCCTTGAGTACTGTTTACTATAGCTTCCAATACATTTTCCAAAGGAGTTGAAGAATTCATCATATCCCAGATATGCTGAAGGGTAAACATACGCTTATTGGCATCATTTAATTCTTCGGTTCGTTCTGCAATCTCTTTTTCCAGTTCAATGTTTCTTTCATAAATTTCAAGATAGTCACGTTTTTCATGGTAGATATTATTTTCTACCTCAGAAACCTTACGTGTTAGTTCTTTAAACTTATCAAATAACCCCATAAAGACCCTTTACAAACTGATTACAGGTATAATAATTATACAACTATTTTCCTAAAATATCAAGCTATCTATAACTTTCACCACTTCTCTAGGGCTTGGGAAATTTGTACAGGCATCAATATTCCTTTTTAGTCTACATTTTCTTTTAAAACATGGTTGACAAGGCAATCCTTCTCCCCCTAATGCTACATATTTGGAGCTGTCACCATATGGTGCCAAAACTTCTTTTGGGGTACAAGTGAAAATAGTGATTACTGCAGGTTTTCCTGTTGCCCAGGCCAAATGTGCGCTGCCGCTGTCAGGTGCCATCACAAGATTTGCTCTTGAAAATAACTCCATAAGCTCCATAATATCTGTTTTTCCTGCAAGGTTTATAAACCTGTTACGGCTTATGTAGTTAATCATGTCACTATCATTCGGCCCGCCTGTAAATACTAAATTACATTTGTCATATATACTATCAACAACATTTCTCCAACTATCTTTATTCCAGTGTTTATTCTTCCAAGTAGTTGCAGGAGCAATTACAACAAGCGGTTTTTGACTGTCAATGCCTTTAAGAATTTCATCAATTTTCTTAATTTGCGCATCGCTTCTCGGCGGCAATGAAACATTTATTTTTTCCGGTTTTATACCAAGATGTTCCGCATACTTTAAATAATTTAAAACAATAGGAGAATTTGGTGTGTAAGAAATATCATCAATCCATTCATTTCCACCCAGGATTGCAAATTCTCTAGCTTCTTTTGATATAATTCTTCTTTTAGCACCGCAAAATAACATCCAGTATAAACTTTTTAGCATCATTTGCGAATCAATAGCAATATCAAATTTTTCGGCTCTGAGTTCTTTTAAAATAGCTAAATATTCTTTGAAACTTTCAATAGAAAATCCTCTCTTTTTCCATTTTTGAATTGGTACTAATATCGCCCTATCTACGCAAGGATTATCTTTAACAACCTGAATACCTTTTTCAGATACCAGCCAGGTAACTTCGTATCCTGCATCTTTTAAAGCATTTGCAAGAGGTATATTAAAAATCACATCTCCTAAAGAAGACAGTTTTATAAGCAAAACTTTTTGTTTTTTTTCTTCCATTTACCATTTACCATTTTCCAATAAAATCAAGCATACATCAATTATATTGCAAAAATATTATTTGTCATTTTGATGTAAAAATGTAATATATTTATCACCATACTTTTTTTGTTTCAATACAGAAAAACTATTAAAATCTACATCAGTCACATGTTCTAAAATTACAATTCCACCGCATATTTTTGAAATAACTTCGAGAGATTTTTCATATATGCCTGAAAAATACGGCGGATCGATATAAATTATATCAAATTTGTAATCCAAATTTTTACAAATTTTTATACTATCCCCAAGAATCAATTTTAAATCATTCTCCTTTTCATATTTTCTAAAGTTATATTTAATAACATTATAAACTTTTCTGTTTTTTTCTATAGAAACAACTTTAGAAAAACCCCTTGATAAAGCTTCGAGCCCCATAATTCCTGACCCTGCATACATATCAAGGAAGCTTGCTTCCTCAAATTCAATAATAGACTGCAAAGTATTAAAAACACTCATCCTTACTTTTGATAAAGTCGGTCGGGTTATATTTTCATCAGGTGCTGTAATTTTTTGCCCCTTATATTTGCCTGCTGTAATATTCATATTTCTAATTTATCATAAAAAGTTTTAATAAAAAAAGACCCGGAAATAATTCCGAGTCTTTTCTTTCGACTGTCAATCAAAATTATTTTACGGCAACTTTCATTGTTTTTTCGATAATTTCATTAAAGCTGTCAGCTTTTAATGAAGCACCACCGATTAAAGCACCATCGATATCAGATTTAGACATTTGTTCTTCAATAGTTGAAGGTTTTACAGAACCACCGTATAGAATTCTTATAGAATCAGCAGCTTGAGCGCCTGCAACTTCAGCAACAACTCCTCTGATCATTTTGATAACTCTGTTAGCTTCATCAGCATCACAAGATTTTCCGGTACCGATAGCCCAGATTGGTTCGTAAGCAATAACTGACTTAGCAACATCTTCTGAAGAAATTCCATCTAATGCAGCTCTGATTTGAGAAGCAATATGAGAATCTGTAACACCAGCTTCTCTTTGTTCTAAAGTTTCACCACAACAGATGATTGGAATTAAACCGCCTGCTAAAATAGCTTTTGCTTTTTTATTAATCATTTCATCTGTTTCAGAGAAATATTGTCTTCTTTCAGAGTGACCGATGATAACAAAAGAACATCCTGCATCCTTTAACATTTCAACAGAAATTTCGCCTGTATAAGCACCTGAAGATTCCCAGTGGCAGTTTTGACCAGCAACGTACAATTTTGAACCTTTGCAACCACAATCGCAAGGGATTTCTGCAACCTGATTTAATGAAGTAAATACAGGAGCAATTACAACTGTAGGTAATTGCGGTGCATTAAATTTATCTACAAAAGATTTAATACCTTCATATAAAGCTTTAGCTTCACTTTGAAGAAGGTTCATTTTCCAGTTTCCTGCAATAATTGGTTTTCTTGACATAATACAATCTCCTTTAATAGTACCACTTACACGACGTATTTTATATTAAACAAATTTTCAATGCAACTTATCATTAGACTTCCACACTACTGCTTTATTTCAAAATAAGATAAATTAATGGAAGAAAGATTAAACCTTATTATAATATTGGGAAGATGTTATAGGTTTGATAAATAGCAGCAATTATCTGACTTTAAGGTTGACAAATTTTTCAACGGCTTTTACAAATCCGTCATTCTCAACAGTATCAGTTATAAAATCAGCACATTGTTTTAATTCAGGTGTACCGTTTCCCATTGCAACACCGACTCCGCCTGCCTGAACTAAATCAATATCATTGTTTTGATCACCTATCGTCATAACTTCATCTCTATTAAAACCCCACATATTACGTAGAAATTCAACACCTAACGATTTTTTAGCCTCACCTGAACCGATTTCACAAAAATACGGGGTTGATTTTACAATATACAATTCGGGATACTTTTGCTTCAACTCATCAACCCAGCCAGTCACCATGTCAGGATCCTTCAAATCAATAGCAAGAATCTTATTAACATTATCAATTGTCAAATCATCAAACGAACAAACAGTATAATCTATAAACTTTCCATCTGTATATGTTTTTACAATATCATTGTCTTCCTCTACATATAATTTGTCATCAAGGCACAGATTTATATGTATTTTGTTTTTCCTTGCCCATTTGATAATTTCTTTTGCGTATTCATTTGGTAAATTTCTTTGATAAAGAGTGCTGTTGTTAAAATCTTTTATCAATCCGCCCTGATATGAAATAATAGGAGTATCGATCCCCAATTTTTGAGCAACGGGAATTGCTGCACAGTGCATTCTGCCGGTAACAAGTACAAGTTTTACCCCCGCTTCTTTCAATTCTTCAACACATTTTAAGAGTTTCGGACTAAAATCAAGCCCCCATTTTAAAATTGTGCCGTCAATATCAGTTGCAATCATTTTAATCATATACAAAACCCCTTACAAAATGCTCTTGATAGTGTACAGATAGTTTTAGAATCATTTATCAGTCCGTTATTTATCATCTCAAAAACATCTGATAATTTATATTCAAAACACTTTATAATTTCTCCTTCATCAGGATGTTCTCCGACAAATTCCAAATCTTTTGCCAGATAAAGATACAATTTTTCGGTACAAATTCCGGGTGTAGTATTTATATACCCCAGAGATTTCCAAACTTTTGCTCTGTAGCCGGTTTCTTCTTCCAACTCTCGTTTACAAGCATCATCAGGATTTTCACCCTTTTCAAGCTTGCCTGCCGGCAACTCAAGATTAACACACTTTAGCGGATACCTGTACTGCTTGACAAGCAAAACAGTATTCTCATCTTTCATCGCCGCAATCACAACTCCGCCATTGTGCAAAACAACTTCTCTGAAGGATTTATGCCCATCAGCTGTTTCTATATTATCCTTAATTACCGTAATTACTTTGCCGTTATATACAACCGCAGAATCCAATGTTTTCTCTTCATAATTCATACAAAGATAATATCATAAATTTTTATCAAGAAAAATTTTTTAATGTTAATAATTTTCATCAAATGTAAACAATTTGTAATACATTTTTTAATGTATTTCGGAATGTAAATTTAAAAATAAAAGTTCAATCTAAAGATGGACGATTTTATTTTTTTCTATTTTTTAAAATGAAAAGTGTTGATATGACACGCTTTGAAACCAATTTAAAATGTAAAGTTTTGTTAAAATTATTACAAATATAGTAAAGAAAAATAGAAAAATTGCCGATACATGTAGTATAATATATATAGAAGATATAAAACATTTAAATCGCAATTAATAGCCAGAAAATATTTTGTTATAATCAAAATAGAAAGGCAGCGAATATATGAGCAACTTACAATTTCAAAATGACTTGGACAAACTGGTTGAGATTCTGCCCGACAGGATAAAAGAGCACATCGATTATGCCAAAATGGATGATGTTATAGAAATTGTTTTGGACATAGGGCGGCCTCCGGAGATCAGGCATTCGGACGGAAAAATTGAGTATATTGACACCTCCGACATAACTTATGATGATATTTCTCATATAACGTCGAGAGTTCAAGAGTTTACTTCAGATAATCGTTCAGGGATCCCCGGAACACTCCACAGAATCAGTGCGATAAGGAATAGGCAAGGAAAAGTTGTAGGTCTTACGTGTAGAATTGGTAGAGTAGTTACGGGGACTATTTCTTGTATAAAAGATATTTGTTTGCAAAATAAAAGTATATTATTCTTGGGAAGACCGGGTGTAGGTAAAACTACAAAATTGAGAGAAATTTCACGTCTTGTCGCTGATGAATTAGGTAAAAGAGTAGTTATAGTTGATACATCAAATGAAATAGCAGGAGACGGAGACACCCCTCATCCGGCGGTAGGCCATGCCAGAAGAATGCAAGTCAGACAACCGGAATTTCAAAAAGATGTTATGATAGAGGCGGTTGAAAATCATACTCCAGAAGTAATTGTAGTTGATGAAATCGGTACAGAAGCTGAAGCTCAAGCGGCAAGAACTATTGCAGAACGTGGTGTAATGCTTATTGCAACCGCTCATGGTAACAGTTTGGAAAGTTTAATCAAAAACCCGACCCTATCAGATTTAGTCGGCGGTATTCAGTCTGTAACATTAGGCGATGATGAAGCTAAACGCCGCTCTTCACAAAAAACAGTTCTTGAAAGAGAAAAACAGCCAACGTTTGATATTGTAATAGAAATTTTAGACAGAAACACTCTAGCGGTTTATAAAAATACAGCAGAAGCTGTTGATTATATCCTCAGAGGCTGGCCAATAAGACCTGAAATCCGTAAGGTTGATAAAGTTTACAGCTTTGAAAATACCCAGCCTGTTCCGGAAAAAGCTCCGACCGTTATCGACAAAATCAATGCACTTGAAGATAAAATAGAACATCCGGAAAGCTTAAAATTCAGCTTTTCAAGACAAAAATATGTGGAAGAAATCAAAAAATTCAAAAAGATATATCTTTATGCAGTATCAAGAAGTATTGCAGAAAAAGTTATTGAGCGGCTTGATTTGAACGCTGAAATCACAAGGAATTTAGACGATGCTGATATTGTAATTGCCCACAAAAACTTTATCAAAGGCGGAGCCAAAGTATTGAGTACCGCAGAAGAAAAAAGACTACAGATATTCTATGTAAAAACCAATTCAATGGCCCAAATTCAAAAAGTTATTAAAGAAGCACTGGATATTGCAGAAGTAAATGAGCGACAGAACTTCTATGATATAACCGAGAAAGCTCTAGATGAAGCCAAATCAGCTATTGAAAAGATTTTGGCAGGAGCAGAAGATATTGAACTAAAACCCCAGAATCAGCATATCAGAAAATTGCAGCATGAACTGGTAGAACAGCACAATTTAGAAAGTAAATCCATCGGTGAGGGTGATAGCAGACATTTACGAATTGTCGGAGGTCAAGATTTTAAAAAAGAAAAATTAGGATAAATCCTATAATATAAAGTTTGAACCCTTTCTCAAGGTGCGGAGAAACAACGTCATTCCACCAATCCTGAGGAGGGGTTCGCGATTTTGAACAAATCACATATACTTTAGAGATTATTAACAGATTATCTTACACTTGAAAAAACTCGAAAAAAGTTGTATAATTTGTATATACGCACGTAAATAGGATTAAGAGTATGAGGAAAGCCTTAACCATTGGTGAATTATTGGTTACTATGAGTATTATTGGAGTTATAGCCGCACTTGTTCTGCCTAGCTTCATGAAAGATTATCATAAAAAAATATATACAAGCAAACTAAAAAAAACATATGAAATACTTGAAAATGCTATCAACCAGGCTTGTACCGACAATAATGTTTCATATTTAGGCCAAACACAATATTCAAAAACGGGAAAGGCAAATCAACAGGAGTTTTTAAATAAATATTTTAAAAAAGCATCTGCTAATGCTACATTTCCTTTCGCTGCTACATATAAAGTTATAAACACAGGTGCTTCAGGTGGCTCAGGAATTGAATCTGACAGTGCGTATGCAAAATTAGCAAGCGGTGAAGCAATAGCTTTATCTTGCAGTCCTTATACTTATAATGGAACAACCAAACAAGAATGTATTATTTCTGTAGATATAAATTCAACGGATGGCCCTAATATCGGAGGAAGAGATTTTTTCAGATTTAGGATTGATACAACAAATAACAAAATTATGAGTCACAATACATCAAGTGATTGCGGAAATGATCAGTATGGACATGGCTGTTTTACTAAAATACTAGAAAATAACTGGACAATGGACTACTAAAAAGAAACAGGAAAGATATGAGAAAAGGTTTTACTTTAGCAGAAGTTTTAATAACATTAGGTATAGTCGGAATCGTTGCTGTTTTGACTATTCCTTCGGTTATGAAAAATTATAAAAACAGATTGTATACGTCTCAACTTGAAAAAGTTTATGCACAAATTTCAGATGCCACTCAGGCAATTATGAATGATGAGCATGTAGACAGTTTTTATGAAACCAAAGCAAACGGAACTGAAAAATGCACAGACAATACTAAACAAACTTGTACAGGTGGTTTGCCTTACTTCTTATCTAACTATTTTGAAACAGTTAAGAAAAATTGTGCATCAGGAGATGCAGATGAGCTGTGCGTAGCAGGATCTACAACTTCATCCTACAAATATATTGACGGATCAAATGCTGGTGGTATCGGCAGCGGAACTTATTGCGTTCAACTCGCAAGTGGTGCAACTATTTGTGGATTCCATAATCCCGCAAATAAATGTACAAGTCTTGCTGTTGATGTAAACGGACAGGCTGCGCCTAACATTGCAGGACGGGATTTATTTTCTATGGATATTCATAAAGACGGTTCCCTCTCTGACTATGGAAGCGGCTGCGCTGATAACGCTTTTGGATGTACTGCAGACAGATGTAATGCCGGCGGTGGAGGCAGTGTATATGAAAGTGCCTGCGGCTGCGTGACTGCAGTCATTGAAGCAGGGTGGAAAATGGAATATTAGAGGTCGAAAAATATATGAAAAAAGGTTTTACTTTAGCAGAAGTTTTAATAACATTAGGTATAATCGGAATCGTTGCGGTTTTAACAATTCCTTCGGTTATGAAAAACTATAAAAACAAATTATATACAGCTCAACTTGAAAAAGTTTATGCACAAATAGTCGATGCGACCAAAACGATTATGCAAGAAGAGCACGTAGATAATTTCTATGAAACTAAAGTTGTAGGAACCTGTAACAAAAGTGGAGATGACAAAAAAAATTGTGAAACCGGACCTGAATATTTCTTGAATACATATTTTAAGGCAGTTAAGAAAAATTGTGCAACAGGTGATGCTGAAGATCTTTGCGTAGCAGGATCAACGTCTTCTTCATATAAATATATTGACGGATCGGATGCTGGTGGAATTCCTACATATTATTATTGTATACAGTTAGCCAGTGGTGCAACCATATGTGCTAATAATACCATTGCCAAATGCACAAGTGTAGTCGTTGATGTAAACGGACAAGCGGAACCTAATATAGTAGGTAGAGATGTCTTCTCAATGGATATACATAAAAATGGGACTCTATCAGATTATAACAGCGGCTGCGCTGACAATAACATCGGATGTGCAGCAGATCACTGCAACGCTGGTGGTGGAGCCGGCATCCTCAGCAGCGCTTGCGGATGTCTTAATTCTGTAATTCAAGCCGGTTGGAACATGAAATATTAGAGGTAACAAATATATGAAAAAAGGTTTTACTCTATCAGAAGTTTTAATAACACTCGGAATTATAGGTGTCATTGCAGCCTTAACAATTCCTGCACTTATGGCAAATTACAGAAATAAATTGTATACAGCCCAACTAAAAAGAACATACGGACAAATTATAGAAGCCGCACAAACAATTATGAATGAGGAACAATCAGATAATTTCTACACAACATCAGCCGGGCTTCCTCAAGACAGCAGCGGTGAAAATTGTAAGACAGGTGCCTGTTATTTCTTGAGAAATTATTTTAAAACCATAAATGAAAACTGTGGAACAGGGGATCACAAATGCGTTGGAACTTCATATAAAACGTTAAATGGGGCTGCTACTTCTACACCAAGCGGTACATTCTGTATTCAAACATCAAATGGAGCAACTATTTGTGCAGCACACAATACGGGGAATCAAGTAACAAGTTTGACTGTCGATGTTAATGGAAAAGATGACCCAAATATTGCGGGGAAAGACGTATTTGCTATGGATATGAAAACTGACGGTACATTATCTGACTATGAAAGCGGTTCAAATATACCAGGCAGTGAAGGAGCAGATGCTGATAAGTGCGGATTAGGCAGTGCAGAAAATATAAATGCCGCTGCGGCCGGTTGCCTGTCCAAAATAATTGAAAATGGATGGAAAATGGATTATTAAACTATCCATCGCATTTTCTAAAAGTTTTATCTAATAATCTACTTATTAGTGCGCGTAGTTAAAGGAATAGTAGGGGCTCCGCAAACTGAACATACTGGAGGCTGTTTATCTTTAGTTCTATATATACGACCACACTGTACGCATCTATAATCTTTCTCCTTTGTCCTTTTAAAAAATATAGGAATTATAAGAAATATACAAACTTGCGTAAACAAAACTACTAAACCAAGAACTATCAATAGCATTGAAATTTTAGGATTGTAATAATAAAACGGCAAACCTAAATCTTTGGCTTGTTCTGCCACAATTGCCGACTCTGTTGGCGGAGCTTTCCTTGTAACCTGAACAGTATTAAAAATATAAAAATTCATAATTATCCTCTTTTCAGGTATTATACCATATTTTATATGAAATATGATATAATTAATAATGAAAGAGGTTGACTTATATGCAAAGAATCGGAATTGGTTATGATATACACAAGCTTATTGAAGGAAGAGATTTAATTATAGGAGGTGTGAAAATTACCCATGAAAAGGGGCTTTTAGGTCATTCTGATGCAGATGTACTTATACACGCAATAATTGATGCTATGCTCGGGGCTTTAGCTCTCGATGATATAGGAACTCTTTTCCCAGACACCGATCCCAAATATAAAAATATAGACAGCACACTGCTACTCAAGCACGTATACGATTTGATAAAATCCAGAGGATTTAAAATAGTAAATATTGACAGTAATATTATCGCCCAAGCTCCTAAGATGATGCCATATATACCAAAGATGAAAGATGTATTATGTAAAATTCTTGAATTGTCTTATGATAGGATATCAATAAAGGCAAAAACAAAAGAAAAATTGGATGCTGTTGGTCAAAAACTTGCTATAGAAGCTAATGCAGTGGTATTATTAGAAAAATAAATAATATCTTATCTAAAATCTACACCCCCGAAACATCCGGCAAATCAATACTTTTTAGGCGCTGTTCAATACGTCTATACCATTTTAAATGCTGTTTGAACAATATTTTGTAATCATCCATATGACCTTGAGAAATATTTTTGAACTGCTCGTCAGAAGTTTCTGTTAATTTAGCCTCTAAAAATTTTGTATAATCCTTACGATCGATATTAGGATCTGTTAGCTCAATACATTTGCCAAAATCAAGTATAACCTCAGGCCTATTATCTCTCAAAAAACAATAGTCAATAGAAATAGGAATTAAATTAACTTTACCATATCGTTTAGCCGCATTCTGCGCAATATACGTTAATCCTGTTTGGAATTTATACGGACGATAGTGAGGCGGTCTGATAATTCCTTGAGGGAAAATAAACAAAAGGTTTCTTAAATCACTCAACAGGTCAACAGAATACTGTAGCGCCTTCATTGCGGATTGGGCTGACTTTTTATTAACAGAATATGCCCCACCTCTTCTTAACAGAGGAAATCTATTTAATTCTTCTACCATCAAACGAATTTCTTTGTGACAAATTCTATGGGCAATATTGTATAAAACAATCCCATCCCACCAATTGCAATGTGGAGCAAAAAGAATTGTTGGATATTTTGCATCTCTTTGAGTATAATTTTCTATACCTTTATATCTGAATGCATAAAAGCGATTTTGGAGCATATTGAAGAAAAATAAACTTGCAATAATAAGCCAAAATTTATTGGTTTTTGCCGGTTTAAATTTCTCCTCTTTATTTCTTAATTTTGTCGGCGGGATATCCGAATATAATTTTTCTTCAGTTGCCATGTTCCTATTGTACCCTAATCAAAACAAAAATAAAACTTAATTAAAAAAACTTAACCCTTATATAATACGATTATTAAAGAAAAAAAGCAAGTTATCTTTTTGTATTAATTATATATATTTTGTAACATTTTAGCAAAAATTTGTATATTGAGATTTAATATAATAGTCTAAAGAAATCATTTTAGGAGGCAAGTAGTATGGCAAGTGTTGCAAAATGTATGGGGATAATGGCAGGAGCAGGGCTTATAGGAGGAGCTGCATCTTCATATTATATGCAGTCAAAAATCAACAAGTTTGCCTTAAAAGAAGCTTCTTCACATGCCAAAGACGGAATGATTCCTATAGGAGGAATGACAAAAGATGGCAAACTTTGGGATGGAAAAATGTCAGTAGATGATTTCAAAAAGCAATTAAATCAAAAAACTATGATTTCTTCTCTTATCACAGGTGTTGCAGCAGCTGTCGGAACAAGTATTGTTTCCGGTTTAACTCTGTTATTAAGAGGAAAAGTTAAAGTTAAATAATTTTATGTAACAAATATTGCATTAAATAAGTGTGACTGTTTGACATGTCTTTTTGCTTAAATTAATATCAACTTAAGAGGAAATGGAGTGAACATCTTCAACTGCTGCCGCAGCCGTAAAAGTCGGAACACTCAAAGAAAAAGCTTATAATTCACGTGCAGTTTGAGTTGAGCTATATCTTTCTTTTGAAGTGTCCTCTAATAGCTAGAGGATTTTTTAATGTCATTAGGTGCAACATCTGTTCATACACATAGTGCCAAAATAGGGACTTGTCCGCATGGGATGCCGTTAGGAGCATGTCCAATATGTAATGGTATGGCAGGAGGCAATTCGACAACCAAACGAGATATCCCAAGAAATGTCGGAGAAATGACTTATAATCAGTGTGCGGCTATAGGAGCTATGCTACGAGCTCAAAAAAATGCAAAACATCAAGCACAGGTTGCCCAGCAACATCACTTGGAAGCACTAGCAAATTTTCAAAAAAATATAGCAGCAACTCATCAAAGAATTCTTGAATTTGCAGCGATAATTTCAAACACAATGCCTCCGGTTATTGCAAAACCTGTTAATTTCATTTTGAATAATATTGTCGGACGAGTTTTAAATATTGTTCAAAATATTCCGGCATCCATTTCAAATGTCATTCAAACCGTTACACAAAAATTTGTGGAAATTTCTGATAAATTAACAGCAATATATGGAGAATTAAAAGCCGCTGTCGGAGAAAAAATTTCAAAATTCACTTCTGACTTAAAAAAGAAATTGAAATCATTATTCTTTGTTTTCGGAACAGAAGAAACTGATGACGATGATAAAAAAATAGATGAAGCCAAGAAAACTTTTGAACTAAAAACATTTATTCATACACTTGCTCAAAAGTTAAAGAAACAAGATGAAAAGGATATAGAAAAGGATGAACGTTAACCCGTTAAACGATGCGGAATCAATAAGACAACAACGTAACTTGACTAATTCACAAAGAAAAAATAATCTGAATACAAAAGAAGGGGTTGTTGTTAACAATTTAATCAAGGATAAAGAATGCATTAAATACAACCTTTCAGATACTAAAGATACCTATATAATATCTGATAAAGTTCCAATGCCTGATAGTTTATATAAAGACAATACTAAGAAATTAGATAAAAAACTGATTCCTCTAAGCGGTATAACTTTAGGGGTTATGGGTTCAATAGCGTTATTGTCAATGTTTTTAAATCGCAGTGCGAAAACTGCAATAGGTTTAGCTAAAGAAAAATGGCTTCCTGCGGTTACCAGAAATGTTCAGCTAAGCAATGAAAATTTTCAGGTATTTTACCAATTCGTATCAAATCCAAATCGAAAAACATTTATGGCAGGAGTGGGAGTATTAGCCTTATCCGCAATGGCATTTATGGGTAAAACCTTTTTTGACGGTTACAAAGATATTTGGGTAAAAAGAAAAGAAGCTGATATTCAAAAAAATCTCCAAGAAAATCTCATTTCTGTGGAAACTCAATCATTTGCAGGAAAAATGCAGATTATCAGAAGTATGCTTTCTAAATACTCAACAGATTTTGAAAAGTATATTAAAAATGACGGAGATCAAATATTACCGAATTTCGGAAAGAAAAAACTTATGTCTTTTTCGTTTACCTCCTCAAAAAGAGAAAATAAACAATCAATATCTGATAATATTGGCAACATTTTTTTAGGACTCGGAACTGCAATAGGAATTGTTGCACTCGGATTTTTATCACTGCGTAGTCTTTCAAAAAGCAAAATTCATCTTCAAAAAAATTGTGAAGAACTAAAAGACGGAATAAAAGAAATAATTAAAACCTCTACAGATAAAACAAAAGACATAGATAAAAATAATTTAGAACACCTTTTCATGGCATCAGAGTCAACGGAAGATTTTATAAAAGAACAGATAAAAGCATTAAAATGGGGCACTGATGAAGAAAAAGAGGATTTAATTAAAAAAATTATCACTAAAATTAAAACCTCTACTACAAAAGTTAATCCTAATATAGGCGGCGACGGTACTCCAAAGCCTGCATTTAACTCATTTGTGGATGATTATAGAGCCTTTTTCTATAACTGGCTTTTAGATACAGCAAATCCACAATTCAAACTCCTATTTTTAGGAATAACAGGTATAACAGCTGTAAGTTACGGGGGAAAACTTGCAGGTGATGCAATAAAAGAAGTTCAGGTAAAAAAAATAAATGCAGAAACCGAACTGGATTTACAAAAACGCCTTGTATCAACAGAATTAAGAAACTTTAAATCAAAAAAAGATGCCGCAATAATGCCTTTGGTAGAAGAATTCTATAAACAGGTAGATTCAGGCAAACGTACAAAAGAAGAGTTGAAAACAATGGCAGAAAATATTTTATTTGAAATTAAAAACGGTCCTCCGTTTGTATATTCATAGAGGTAAATATTTTATGATTCAGCAAATTCAAACAATTTCATACATAAATCCATACCAAAAGACTCAACCTGTCATGCAATATAAGCCTTATGCATGTACATCCTGCCAGCTGCCAAATGCAGGAAGAAACTATTGTATATTTGATAAAAATGAAGTTGATTATTTTGTTAGCCAAAAAGAACAAGCACTGCCTTATCTTACAGAAATCTTAAAGCATTCTAATAATGAAGCACAGGTAACAGAAACTTTATATATATTAGACAGAATGCATGATAACGGCACAAAAGGAATTGATAAGCTATACCCTGTATTGGCAAGATTTAATGACACACAATCTGCAAATATTCAAACATTTTTAGCTGGTATCTATCGCAAAATACAGGTTCCTGATGCATTTGGCCCTTTGGTTAAAATGCTTATACAAAATTCTCTAAAACCTCACAACCCAAATCAGCCTTTTGATCCTAATGAAGAAATCGGCGGTGCGATTTTGAGTTATATTTCAGATAGGTTTTCAAATAATGTAAATAAGTGTTAAATCGACATCCTTCTTAATATTCCAAGATAACCTGCATTCCCTTGATAGTAACGAGTTATAGCTCTTTCAAACAATTGACATTCATGCAAAAATACGATAAAATATAGTATATGGAATTAACAGTTTTAGTTGATAATAACAATCGAGTTGGAAATTGTTTGATTTCAGAACACGGTCTCTCATTTTATATAAAAGAAGATAACGTGGAGCTTTTATTTGACTGTGGATCTACAGATGCGTTTATAAAAAATGCATATAAAATGGATATGGATTTGGAACACGTGACTGATATTATTCTATCTCATAGTCATAAAGATCATGTAGGCGGATTTCTAAGATTACAGTCACTGTATAAAAAGTTTAAATATATCGGACTTGAATTAGAACCTAAAAATGTAATTGCTCATCCTGATGTTTTTAAAGAAGTTCCACCCCAACAGAAAGAAGAAGGGGAAGAAGAAACCCTAAAAGATGAAACTTTTCATCTTTCTAAAGAAAAATTAGAAAAGTTTTTTAATTTAACATTAACAGATAAACCTGTTCGCATTACACCAAAACTTATTTATTTAGGGCAAATACCATTAAAATATGGAAATGTAAAAGATGATTATGCACCTGATGAAACAGCATTAGCATACAAAGCCAAAGATGGGCTCATTATTATTTCAGGATGTTCTCATAGTGGTGTTGAAAATATAATTGAACATGCGAAACTAGTTACAGGTGAAAATCGTATTCAAACAATAATAGGAGGCCTCTACCTAATTAATAGAGATGGCGATGAAATTAATGCTCTCGGTAGATACTTACAATCTCAAAATATTAAGCAAATTTACCCTTGTCACTGTACAGACTTAGAATCAAAAATTATACTTTCAAAATTTGTTATTATCAAAGAGGTTAATACCGGTAAAAGATATAAATGGGAATAACTTTTCCTATGAATGAATTTGAAACGGACATTTAGTACAATGAGCTTTAGGATGGAGGATTAAATTATCTTCTAGATCATACATTTTCGCAATACGTGTAACTAACGGTGCTCCGCACTTTGGACATTTTAAACCTCCGGCCCCATTTAAAATAAGATTTTTTAAGCTTTCAATAATTTCAGGCGAAATAATATTGCTTGAAATATCTTTTTCTAATTGTTTTATTTCCATAGGATCACATTTCAACACTTTAGCAAGTGCTTGCCTAACTGTAACGGGCAAAAACAGTTCCTTACCATCTTCAACTTCTTCAATAATGTCCACTGGAACATTCGCAGCGAGTGCAAGACCTTTTTGTGTTAATCCAAGTTCATCTCTTTTTGTTTGAATAAATCTAGCCAATGTTTTCATAACCTATATAATATCACAAATTTTGAATACATATTATATTAAGAAATATTACGATATGTAAAATAGCGAAAACTATTGATATTACGGACTTATATCCAACAACTCCTCTAATAAACAGCTCCTTTCATGCAATTTTGGATAAAAAAAATCCTTTATATAAATAAGGGGAACAAAAATAAAGAAATAACGGGGAAAAGATTATGTTTACAAATATTTCTTATGCGAATATGCCGTTCTGGGGTGTACTGCCAATGGGAATGACAAACTTTGGAGGAGATACTCAGGTATTTACAATGCCTCCATATAGTAACAGTCAGGTAGGATTTATGTTAAATCCGATGGCACAAGCTATGATTAATAGCAATATGTTTAACCCTTGGGGAGGAAATTTTGTCCAACCGAATACGCAAATGATTAACAACTATGCACAAAATCTTTTAACCCCGGCATTAAATAATTTAGCAAGTAATAGCATAAATACTAGCTTGCAAAATATTGCAATGACTAAAACAAGATTAAATTCATTATTACAACAAGATGGAATAACTACTGAACAGAAAAATAAAATTAATGAATTACTTGACAGATTGCAAGAACAGGAAGATAAGTTAAAAGATTTAACAAAATCTACAGACTTAGATCCTGAGACAGCATATAAAAAAGCAAGAGAAATTGAAGATGAAATAAGAAAAATTGTTAATGAAGCCAGTGAGTTATGGAAGTCATCTACAAGTACGTCAACATCATCTACTACAACTACAACAGATGAGACTACCTCCACTGATGAATCCAATTCAACTGAGGAATCCAATTCAACTGATGAGTCTACCTCTACTGAGGAGTCTGATACACCGGAAGGAACTTCTATAGACAACTTCTCTCCAGAAGTAGTTGAAATGGTTGATGTATTTAATGATGCAATTCACGTTTGGCATGGTACAGATGATGAAGCATTTGATTTAGTATGTTCTAATATAAACAAAGATAATGTATTAGAAGTAATGCTGGCTTGGAATAAATATCACTCAGGACAAGATGGCGAATCATTCATGGAAGCCTTTATGTGGGATGCCGATGCAACGCAGAAAAAACAATTCGGTAAACTAATTGCTCGCGCTCTTAGAGATAGGGCTGTAGAACTTGGAGTTTACAATGAATGCAGAGAAGAATTTGCCAAAATCGATAAAGAATTAAATTCTTTCTTCTGGATTAGTAATGACATAAGTAAAGAATTTGATTTAATAATTGCAAAATTGGCTGAAAAAACAGAAAGTCAATACGGTTCAAAACTAACTAAAGGGGAAAATTCCGAAAGTTAATAATTTACGATTCCTCAATATAAGAGAAATGTGAATATGATGATTAATAGGTTAGAAAAGTAGTGTAGAAATTTATATCCTTGCAAATCTTGCAGGGATTTTTTTTATAAATTTTTGTAAAATTAGGCAATTTTTTTTATGAAAAATACTTTATATAAATATATAGGAAATAAATAAGGGATATCTATGAGTTTACAGGCAGGCAAAATTATATCTGAATTTGACTATAAATATGGTACCACTGATTATGCCGTAAATTTACGTAAAATATACGGTAATAACGGATACCAAAAATACGTTGCCAAAATGAACAGCATCATGTCTAAAGATAAAGATTTAACCAATCCTATAGCCGAAAGTAAAAAAGAATATATTGCAGCAAAAGAATTGCAATATAAAGAAGCTCTTGCAAATTTAGGCAAGACTCGCAGTATCTGGAATAATTATAAGAATACATACAGTACAAATTTAAACAATGCAATTGCCCAAAACGGCGGAATCTCCCTAAATGGTTCACAAAAACAAAATATTTTGCGCAATTCAGGCGATGGCGCAGCTCTTGCTTATAATAACTTTAATGATGCACAATCAGAAGTTGATTATGCTCTGAGCCTATACAACGATGCAACACATAGCGGTATGAGCTATTTATCTTAATGCTTTTTAACATCATGTATTGATTTTTTTTTTTGAACATATTATTATTTTCCTTGTAGAGTGCTTACGCCAATAATCACTCAACAAGAAAAGGAAAAACTAATATGTCAATCAACTTAAAAAACAAACAAGAAATTGTTAAAGAATTCGGCAAGAACGAAAAAGATACAGGTTCATCAGCTGTTCAAATCGCTATGATGACTCAGAAAATCAGTGAATTAACAGAACACCTTAAGTCTAACAAGAAAGATTTCGCTACAAAAAGAGGTCTTTTGATGATGGTAGGTAAAAGAAAAAGATTATTAGCTTATGTTAAATCACAAAACCTTGACGAATACAGAGAATTGATTAAAAAATTAGGTATCAGAGGTTAATCTGAAAAACTTTTAAAGACCGGCCTTGAAAGGTCGGTCTTTTTAGTAAAAAGAAAACAGGGAGTTTTATGAAAACATTAAAATCAATGCGTTTACACATAGGTATTTTCGGAAAAACTAACGTTGGTAAATCTTCTTTATTAAATAGAATTACCAATCAGGATGTATCTATTGTTTCAGACATTGCAGGCACAACAACCGATGTAGTTGAAAAATCAATGGAACTTTTACCTGTGGGGCCTGTAAATTTCTTGGATACTGCAGGAATTAATGATTCAACGGTTTTATCTGCTGAACGTATTGAAAAAACGATGAAAATTTTAAATAGGGTAGATGTTGCCATTATTGTATGTGACTATACAGGTATTGATAATTATGAACAATCGCTTATTGATAAGTTTAATGAACTAAAAATCCCTTTTTTAATTCTTGTAAATAAAACAGACCTCAGACAACCTGATAAAAATGTTTTGGAAAAATTAAACAAATTATGTAAATATGTTTTAATTACCTCTGCTTTATCAGATAAAGATTTGGTTTATAGATTTAAAGGAACGTTAGTTAAATTACTTCCTGATGAATTTATTAATTCGCCTAAAATTGCCGGAGATTTAGTTCCGGAAAAAAGTACGGTAATTTTAGTTATTCCGATAGATAAAGAAGCTCCGAAAGGACGTATAATACTTCCGCAAGTTCAGGTTTTGAGAGATTTACTGGACAGCAACTGTTTGAGTTTGGTTGTTAAAGAAAATGAATTAAAAGAAGCTCTTGATAACTTAAAAACTCCGCCTGCACTTGTTGTTACAGATTCACAAGCTTTTAAACAAGTATCAGAAATAGTACCTGATGAAATTCCTTTGACATCTTTTTCAATACTGTTTGCAAGGTTGAAGGGTAATCTAGAAGCTTTTGTGAACGGTGCAAAAGCTATTGATAATTTGAAAGACGGCGACAGAGTTTTAATACTGGAAAGTTGTACTCATCATGCAATAGAAGATGATATCGGAAGAGTAAAAATACCTCGATGGTTAAAACAAAAAACCGGAAAAGATTTAATTATTGAAAATATGGCAGGTCATGACTTTCCTGATATTTCCAAATATGCTCTCATTATTCATTGCGGTGCTTGTATGACAAACAGACGTGAAGTTTTATCAAGAATTTTAATAGCTTCTCAAAATGGAGTACCTATTTCAAACTATGGAGTTGTAATTTCATACTGTCTTGGAATATTGCCAAGAGCATTAAGAATATTTAACCTACAAAAATAGATTCATTAAAATCTGAAATCACGTTGCCCGTTATGAATTTTTTCAAGATTTTGTTCTACAATACACTCTATTTTAGAATTTTCAAGAGTTCTTAGTTCTTTTTCTATCAACTGTTCTCCGATTTTTTTAGTGTCAGGAGATGCATAGTCTTCTAAATACTCTTTTAACGTCATTATGGCATTCGGATGACAGAAATTATGAATTTGCTGTTCTTTGCAGATTGCCATAAACCTATCGCCTACTCGTCCTTCTCGATAACATGCAGTACAAAAACTCGGAACATAACCAAGCTCCATCAACCATCTTATAACTTCATCAAGAGTTCTTCTATCCTCTACATCAAATTGAGCAGTATCTTCTTCAGATTCATCCTCTGGATGTGCATAACCTCCGACACTTGTTTTTGAACCTCCGCTGATTTGTGATATGCCGAGTTGTAAAACTCTTTCTCTGCATTTTTTTGACTCTCTTGTTGAAATGATCATACCGGTATAAGGTACAGCAATTCTTATACAAGCTACAATTTTTGCAAATGTATCATCGTCAATTCCGTTATCGAAAGTTGACGGGTCAATGTCATCAGCTTTTCTTATACGAGGAACAGAAATTGTATGAGGGCCAACACCAAATACGGCTTCTAAATGTTCAGCATGCATCAAAAGTGCCGAAAATTCATATCTGTATAATTCCAGACCAAACAAAACACCTAAACCTACATCATCAATTCCTCCCTGCATCGCTCTGTCCATAGCCTCAGTATGGTATGCATAATTGTGTTTTGGGCCTGTCGGGTGAAGCCTTTCATATGATTCTTTGTTGTAAGTTTCTTGAAATAGGATATATGTTCCTATACCTGCTTCTTTTAGTTTTTTGTAGTTTTCAACGGTTGTTGCGGCAATATTAACATTAGCTCTTCTTATCGCACCGTTTTTATGATGGATTGAATAAATAGTTTTTAATGATTCTAAAACATACTCAATAGGATTATTTACGGGATCTTCGCCTGTTTCTATTGCCAAACGTTTATGCCCCATATCTTGCAGTGCTATAACTTCTTCCCTGATTTCATCTTGGGTCATTTTTTTACGTGGAATATGCTTGTTTTTAGCATGATACGGACAATATACACAGCCGTTAACGCAATAATTTGAAAGGTATAAAGGTGCAAATAAAACAATTCTGTTTCCGTAATAATCTTCTTTTATCTTCTTTGCAAGTTCAAAAATTTCCTGATTTTTCTCTTCTATCTCACAATCTAATAAAACTGCGGCTTCTCTATGTGATAAACCTTTTCCAAGACGAGCTTTATCAAGAATTTTATCAATAAGTTCAACATTATTTTTGTTTTCTTGAGCATATTTTAAAGAAGCTAAAACTTCCTCATGATTTATGAATTCTTCGGCCTTACCAGATTTCGGATTATACATATTTACACCTCTCCCATATAAGCCGTATCGGCTTTTATATTATAATAAAACTTTAAGAATAAAAGTAAAGCTATTCTTTTTCAAGTTTTTTATAGACAAAAAGATTCTTCGTATTTATTGTTATTTTCAAAATATTAACGAAGAATCTTTTTTACAATTATATTAAAATTATATTTTATTATTAATTATTTACCATAGATTGTTTATCAGCAAATTTTGCAGCGCCTTTATTTGCTACTTTATCAGTAATTGCCCCTAAGATTAAACCACCTATAGCTCCGGATACAGCACCTGACACCAATCCTATTATGTTTAGTTTACTGCCAGCCATCTTTGTCTGCAATATACCAAGTAAAGGTGATAAAACAACACCTAGAATCGGACCTAATTTTTTACCTGTGTTTGTTTTACAGTAAACTTGTTCTTGTTTAGTTATTTCTGCATTATCATCATTTTTAAGAACTTCTTTTTTACCTTCTTTTTCTAATTTATCTGCGAATTTAAGATGTTTATCATTTATTTTTTTATCAACTAACGCTCCGCATCCAATAGAAGTTAGAATTGCAACTGGAATATATATAAACAAAGATTTACTTGATTTACCCAATGCCCTTGCGACTTGTTCAGCCCCTTCTCCTAAATCATTAACATTTGTTTTCAATATATTTTGAAATGCTTTAGCTCCTGAAGCAAAAAATGCAGCTAGAGCACCTTCAACTATTCCATATCCGATACCGGTTTTTAATCCTGCATGAGTTTTATATACAGGTTTTTGTTCTTTGTTTTGGATTTGTTCATTATCCTGATTGTTTGATTTGAAAGAAACCCTATTGGGAGTTATTTTAAAATTTTGGACACCGTTTATCATTATTTTCTCCTACTTATTACACTTCTATATAAGAACACCTAAACATAAAAAAAATTGTCAGTTAATATAGATGTTACTCATATTATTGTTACATAAATTTACTTTAATAATTTAAATTTCACCCAATCAGCCATAATTTTTAAAGGAGAACGGGTTATAGCAAGAGCCCATGCCGGAACATTTTTGGTAATTATACCACCTGCGCCGATATTTGCACCTTCTTCAACCGTAACAGGTGCTACAAGAACGGAATTTGAACCTACTTTAACATTATCTTTGAGAATTGTTTTAGATTTTTCTTTTGTTAAAGGGTTATAGTTTGCTGTAATTGTTCCTGCTCCAATATTAACGTGTTCTCCGAGTTCGGAATCTCCAATATATGAAAGATGACCAACATTTGTATTTGATGAAATTTTAGATTTTTTTACTTCTACAAAATTTCCTACTTTTACATTGTCACAAACTTCTACTCCGCCTCTTAAATGTGCACAAGGTCCAATTTTACAGTTTTTCCCAATAATATTTTTTCCTTCGATATATGTTGCAGGATAAATTATAGTATCTTGACCGATTTGAGTATCTTCACTAATCCAGGTTGACTCAGGATCAACAATTGTAACACCGTTTAACATATATTTTTCAAGATTTCTGCGGTTCATCATTTTTGTTGCCTGTGCAAGATTTATTCTTGAATTGATTCCGTAGATTTCATCACTATCTTCTAAAATATATGCGTTAACATTCAAATTTTGAGCTTTTCCCCATGAAATAATATCCGTTAAATAATATTCACCTTGTGCATTGTTGCTTTTTAACTGAGAAAATGCCGGTTTAATTTTGCTCCAATTTAAACAGTATATTCCTGCATTTACTTCTTTGACTAGTTTTTGTTCAGATGTAGCATCTTTTTCTTCAACAATACATCTTAGCGAATTGTCTGCTTCTCTGATTATTCTGCCATAATTTGTCGGATTTTCAAAAATTGTACTCATAACAGTTAAATCAGAATGTTGACTTTTATGAAATTCCACAAATTTCTTTAGTGTTTCTTCCTTTATCAACGGGGTATCCCCGCAAAGAATTAAAACAAGCCCGTCATAGTTTTCCAATTCCGGACAAACCATAGATACAGCATGTCCTGTTCCTAGCTGCGGAGTCTGTAATACAGTTTTTGCATTTTCATAATTATCTTTTACATATTTTTCAACTTCATCAGCATGATGCCCTACTATTACAAATTCTTCTGATGTTAAATTCTTTACATTATCAAGAACATACCCCAACAGAGTTTTTCCCATAATTTCGTGTAAAACTTTTGGTGTTGTTTCGGATTTCATTCTTGTTCCTTTTCCTGCTGCCAAAATTACGGCTTTTATATCCATATTAATTCTCCCTTACTGATAATATAATGTTTTAATATCACAAAAATACATTCCTTGTAATATTTTTCTTATCCTGTCGTTATAAGTTTTATATTTTTCGGATGCTCAAATTCTTCCAATAAATTGAGATTTTTAACTCCTTTATTCTCTATAATTATTTGTTTTATACAAAAATTTATTACAAGTATGTTTGATGAAACACATGAAACAACATAATCATCTTCGAGTAATGTTGAAAATAATGACCGAACCTCTTTGTGTAATTTAATTTCAGCTTCATGAAGAGTCCAGAATTTATAAAATTCCAATCTAGAAGGGTTTTCATTGTTTTCTCCATAGCGCTTCATTATGCCTCTATAGTTTCTTTGGCACATGAATTCTACATCTGCGCCTATTTCGGCATTATTAAATGCGACAAGAACTATATCGTTTGAATGCGATATACTGAAATTTATCCCCCCTGTCATAAAATAAGGTTTTTTACCCCGAAGTTCTATGTTGAGATTTTTAACTCCATAAATATGTTTTGCTACAAATTTAGTTAAAAATAAACCTAAAACGTGCTCAAAATATCTATCCTCACATAAAAAATCTCTTCCATCCCAAAAACTTTCAAGACTTTTTTTATCAATATGATTCAGTATTTCTTGCTTTTTTAAATAAAAAATTTCCATATCCCAACCTATAATATTACAGAATCAACAAGGGGCTTTGCTAAAGTTAATGCATCATTCAATACATGAGGATTACTCCAAAAATCACTTCTGTCAATATATCTTTTAACAATTTTTCTGGCATAGGAACCAACAGCTACTCCGCAGTTTGAAATCTCACACATTTTAGCCAGTTCTGAAGTTTTAGAGTTTGTCCCACCTGAGAGCATTATATATACAGGTATTTTTGCATTTTGAACTATCTCTGCCGTTGCAACAGCTTGAAGTGTTGATTTGTAATTATCATCCCCTCCGCTCATTGGAAAACCGTCAGTTTGAACGATTGTTGTATACGGCTCTCTATTCTCAATCATTCTCTTTATCCTGTCAACTAATGCTTCATCGCTTAATTTTCCGCGACTGGTACATATACTTAAAATACCTTCATAGTTGTCATTTATATATTCCCACTTTGAAAAAACTTCATTATCATCCAAACCCATAGCATGAAGTTCAATACAATCAATTCCCTTTTCTACAAGTGATGGCAATACTTCATCAAGATTTTTTTCTTCCGAAATATATGAAATTGCTGCTCTTGAACAAACCTTCCAACATCTGCCACAGCCGATGCATTTTTCTTTTTTTACCTTTCCATAATGAATTGCAGCTTGTGGACATATGTCTTCACATGAACCGCAATTAACACATTTTTCATAATCTATAACGGCTTTTTCTACGTGCGGATCATCTTTTATTCCGACGCTTATGCATAAATAAGCATCATAAACTTTTGCCATATCTAAAGCTTCTCTGGCTGCTGCAATAACATTTTCATTTGCCGATAAATCAAAAAATCTGCATCCTGCAATAGCATATACATAGACAAGTCGTTTTATTTCTTCAATATCTTCATTCCCAGCCCCACAAACCAATTTAAAACAGTGATTTGTATCTAATAATTCTTTTAGCATTACCTCACCATATAGTTATAAATAATTTTAGATGCCTGTACTATAAAATCTTTACCAGCAACAGCATTATGAGGACGATTTGCAAGAATAACAACAATGTACTTTTTACCATTTGGAGCAATTACAATACCTGCATCGCCAAGCATCGTTCCGATATCTCCAGTTTTGTGTAATAATACTGCTCCAGGCCCTAATCCTGCTTGTAGTAAGCGATTGTTATGAACATGTCCCATATAATTAAGCATTCGTGTTCTTGAATCTTCTGATAAAAATTCGGTATTTTCATCAATATTATAAAGCATTGTTGCCATATCTCGAGCTGTAGTATAATTTGTTCCTTTCAAATCAGGTAACCAAGTATTTACTTGAGTATGCTTTATACCCCAATCTCTTATTGATTGATTTACATCTGTCATTGAACCAATTTTTGCCATAAGCATATTTGTTGCTGAATTATCGGATTCTGTTATCATTCGTCTTGCAAGCTCATCAATTGTATACTCAGAATTTCTTGCTTTGAATTGTAAACTGCCTGACCCTTCTGTTCTAAAATATTCTGTAAGAGGAATTCTATCTGATAAAGAAAGTTGACCTGCTTCTATTGTTTTAAATACATCAATCAAAACAGGGATTTTTATTATACTTGCTGTTGAAAATATTTCTGAAGCATTTATATCAACATAATTTTGTGTTTCATAATCCCAAACAAATACAGCAGGTTTTATTGTAGGATATGAGGCCATAAGATTTGTCAACTCACTCTGTAAAACCGGCATATTAACATTTTCTTTTAATGGTAACATTTGAGCAGATTTTTCATCTGCAGAAAAACTGAAAGAACGCTTGCCTAAAAACCAATTATTTGCTAAATATTTATGGGTAGGAAAACTCAATTCCGCTAAATCTGTTGAAATTTCTTTATATGGAGTAGGAACAAACATGGCTTTGGTTATACTATTAAAAGAATACGGCATTGCATAAAATATTAAAAAACATAAAAAAGAACAAGAAATCGCAAATTGAAATAAATTTTTCTTTTTATGTTTCTTTTTAGGCGGCCTGTTTTCCTGCCTTAACTGAACAAAGCTTGCTCTTTGTTCTCTACATACATAAGAACTTCTTGAGTAGCCTGAAGAGATACGATATTCAGAATATATCCTGCTATCATATTGTCTTGCTAATTTCGGCATTACTACCTCATTCCTCCCCAATGATAACGTTATCATACCTTAATTTAAGATTACAGGCAAGTTTTTTACAGTAAAAGTGAAGAGCATTATTTTATAAAAAACTTACAGTGAGTGCATTTTAAGCTAAATGTAAATAAATGTTACAAATATAATACTTCCTGAAATTTAACTATGGGAAAAAACTTTATATACATGAGAGAACTTAATATAAATAAGGAGACGAGAGATATGGCATTTTTAGCATTAGCAAGTCAAAAGAGTTTATTGACTTTACAAAAAAACTTTTATCAATTCCAGTACATTTCTATTCAAAACCAAATTCAAGCTGCAACAGCACAAATGACAGCTATTGAAAGAGAATACTCCGGTAGCAACGAAGATTGTACTGATGATGCAGATTACATTTACTATTCAGACTTAAGTGATTCGCTAGAAACAGAAAAAGATTCAATTGATTCGCAATTAACAGCAATTGAAAACGAAATTTCAGGCTTGAAGACACTTGTCAACAACAATATCAAATCAAGTTGTACATTGAACCTTATAAGTTCATAGTAAATTATAACAGATTTTTTTCAAACAATTCCACGGTGTTGAGCATCAATGATGTAATCGTCATTGGTCCAACGCCACCCGGAACGGGTGATATGTATGATGCAATTTTGGAGGTGCTTTCAAAATCTACGTCTCCGCGGGTTTTCCCGTCGGCATCTTTAAATATACCTACATCTACTACCACGCAACCAGATTTTAACATTTCCCCTTTTATAATGTTTTTTCCCACTGCAGAAATTAGAATATCTGCAGTTTTTGTTATTTGTTCAAGATTTTTTGTATGACTGTGGCAGACTGTTACGGTTGCATTTTCGTTTAACAGCATTTGAGATAAAGGTCTGCCTACAATATTTGATCGGCCTATAATTACAGCATGTTTTCCTTCAAGATCTATATTATATTCTTTAAGTAAAAGCAATATACCTTTTGGAGTACAAGGATAAACATTAGGATGTTCTCCTGAAAACAGCTTGCCAAAATTATACGGTGTAAAACCGTCTACATCTTTACTTGGAGATATTGCATTTATTATATTCTCTTTTGAAATATGTTTGGGCAAGGGTAATTGAACTAATATTGCAGTTACAGTCTTATCTTGATTTAATTCTCCAATTTTTTCAAGCAGTTCTTTTTCGGAAATGTCTGCCGGATAATTTATGATTTCTGAATTTATTCCAAGTTTTTCAGCTGTCTTTTTTTTATTATTAACATAAATTTTACTTGCAGGATTCTCACCGACAAGTATCACTACAAGTGTAGGCTTTATCGTAAATTTATCAACTTTTGTCTTTAACTCTGTTAATAATTTTTCTCTTAATTTTTTCCCGTCAAGTATTACTGCCATAGAACCTCTATTGTTTTATCTGCGGTAGATTTAATCTGAAATAAAATTCCTTTATTGCATCTTGTACAACTTTTGACTCCCTTGTCATCGGATGAGCTTTAAGTTCATTATCGTATGGAATGACTCCCAATACATCTAGATCATATTTTTTCAAAAGTTCATAAACAGATGCCAAATTATTATTATCAACTTTATTGATAACAACTCCTAACTGGTTTCCTGCTGCATATTTTGCACTAAATTCTTCAATACGATTAGCTAGATGTGCCGATTCTTCACTTGGAGTTGCAACAATAATTGTCGAATCAATTTCTGTATCAACAAGTTGGTTTAAATATTTTAGATCAAATTCACAGTCAAATATTACTATATCATATCTACTTAACAATTTATTTACCGCATCATTAATTTGTTTTGTAATAGGACATCTGCAATCTTTTGACCCTACAAACCAAGAAACAATAATATCCACATTATCGTCTAAAGGAACCAAAATATCTTCCATCGCCCACTCAATATATTCCTGTTTTGTCATATCATCGGGAATTCCAGTCTTGTATTCGTGCTTCCCACTTCTTATCCCATAGATTGTATTTCTGATATCTAAACCAAAACTATGACCCAATTCACTTGAAAGATCATTATCAAACAACAAAATTGATTTTTCAGGAAACATCTCCTTTAAAATCTGCATAAAAGCTTTTACTATTGTTGTTTTTCCGCTTCCGCTTTTTCCTGTAATTGCCAGTTTAACAGTCAAATTTAAAACCTCTTTTTTAATTCTTTTGATAATATATAAACTAAATCCATTGCTTTTTCAGCTAAATCAATTGTTAAAGAACCTGCTCCACAAGATGATGTTATTAAAGAATTGTCTATAATAAGTTTCTCATCAATGCCTTTTTTAGTCAAATACTTTACGGATTTTTCAAAAATTTTAATTAAATCATCAAGCGTGATCTTTTCCAGTGCTGTATAATTAAGTGTAGGCACCAGTCCCCAGGCAATTTTACCTCCGGCAAGTAAAAATTTTTCAATATCAGCAGCATAAATACTAAAATTTTGAGAAAATGCATATGCATCAAAATTTATAATATCTATTCCGGCTTTTATCGGGATTGTCCAGTCGCATTTTCCGCAGCAATGAATAGCACAAATACCAGCATTTGCTCTGATTATAGTACAAATCTCCTTCAGCATAAAAATAACTTCATCTTCAGAAATTGTTAAATACGCAGAAGTGCCCAATTGAGAAACAGAAGGTTCATCCATAAAAATTATCGGTGTTGTTTTTGGATTTGCATTTTTTATTCGTTTAATCTGCCATAAAGCCTTCAAGCTCAACAATTTCACAATAATTTCCTTTAATGTTTCATCATAGACGGCAGCCTTGCCGTTTTGATCATTGAGGGATGTGGCAAGAGTGAAAGGCCCAATAATCTGTCCTTTTGCGTACTCAGGTTTTAATTCCCTGATAATTTGTTCAAATTTCGGAAATGACGACGAAAAGTTTTCACTAATTGCATACTTTTCAAGTTTTTCAGACTCGGGATTACCCATAATTTCTTCAAAATCTGCAAAAAATTCTTCCAAATCTGCAAAAAATTCTTCACTTTCGCTGTCTATATAAAAATTTTCAAGCTTAGAAGGCAAAAACGAAGGCAAGCCTTCCAAAAATTGGATGATCATGTCTTCGTTTTTGTTAATATTTGCTAACTGTGGGAAAAAAGGTATATCAGGAAAATCTTTTTTCACCACATTCATTGCATCATCAAGATTGTTATGAGGTAAAGAACCAATTGCAAGAGATTGCAGTTTTAAACTCGGATATTGATTCATTTACACTCCCCTGCTTGATTACTATTCAGCTGATTGTTCTTCTTCAACTTCTTCAATAGATTCTTTAAGAACTTCAGAAGCAGTAACTGAAACATTCAATTCGCATTTAACTTTTGAAGTCAATTTAATTAACATAACATAGTTACCGATTCTGTTGATTGGAGCATTTAAAGAAACAGCTTTTCTGTCAACTTCAATACCTGCTTGAGCAGCTAATTCTTCAGTTAATTTCTTAGTAGTAATAGTACCAAATAACTTTCCTGATTCACCGGCTTTTGCAGATAATTCCAATTTGCCGAATTTTTCAATAGCTTCAGCTTTTTCCAAAGCTTCTTTGTGTAATTTTTCTTGTTTAGCTTTAATTCTTGCTATATTCTTTTCTCTGTTTTCCAAAGCACCTGCAGTAGCAATCTCAGCTGCACCTTGAGGAAGAAGGAAGTTTCTTGCATAACCGTCTTTAACATTAACGATATCGCCTACTTCGCCCAAATTTTGAACTTCTTTTTTTAATATAACTTGCATTTTACAATTCTCCTTTTGTATTTATATTTCTGCATGTAGCCCTAACATACAACAAAAATAATAATTTGCCAATAGTTTTTGTACTATTGTAACACATTTGATAAATAAGACGCCCCTATTCTAAATAGATTTGAAACAGGTTTATCTTTAATCCTTATACATTAGTCGTCAATGAAGGTGCAATTGAAATAAATTGACGTACAAGATCCGGATCCCATTGGGTTCCAGCACCTTCTTTTAAAATAGCACAAGCTTTTTCTATCGGCATACCTTTTCTGTAAGGCCTGTCACTGACAAGAGCATGATAAGCATCCGCAACTGATACAATTCTTGCAGCAAGAGGAATTTGATTACCTTTAAGTTGCTCAGGATAACCTTTTCCATCAAGCCTTTCATGGTGATATTTGACTATCGGGATTAAATCTCTTAAAGCTTCATTTGGTTCCAATACCTTTTCTGCACCGATAGTCGGGTGCTGTTTCATTATTTCCCATTCCTCATCAGTTAACTTGCCCGGTTTTTTCAATACAGACTCAGGAATACCAATTTTACCAACATCATGAAGCATTGCTCCTATTTTAATCCTTTCGACTTCATTTTCAGGGAGATTAACCGCCCTTGCTAACGCTTCAGAATAGCGAGAAACGGAAGTAGAATGGCCTTTTGTATAAGGATCTTTGGCATCAATAGCTCCAGCCAGTGATGTTACCATCTCCATAAGATGAGTGTGGTTAATAATCTCTTCCTGGTTAAATTTATGTACAAGTTCTTCTTCAAAATTAATACCTATTTGCGAGTGACGTTTTGTTAATACTTCTGCAAAAGAATTTAATGCTACATCATCCCAGAAATTGAAATCGGAAGAACTGATTATTGCAGACATTCCTTCTTTGTAACCTTTGGCTTGTGAGATAAACATTGCCTGTTCTGCAAGTATTAAAAGTTTTTCCTGATCGATAGTACATTCAGGATATGTTGAAATACCAACAGAAACCTTGATTGGCCCTACATCATCCACAAAACAGCAGGACAAACAATATGTAATATATTCTGCCAGGTATTTTGCATCCTTCGTATTTGTTTCCGGCATAATCACAGCAATCTCATCTCCGCCATATCGCCCTGCAGAGTCTGTTGCTCTGATATTTTGCTTAATTTTTTCAGCGATTGTTTTAATTACTTCATCACCTTTAGCATGGCCTAACTCCCTATTAATTTTAGAGATGTTATTAACATCAAACATAACAACCGATAAAGGTGTATTCGTATCCTTAGCTTTTTCAAGTTCTTTAGCAAGAATTTCCTGAAAACCTCTGTGATTATATAAAGATGTCAAATTGTCAGTATTCGCATATTTATTAGTTTGCTCTTGCAACTGCAAATTATGAATAAACATCCCCATATAGTTACTGAATAGTGTGACCAAATTTACATTTATATTCGAAACATTCTGGCCTACAAGCAATATTCCTATACATTTATTCAATGACATCATAGGTATTATAACCGAACTCGTTTTGGTCAAATAAGGGATATTTAAATAATTGATATTATCCTTGTGAATTAGCGATTTTGATGCAAAACATTTTATAATAGGATTGTTTTCATCTGATAAAAATATTTTGGAAGAATATGTATTACCTGTTTTACTGTGTATCTTAAGATTAATGCATTTCGATTTTTCATGAAGAAGCCCAAAACCAATAAAATTCCATTTGGCTTTGTTTATAAACAGGCTGTTTAGCTGAGCAAACAAATCTGCCATACTTTTATAATTTTGGAAAATATCCAAAAGTCCCTTCATAAGGTCAAAATAATTAACATTAGGATTAATTATATTATTATTAAAATTGTAGTTATTCGTATAAACTTTTGGTTTTGTTTTACTTGTATTAAAATTATTTATAGTTTCAACAATACTGTCTAAACTTGCTTCCTCTGCTACGGATATTGGTTTTATCAGATCATCAAGTTTCTTCTTAGTTTTTCTAATTTCTTTTGATTTTTCTTCTTTTGCAGGCACAACAGTATCATGCGGAACAGATATCATTGTAATTCCTTCTATCGGATTTTTTACTTTATTGATAGGATTGGAACTTAACTGCTTCTTTTCCGATTTTTTTATTGTTTTATTTAATTCTTTTTTATTTAAATTTTCCAAAACGAATCTACCTACAATTTTCCTTTATAAACCATGTAATTAGAAACTTTTGACGAAAAAGTCACATTTTTTTACATTACTAAACAATTCTACATTATGTTTCCTTAAAATCAATCCTGCAAACAGACGGAATAAATTCCGTCTGCACAAAAAAGTTTTATTACCGCCTTTCTACTACATTTATAGTATAACCTATAATGCTTATTTCTTCTACCCTTTCGGATGCTATGTTAATATATGTAACAATGCAGCAGTGAAATTTAAAGATTTTCAAGAAGTAGTCCGATACATTCTTTGTAATCAGAAAACTTAAGGAGTGTATTAAAATGTCAGAGAAAAAGATTATGGATGTAGAAGATTTAATGGTAGATTACGCAGAAATGACAAGCTTCGATTTTGGATCATTGAGCGATGAAGAAATGAATACATTAAATAAAATTACTAATAACGAATATTCAAGGAAACCCTATGCGTTTAAATATGGAAATTTCAAATTGGTGGATTTTTTCCACGAGTTATTAGCAGACAAAGGTTAATAGCTGTAGATTTTGGAGATATGTGTAATGAATGAAAGAGAACTATTTGAAAAAGGCTGTTTTTCACCAAGCTGGCTTGAAGATACTGAAGTCGAACAACCGATTTCAGCAGTATATACAAGACACAATAAAGATATGAAAACCCTTTTAAAAGAATTAGATGATATCAAAGAACGAATTCAAGAAATTCAAGCCCGGCAGTGGCATCTGGCAAAATTATTACATTTTCACGAAAATGAATTTGCCAAAGAGTAACGACTACCAGACACATATAAAATAAAAAGCCATAAAATAGATTTATGGCTCTTTTTTTTGTAAAAGTTCGGTTCGGAGTTGTCGAAATGTTTACTTAAGCTGTCTTTAGTTTTTCGTCAGGTTCGCCTACTGTTTTTATAAGTGTATCGATTACTTTTGGCATTTGACATATAAAGGAATAGTGTCCGTTGCGTAATGAACATTTTTTACAATCACAATTTATGTAATAACATTCAAGCGCTTGCTCTGTCCAATTTTGGGTAATGGATTCAGACATTTCGTCATTTCCGGGCAAATACAAATCCAAATCTTGCGATATATTTCTATCCATATAATCCATATAATCTCCCAAAATTCTTAAAACCTACCCACTTTTATTTTAAAAGATGAAAATATTGTTTCCATCCTCTATTTATATGAGATTTTGAATTGTTAAATTTTGGTTAAAAAAACAGGATTTTGCCGAAAATGGAATAATAATATAAGTGTAGTTGATAAGAAAAAGAAATTGAAAGGAGTGTTGATTATGAGATTTTTAGTTAAAAAAGCACCGGACAATTTTATCAAAACAGTTAATGACGAAATTAGTTCTATTTTGAACAGACATTTTGACAATTTTTATCCTGAATATGGATATGAAGAAGATATAGAAAAATTATCAATGCCTGTAGAGGTTACTGAAAAAGAAAAAGAGTATGATATCAGAGCAGAGCTTCCTGGTGTAAAAAAAGAAGATCTTGATATTGATATCGATAAAAACTATTTAACAATCAGGGCTAAAAAAGAAGAAGAAATATGCGAAGATAAAAAAGCATATAAAAAATCCGAATTCAGATATGGTGAATTTTCAAGATCAGTATATCTTCCTCAGGATATTGATATGGATAAAATCGATGCTACACTGGAACATGGTGTATTAAAAATTAAACTTCCAAAACTTGATACTAACAAAGATTCAGTTAAGAAAATTACAGTAAAATAATAGACTAAGTATCTATAATTACTAAGGGAGGATTTTATCCTCCCTTTTTCGTGCCACATATTGTTAAAGTTGACAATATATAGCATTATATTATTGTCGCAATAATTGCATAATAAAAAATTTAAAAACTTAATAATAATTCATAATCTATAAAAACTCCATATTCATTTTAGATAAAATAAAATTAGTATTTCGTAACAATATGCTATTTTTAATAATAATTAGTATAATAAAATATACTTTGTCTAAAATGTAAGAGGGACTATGATTTTATTAAATTTAATTATAATTTTATTTTTATTGTTAGCAAACGGATTTTTTGTGGCATCTGAATTCGCATTGGTCAGTGTAAGACAAACACGAATATGCCAGCTTGCAAAAGAGGGAAATAAAACTGCTGAAATTACTGCAGGTGCTCTAAAGGAATTAGATAAATATATTGCCGCAACACAGCTGGGGATTACGATTGCAAGTATCGGATTAGGATGGGTCGGAGAAGCTACTCTGGCAAAACTTATTAAACCTTTGTTTGATTTTCTTCCACATATTTCACAGACAGTTGCAACTCATTCTATTGCTGTTGCCATATCGTTTATTTTAATCACATTTATGCATGTTGTTTTCGGAGAATTAATGCCAAAATCCATAGCACTTCAATATCCGGAAAAAACAACTCTTATGGTTACAAGACCACTTGTATTTACTGCTAAATTATTTACTCCGTTTATATTTTTGTTAAACGGATTTGGAAATTTTGCACTAAAACTATTCGGAATTCCGCCTGCTCATCCGACTCATGGAGTGCATACCGAAGAAGAAATTGATATGATTATTGATGCAAGTTATAAAGGTGGAGTTTTAAACGAAACAGAAAATTTCATTTTAAAAAATACATTAAAATTTACTGATTTAATTGCAAAACAAATAATGGTGCCAAGATGTAATGTTGTAACATTGCCTGTTGATATTGGAATGGAGGAACTGGATAAAATATTGAACGAAAACCAATATTCTAGATACCCAGTACACAACGGAAGCTTTGATAACATAATAGGCATTCTGCATATAAAAGATTTATACCCATATATAAGAGAAAATAAGGATTTAGATATTTCAAAAGTTTTGAGAAAACCTTTACTAATACCTGAAACAATGACAATGGATCTCTTATTAAAAGACTTTAAAGAAAACCGAACCGAGATTGCAGTTGTAATGGATGAATTTGGCGGAATGTCAGGGATTATATCATTAGAAGATGTTTTGGAAGAAATACTTGGAGATGTACAGGACGAATTTGACGACGGTGAAGAAACTGACGAAATTAAACAGGTTGGCGATAATAAATATATTGTTAACGGCCTGCAGCGTGTCGATGAATTTTTTGAATATTTTGGAATAGAAAAACACGAGGAAGAAGTTGAAACAGTAGGCGGATTGGTTCAGAAATCATTATGCCGTCTTGCAAAGGTAAAAGATGAAGTTGAAATTGAAAACGTAAAAATCAAAGTCGTAGAAATGAAAGGACGCCGGATTAAAAAGCTTCTTGTAGAAAAATTTGAAAAGCATATACCTTCCGAAGCCGAATAATATAAAAATAAAAATTTAACAAAAAACAAGACATTCAAGTCTTGTTTTTTGTTATTAAAATAGAGCCTGTCAAGAATTTCTGAAATAATCAAGCAATTTTTATTATGAGAAATACTTTATATAAATATGTAAGGGGAAATAAGGAATTTTTATGGGGACATATGATATAGTTATTAACGGGATTAAAAGAACATTCGGGGTACTGAAACCTGCAAGAAAAACATTATCACGCGATATTCCGATAACAAATCCATCAGCCAAGATAGATACTTTTGTAAAAAGCCCGGATAATATTATACCGTCAAAACTTCAAAAAATACTTGATGATTGCGGGCCTTATGGTAGCACCAAAAAAAATTTTTTAACTGATTTATATTCAACAGGACAAGATAAGTTTGAATTTATTTATAATCACAAATATTTTAAAGGCAATATGCCATATTTTAATGATAAAGAATTTATAGCAGCCGTAAAAGAAATGTCGCCAAAAGAACTTAAACAGACATTTGATGAAATTTCCAATTTATATACTAAACTGCCGCAGGTATCTTTTGGATATGATAAAGTGACAAAAAAATTGATTTATCAACCGCAAACTCCGAATGCAACAAATCTTGCTCAATTAACAATACTTAAAGCTCATAATAAAGAAGCTTATGAATACCTGCTTAATCATCCGGATAAAGAGAGATTATCAGGTTTGCTATCAACGTTTTCAGATGGACTTAACGGCTCGACTTTTGAAACACTTACAATTCCTCAAATCAGACAAATTGAGGGAGTTGGTACAGCATCAACACTCAATATTAAAACTGATATTGATACCATTATACAAGGAAATGCTGCGATGAGCAGATATGTAGTATCAAGCGATCTACTTGCAAAGAATGCAGATGATGTTAAAGACTTACATAACTATTTATCAAGAATCAAGGTTACAGAACCATTTACTGCATTCCGAGCAGAAAGAGATACCGGAATGTTCAATACAATATTGCTTGATAAAAAACTTGCTCTGGAAACAAAATGGAATGTCTTAAAAAATATGCTGAAAGCCAGAAAGATTCCGGTACATGACTATACCGGCAATTATAACACCGATTTTACAAAGAAAACAAATTTATTTAACTTTATTTTGGGTAAAGAAAACATATCTCTTGCTGATGCAATGCAGGTTGCAAAATTCGGCAGCGAATCTTACAGAAACAAAATTATTGAACTGATTAAAAAATCCCAAATTACTGATAACCGCTTCAAATCACTAACATTTGACAGAAAAATGGCAGAAGGCTGGCTTCCGACTCAAGGCTCCAATAACACCGGAATACAGCACAATGTAACTGTCAATAAAGGTGTTCAGGGGTGTTATTCTTCAGGAGATAACCGTCAGGCTGAATTTATATTGAATAATAATGATAAACAGATGTCATTTCAGGATGTAAAATACGACCCTAAAAAGGATATTTTTGTGCTAAATACTACCATTGAATAATTATATCTCGATTTGATTTTTATTCGCTCAAAAACCTTTGTAATGCTTATGACTCAACACATTCATCACTCGTTTTGAGACAGAAGTCAAGGGGTAAATATAAGCAAGGGGTAAATATTATTTCCAATAAACTTTGAAATTTTGGATTTCTTCAAGAGTTTTGTGATAATCTCCCTTGAAACAAATCGTCCTGTCATCAATGTAAAGATAAGACGGCAATTTTATATTAGTAACATCTTTAAAAAATTTATCTATGTTGTTACTTATTAACCATTTAGTCGCAAGCATTAAATTTCTGGATGTAAAAAGATATAGCTCTGCACTTTGAGATAAAGTTTCTAAAAATTCATAAGCTCCAGCCTTAATTTCTGGAATATAATTTTCACTAAACGTATCTTTTCCGTATTCATTTAGTACGCCGTCTAAATCTATAAGTATCTTTTTAATAATCATAAGCCATTTGTCCGTCTCACGGTTTGTCCATATTGTCATTATAGCGGACAATTTAATTATGGACAAGGTGTTATTACAAAAATTAGCAAATCGTATAAAAGAGTTAAGAAAATTACATAAATATACTCAAGATGATTTAGCAGATTTAGCCCAAATTGCACGTTCTACATTAGGGAATATTGAAACGGCTCAAAATGATGTAACCTTTTCCAAATTAAATAAAATATCAAAGGCTTTTAATTTAACATTAGCTGAATTTTTAAATTTTTAGTTAGGCTTTTAATTTAACATTAGCTGAATTTTTAAATTTTTAGTTATCATCTAAATCTCATTGACAATTCGGCACATCTCAACTAGCAAGCAAAAATAAAATTGCACATTGAGATAAAATTTCCCAAAATGCATAAGCTCGACTTTAATTTCGGGAATATGTTTTTCACTAAACGTATCTTTTCCATATTCATTTAGTACACCGTCTAAATCTATAAGTATTTTTTTGTTACACATGATATTATCCTATATAATGGACTGTCATTCCTGTCAATAATGCACTCATAATAACATAATTGGAATATGAGTCAAGATATTAGACAAATATTATCCAATAATGTAAAAAATCTGCGAATACAGAAAAAATTAAGCAGGGAAGAATTATCTTTGATTTTGGGAGTGGATAATTCTTATATTTCTAAACTTGAAAAAGGTAAAATAAATATTACTTTAGATAAAATTGAAATGTTGGCTAATTATTTTGACACGGAAGTTTATTTGTTGTTGAAAAAGATCTCTTAAAGAGCTTCTTTAATACTTCAATATTTTTATGATGTTATCAGGTATATTTTATTGTTACCCTAATCTAATTTATAATATTGCCTTTATTGCTGCTAGTGGTACTAGTTGTTTGTAATGCTAGTATAACTAACAATCTAGAAATGGACAAGCCTTTTTTAGAAAAATTAGCCAAAAGATTAAAACACCTAAGAGAAGAGAGAAAATTGACACAGGATGATATTGGGGTGAATGGTGTGTCAAGGTCAATGGTTAGTTTGCTTGAACTTGCAAAAACGGATGTCACTGTTTCTAAATTAAAAATAATTGCAGACAATTTGGGAGTTGAAGTTAAGGATTTATTTGATTTTAAAGATTAATGATTAAAAATCAAATTGCACTTTTTTGCACTTGCTTAAAATAGGCTTTGTGGGCGAATTAGATCCTGAACTCGTTTCAGGGCCTGATAATAATGAGATTCCGAAACACCGAGTAGGAACAGAAAATTACGTTTCGAGTATCTCTCAACTAATTTTCTAGTCAGTTCGGAATGACATTATGACTGTGTTTTTGAGAATATCTGTGTAAACTGCGATATAAGTCCCCAAAATAGTTTCTTGACGAAATTAGGCTCAAAGTGATATAATAAGTAAAATTGTTTACTGCTGAGTATAAAATGGTTACTATCAAAATTAAGTACAAACAAAAAGTTTAAAAATCTGCTGAAGCTGTAAACCTAAAATGAAATATAAGTAGCACTCATATAAAAAGGTATTATAAAGTAATACCTATATTTGTTATGAAAAATGAAAGGTGGTGAATTCAATAAAATTTAACAATAATATATTTTTAGTGTAAAATGAATTTATGAAAATTTTAATAACAGGTCTTTTTATAGTATTAGTAGGGATAACTACAATAAGTAGTTGTAATGCATTTGAAATAAACAACTATACAAATAAACAAAATGCTGCAATAGAAGTCCTAAATCCCATAGATAAAACAGAGCAGGACTGCATATCAAAAACTGCAGATACTCAGGAAATTAACAAATGTAGCAAAAAGGCTCAGCAATTATGGAAAAGGGATATAAATAAAAACTTAGCTGAATTAAAAAAAATTTTAAGTGCTGAGGACTATAAAAAGTTACAACTATCACAAACATCTTGGGAAAATTACGTAGATAAAGAATATGGATTTATAAATTCTCTAACTTCTTATACTCAAGGAACAATGTATCTTAATACTAGAGAAGGTTGGAGAACAGAAATTCTAAAACAAAGAGCTTTAGCCCTAAGAGAATATCTTAATACTTTAAAAAAATAATATTAAATTCATTTTACCTTGTATTAGCAGACACATAAGTCTTGCTTTGTATTTTAGTTGAACAAGGAGAAATTTATTATGACAACAGAAAATTTTGAAAAATGTTAAAATTTGTTTTGCAACGCGAGGGTGGTTATGTAAATGATCCTCACGATTTAGGAGGAGAATCGAATAAAGGAATAGCATATAATAATTCTTGCTGCTTATGAAATATTTAATGCAAATATGGATAAAATAAATGGCAAAATATTTCCTAAAATGCCGCTGTAAAAATAGATTATTGCAAATTTGTTATTCTTATACTCATCATTAAATTTATAATCTGCATTTTTATTTAACATTCTCTCGATTAATGTTGCGACAATAAAGATTACTAGGATAGATGCTGCAATCGTAATATTAAAGCCAGTCAGTAATGTTATTCCTGATATTGCAGAGGCATCAAATTGAAGAATTCTAAAAGCTTTAACAATTTGTGTAATAAAGAAAATTTGACAGATAACATTAAAAAAGCCAAAAAATGAAAAAATATTTAAAGATATATTTTTACTAATTTTAAAAATATTCATACACTACAATTTAACACAAAAGGAGAAAATATGGAAAAATATAAATTACATGAGGATATTAAAATATTATCAGAAAATGTATATATGCCTAATAATTTAAATAATGGTTGGCAACTTGTAAAATATGTGCCTAATTCAGATATTGGGTTTCAAGGTGCTATTTATAAAAATGGTAATGAAGTTGCAGTTATATATGCAGGTACAAATCAACTTAGAGATTTTTTAGGGGCTGATGCTCAGATGGGTTTTTTATTGCTTCCAAATCAACAAAAAGAAGCTCATGCCTTGCATATGGAAGCTAAAAAGCTTTATCCAAAAGCTAATATTACCTTAGGAGGTCATTCTTTAGGGGCAAGTTTTGCACAAATAGAATCTGCTCATACTGGAACACAAGCAGTTACATTTAATGCTTATGGGACAGGTGATATATTAAGAGCTGAAGGATATAATAATATAAAAAAATTAAATATTATCAATTATGGAAATCCTGATGACGTAATATTTGGTGCGAAATACAAGGCGCAGCCTGGTAGAACATTCATAACAAATACTGATTTAAATCCCGCGAATATGTATGGTATTGCATTGAGTGAAGAAAAACGTATTCCTGATATAAATCAACATTTTTTATCTAATATGGGTGAACTTAAGAACGCAGTAGAGGTTGAACCTATTGATATTAATCAAAAAGAAATATTAAAAGGAAAAGTTGAGAAAAATGTATTTAATACTAAAATTTTTACTCCACAGGAAATAGGTGAGATGTCTGCAGAAGAATTTGAAAAAAATCTACCAATAATAGAACAACAGTTGCAGAATGGATTAATAAAACAACAAGTTCCAGAGGTTGATTATTCAGGTTATATA
>CASGEL010000002.1 GCA_949300485.1 uncultured bacterium
TGTTATTGTTTCGCTTACATTGATTACTCGCTTTCGTTAGGGGCTGAGAGTTTTAAATTTTAATTTTTTAATTTTTAATTCAAATAATAAATATTATGTAAATATAAAAGATTTATGCTATAATGACCACATAGAGAATATAAGAGGAGATTTACTTATGCACACAGAAGAAAGAACCTTTATTGCAGTTAAACCGGATGGCGTTCAAAGAGGTATAGTAGGAGATATTATCAAACGTTTCGAGACAAAAGGTTATAAAATTGTAGGTTTGAAAATGCTCCAAGTTTCAAACGAACAAGCTGAAGCTCATTATGCAGAACACAAAGGAAAACCTTTTTATCCTGCTCTTATTAAATATATCCAAAGCGGTCCGATTGTTGCAATGGTACTTCAAGGTTATAATGTTGTAGCCGGAGCAAGACATCTAATGGGTGCAACAGATCCTGACAGCGCTGAAGCAGGAACAATCAGAGCTGACTTTGCACAACTTAAAGAATACAATGTTGTTCATGGATCAGATTCAGTTGAAAGTGCTGAAAGAGAAATTAAAATTTATTTTAACGAAAATGAATTATGCAACAATGGCAAATCTATGTCAGAACTCGTTATTGAACATCTTGATAATGTCTAAGTTTGCAAAAATATAAATAAAAAGAACCTGTCAAAACTGGCAGGTTCTTTTTATGATATAATGAAAACTATGAATGAAAAAGATTATTTTAGCTATGAATTAATACATGAAGATGCTCAAACAGGTGCTCGGGCAGGGCTTTTGACAACTCCGAACGGGCAAATAGAAACCCCTATTTTTATGCCTGTAGGCACAAATTCTGCTGTAAAATCTCTAACCTGTGATCAAATTAAAGATACTGGCGCTCAAATTATTCTTGCAAATTCCTATCATCTGTATTTAAGGGCAGGAACCAAAAGAATAAGGGAATTCGGCGGAATTCATGGATGGATGAATTGGGATAAACCAGTATTAACAGATTCCGGCGGATTTCAGGTTTTTTCATTGTCACACTTGAGAAAAATAACCGAAGACGGGGTAGAATTTCGGGATCCAAAAGACGGAACAAAACATTTTATATCACCTGAAGTTTCTATGGAAATTCAGCAGGATATTGGTGCTGATATTATTATGGCGTTTGATGAATGTGCTCCTTATCCTTGCGACTATGAAACAGCAAAAGCTGCTATGGAGCGCACTCATCGCTGGTTAGAAAGATGCTTCAAAGCTAAAACTAATCCAAAACAAGCATTATTCCCAATCGTTCAGGGTGCATTTTTTGACGATTTGAGAAAAGAAAGTGCAAGAGTAATTTCAACTTTTGATGCAGTCGGTTATGCAATCGGCGGTGTTAGTGTCGGAGAACCGACAGATATTAAAAATCATTTTACGGAACTTACAGCACCGCTATTACCTAAATACAAACCAAGATATCTGATGGGTGTCGGGACACCTGAGGATTTATTAAACGGTATAAAATTTGGTGTAGATATGTTTGACTGCGTATTGCCAACAAGAAATGCCCGTCATGGCTCATTTTTTACTTGGAACGGAAAATCCAATATTAAAAATAAAAAATATCAGGATGACCATTTGCCGCTTGTTGAAGGCTGCGACTGTTATGCCTGCCGTAACCACTCAAGGGCCTACATCAGGCACTTATGGAGATGTCAGGAGCAAACAGCTTCGACATTATTATCTATCCATAATATAAAATTTCTTATCGATTTTGCAAAATCCTGTAGAAAAGCTATTTTAGAAGATCGCTTCGGAGATTTTTATAACGAACACTATAACAATCTAATCGGCTAATAATTTATTTTTGTTACTAGATGCAGAAAAGCAAAATTATGACAATAAAACACTTATTAAATTATCTCAAGCCCTAACCGATGGAAAAATTAGTAAACATAAATGACCAAAAAGCGAAATTTAAAAAATTTCGCTTTTTTAGTTTAAATATTTTATCAACTATTTTCTACGCATCTCTATGCCCGACCTTTAACTTGTGGTCAATTACAGCTGTTTTTTGATTAGCCTGAAGTTTACCTGCAATTAACTGGTAAGCTAAAACGGAACCAGAAGCAATACCTGAAATTATTTTACCGGATTTTGGCATATTTTTTAACGGATGACGAATAACTTCCCATAATTTTGGTCCTGTTTTTGAAAATGCCTTAGGTAAAGTTCCAAACAACCAAGAACCGCTCAAGAAAACAGCACCCGTTACAGCTCCATAGAATAAACCTTTTAATGCAGAATTTGCCATCTGATTAGCCACAGAGAAAAATTTCCAAACATCAGCAACCCCATCTTTTACGGTCTTACCGTTCTTCTTTTCCTGAGATACCTCAGGCTGATTATTATCCTGGGTAATATTTTGAATTTGCTCAGGAACCTCCGGCGCCAAATTTTGTAAATCAACCATACCTTTATGCATAGTTCTGCTATCAGTTGCTCTGAAAGTTACCGGGTTAAATCCTACCTTTAACATAATGCACACTCCTTGCTGTTTGTTTAAAACACCAAAATTTACTTTTTTGCTTGTTTGTACACAAATCTTTACATTCCGAATAACGACAATTGCGGAACCTCATCTCCATTATTTACTATTTTTTTCCGAGATGCAAGGTTATTTGAAAAATCTTTTTGCATTTTTAACATTAAATCTTCTGAACGTCTAATAACCGCATTTGGTAAACCTGCCATTTTAGCAACCTGAATCCCATAACTTTTACTTGTTCCACCTTGAACAATTTTTCTTAAAAACTCAATCTCACCATCTTGCTCGGATACTGTAATCCTGTAATTTTTTATTTGCGGATAAGTATTAGTCATCACATTTAATTCATGATAATGCGTTGCAAAAATACATCTTGCCCTAATTTTTGTTGCAATATACTCTGCAACTGCCCAGGCTATTGCAACCCCATCATATGTACTTGTACCTCTACCTATTTCATCAAGCAATATAAAACTTCTATCTGTTGCTGAATTTAAAATATACGAGGTTTCAATCATCTCAACCATAAAAGTTGACTGCCCCAACGTCAAATCATCACTGGCGCCAACTCTTGTAAATACTTTATCAACAACACCAATTTTCGCAGCATCTGCAGGAACCCATGAACCAATTTGGGCTAAAATCGCAATAAGAGCATTTTGCCTCATATACGTAGATTTACCGGCCATATTAGGACCTGTTAAAATCATAAACTGCGTAGTATCCACTGAATTTGATTTTAATTCCAAATCATTTGCAACATATTCGCCCAATGGAAGAATTTTTTCCAAAACTGCATGCCTGCCGTTTTTCACTATAAAATCATCAGACTCATCTATTACTGGTTTACAATAATTATTCTCAACAGCAATTTCAGCTAATGAATTTATAACATCTGCAATTGCTATACAATCTGCAATTTCTCTAATTTTTGAAACAAATTCTTTTGAATACTCTCTGAAATCAGTAAATAATTTGTATTCCAGCTCACTGGATTTAAATTTTGCAGACAACACATCATCTTCGTGTTTTTTCAATTCATCTGTTATAAATCTTTCGGCTCCGGTTAAGGTCTGCTTTCTTACATAATCCTGCGGAACCATATTAAGATTAGAATTTGTAACCTCTATAAAATAACCGAATACTTTATTATAACCTATTTTAAGATTTTTTATTCCAGTACGTTCTTTTTCGGCCTCCTCAAAATTAGTCAACCATTCCTCTCCGCCGGTTAACAAATCTCTGAAATAATCCAGTTCGCCACTGACACGTTCTTTTATAATTCCACCATCTTTTAGTAACATAGGAGGATTATCAACAATTGTATTATCTATCATTTGAGCATAATCAGAAATTTCATCTCGATAATCCCTTATAGAAACGAACATATCATTTTCCAAAGAGTCAGTAGCATCAAGTAATTGAGGCAGCATTAATAATGACAATTTTAAACTTACAAAATCTTTAGGACTTGCGGAACCATTACTCATTCTTGTTGCTAATCTTTGTATATCATAAACTTTCTCTAATATTTCAGAAAGTAAATAACGGACATTTTCTTTTTGGACAAGTTCAGATACAGCATTCTGCCTTTTTAAAATATCTTCAACATTTTTTAACGGCTGACAAATCCAATTTTTTAAAAGCCTTGCACCCATATTTGTTTTAGTTTTATCAACCGCCCATAGTAAAGATCCGTATTTATTTTTTTCTCTTAATGTTTCAACAAGTTCCAAATTTTTTCTTGTTGAAGCATCTAGAATCATATATTCTGACAACTCATAAGGAACAATCCTATCAAATTTAGGCATATTACCCTTTAAAGTTTCCCACACATATGCTAACAATGCCCCTGCAGCCCGAAAGCCCAGTTTATATTTAGAATATCCAAAACTTTCAAGGCTTTGAGTTTTAAACACCGTTTTCAAATTATTTTCAGCAAATGCAGTTTCAAATACAGACGGCGGAATCTTAGAACAATTATACTTTTTTGTAATTTCATCAGGAAGATCAATCACTTCATCAGGCACTATCTGAAAAGGCTTGATATCTTGCTTAAGACTTGGAGCAACAATTTCTGAAGGATTTAATCTTGCCAATTCTGCCATTATCATATTTAAAGGGGCCTGTGTCGTTTTAAATTCTCCTGTTGAAATATCTGTATATGAAAACCCAAATAAACCGCTTTTTTCATCCTTATAAATTGCACAAATATAATTATTAGAATTTTGATTTAATAAGTTGCTTTCAGTCAGAGTACCTGCTGTTATAACTCTGGTAACCCCACGTTTAACAAGCCCCTTTGCAAACTTTGGATCCTCTAATTGATCACAAATTGCAACCTTATAATTTTTCTGAACCAGCTTTTCTAAATAAGAATCCGCAGCCTTTGCAGGAATACCGGCAAGCGGAACTCTTCCTAATTTCGGGCCGGCATCTCTGCCTGTCAATGTGAGTTCTAACTCCTTTGACATAGTCAAAGCATCTTCAAAAAAAGTTTCGTAAAAATCACCTAAACGATACCATAATAAAATCCCCGGATTTTCCTGTTTTATTTTCAAATACTGCTGCATAACAGGCGTAGTATCTTCCAAATTAACATCCCAACTGTTTATGTGATTGATTTCCGCTTTGCTCATATTATAATATTTTTATATCAAAAGTAAGAGGATTTCAACATGGGTTGTTTAAAAAACGTAACAAGAGCAATTTTCCTAACCGTTGTGGTAGTTGGGTTTATGGCTCTTGGTGGTCAGGATTGGATTAAATATCAATTCAAAAATTTTATAAACCCGAGTCATGATGTTGTTTTGGAAAGAGCTAAAAAAGTCGGTGACTTTTCAAAACTGAATAAAGAATTTGAAATTGAAAAAGCGGCAGGTATTTTAGGATACAATGCCGTACTGGCAGAACATAAAGCCTCCGGTCAAAAAATGCTAGTTGTAGATTCAGGTGATAAAAAGACTATTTTAACAACAGAAGATATAAAAGCTGCTGATGCTGAAGATAGAATAAAAACAGCCATAAATAAATTTAAATACCAAGCTGCAACAATTGAAGAATTTCATGTAACAGAAAAAGGTACAATGAAATCCTACGGCAAAGATACTCCTTACGTAAGATTTAATGCAAAGGTAAAAAAACTTCCAATCGGAGAAATTTCAGGAATAATCTCTGTTGTTAAAGATTCTGAAGGTAACGACAAGATTCTTATTTCTGCGAATGAAAAAGATAGATACTCTCAGTTGATTTCCAATGAATTCTTTAAAGAAATTAAATAGATTATAATAGCTTCAAATATTTTTTAAATGATCTATTCTTAAAATCGGTTCTAATGTAATACCAATAACATCAATTTGGTATTGTCTAATATTATGTTCTTGTATATATGTCAAAACTCCAATTTTAATATTATTATATTTATTTTTTGTCACAGCTTCTAAAGGTGAACCAAAACCTCCAGATTTTCTGGTTTTAACTTCGACAAACACATATTTACTTTTATACTTTGCAATAATATCTATTTCACAAAATTTTGAAAAATGAACATTTCTCTCTACTATAGAATATCCGTTTTTAATAAGATATTCACATGCCATATCTTCGCCTTTTTGTCCAAATTCACGATTATTCATATCTTTTATTGCTTAATCCCTGATCTTGCAAAAATATTTATATCTATCAAATCTTGGAAACCGTTAAAAGTACAGTTTTTGCTATATCGAACAGGAGAAATATCAATTCCGCCTCGCCTTGTATACAAGGCACATACACACAATTCATCATCTGAATTTAATAAATCATACAATCTTTTATAAATCATTTCACAACATTCTTCATGAAAATGATACTCGGAACGAAATGATACCAAGTATTTAACTAAACTATTTTCATCTATATGAATTTTAGAATTATAATAAATAAAAACATCTCCAAAGTCAGGTTGATGAGTCACCCTGCAATTAGACCTTAAAGAATCAAACTTTAAATAATACTTATTTTTACTATCCCCCAAATTAGCCAAAAGTAACTCTGGAGATTCATTAAAATTTTCAATCCGCAATGTTTTATCATCAACAAATTTCATTAAATCAATAAATTCAGAAAAGATTTCAACACGTCTAGAATTATCATTCAAAAATTCAACAACAATTTTGGTTTTAAGTTTTTCACTCAAATCTTTTTCAATCATTGTTTTACAGATATCTAAACATTCATCAACAGTCTTTCCAAATCTATCCATATTAAAAGAATTTAAATATAATTTTAACGATTTGGATTCGACAATATATTCACTTTCACAAGCATATTTTATTTTCATCAAGCGAGTAACAGGAAGAGAATTCTCTGTCATTGTTGAAAACTCATACGCATGCCATATATCCCATCCCCGAAAAGGAAGATTATTATTATCTATATCATATCGCTTTCTATTTTCAAACCTTGGAACAGCAACCAATAAAGAAGGATCGTAAGAACAACTTTCTTCAACCTTTCTGCCTAAATATTTTGATGCAATATTATCGGTAATATTTTCATATTTCATACAAAAATATTACCATAAAAATTTTAATCAAATTTATAAAACACTATGCAATTTCTTCATACGCTGCAGGGTTATTTAACAAATCATAATTAATTTCATTTTCATTATCAGCAATAGTTGCAGCCACAACAGCATCTGATGTAATATTTAGTGTTGTTCTAAACATATCTGTAATTCTTTCTATTGTAAATAAGAACGCAAAACCTGCTACAAGCTGTTCTGGACTTAAGCCCATACCGTTTAAGATTAGAGCAATAGTAATCAATCCGCCGCCCGGGATACCTGCACAAGTACTTGATGCTACAATAGCTAATATTGCAATTTGAATTATTAAAAACGGATCTAACGGAACCTGATAAGCCTGAGCTAAAAATATTACAGCTACAGTTTGCAACAAAGCTGTTCCGTCAAAGTTTAAAGTAGCGCCAAGTGGTATTACAAAACTTGAAATTTTATGTGAAATACCTCTTTTTTCACAACAGGCAATAGTCAAAGGTAAAGTTGCAGATGAACTTGCTGTCCCAAACGCAACCATCATTGCCTCTGCGATTGCTGAAAACAACATAGCCGCAGAAACTTTGGAAAAACATTTTAAAAATAGCGGATACACAATAAACATTTGTATTGCAAAACCTACTAATAATACCAGCAGATATTTCGAAATTGCCGCAAAAATACCTCCGCCGAAGCTTGATACAGCAACTGCAGTAAGAGCAAACACACCCGGAGCTGCAAATATCATAATCCAATCAGTAATCTTCATAGTAGCAGCAAAGACAGATTCAAAGAATGAAACAATAGGTCTGTTTACATCACCAACTTTAGCAAGAGCCAAAGCAAACATTAAAACAAAAATTATAATAGGAACCATATTTCCTGCCGCAACAGCTGAAAACGGGTTGCTTGGGATAAAACTTAAAAACAGGTTCAATATATTTCCCTGTTGCTCCTGCATCGCTGTTGCAACTGAGGCCTGAACATCAGATGCAATATTTGATGCTATATAATGTGCAGCACCTGCACCTGGTCTGACTAACAATGCTAAAACAGCACCTATAGTTACTGCAATAACCGTCAAAATTCCATAGTATAAAACCATCTTTGAACCGAATTTACCAAGCTGTTTATTATCGCCGACACTTGTAATTCCAATGATTATAGCAGATACAACCAACGGAATAACAACCATTTGGATTAATCTAATAAATACCTGCCCGATAAAAGTCAATATATTATCAACCAAAACATTCGGATGAGCATGCAGAAATACTCCGACAAATATACCGGCTATAATACCGAAAAATATATGCCAGTTACGTTTAATACCAAGACCTAAGGCGATAAGTATCTGCATGTGAAGTTTCATCTGATTATCCTCTAACTATAAAAATAACTCTACTACTATACAATTTGACTAGATTATTATACAACCTTTAAGCAAAAATTTCAAATAAATAATAAAAAATGGTATATAAATAGGACAATAAACATATTTGTATTAGCATTTATTTTTTGATAAACTATATACAAAAAATTGAAGGGAGATAAATATGGTCAAAATTATTATAGGAATTCTAAGCGCAGCATTGTTAATATGTATTTGTTACATTACATACAGTGAAATTGTTCGTATTCCCAAAATAAAACAAGACAGTGTGTTAGAAAATATACTAAATAGAAAATCCGTAAGAAATTATGTTAAAGGGAAAGAAGTAACAGATGAACAAATAGAAAAAATATTAAAAGCCGGTATGGCTGCACCTTCAGCAAGAAATCTACAACCATGGGAATTCATTGTCGTAAAAGATAGAAAAATTCTTGACGCTTTGGCTGAAAAAAGTCCTCATGGCAAGATGTTATCTGATGCATCTTTAGCAATAGTAGTAGCAGGGAACCTGAATATAGAAGGAGTAAGCGACTTTTGGATACAAGATACCTCAGCTGTTACTCAAAATATCCTACTGGAAGTTGAAGCTCTCGGACTTGGTGCTGTTTGGATAGGCGGATATCCCAAAGAAGATAGAGCTAATATGATAAAAAAAGAGTTAAAATTACCTGAAAACATTATTCCGTTAAATATTATATCTATAGGATACCCTACAGGTAAAGATCAGCCAAAAGATAAGTGGAAACCTGAAAAAATCCATTATAATAAATATTAAAAAAGAGCCTTTTAGGCTCTTTTTTAAATGGTGGGCGTGAAGAGACTCGAACTCCCATGCCGAAGGCGCTAGATCCTAAGTCTAGTGCGTCTACCAATTTCGCCACACGCCCATTATTCAATTATCAAAACTTTCGTTTTGAGGTGCGTCTATCACTCTGTAGAAAACTTGATATTTAGTCAACTTTTCTTTGGCAGAATGCCTCACACTCAAACAATCGTCATAAAAACAATTTATAATAAGCGATATTGAATGTCAAGAAGAATTTTAATTAAACAAAAGAATATGTTCGTGATAGTATAGAATGACAAGAGGTTCAAAGACTTGGAAGTTAATAAAATTCAAACAGTTGGTCTGGTAACTTACAGGCCGCAAAGATTAAAAAATATATCAGAAATTCCTCGACAACACAACTTATCTTCAGATTGTTTTGTCTATTCAAAGCCTGCAGCAAATCCTCAAATAAATTTTACAGGCTCTAACGCTCTGAAAAACCTAATTATAAAATACCTGAAAAATAAAAGTTATGAGAATTCAATGCTCGGCTCAAGAAGACCTTATCTTTCCATTGATCCGGAACTTGCACCAATGTTAAACAGACTTGAAATTAAAGTAGGCAAAAATGATACGATTGAAGCCTTTGATATTAATCCGAAAAATTCAAATAAATATATAATTTACCTGCATGGATTTTCCCAAAATGTTACCAGCAATCAACCGCTATATAAGGCTTTAACTCAAACTGATTTTGGGGTTTTAGCGATTGATTATAGAGGTTACGGCAAATATAAAACAAAAGAACAAACAACTGAAACTGAAATTATGCATGATGTCCAAGCTGCTGCTAAATACCTGAATAACAAAGGAATAAATAATATAGGGCTTGTTGGGCACAGTTTCGGAAGCTATATTGCGGCTAAAACCTCGAACCTGAACAATTTTAAGTTTCAAGTTCTTGTTTCACCAATGCTGTCTTTAGAATTTTGGCTGAAAAATGTATTAAAAAATCCTAAAAAATATAAAATTGAATATGCATTAATAAAATATATCCCGGGCTTTAAAGAACAATATTACAAGGTTTTTGAAATTGATAAACATATAACGGAAAACTCTACTCCGACATACGTAATTCACTCCAAAACCGACGGGTATATCAGCGCTCAGGGGGTAAATAAATTTGTCAAAAAAATTCCAAACGAAAAAGATTATATATTACTCCCAAGAGGCGGACACAGAATGGATGAAAATAAAATTAACAGTATTGTTGAACTTTTAAAAAAATTGTAAAACTGAAACTTTTGTGCAATACTGAATAATAAGCTTAATCAGAGGGAGCTAAAAGGGATATGGATTACAAATTAAAAGATACACTTTCAAAAGATGCTTTCAGGTACGGATATTTAATCAATAAAATCTTTCCATTTATCAAACCTCATATGGGAAGAATAATATTAAATATGATATTGGCAGTTCCTCTTGGTCTTTTAGACAGTGTTGTAGCTTTTGCGCTAAAACCATATATGGACTGTGTTATTAATGGAAAACCATGGCATCTTTTAGGATTTACAATCGAACAAAGCCTTCTGGCAACGGTTATTCCTTTTGGTATTATTTTATTTGCAATTGTACAGGGTTTATTAAAATACACAAACAACTACCTGACCGATTGGACAGGAAATAAAATTTCTAATGCATTAAAAATAGAATTGTTTAGAAAACTTACCTCTCTTGATCCGAAATTTTATGACATAAATTCTTCAGGACTCGTTTTAACAAGATTTTTTACAGATCCTGAAACCGCATCAAAAAATATTATTAATATGATAAAAAGCTTTATTATGACAAGCTTTGGTATAGTAGGTTTAGTTGGAGTTTTGCTATATAATTCCTGGAAACTTGCAATAATAGGTGTTGGGATTATGGCTATTGCAATTACCCCGGTAACCCTTATAAGAAAAAGAATTAAAAAAGTATCCAATGCCACAATGGTTGTAGGTGGGGATATGACAACAAATTTCAATGAAACTTTTGCCGGGAATAAAATTATGACAGCATATAACCTGCAAAAACTTCAAAATGAAAAATTTGAACATCAAATAAAAGAACAGTTTAATCTTACAATTTCTTTAACCAAACGAGTCGGCTGGATGTCCCCTATTATGTACTTTATATGCTCTATAGGAATTGCACTCGTAATGTTTTACGGAAATCATTTAATTATTAGCGGACAAATGACTGCAGGAAGCTTTGCTTCTTTTGTAACTTCTTTACTCCTTCTATATAAACCGGTTAAAGATTTAGGAAGAACCCTTACAGATCTACAAACAACATTTGTTGCTTTAGGCAGGGTATTTGAACTGTTTGACCTTGTTCCTAATATTAAAAATAATGAAAACGCAATCAAAATGAATGGTTTAAAATCTGCAATTGATTTTGAACATGTATACTTTGAATATGAGGAAAATACTCCGGTATTAAAAGATTTTAGTCTTCATGTAAATAAAGATGAAACCATTGCACTTGTTGGAAATTCCGGAGGAGGAAAAAGTACAATAGTAAATTTAATTCCAAGATTTTATGATATTCAAAGAGGCTCCATAAAATTTGATGGTATAGATATTAAAAATATTGAAATAGAATCATTAAGAAATAATATATCGTTTGTATTTCAAGATAATTTCTTATTCTCAGGCACAATAAAAGAAAACATCCTTATGGGAAAAGAAACAGCAACAGAAGAAGAAATACAAGCAGTTATAAAGCTTGCACATCTTGACGAGTTTTTATCAACACTTGAAAATGGGATTGATACATATGTAGGAGAAAGAGGTGCATCTTTATCAGGTGGGCAAAGACAACGTGTTGCAATAGCAAGGGCAATGATAAAAAATGCACCAATTGTCATACTTGATGAAGCAACATCCGCTCTTGATAATGAATCAGAAGCTATAGTCCAAAAAGCCCTTGATAATCTTATGAAAAATAAAACAGTATTTGTTATAGCTCACAGGCTGTCAACTATAAACAATGCCGATAGAATAGCCGTAATAAATGAAGGAGAACTTGTTGAAATCGGTACCCATGAACAATTAATGAATATTCCAGACGGAAACTATAAACACCTTTATGAAATGCAGTTTAAAAATCAAGAGGTTACAGTCTAAATGAAAAATATTGTTATAAAAAAATGGATAGAGCCATATAAACTTCTTGAAAGCTTAAAAGAAAATACAAAATATTCTGATTATACATTTACAGGAGTAAATAAAGAGGAAAAGAAAGCTGAGTTTCTAAAAACATTAGCCTCTGATAAATCTAACATCGGTTTATATATGAAAAATGTAAATAAGTATTACATATTTACATTACAAAATAAAAATACAGACACTTGGACAAATCTCTGTAATGAATTTCAAATTTCAGGCAATGACATTGAAATATCGGAAGATACGGAAAAACCTTTTTACCTTATTGATATTGGCAAAGCTGAGGCTTTCCTTATTTTACAATAAATTTACAAAAATATGGCAATTTCTCTAAACAAAAATCCTTTATATAAATATAGGGGAAAATAGAACGGGGAAATATGACTTATTTTGATTTTTACAATCCAATATCATATAACACACCTTTAAATAGTCTTATATTCAATTATAATACAAAAGATATCTGCATTGGACCGACTTATTTTTTCGGAAGCAATAATAACAATTCCATCTGGAATACCAACCCATTTGGAGGCTGGAATTTTTTTAATCCATTTCCAATGCTGTGGAATAATTATTCGTTTAATAACTCAAATCCTTTTAGCAATATGAATTCCATTTGGATGTATCAGACATACCATTTTAACGGGACTCCAAAAGCTGAGGCATCTAAACCTGATCTATCAATTTCAAGACCGACAGCAGATATTCCCATAAAAGAAGAGAAGGACACTAGCAACAAGAATTCTTCTACGTATATTCAAACTGAAATACTAAAAAATGCAAAAAAATATCTCGGTTATAATGAAACAGACGGTTCATCCAAAAAATTCTCAAACAGTAAGGAATGGTGTGCTGACTTTGTAACTTATGTAGTAAAAGAAAGCTATAAAGAAAAAGGGCTGCCAGCACCTGAGGGATTTGGCAATCACAGGGTAGAAAATCTTAAACAATGGGGTATTAATAATAATAAATACCTTTCAATAAATAATAAAGACAATAAAGCAGAGATTATAAAAAATAACGTAAAAATAGGTGATATAATGATACTTCGAGAAAATGGAGCTTCGCATACAGGATTTGTATCTAAAATAAATGATGACGGCTCTTTTGAAGCAATAGAAGGCAACCGTTATGATAAAGTTGCTATTGGTAAATATCCTGCTGACTATGCTGATCTTAGCGGATTTGTTCAATTAAGCTGATAACTCGTTCTTTCAAATCCTCAACAGATGCATTGTTATAAATAACCCAATCAGACTTGTCAGCTTTCTCATCTTGACCCATCTGCTTTGACATTCTTAACTTTGCGTACTCTTTTGTATAATTATTTCTCAAAACTAGACGCTGCTCTCTTATGGTATCATCGCAATATATAAACAAAATTTTATCAAACAAATTCTCCATTCTCGCTTCAAATAACTGAGGAGCTGAAACAAAAACAAAATCTTCTGTATTATTTTGCTTAAAAAAATCTTCTATTTTTTTTCGTACCATTGGATACATAAGATTTTCCAATGCAGTTTTCAGTTCATCATTTGAAAAAACAAGATTCCCGAGTTTTGACCTTGATATTTTACCATCATCAAAGACATCATAAATTTTAAAAGTAGAAACTACCTCTTCGCTCTCTAACAAATTATGACAAACTTTATCTGTATCTAAAACCTTATAACCGAGGTTTTCAAGGATTTTTTCTACGGTAGACTTGCCACTTGCAATATTTCCAACAATAGCAATTCTAATCATTTTTTGAAGCCAACCTGTTTAAAAAATTCTTCAACTCTTTTATCTGTCGTGGTTTTATAGGCTTAAATTCGCCTCTTTTTAAACCGTCAAGATTTAAAGTTGCATGCTGAATACGTTTTAATGAAACAACTTCAAACCCCAAATATTCAAACATTCTGCGAATTTGACGATTCATACCTTGATACAATAAGATTTCCATTACCGTATGATTATTATCAACTTCCAAAACCTCAACCTGAGCATAAGCCGTCTTTCCAGGTTCAAGTTCTATTCCCTTATACATTGTATCAATATCATTTTGAGAAATTTTACCGTTTATTGAAACTCTGTATAATTTTGGAACTTTTACTGAAGGATGAGTTAATTCGTTTATCAAATCGCCATCATTTGTAAGTATCAACAAACCCGTAGAATCTTTATCTAAGCGGCCGACAGGTTTTAACCCTTGTAAAGATTCCGGAAGTAAATCATATATTGTTTTACGCCCCTTTTCATCATCAGATGTAGTTATATACCCGGCAGGCTTATAAAATCTGTAGTACTCATGCTTTACAGGGTGAATTAATTTTCCGTTGACAAATACCTTGTCCTTTGGTAAAACCGAATACCCTAGTTCTGTAATTTTTTTTCCATTAACAAGAACTGCTCCTGATGAAATTAATTCATCTGCATTTCTTCTTGAGCAAATACCTGAAGATGCGATATACTTATTTAGACGAGTGCCGGGCATTTTACTTCCTTTTCAAAAGACTTTGCTAAAACTTCAGGCATTCTACGGTACAACTTACCGTCATTATTAACTGCTACCACTACAACTTCAGCTTCAAGGTAAGGTTTTAAGTTAACCTTAGACCTGATAGTTTGTTTAAAAGTAACAGTAAAACCTTTGAATTCAGAAATTTCTGTTTCAATAATCATAGCATCATCTAATTTGGCAGACATTTTATATTTGATATTCAAGCTGACAACAGGCATAACAATATCATGGTTTTCCACCAAATCCAAAAGGCTATGCCCCATCATCTCACATAATCCTACTCTGCCCATTTCAAGCCATCTTAAATATGAGCCATGCCAAACCACACCGTAAGCATCAGTGTCAGAATAAAAAACTTTTTGTTCAAATATATGTTTCATATCCAGATTATAACATCAAAAGTTAAAATTTAATCACTTTTTATGTATAATATTTTTATGAATAAAAAAATTTCAGAAAAAGTTATTAACCGTTTAACCCTATATCACTGCATTTTACAAGATTTTATCAGTAAAGGCAATGAATATATTTCAAGTAAACAAATCGCAACACTTTTAAAAATTGATGATTCTCAAGTAAGAAAAGATATCAATTTTTTAAATAATTCAGGGAAATCTCGAGTCGGTTACTACGTAAAAGAACTAAAAAAATCCATAGAAACAACCCTAGGATTTGCAAAAACAAAAAATGCATACATTATAGGTGCCGGAAACTTAGGAATGGCTCTTGCTAAGTATGATAATTTTATTAGTTACGGACTAAATATAACAACTCTTTTTGATAATGATAAAGCTAAAATAGGAAAAGAAATTAACAACAAAAAAATTCTGGATATAAAAACTTTACCCAAATTTACAAAAGAACATGGAGTCGAAATAGCAATACTGACGGTTCCTGGCAAATACGCTCAAGAAACAGCAGAATTTATAATAAAATCAAATATCAAATATATTTGGAATTTTACCCCTACGGTATTAGATGTTCCGGAAGACATCCAGGTCTGGAATGAAAACCTTATGGGTAACTTCTTGCAATTTACATATAACATATAAAACAAATTTAAAAATTATATTTATTATAAATAAATCAATCCTTTGATTATTACAAAAATCCCATAAAAATTGATGACTTTTAAAAAATATCCATTAAAAGATTGATGTAATATCTTTGATTATATTTTATTGTAGGTATGGGAAATACTAATCATATTTCCGGGGATAAATCAAGGGATAGTTGTTATGTTAAATGAAAAAGTTCAAAATTCAATATCCACAGACCAGTTATATAAAGAATATGACTGGTATCAACATACCTTCCCTCCTATTGTTCAAGAATCATGTGATGAATTTTTTGATAATAATTTCAAACTTGAACTTATCGGCATAAGCAAAAATATAAACTGCCTTATGGATAATGAATCCTGTTTTGTAACCAAAATACGTATCAATCAAGAATACGATATGTATTTCAGACTTACGGACAAAGCTCTTGACATAATCTTGAATAAAGTTTTAGGACAGTCAAAAAATAAATTTAATATAAATAAAATATCAGAACTTGAAGCTAAAGTCATAACATCATTTAACGACTTTATGTTTGAACATCTTAAAAATGCTTTATCAGAATCTGATCCGACTCAACTCAAACGTAATAATTTTGATCTAATTCATCTGACTTTTCTAATAAAAGAAGTTGAAGAGTATAATAAAAAAGCAGGTAAAGTAATCATAACACTTCCATTAAGTCTGCTAAAACCGGAACTGATTACATCTAACGGCGCAAAATTTTCAGATGACAGTTTTCCAACAAGCGAAACTTATGTCAATGTTCTAATCGGGAAAACAAAATTTTCACTATATGATCTTAAAAATTTAGAAACAGACGATGTTGTTGTATTTGAAAACAGCAATTTAGAAAACATAACACTATCCATAAACGGTGAAACAATCCCCGTACACTTAAATCCGAATATGGATATACTTATTACTGAAACAGAAAACGGAGGAGATAATATGGCTGATACTCATAAAAATATATGGGACAGTATTGAAGTAGAAATGAGTGCAGAATTTGATGCCGTAAAAATAACCCTTGGAGAACTGAAAGATATAGAAGAAGGGCTGGTAGTTGATTTAACATCATTGTATGACAATAATGTAACTCTAAAAGTAGAAGGTAAATCTATAGCAAGCGGTTCTTTAGTCATCGTAAATGACCGATATGGTGTAAAAATAAACAACGTTATTGCTGACGGAGGCGGTAGTGTCCAACCGAGAAAAACTAACGAAAACCGCCAAGAAGAATCTGAAGAAGAACAACAACAAAACGAAGTTGAACAAAATACTCAGAATGAAGAAGAACATTTTGACAACGAAAATTCTGAAGAAGAATTTGACTACAGCGATTTTGAATTGGAAGATGAAAATATCTAAATATCAAAAAATATCTATTTAATAAATAAGGGGAGAATCACAGACTTATGGGCGGATATATAGCAAATTTTACAGTATACACAATGGCTATGACAGGGCTAATATGCTTTGCCGTTTTCATATACAAAAAAGTTATGGACGGAACCATGAGAAGTAACAATACTAAATTTCTAAGCCTTGAAGAATCAATGAGTTTATCACCGAGAAAAAGTCTCCATGTAGTAAGAGCCGGAAACGAAAAATTTCTGATAGCCTCTGATATAGACAGAACTACATTGATTTCCAAACTAGGAAACTCCGCTCCAATATCACAAACAATTATTGATCGTTATGAAAAACGTGATGAAAATGATCAATATTATCAACAAATTGATCAACTATATAAGCAAACTACAAATCATAAGCCCATACAGCAACCTGTTAGATTAGAACCGATAAAAACAGCACCAAAACAGAAAACTCAAATGGACAAGCGGATTACAAATAATATTTCATCAAATCAAAATCCAAAAACAGTTGTATTAGATTTTGATAAACCAAACAACCATGGTTTTTCAACAATGAAAGAAATGGCAAAAAAAATAAACGAACTATAAAAAACTATAAGGATAAAATAAAATGGATCAATTACAAAACCTAAATCCGGTTATACAACTTTTGATAGTAATGTCATTATTCTCATTACTGCCATTTGTATTTTGCTCAATGACAAGTTTTTTGAGATTTGTTGTTGTATTTTCAATGTTAAAAACTGCAATGGGTACCCAGCAGGTACCTCCTGCGATTGTAATTATCGGATTATCAATTATTCTAACATTCTTTACAATGGGTTCTACATTTCAAAAAATGTATGATATGGGCTCGATTCCTTATCAAAAAAATCACGACATGATTGCAGCAATTCAAGAGGGTTCAAAACCGTTAAAAGAATTTATGCTAAAACAAACAAGAGAAAGCGATCTGACATTTTTTGTTGAAATGACCCACAAAACAGCTCCAAAATCACCGGATGATATTTCTATATGGGAAGTTGCTCCGGCATATATAATAAGCGAATTAAAAACTTCTTTTGAAATAAGTTTCATCATTTTTGTTCCATTTATCATTTTAGACTTGGTTGTAGCAAACGTACTATTAGCACTTGGTATGTTTATGCTATCTCCGACAATTATATCAATGCCTTTCAAACTGCTTATATTTATTGCGGTTGACGGCTGGGCATTAATCGTACAAGGACTTGTTTCAAGTTACAATTAGGAATTTAATTATAAGGAAAAAACAGTGGAAATATTACTGGAATATTTAGCTAAAGGATTTTTGATAATGCTTGCAATATCTATGCCATGTGTACTTGTAGCAGCGGGTATAGGTCTTGTTGTAGGTATTTTGCAAGCCGTAACACAGGTGCAAGAACAAACAATTGCAGCAGCTCCAAAAATTTTGGGAGTATTTTTAGTAATTATAATCGGTGGGGTAGGATTTATAAGACTACTTACAAATCTTTTCCAAGAGGGGATGGTACTTGCCTTCAATACTGTGCCACACCAAGAAAGTTTTGTTCTTGATTCGGATTATCACAAATACACCACACCTTTTGAACATGAAATGAAAGACAAATTTAAAAATGTAGATTCTCTTGATGAGATTATGAAAAATCCCGGAAAAGTTCCTTATATAGACAATTATAAACGTGAAAAATACACTCCGGCAGCAAAAACACCAATGCCAAAACCCGATTTAGTTGAAACAAACAGAATTCTTGGAAGATAGTAAATGGAAAATATTGCAACAGAACTAATGAAAATGTTTCCGATGATAAACACCTACCTTATGGCAGGAGCATTGGTTTTTGCAAGAATTATTGGATTTTTCAGATTTGCTCCGATATTTAACAGAAAAGATTTTCCTGCACTGGTTAAAGTTCCTATGGCATTACTTGTAACCATATTTATGGTTCCGTTTTTATCACCTGAAAAAACACTTACGCAATGTGATTCATTTGCTCTGTCAATTTTACTAAACGTAGTAGTAGGTGCAATGATAGGATATATGGCCCAACTTATAACAATTGCAGTTGATTGCGGAGCAGAAATGATTAATATGCAGATGGGATTATCATCAGCTACAACTTTAGACCCGACAACTCAAGCACAAGTTTCCATTCTTACAAAAATGTTTTCCCTGATGGGAATTCTTATATTTATAAATCTTGGCGGAGTATATTGGTTATTCAAAGCTCTTATGAGAAGTTTTGAAATCTTTCCTATGTATGCTGCGCATCTTCCATTAGGACAACTGATCAAAATGGATTTACTTATAAAAATGAGTTCAAATACACTATATATGGGATTACAAATAGCATCTCCTGTTCTTTTAGCAACGTTAGCGCAGGACATTATACTCGGTGTTATCTCAAGAACTGCGCCCCAGGTAAACGTATTCCAATTAAGTTTCTTGTTTAAACCTGTTTTAGGTGCGGCAATTTTAGTATGGATTCTGCCGATGCTTATGAATATCATAGAAGATTATTTCTTAAGTTTTGCAAATATTATATAAGGGAGAAGAGACGGCAAAAGCCGCCTCATTCATACTTCCCAGCTAAATAATATTTTTCGGAATGGATTTATCTTAATAAATTATCCAGCTTTTATATATATTATATACGTTTATGTATATGAGTCAAGTTATTAGTAACAAAATATATTGTTTTCGTTTACTTTATATGTGAAAATATATAAAATTTCTAATATGGACAATTTATCTGAAGATGAACTTCTTGAAAAAATGAGAAATGAAATAAAAGGCTACATCAGGATGCGAGGCTTCACATATGAAAGTTTAGCAAGACTGATGAGTGAAAAATACGGTTCATCTGTTACCCCGCAGAGTATTAATAACAAACTTTCAAGAGGTTCAATAAAATATATTGACGTAATTAAAATTGCATTAGCACTCGGCTACAAAATCACTTGGACTTAATGTTATTTTAAAACTTCAATAACCTCATAATCTGTCAAGTAAGGCAAATGATCTTCAGTGATAAGTTCACCCGGAAGTAAAATAGAAATTCCAGGCGGACATTCAGCTACGACTTCGCCTGACAATCTTCCGACAGCATCTTTTGTCGGAACAACTTCTTTTTCAGAAAAATAAGCATCCCTTAAACTCTTTTTAATAATAGGAGTAAGCATTGGCATATGTTTTTTATTTTCTAAATAATAAATATCTTTATAATTATGCGTATCAATTTTCTTTAAACAGTCAACAAGATATTCAAAATCAGAACGCTTATTACCTATATTACAAAGAATTAAAATTCCGACATCAGAAGCACTTTCAACTTCAATACCAAAATCTATTTCCAAAATTGATTCTAATCTCTTACCTGAAAGTCCGTCTGCTTTAATAAACACTTTTGTTACATCTGTTTTATAGCCAAAATCAGCTTTCAATTGATGAATATGCTCCATTTTATCAATTTCGGAACGGAGATATTTTGCATTAGCAATAGCTCTAGCTAATTGTTTTTGTCCTCTTTGACTTTGCAAATTTGCACGAGCAGCATCCAAACTTGCCAAAAGCATTAATGATGGGCTTGTCGTATGCAAAAGCATCAATGCTCTTTCAACATCATCAGCATTTATCAACGAATCTTCCGCAATATGAAGCATTGAAGACTGGCTCATACTTCCGCCTGTTTTATGAAGAGAATGAACAACAATATCCGCACCTAATTTTAAAGAAGTTGTCGGAAGTTTTTCATTAAAATTCCATAAACAACCATGAGCCTCATCTACAATTAAAGGAACATTATGTTTTTTACAAATTTTTGCAATAGATGCAATATCTGAAACTACACCCTCATAAGTCGGATTAGTAATCCAAACTGCCGAAACATCATCATTATTTTCCAATAATTCTTCGACATCATAAGCATCAACATTTCCCCACAAACCCCATTCTGTTAATTTTTCAGGGATAATCCATAAAGGCTCGGCACCGGAAATAATCAAACCTGTTAATATTGACCTGTGACAATTTCTATTTACAATAACTTTTTGTCCCTTTTTAGTTAAACCCATAGCAATAGCAAGATTACCTATAGTAGAACCGTTTATAAGGAAAAAAGTTCTTCTAGCACCAAAAGCTTTTGCTGCTAACTCTTCAGCCTCTTTTATCGGACCTGTTGCAGGAGTTAAAGTACCCAAATTGTCAAACTCATCTGTTGTATCAACTAACAGAGCTTTTTTCCCAACCAAATTTCTAAATTCAGGCAAAGTTCCTAAACCCTTTGTATGACCAGGAATATGAAACTGATAAGTTGGATTGTCATATGCCGTTTTGAGGGCTTCTACAATCGGGGCGTAAATTTTAGTCTGTTTTTCATTTTTAATTTTATTCGGCATAATAAAAATATACTACAAAAAACTTTAAAATCTACATGTATTATGATATAATCTTTACACATATGAAAAAAATCCTAAAATTTTTACTTGTTTCAGTATTAATATTTATCCCATCATTAGATGCAAAAGCTGCAGAAGATATAGCTGAAGAACTTTTGGAAACTAAATTTGCGGATGAAGTTGTATTGAATACAGATCCTCAGAAAAATAATATTTTTGAAACTAATACCCTGACAAATAAAATTGCATTAGAAACTGAACAAACAGAGCATCAAAAAAAATCACAAGGAAAACTAAAAGAACTATTCGGCTTTGATCTTAATGATGATGACGATGATAACAAGGATTCAATCCTTGATAACAACGAACTTGACTTTGAAGTATTTCGCAGATTTGACAAAGACAATGACAATACCATAGATGAAGATACTCTACTCGGTAAAATCTATCATTCAAAAATTGTCAGAACAGATATCCAGTCCTTTTTATTAAAAGATGAACTATCTCATGAATTTGAACATGGTCCATTACATAAAACACAAATATATGCTGGCTATAGAGGCGGAATAAATGCACTATTTAATCCTTCTTACTCAACTGAATATGATAATGCCACAACGGAAATCGGGGTATATGGTTCTTTCAGAAATCCTGATTACAAATTTAAAATAAATTTCAATCCTGTACCGTCATCGGGCAGGAATTATCTGGATTCAATATGGGGAGATGCATATATTATGAATAGCAGTATTCCCAACCATCAAATTGTTGCAGGTTACTCTAGAGTCCAAACAGGTATAGAAGGAGGGTCTTCATCTTTCGTGCTTCCTTTTGTTGCAAGATCTCAAATTGCAAGAAATTTCGGCAATTCCAGATCCTTAGGTATAAAAGTTATGGGGAACTATAAATACGCAGACTACACACTACAAGCAGGGTCATCCGGCAGGTCACTGATTTCCGGTTTTCCTGGAGCTGAATTTACAGGCTGGTTAAATTTAAAACCTTTCGGATCACTTGATCATAAATTAGGGAAATTAACCATAGGCGGTGGGTTTAACGGCGGACACAATCAAATAAATTATAGTGTAGGAAGCTTATATGTAGGATACAGACATAAAAAACTCTGGACTAACTTTGAAGCTTCAATAGCAGACGGATACAACGGATCCCAAGGAGTAAGCGAAAATAAAGCATGTGGTTTTGCTTACACCGCAGGATGGAAATTTACACCACATCTTCAGCTAATAGGAAGAATTGATCAGTTTGACCCAAATAGAGATATCTCAGGAGACTTAAGCCGGGAATATACAATAGGGATCAATTGGTTTATAAAAGGACAGGCACTAAAAATGGTTCTCAACTATGTATTTTGCGATAATCAAAACAGAGAAGACAGCCACAGACTTATTTTAGCTACACAAATATTATTATAAGTGTATAGGCTGGACTTTATACTAAGAATACGATATAATAACTATATAGATGGAAATTATTGAGGATTGGTTTTACGGTGAAATATTGTTATAACAAATTTGGTTTTACTTTAGCTGAAGTTCTTGTAACGCTTGGAATTATTGGAACAATAAGCGCAATTACAATTCCTACAATTGCATACAACTATAGGGCAAAAGTACTGGAAGAACAGTATAGAACAACATATAGTGACATAAGAGAAATAGGCTCCCGCCTGAATTATGATAAGGGCGACGTAGGTACCTATGCTAATAAAACAGACTTTGCTCAATGGCAAAAAGAATTTATGCTAATGATTAACGGCGGTAATAACTTGCTTGAAACTCCTGAACCGGGAAATATTAAACAAACGCTAAAAGATTTCTATAAAACCGGTGGAGCCAGCCCTGGACCATATTATTTCAACATGGGTACAAATGGTAGAGAAGAAGCAGGGGGAGCCGGCGGTACAGACTACTTATGTGATAATGGAAGTATTTGGACCGATTCTCGTGGCAGACTGTGGACATTTAATGATGAAAATAGAATAATATGTGTAGATATAAATGGAATTGCGAATCCTAACACTTATAATATTGATATCTTTTCTTTTACACCAATGGATGCAGAAATGGTTGCGACCTGGGTATATAATGACAGAGAAAATCCAAATGATTATTCTGGAGCAATTATCCCTTGTGATATTGAACAGCAGCATAGGCATGACCTTGGAAACACCAAACCCGAAAAAGCTGATGATGGGAAATATACCAAAGGATCCGGTTCAGCTTTAGATTATTGTCCATTCTTTGAACCAATTGAAAATATTGCACCAACAAATAGCTATAAGCCAGGTAAATCAGCAAGAAATAAAAATGTTACCGCAGAAGACAATTATTGGAAAGCTTATATTGATTATAAATAAACAATACAACAAGAATACTAAAAAGGTTGAACTATATTTGTTCAACCTTTTTAGTATTCACGATTAAATCAATTTGCCTATCGCAAGATTTAAAACTTCAAAAGAACTTTCAAAGTATCCTTTTGCTTATTTTTTTCAAAACCTTCAATAGCATCGTCAATTGAATATGTTGCAGAAATTAATGGAGAAAAATCTATTCTTCCGGATTTTAAAAGTCTTAACGCTGCAGGGAATTGACCGCATCTGGAACCTAAAACAGTTATTTCATCAATGACAATAGGTGCAAGATTAAATTCTTTTGATGCGGCTACAGTACTTTTCAAAACTAAAGTTCCACGAGGTTTAGTCAAAGCTAATGCTGTTTCAAACCCTGAAATAGACCCCGTTGCTTCAACTACCAAATCGTACTTTTTCTCTATAACAAAATCATTTAACAAAGAAGTTTCAACCCCTTGGGATTTTGCTATATCAAGTTTATTTTGATGCTTCCCGACAAGAATCACATCAATATTTTGAGCATTCAACGCTAAAGCAGTAATCAGCCCAAGTTTTCCATCCCCCAAAACAACAACTTTTTCAAACGGTTTTATATGATGCTGTTCAGTTATCTCCAAAGCCGCAGCCAATGGTTCTACAAACACAGCCTGAGTATCAGTGACATCTTCAGGAACCTCAAACAAAACCTCAACAGGCATTGTAAAATACTGAGCAAAAACTCCATCCTTATGAAAAATTCCTAAAGTATGACGATCAGGACAGTGACGATACATTTTTTCAGCACACCAAGGACAATCAGGCTTTTTACAACCGTAGCTTATCTCCGGAACAACTCTTTTCCCAACTAGAGATTTATCATCCCCGTTAACCTCTTCAACAATTCCGACAGCTTCATGCCCTAATATTCCTACATAACCCATATAACCCTTTGTTATTTCATAATCGGTATTACAAATCCCGGCCAGAGTAACTCTTACTAAGGCCTCACCTTTTTTAGGAACTGGTTTTTCATAATCATTTACTAATTTTAACTCATTATCTTTTGTAAAAACAACAGCTTTCATACTTTCTCCTTATTCTTCTATTGATTTCCAATTCTGTGCAGCTTTATCCAGGACTGTTTTTGTTGAAGCTTTATCAAGTAAAATTTCCTGAGTAGAAGCATTTATTATATTATTTATATCTTTTTGTCCTTTTTGAGTTCTATATACAGGTTTAATTTTATTTAATTGTTTTGCACTTATCACACGAGCCTTTGCTGTCAAATCATCTCTGTTGTATTTTGTATAAAAATCATTTTGAAGAGCATGTTCATTAACAGCAAGAATATTCGTTAACTTTGCCAATTCCAATTGATTTGATTCATTTGTCAAAAATAACGCAAATTTCAAAGCCTCATCTTTATGAGAAGATTTCAAAGGAATTACAAAATTCATCATAGAAAAATCATTCTGACCAAGTTCGCCTGTAATTTGCGGAGCAACATCAGTTTTTTCATAAGTTGCAGGAGCATTCTCTTTAATCATATTTAAAAAATTAGCACCTGCTGTAATAAGCATTATATTCCCTGCCATATATTTTTCCAAAGATTCCTGTAAAGTCATAGTAACTGTTTCCTTTGGAATTAAATCATTTGAATATAAATATTTAAATAAATCAAAGACTTCAACAGATTTTTCAGAATCTATTAATGATGAAGATGCTACTCCATATTTATTTAAAATTTTTAACATTGTATCGTTTTCCGTAATATTTGGAAGCATTATATATGCACCGGTTCTGACTTTAACTATAGGTGCAAATTGTGCAACCTGAGAATAATTTAACGGCACCTGAATTGCAGATTTTTCTAAAAGCGATTTATTATAAATTGTAATTGCACTTGTTGCATACCAAGGAATTGAATATATTTTCCCGTTATATGTCAATGCATTCAAAATTTCCTTATTAAATTGTGTCATATTTTCTTGCGGAATTTCATATAGTGCACCCTTGTGGGCTAAAGTCGCAGAAAAGTCAGGGTTTAAATTTACCAAATCAGGAGGATTATCGCTTAGAACGGCGGCAAGCGTACGTTTTTCACCCTCAGAAAACGGAACATCAATCCATTTAATTTTTATTTCGGGATTTTCTTTTTCAAAATCCGAAATGACATTTTGAATATACGGAGCAAAATCACTCATCTGCAATGTCCAAAATACAACTTCATTTTTATTTTCTTTCTTGCCGCCGAAAATAAAAAATACCGCGGAAACTAAGAGTATAGTTACAACTATTATCAGCCAAAATTTTTTACTCAAAACATTGCTCCCTATAACCAGTATGCTATAATAATTATACTATGAATAATTTATTTACGGAACTTGAAAATCAGAATAAACAAATACCGTTAGCTGAAATTTTAAGACCCAAAACATTGGAAGATTTTTTGGGACAAAGTAATGTGATCTCACCCAAAAGTCCATTATTAAATTTATTGCAAACAAACAGGTTATTTTCACTAATACTATGGGGAACCCCAGGTTGCGGTAAAACAACACTGGCAAGACTTATTGCGACAAAAACAAAAGCAAACTTTATTGAAATTTCTGCAGTAACTTCAGGAGTAAAAGACATAAAAGATGCCGTAGATAAAGCAAAAGAATCTTTACGAGCTGGGGTAAAAACAATACTGTTTATTGATGAAATTCATAGATACTCAAAAACTCAACAAGATGCACTACTTCCTCATCTTGAAAACGGAACATTATTTTTGATAGGATCAACAACAGAAAATCCATCTTTCCAAGTTGTACCTGCACTTTTATCAAGAGTACAAGTCATAAGATTAAATTCAATAGATGATGAGAGCATGGCAAAAATAATTAAACGAGGTTTTTCATATCTTGCAAATAACTATACACCTTTAGAATGTGAAAGCGGAGTTTTAGATTTCATAATTAACCTTGCAAGAGGGGATGCAAGATATTCACTAAACATTACCGAAAACGCTTATTTTGCAAGTGATTTAAAAGATAATAAAAAAATACTAACAGTAAAAACCATAGAAGAAATTTGCCAACAGAGAAACACAAGATATTCAAGACAAGAACATTACGACTGCGCTTCAGCATTTCAGAAAAGTTTAAGAGGTAGTGATCCTGATGCTGCGATATATTATTTAGCAAAAATGATTGTATCAGGAGAAGATCCAAGATTTATAGCAAGAAGACTTATAACATGTGCAGCAGAAGATGTTGGAAACGCTGATCCTAATGCACTTAATGTTGCAATTAATGCATATAAAGCAGTAGAACTTTTAGGTTTACCGGAAGGAAGAATACCACTTGCACAAGCTGTAATATATGTTGCAAGAGCACCAAAATCAAATGAAACCGTCTGCGCAATCGATGAAGCAATTTCAGATATCACAAGCGGTAAAGATTTTCCACCACCAATGCATCTAAGAGATTCTCATTATAAAGATGCTTCAAAATATGGATTTGGAGAAGGTTATATTTACACCCACAGTGCACCTAATATAAAACAGCAATTCATGCCGGATGAATTGCTGAATAGAAAATATACAAAGGAATAAATATTTAAATTTGTTCTAACTAGAGAACATTGTAAATGTTTTTTCAATACTTTTTGAAATTAAACTCTTAACAGTATCATATTCAGTTGTTAGAGATGAAATTTCAGCATCTAAGTTTTTAGTTTTCAAATCGATTGAATCTTCTTTATAAGTCAACTCAGCTTTTTTAGAAGTATATTCAGCTTCAGCTCTTGCTATTGCATCAGTATCTGAAACTTCTACAATATAACCTGTATCATTATATCTTGTTTGATAATAATAACCATCATTATTTAGAGAAGACATAGAATATCTGCCATCTTTGATTGCACTTTCCAAATATTCGCTATCGTCTATCGCTGCATCTTCTCTCCAACCGTGCTCTAAGATATTGTTATATAATTCATCATAAAAATCTGCAGACTTGTTAACTGTTGAAGTCACTGCATCTTCATCGTCTTGAACAATATAATAATAACCTGTATTATCTGTTACATAAACTGAAGTTTCAGGAGATTTACCAACAACATAAGAAGATGATGAACCTGACAATGCATTTTCATAATATGTCAAGAATGATGATAACATATTAGAAAGACTTACTGCATAATATTCGCCATCATCCAATGATCCAATTCTGTTATAATTGTGAGCATTTTGATATGCACTGTTTTCTGTCATAGACTTGTCGCTGTCTCGGCTACCAATATCTTGAACATCTTTTGTACTTAAATATGTTTTTAAAATCATATTATAAGCAAATTCTAAAGCTTCACTTGATGCATCGTCAACATTCAAACCTTGACCAGTTAAATCTTCTGTTGTTGAATAACCAAAAGCTTTTACAATTGAATCAAACAATTGAACAATTCTATCCTTAAAATCATTTAGAGATGAATCAGTTGATCTATTAGATACAACCACAATATCAGTAGCTAAAATATCACCAATAGTCATTTGGTTAATTTCATCTTTATAGTGATTTATAACACCATTTTGAACGATAGAATATGTTGCCTTACCAGGTTTAAGTGAATTACCCTCAGCATTAATAGCTTGACCACCATTATCAGCATCACCCGGAACTACAGTTGAAGCACTCTTTGCTTCATACGCATCGTAATCAGCCTGAATTTGAGCTTTTACTGCAGTATAGATGTCTTGAACTTTAACTGTTGTTTCTGCTCCGTTATCATCTAATAATACACCATTTTTATAATCACCTGACATAATTTTCTTTGCATTTTCTATCAATGTGTCTAAAGATGCAATTTCATTAGTCTTATCAGCGTATTCTTGAGAAGTCGGATCCATATCTGATTTTTCAGATTTTTTATTCTTCAAATCTCTTGTTAATTGATCCAAAACATCATTACTAATTTCATTACCATTAGCTGTTTTTAATATTTTACTAAGTCTTGTTTTTTCTTCATTATATTCAACACTTGAGATTTCATTCTCACCAATAATAAGTTGAGCCCAATCAATCTGTTTTTGACCTATACTCTCACTTAAAATTATATCAGATAAAGTCATTGCGTTAACACTTGATTTATTTAAAGGTGTATCACCCATACCAGCACCAGGATTCCAATCAACCCCGTTTGTACCTGATACAGATTGTGTAGCATCAAATGTTATACTGTTATCATCATTCTTAACAGCAACAAAATCCTCTTTGGTAATTGCATTTGCAGTTTCTTGGGTAACCATTCCTCCAGGAACTAACGCTTGAATAAACTTATCTCTTTGAGATTGAGATCCGATACCACCAGCTTTTGAAATTCCGGCAGCCTTTGCTGCTGCTGCATATTCAGAATTCAAAACAATAGCACCTGAAGATGTTGTTATCATATATGGGTTATAATCATTTGCTGCTGATGGCATCATTAAAAGACTGTAGCTTACTCCAAAATCGCCTTCAACAGCATCATTTGACCATACTAATTTGGTAGCATTCATTGCATTAGAATACTCCGTAGAAATATCAGATAACTGATTTGTTATCTCAAGCTTTTGCTGAGCCAATTCAGTTGACTTGTATTCACAATCAGCTTTCCTTGCTGTTATACATAAAAATCTTGCTTGTGAAGCTGCCAATCCCATACTTTTCGTAATCCTTTCGACGTACAGTCATTCCTTTATTAATCATGATTACGGCATTTTTACTATAAACTTTAAATAATCAGAGCTTTATCGTAATATTTCGTTACAATATTTATTTTACAATATCAATTATTGCATAAGCATTCAAATCCATTGAGCCATACATTAATTTAATTTGATTATCATTCTCTGGCACCCATTTCGCAAACAATATTTCTTCTTCCCCAAAATCATCACTTGTTTCTTGTGCTGGAACCTGAGCCATTACATATTGTGATTGATAAAATTTTATAACAGAACTATCGCCATCTTTTTCAGCCTTAATTTGATAATGCCCGACAGGCAAAATATCATCACCAACCTTTAACTCGACAGGTAATGATATCACCGGCAGACTATTTTTATCAGCATTAGAATTTATTATCTCTGTCTCATTACTTTGACTAAATTCTTCTCCCTTTGGAATATTTTTATTGCGCTTCTTTAACCCAAACCAATTCCGGTTTTGTTTATCTTTAACTTGTTCAATTGCTTTATCAAAATCTTCATCTGTTACAGGTTTGTCCTGTCCATAAAAGTCTTTAGGAGAATTCCAATTATCCCATAAATCGCCTGAAGCAGGCAAATCCACATCATCTGCAAAAGCTGGAGAAACAAAGAAAATTGAAAAAATTATAAAAGATATAATATAAAAATTTTTCATATTATTATCTTAATGAATTTAAATTGAAAGTAAACCCGACATTTATATGAAAATTATTCTGGAGAAACTTCTTCTGGTTCTTTCTTTTCTTCTTTAACGATCATCAGCTTAGTAATTCTTGCACCATCGACTTCTTTTACCGTAAATGTAAATCCATTATATTTAACAACATCATCTAACTGTGCTATATGTCCAAGCTCTTTGACAACTAAACCGGCAATTGTATCAACATCCTCATCTTCCAAAGTTTTTTCCGGAAGATCAAAATAACTTGCTAATTCATCAAGGCGCATCATACCATTTGCTAGATATAAATTAGGTCTGATTTCTTTTATATCAAACTCGGCTTCTTCATCAAATTCATCCTGCACATCTCCGAAAATTTCTTCTAAAACATCTTCTAATGTAATAATACCTGATGTTCCACCAAATTCATCTACAACGACAGCCATCTGGCTTTTATTTTTCTTAAATTCTCTAACTAAATTATCCATAGTAATTGTTTCTGGAACTAACATAACTTTTCTTTGGATTTTTTCGATAGGACAAACTTCATCTTTTATAGCCAAAGAATACAAATCCTTAACATGAATCAATCCTGTAATATGATCAATATCACCTTCATATACAGGGTATCTTGTATATTGATTTTCTGTAGCAACCTTATTTAATTCTTCAAAACTCATATCAATAGGAACACAAACCATATCGGTTCGAGGTATCATAACTTCACGTGCCGTTAAATCAGAAAATTTAAAAACATTATGAAGCATATCTTTTTCTGTTTCGTTTAAAACACCTTCATCATAACTAGTATCAACCAGTAAATCTAAATCCTCAATAGTATGAACGACCCTGGCAGAATTAACCGGAACTCTAAATATTGTCAAAATACTGTTACAAGCAACATTCAAAACCCATACAAACGGTTTTGAAATTGTCATAAATAAATTCATCGGACGCGCAACATATAATGAAATTTTTTCAGGATACTGAAGTGCAATACATTTTGGTACCTGCTCGCCTATAACAACATGTAAGAAAGTCACCACCAAAAAGGCAACTACAGCCGTAATTGGAGCTAAATAAGCATGAGCCTGAGGAAAATCATCCAGCAATGGTTTCATCATCATTTCGATTGTCGGAGATCCAAACCAACCAATACCTATACTTGCAATAGTAACACCAACCTGCACAGCAGCAATAAAGAAATTCATATCTTCTAACGCTTTTAATGCTAATTTAGCATCAACATTACCATCTTTAGTAAGCTGTTCTATTTTTATCCTTCTTGCTCTGACAATGGCAAATTCGGCAGATACAAAAAAACCGTTTACAAGTAACAATATAAAAACTATCAGCCAATTGGAAATAATTATTCCCAGACTCGAGTCACTCATCCTTTATTTTATCCTCATTTTATAGGTTAATTATAGTATCTTAACAAAAAAAAAGCAAGAGTCAGAATTCTCTTGCCATAAATTCATCTATATTTTTACCTTGAATATATAATTTATTATTTTACTTATTTTAAAATAAGACAGTCATAAATTTTATCAATTTTATCTTTCATATCAATAACCTGGCTTTTCAAATCTTCAAATCTGTTATTGGTCGTAAAACGACTTTCAATATCTCTAATTATTTCTCTGTGCTTTTTCTCCAACTGCTCAGGAGTTACAACTATCCTTTCCTGCACCAAAAACACCAGAACAACAATCACAACAGGTGCATAGTATATAAATTGATCCATATTATTTCTCCTTTATTTTTAATACCGGCTTTACCTCGGACCACAACATTTAGCAGCATTTACCCCCTAGAGGACAATAGGCCAGTAAAAATCTACAAGATATGAAGCGGCATCAAACGGATGTGATAAAAACTTCAGCTCTTTATTTTGCTTTATTTGACTATATGTAGGAACATCTATCCTTGAAGACCCTTCAATATATCGGAGATTATATATATTATACAAAAGCTTTTCACACTTAGGCGAAACATACAAATTAACTTCACCGTTTGCATTTTTGACCTTTGCATTAAAAGCTGCAATTCTGTTTTTGATAGGAGGATTAAATGCTTTTATCTTAATATCAACATCATAACCATAAGATTCCATCTTCTTTTTAATTATTACATAGTTTGTATATTCACTGGTGCAGCTTCTATTATCTCCTGAAGCATCTCCGTTTATAATAATTTTTCCTTTATGATTCGGATATCTGTTATAAAATTCCTCGCAGGTTTTTGCGGTGGTAGTATTTTCTAAAACCAGCTCATCAAAATAAAAAACTTTATCATCTGTTTTATGAGCAAGGACCCAGGCCATCGGGTCTACATTGAAATCACAACTTATATGTACATCTAATTCAGGTTGATATTGAATATCCCTGATATTTAGATCAGTAAAATCTTTTACCACTAGATTTGAGCTATAATCACCTGTTTTCCCGAGAACAAAGATATCATAATAATTCTGATCATAAAGTTTTTTCAATTCATCACAAAAACCGTCAGGCAGATGAATATTTTGCGTTGTCGGGGCACAAATAAGCCTGTAATTCGGAGGCGGATTATTTAAAAATGTTTTATATATCCAACCTTTATGAACTTCAGGATTTGTGTGCCCAAAAATTCTATAGGTAAAATTTTTCCAAGATGATTTCTTTTGCTGACGCATACGAGCAAGTAGCATTTTAAAAGTTTCGTATGGAACATCCGACATCTCTTCAATTTCTACAAAACCTAAATTTAAAGATTTTAATTTACTAGGCTCGTCAAAATGTCTAAAAAGGATTTCGGATCCGTTATGAAACACTATTTTTTGCTCTGCACTAACCCATTTATAGTCAACTTTTTCAACAAAACCAATGTTATCAAAATGCTCAAAGTAAGTTTTCAACGTTGTATCCCTCACTAAAGTATAAGTTTGTGCCCCAACAAGGCCAGTTATACCAGGAAATTTAACCGCCAATAAAATTCCTAATAAAGCCCCGGCAAAAGTTTTACCGGAGCCATATCCGCCTTGATATACAGCAACATCAAGCGAATAACAATGAGGAATTTCCAAGAATCTTCTTTGAGCATCTAATAGTTCATATTGCACTTTTCGATACCTCCAAAGAATATTTGACTACATCACATTTTGAGCGGAAGGCAGTGTATTTAAGTTACTACCTTGCGAAATCTTTTGAGTTGTCCCCGATGAAGCTTGAAGGGATGAAGTTTGAGAATTATCATCTTCTGTCAAAAAATTATTAGCATTTTCAACTCCATACTGTTCCATTGCAAATTTGAAACACTCAAGCCAATCAATTTTTTGAGATACAACACTAATTTTAGTAAATGATTGTATAACTTCAAATAATTCTTTAATACGTGCTTTGCGTTCAAAAGTTGCTTTTCTGTCTCCATAACGATACACATAATTTGAATTTCTGATTTTATCATCAATTTCAACAAGAAATGTTCTGCCTCTGTCATTTGCCAAAATTGATTCTTTTCCCAATTTAAAATTAGAAATAATTTCAGCAGTTTTTTCCACCATAGGAACTATGACCTTTCGGTTAATAGACTCCAAAATCATATTCAAACGGGCTTCCTGACCGTTAACAGAATAATTGATTTCAGTTGCGGTTTTATCAGAAGTTTGCAGATTTCCGGCCATATTTTTAAAGATTCCTGTAGCACTCTCGATAGTTGATTTGAAATAATTTAAAAAATCCCAGCCTTGCATGGCCTTATCAAATGAAAGAGGGGTAGGAACAGATGTCATTAAAGATGCATCATACTCAATAATTTTACCCGGTCTTACATCCTGCTGACCTTTAAAACAGCCTTTCGGAGCCAAATAAGGAGGATTCATCATAAGCGCTAAGGCATCCAGCTGTTTATTTAAAATAGTAGAGGATATATTATTCAATATTAAAGCAACACGCAACGGAGAAATACCACGACCTGTTGTCGGACATTCAATAATATTCGCATGAATAAACGGATTGATAATATAAGGATTATCTTCAAATCTGATAAACACGCATCTGCCCGCAACAACCGCTAATTTATTTTTCAAAACCTCTCCTGAAGGCAGCTCAATATCTCCCCAATATTCCAATACTTCAATTTTATGCTCACACGTAGACCTTTTAGCATTTCTTGTTTTTTTTCCTGCCACCACTCCTTTCAAAATTTCCAGTTTTTCTTCATCAAGCATATTGTTAGATTTATTTGACTTAATTTCATCTAACGTCTGATAAGTTCTATAAATTTTGGCGCAGCTATCCCAATTATCAGCCTCATTTTTATCAAAAACAAAGTCATCATAATGTATAAATCTAACCTTTGCATTGTCATAAATAACTTTATCTTCAACAACAAAATTTTCTTTTACATTCCTTGAAATTTGCTCTTCTAATGAAATCGCCCGTCTAGTTCTTCTATACTTTGTATCCCATCCGACAAATAAAGTTACCTCACCGGTTTCAACGACAGAATCAATAATTTTTTCCATTTCATTTTCAATTTTCATATTTTCAAAAGTATTTACAAGCATTGCTTTTTGTTTGTTCGCATACTTTTGGGTTTCAAAATCAGTACCTTCAACATCAAACATTCCGTCAGGATGAGAATATAAATTTTGTACAAGATGAGATTTCAGAGTCTGAGCAAGCTCATAAATATCCGGAAGTTGTATATTGCAATCCCAAGAATTAATTTTAGGAATATCAGAATCATAAATTGCATATTTAATAAGTCTGTTATCCGCTAACTGAGTTGATCTGTCATTTTCATAATAGTCATATTTTTCAATTATATTGCTCAATAAAAATTGCTCATCAATATAATTTATTTTGTTTTTATCATTTTTTAAATTTTCCATATTTACCTCAATTTATAATAATAATTTTTGTATAAACCATACACCTCTATATCCTGCGGTTTCCCGAATCTTAATGTTTCATTTCTCAATGTAGCTTCATATACAAATCCGCTTGACTTAAGTAGATTTTTAACTCGGAAATTTTCAGGATAAATTCTTGCAGTAATTTTAAACAATCCAAGTTCGTCAAAACATTTTTTCAAAAAAATCTTCCCTGCAAACTTTGTAAAACTTCCCCAAGCACTACTGTCAAAACAAGTTGTCAATTCCGCACTGTATAATAAATTATTATCACCAGTAAAATTATCTAAAAATACAAATCCCATGAATTTATCATTCATATCAGATATAACCCAAAAATACGGAGAAATATTTTCTATAAACGAATAAATATCAGATACATAATCCGTAGAAAAATCATCTAATAAGAATTTAAAATATTTACGGAAACAACTTTCTATAAAGGGGATATACTGCAGGTTGCAATATACCCCACATTGTCTGTTAATTACAATCCTTTTGAACTTGCACATATTAAATTTTTATTTTTTCAAACTTGACAAAACTGTTTTCACTAACAAAAGAATCAGAAATTCCTGATAGAAGTTTATCTCTTACAGCCTTTTGGGCGCCAAGATAACCCTCAGCTTGAACTCCATTTATATAAGATTTTGTTTTGCTGTTTTTATTAATAACAAGATAGACAGCCTCTTTTGAAAAAATCTTATCTCTTGGAACTTTTTTAATATCAGTAATAATCCTTTTCTTTTTCTGTTTTTGAGCATTTCGTAATTCCTGTTTGAATTCCTGCTCAACTTTCGTTTTCATAATTGCTTCATAAGAAGAATTATTTAACAACATTTTTTCTATATCCTTGTTTTCTTTCATATAAAATAACCTTTCATAAACTTAAATTTTTTCATCATCAAGGTTCGAAATAGTAATAATTTTCGCTTCGTGATATTGTTCTTCTTCAGGTACTGTAGAAAAGCCCAAATACTTACAAAGACTTTCCAGAGCCTTTAATCCTGCCGAAGAATCTCTTAATTTCATCTTTCCGGTGGGATTACCTTCTTTATCTAATATATCCTCCTGTTCCAAAGAAAACTCCGCAATTTGTAAAAGTTTCTGGATAACATATCCTTTAGGAACATTCAAAGAATCAATTTGATGCTTTAAATGAGATTTTATTTCATGGATTATGCTCTCCTTTTCAAGAAGCTCAAGAGAAAAACTTTTCAAATCTTTGCATTTGTATCCGGCTTTTCTTGCAGCAAATTCACCGTCAAGCGTCCTTATATACTCAATTACGAACTTTTTTTGCTGTTGTGTTAACTGTTTCATCTCTTTACATTTCTTATTATAATTTGTGTTTTTACTAAATAATTTGTATAATAGACATGCTATTTATATTTCGGCTAGTGTAAATCTTAACAGGGGGGAATGAAAACGACTTCCTGTTTTTTTTGTCTACTTTCTAAACAAATTCACTACAGGAGCATTTAAAGCCGATATTGATGTTTTAGATTTCAAGTTAAGCAAAGCCTCTTTGTACATGCTCAACCAATATGAAAACTTAAAATATTGAGGGTTTGCTTTTAACCTCAAGCATGCCCCATACACTAATAATTGTTCTGCAAAGGGCATTGGAATAAGAGATACGTCAGACTCTGCCTCAAAATCCGTTTTTTCTTGATTTTGAGCATCCAGCACACAATTTTTAGTGTAATAAATAACATCAATAGTTTTATCTTTATCAAACTTTGGAAACATAAGTTTATCTGAAAAACTTGAATAAGCTTCAGCATTTGCATTCCCAGTTAAAAACGGTTCAATATTATCCGAAAAATTATACTTTTTACCATCAATAAATAAATATAAAATTCTTCCGTTTACTGTATTATCAATTTCAGAAACACCTGCAGGCAAAGATAAATTCATCCTGCGCAGGAGAAAATTCCAGCCCTCAATATTACAAATCTCTTTATTGATAATATTTAAAATAGTTATAATGCGTTTATGATCATTTTTTACAAGTTCGGCCATAGAATTAACCTGCTTGTAATTTAATTCTAATAAACATTTATTTATAAGTTCTAAAAAATTCATTACATCTCCTTTTTTTTAAAAGTCCGAACAAGAATAATAAAATTCCTGCCCGGACTTTATTATTGAATTCATCTAAAATTATTTAATTAACCCTTGGCGCAACTGCTCCATAATCAACTTTTCATTTTTAGTGAATTCTTCACCACTCATATTGCCGATGTCTTCACGAGTAAAAATCCTATTCATATTGCTGTCTGATGGAGCAGATTGTGCATAAGCCATCAATTTGCTCTTTGCAGCAGAGTTCTCGTCATTCAATGATTTCTCGTATGCAGACTTTTTCAAATATTTATCAACTGCAGCGTTTTCTAATTTTTCTACAAGTTGAGATATTCGAACTATTTCATCTTTGTCCATATCGTAACCCTTGATATAATTTAGGACATCAACTCTTCCTTCTCCGTCAAAAAATCCTGGATGTTCTTGATTAAACAATGCCATAGAATTTAATGATGAAGAAACAGGCATTGAAGGAACAGAATTAGGTTGAGTAAAATTCTGCATTTCAGAATTTTTATAGTTGTTAATTTCTTGAGCTTTCCTAGCTAATTGAGCCATCAAATATTGTCCTTGTTGTCGATTAATTACACCCTTTGACAAAAGATTATTAATCCTTTGTACGTCTGCACCAATAGCCTGTTCTAATTGATAAAAAAGATTTTTATATCCTAAGTTTTGGGCTGCCTGAGGACTTACGGCAGATGATGAAATACTATTATTAATTTGCTGCGGAACTTGTCCGCTAATTTGGTTTTGCATAAATACTATTCTCCTTCTGTTTTTTGCAAAGAATTCATATACTGCACAGCTATTTCAATCACATCATCAATAAAACTTGATAATAATACTGAAATCACATACTTGAGCCAATTAGGAAGAGGAAGATTCTTTACTACATATTCAACAGCCATCTTCTTTTTTTCTTGACCCTTTCCGCTTCCAAGTTGCTCTTCTGCAACCAAAACAGCGTTCTTTGCTAATTCTTTTATTTGATTTTTTAAATTTGAAAACATATAAATTCTCCATAGTTAAAAAATGTACCCTCAAACTCTATCTGACGGAATGAGAGTACATTTCAGTCCTAGCCTTCCGGTAGTGATGATTCTGTTGTTGTAGTTTCTGTATTAGTTGTTTCGCCTGTAGAAATTTCAGGTTCATCTTCAATAACAGAATCTGCAGAAGCTGAAACAACTAATTTTGCCAAAGATTTAGGCTGTACTGTTTTTGCACCATATAGATATAAACCTCTCACCAAATCTGAGAAAGAATCTTTATCTCTTAAACTTTCAATCTTTGCCAACTGGGAAGCAAATGTAATTGCATCATTTGTACCTGCTAAAACATAATATTTATCATCAACTTCAGTAAGGTTAGTACTTACAAGAACATCCATACCGGCAATTCTACCGATTGAACCTTCTCTTAATGTTTCATCTGCAACTTTATATGCACTGATAAATTCAGGGCTTTGCAATAAATAAGCCTCAATATTAGGGTTGATTACGACCCAAGGTTTAATTCCTGAGTATACAGCATCAGAATTTTTTAAAGCTAATGCTAATTTTACAAATTGTTCATAAATAGTTGTTTTGTCCAAAATTACAGGAGAATCCTCAGACCCAATTGTATTTTCTTCAGGAACATCTGTATGTAAACCCAAAAGGTAAGAATCTTGTACAACCTCAATGGCTTTTTTAGCATTTGTTAGATGAGCCTCCATAATATCTGCATTTGATTGGACCTGAGCAATATCATCTATTTTGAATGCAAAAAACTTTTTTTGATCAATAACCAAATCCTGAGAAACAGGAGATAAACTTGCATATTCAATATTATCAGAGGTTAAAGTAGAAACGGTTACATCCGCAGGGGTAATAATCTTTACAGTGTCACCTTGATTTTTAATTTCACCTTCCCAATTTTTGTTAACACACTGAAGCATTACACAGTTCTTTTCTAACATTTGGTTTAATTTTTTACTCCAGATTTGGGGAATAAAAGCTGAATAAGTTGAACTAAATTCTGTCATTTGATTTTTCCTTTCGCTTTCTAACTATAAGTAACTTTATATGAGTGGTGGTCAAAAATTTTAATCATCATTATAAATTTCTCGAAACTGAAGACCTATAATTGCACAATTATCAGACATTTCAGAACCTTCTATACAAAGTTGTATAGAATAATTACTTCCGCATATTTCGGCTTTTTCCATAACCTCAGAGGTTACAGACCATACAGGGGCATCATTTTCTTCTAAACTCCAGCAATACTCTAAATCATCAGGTGTGTCATCTCCGCCCCAGATAAAATGACTGTAATGCTTTGAATATATTAACTCCGCATCGTCACTAACTCCGCTATCATAATCTTTATATATAGAAAATTTAAATTTATTATCATTTAAATCATCCAAAATAAAATAAAATTCATCAATAAGCTTTCTTCGCAATATTTTCCCTAAAGATAAAAAGGGAGATTTCCACATAAACTTAATAACATTCCCATCAAATGAGGTACCGTAATCTTCTCGGTAAATTTTGCCTTGCGTATCTGCAGTTAAAATGAAAGATTTAAACAATATTGCAGTTGTAATATCCTGCGGAAGGATTCGCTTATACCAAGCTTTATTTACATAATCATTAATCCATATTGTATGATAATAGATATCATCCAGATACGGGAATAAAACCCATATCTGGCTTTTATCCGGATAATGAACAATTTTAACATCATCAAGCCTTGCGGCATCAAACTTGCCAAACTCATCTTTTATATTTAAAGAAATTTCTGATCCTAAACGAATTTGATTTAATTCTCCAACCTGCTCAAGAGCAAAAATTCCGTTGCTTAAAAAATACTGCTTATTATCAACATTTACAATAGAATTTCTTGCAATTGTACCTTTTTCTGCGAACGGAGTAATTGCAAAATCTGACGGGTTAGAACCTGATAGTAAAAAGACCCTTTCCCTTTTATAAATAGCTAAATAATCTTTATATGGATTCATAGTAATTATGTCGGCTGTATCAGTATGAAAATCACTAATATAACCTGCATCATCTTCTGTTTCAAAATCATCATATGTACCAAGCGCAGAATAATATATTGTAGATTCTTTAGCACACCATACACGTCCTTTATAAACCGTTATACAATCAGGATAAAGTATTGCCCCGCTTTTATCTTTAAGATTACAATCTACAATATCAAAATTGTCATTATCCTTTATATAAAACATTGCATCCGACTCAGTTGCAACAAGAATACCTCTTAAAAATTTCACAAATTTAACATTGACACCGGTTAACGTTTTATCCAACTGCTTTAATTCATTATTAACATCTGAGTAAACATAAACTTTTCCGGAAATTGTAGTAATAACGAGTTTATACTGACTGTCGGATTCCATTTCTCCCATAGCAGTAATCTGCTCAGCCACCGGAAGTTGAACAAATAAGGTATTTCCTTTTTGTCGAATAATTCCCTTATTATTATAAATTTCAATATTTTCAGAATCAGACCAATAAATAACTTTAGGATCCATTCCCAATTCAGTCTTTGTCGAAGCCTGGTTAATACCACCAGATAAATCAAAATAATTTACATCCATAAACTTATATCCTCTTATAATTTTTCCTTATACCAACGTATCTTAGAGCGTATAAAACTTCCTACCTCATTCTGAGAAACCCAAGGATACGGTGGCAGCCAGATTATATCAATTTTTCCGGCACTTGAAGTTTTCGGATTAGATTTTCCAAACTCATAATGAGTGAATACTGTATTTGGATTAACATCAAGCCTATATTTTTTACACAATTCCGCACAAAATTTCATACAAGCTTCAAATTGAATTTTTGTTATCGGAAAATTCCCAGGAACAGAGCTTGATTTAAAACCGTACATTCCGCACATACAAACACCTGCAGAACCGGTATTTCCTCCTCCGGTATGTGCCGCATAACATCCATCATTACAATTATCATTATCTTCTGGTTTATAAAATCCATTATAAATACTCCCATCAGCATCAATTAAATAGTGATAATATTTTTTTTCAAATTCACTTGGATAATACCGTCCGGCACTCCAATGTATAACTATTCTTTTTACCATTTAAATCTCCTTATAATATTTTCCATTTAGGATTTAAGTGCATATATAAAACTACTGCATTGACTCTGTTTCTCGCATTTAAGCTTGCTATGATAGAATATATGTGTGTTTGCACAGTTCTTGTAGACATTTTTAATTTCACAGCAATTTCTTTATCTGTAAATCCGCGTGCTACCAAGGTCAATATCTCTAATTTCTTTGGTGATAATTTCAACACTTCTCTCTTTCCTCTGGTTAATTTAACCTTATATTATATTAAGCTTCTTCAGCAATTTTTAATAATATCTCCATATTAAAAAAATTCGGAGGGGAGAAAGGGTAGATAAGATATAACAACCCCTCCGAGCGCAAATAGAGTAAATGATTGAAGGATTTGGTTCTTAAAGTTTAAGATATACCCAATCTCAAATTAGATAAGTTGGAGTAACAACGTTTTTTTACACCGAATTCACTATATCCAAGATAAAATGTACCACGATTAGTAAAAAGACAGCCATCATACTTACTATGCTCATACATAATTTTTGATTTTGCTCTTGACCAAAATTTTCTAGCTTTATTATTAGTTAATCTGATAGTCGATAGAGAGTTTGTATTATCAATTCTTGTAAGTTGTATAACATAATGGCCGCAAACAGGACACTCCGCTAAAATGTCCATATCGCACAACACAAAACCGTCTGAGGGGAAAAGCGAAAAAGATTTTGTTTCACGCATTCCCCCACAACAATGAATATATCCCATAATACACACATCCTCTTATTGTGAGTCTCGGCAAACAGCTTTACCATCAAGGGTGTGAGCCTTAACCGCTTACATTTTAAGTATATACGATTTTTTATAAAAAAATAGTCCGCACTTTTTCGTAAGTATTAATACGGACTTGACAATTATTAAAAATCAGACTAAATCATTGTATAAAGCTGGTAGAGTAGACACATTTGCAAATTTGACAAAATATTTATTTGACAAAATTTTAATAACTTGCCAAAAAATATACTCAATCTACAATAAAAATATGGGGAAAATATTATTAGTATCACAAGAGGATTCTATAATATGCAATTTCAAAAACTTATTTGGCAAAAAGCCCTACAAGTTTAAAAATTGCACAGATGAAATATCTATCTATGATTACATTCAAATTGATCCGCCTGATATTTTTATACTTGATGAAAATTTAAAATTTTCTGATATTAAATCAACTATTAAAAAGATTAAATCAAGCCTTGATAATGCTCAAATCCTTTTGTTAACTTCAGGAGAGAATGTTAATGACGAAATTTCAAAACTTGTCAGCGGATTTATTCTTGATAAATTTTCTGAAAACCTAATAGTTTCAACTGTAAATACGCACCTGAAAACAAAAGAAAATCTTGATAAACTATCCGAAAAAAATAAAGATTTAGCAGACAGTTTGTATAGACTAAATGTTTTATACAACACAAGTTCTCAATTTGCAGGTACACTTGATACAAAAAAACTTATAGATTATATGATTGAAGGACTTGATAAATCACTAAGCTTTGATTTAACATGTACAATTTTTTTCGGACTAAAAAAAGAACCCATACTCATTATAAACTCACTATATGATATATCAGAAGAGCTAATGAGTGCATTAAAACTTAGGGCAATATTAAACTATAAATCTTTATTTGAAAACAAAAATGCCCCCTTCCAAATAGATGAAAAAACTTTAAAAATAATAAAAATCATAAAAAATCCTAATAACAAATTTACATTCTCAATTTTTCAATACGATAATATGTTTGCTCCAATAGATTTGGGAGACAATTTCTTCGGCTGCATTGAAATATTTAAACAAAATTCATTTACAACAGACGATGCAACCTACTTTCAAACAATAGTTCAGCAGGTTTCATTGCCGTTAAAAAGTGCAGGGCTATACCAAGAAATTATTGAAAAAAATATCGAACTGGAAAAGTTAGAACGAGTCAAATCAGAATTTATCTCAATAGTATCACATGAGTTAAGAACACCTTTAACTCCAATAAGAAATGCCCTTTCAATCCTTTCCAGCGGGAGATGCGGAACCCTTGGCGAAAATGCAGTTAAATTCATTGATATGGCAAAAAGAAATGTAGAAAATCTAACAAGTATAATCAATGATATTCTTGATATAAACAAAATTGAAGCAGGAAAAATGGACTTCAATTACAGAATTATGAACATACATTCCGTAATCGAAAATGTCAAAAACAATTTTGACTGTGTTGCAAAAGAACACGATATAACCTTTGTAACCAAAGAACAAGAAAATTTACCGGATATTTATGCCGATTCTCATCGGCTTGACCAAGTATTAACAAATCTTGTTTCTAATGCAATTAAATTCACCCCGACAGGAAAGAAAATTACAATAACTTCAGAATTAAAAAATGCTGATGATATCAAAACAAATTCTTATTTTGAAAACGAAATAAAAGATTTAAAAGGAAATTATATTATAGTCAGCGTTGTAGATGAAGGTATAGGAATAAAAAAAGAAAATTTATTAAAAGCATTTGATAAGTTTACACAAATCGAAAATTCCTTATCCCGAAAAGTCGGAGGTACAGGATTAGGATTGCCTATTGCAAAACAACTTATAAAAGCCCACAAAGGCTCTATATGGTGTGACAGTGAAGAAAACAAGGGCTCCAGTTTCCACTTTGCACTTCCTGTTATAACAGAATCAATAGAAGGAAAGACAATACAAAAAGAACTTTTGTAATATAATTATGTTATGGAAAAGAGAAAAATAAGCATACTGGGTTCTACCGGTTCAATAGGAACTCAAACTCTGGAAGTAATAGAAAAACTTCAGGATAAATTTGAAATAGTAGCACTATCAGGCGGCAGTAATACAAAATTGCTGGAAGAACAGGCAAGAAAATTCAAACCGAAATATATCTGTATCGGCAATTCAAACGAAAAACTTGATATAAAAGGAATCAAAACTTTATACGGTCCTGAAGGGCTGAATGAAATCTGTTCAAACAAAGAAAACGATATTATTCTTGTTGCGGTATCAGGAAAAATCGGACTGCGCCCAACTCTAAAAGCTATAGAAAATAAAATTACAATAGCACTGGCAAACAAAGAAACACTTGTTATGGCTGGAGATATTGTAATACAAAAAGCAAAAGAAAACGGAGTAAATATTTTACCTGTAGATAGTGAACACAGTGCAATCCACCAGTGCATAAAAGATATTTCTCAAGTTGATAAACTTATAATTACAGCAAGCGGCGGCCCTTTTCTACATAAGACCGTTGATGAAATGAAAAAAGCAACAGTCAAAGAAGCACTTGCCCACCCTCGCTGGCATATGGGTAAAAAAATTACCGTTGACAGTGCAACACTTATGAATAAAGGTTTAGAAATCATTGAGGCACACCACCTGTTTAACATGCCATATGATAGAATTGATGTGGTTATACATCCACAAAGTATCGTTCATTCCGCTATAGAGTATAAAGACGGAAGTGTCATAGCGCAATTAGGACTCCCAAGTATGCATATTCCAATCCAGTATGCAATAACTTATCCAAACAGACTTCAAGGTATAAAAACCAAAAGCTTTAGCTTCTCTGAAATTGCAAGATTGGATTTTGAAAAACCTGATTTTGAAAAATTCCCTGCATTAAATATGGCTTACCAAGCAGGTAAAATAGGAGGGAGCATGACAGTTTGTCTTAATGCGGCCAATGAAGAAGCTGTTTTTGCCTTTTTAGACGGGAAAATCAATTTATACGATATATACAAAATTACAAATACGATGCTTGAAAAACATCAGGTTATAAAAAATCCGACAATAGACGAAATATTTGAAATAGATAATGAAATTAGAACAAAAACAAAAGAGTTGTGCGGATAAGCAAAGCATTTACATATTGTAATAATAAGTAGAACAAAAGAAAAACATGTTATACTGTAATTAACAATATTACTGAACTATTAGGGGAGAATATGAAAAAGATTCTTATTGTAGATGATGAACAAGATATTGTTGAAAGTCTAAAATTCGTTTTAGAAACTTGTGATTACACATGCTATTGTGCTTATAACGGGGAAGACGGCCTAAAACTCGCCAGAGAAATTATGCCGGATTTAATTATCCTTGATGTAATGATGCCTCGTATAAACGGATATAAAATAAGCAGACTGTTAAAATTCGATGCGAAATATAAAAATATCCCAATTTTGATGATTACAGCAAGATCACAAGAAGAAGACAAACTCATAGGGGAAGAAACCGGAGCTGACGAATATATAACAAAACCATTTGATCTTGACGAAGTAGTTAAAACTGTTCAAAAATACCTGAATACAGAAGAAAAATAAGATGAATATTATTACAAATAAAACACTCGAAACATTAAAATACGATCTAGTAAGAGAAGGACTTGTTCAATATGAAGTTGTTGAACAGGCGGAAGAAATTGCAAACGCTCAAAATATTAATATAGGGCAAGCTCTTATAAATTCAGGTTTCTTAACAGAAGAACAACTTATAAAATTTTTGGAATCAAAACTCCATACACCATACGTAAACCTTGATGATTATGATTTGGATGTAAAATGCTTAAAATATATAAATTATTCAGATGCCAGAAGATATAAAATCATTCCGCTGTTTAAAATTGAAAATACCTTAACTGTTGCAATGGCCGATCCAAGAGATTTATTTGCAATAGATAAGATTATGGAAAGTGCAGAATGTGAAATTGATCCTGTTTTATCTTCAGAAGAAAGTATTTTGAAAAAAATAGACGAATTCTACAAGATAGATGTAACTGTCGGAAACATCTCTACTGACTCCAATTCAGGCTATGACTGGCAGGATGAATTACATAAAGAAGATCTGAGCGACAATCATATCCAAAAAATCATTAGAGCAATATTAAAACAGGCAATCCTTGAAGAAACTCACGAAGTCACTTTCCAAGGAGAAGAAGACGGCCTTGGAGTCAACTTTAAGAAAAACGGAGAGCTAAATAACAAAGGAGTTATCCCGACAACTCTGGTATCATCATTTACTGCAAAATTAAAAACATTATCAGAACTTGACCCTTCGGTATCTGAAGTTCCGCAATTAGGAAAACTTTGTTTTAAGGTAGATAACATAATAGTTTTAGCTACTGTATCAACTTTTCCAACTATTATGGGAGAAAGAATTTTCTTAAAAATATATAAACCGCCAAAACCATTAGAAAAAATCATTACCTCAAAATCAGAACTATCAGAAATCAAACAGGCACTTGATAATCCAGGAATAATTTTAGTATGCGGTTCTGCATTGAGTGGGAAAACTCATATTATATATTCATTACTGCTTGAAGCGGCCAAGAAAAAATCTAAAAATATTATGACTCTTGAAAGTATTGCCAAATATGAACTTGAAGGAGTTAATCAATGTGAATTCAATGAAAATGTAGGATTTAATATGGATAAAGCAGCCCGTTTTATTGAGTTTCAAAATCCTGATATTATATACCTTGAAGGTATCAAATCAAAAGAATCTTTTGATTATTTTTCAAGCCTTGTTTATAACGACAAAACGATTATTATGGAATTTCTCGCAAATAATATGGAAGACCTTAGAAATAAAATGGCATTTTCTGATTTTGATACCCTAAAATCAATTATATCCTGCATGGTATTTATACATTCAAAAAACAGTGTAGAGGTCTTTAATAAAGAAACCCTGCTTAAATATTTGGGTTAGGAGCTTTTTATCTTCCAAAAGTATAAAAATGATTACAATAATACAAGAACAACCAAATAATTATAATATAACCGAAAATATTGTTAAATTGGCATTTGAAAGTGCACAACATTCTGATGGAAATGAACATATTCTTGTAAAAAAACTAAGACAAAGTTCCGCATTTATTCCTGAATTATCTCTTATTGCTAAAAACAATAATCAAATTATCGGACATATTATGTTCTCAAAAATAAAAATCAATGAAACTACACAGATTGCACTTGCTCCAATTTCTGTTCTCCCTAAATTTCAAAAACAAGGAATCGGGGGTATGCTAATCAAAGAAGGACATAAAATAGCAAAAGAACTTGGTTTTGAATTTTCAGTAGTTTTAGGTGATCCTTTATACTATACAAAATTTGGATATATACCTGCATACAATTTCAAAATAAAACCGCCATTTAATATAAACACAGAATATTATATGGCAATAAATTTACAAGGCAAAACAACTATTCTTGATGGTATTGTAAAATACTCAAAAGAATTTTTTGAATAATATAAAAAAAGCCCCGCTCTGCGGGGATAAAATTTTTCTAGGAATTAGGAATAGGAATTAAAATGTCTCTCTTTATTTAAACGGTAATTAAATTTTCTCTCTGTTAATATCTCTCGTGTTTACTTAATGCTTACATATATATAAAGTATATATGTATTATATAATTTCAAAACTAGTAATTATTGTTACATTACTTAACAAAACAGAGGAGCATTTCTGCACCTCTGTTAAAACTGAAATTAAAATAAATCATTTTATTTTAAAGCAAAAGTCATATCAGCTTCTACACATACTTTTCCGTCGACTTTGCCAACACCATGAGCTTTACAAATAGGTCCTTTGACTTTAGTTAACTCTACTTCAATATCAAATCTATCACCTGGTCTAACCATATTTTTAAATCTTACACCATCGACACCAGCATACAAAGTCAACTTACCTTCATATTCAGGCATAGTCATAAGTATAGGTGCAGAACATTGAGCCATAGCTTCCAATTGCAAAACTCCAGGCATAATAGGATTCCCAGGGAAGTGACCTTGGAAAAAAGCTTCATTCATTGTTAAATTTTTATAACCTTTTGCATATTTTCCGGGTACACATTCAGTAATTCTATCCACGAGCAAAAACGGATATCTATGAGGAATCATTTCCATAATCTGCAATGTGTCAAAACTCAATATTTCTTTTGTTTCTTCTGACATTTTACTCTCCTTTATATCTCTATTAACTTATCTTTTAAAATCTTTGCAACTTTTATATGAACAGCATGGCCGGCCTCTTTTGCCAAGATCTGACAACGCATATTCAAAGGATTAACACCGGTCAAATATAAATCACCAATTAAATCCAACATTTTATGTTTAACGGGTTCACAATCAGAACGCAACTTAGTAGTATAACCTCCATCATCTGTCATACCTACTGTATTCTCTTCTGTTACCCCTTGAGCAAACCCTAACATCTGAAATTTTTTCAAATCACGATAGAAGCCAAATGTCCTGGCTTCAATAATCTCATACTTATTCTTAGGATTAAAATTAACAAAACGTCTTGTCAAATCCGGATGGTCATAATTAACTGCATATGAAATAAATAAATTATCGCTTGGAAGAATTACAAGACTTGTCTTACCATTTAAATAATACACAGGTTCAGAAACTGTATAAAACTTTTCTTTGGCAAAAAAAGGTTTATCAGTCCCTGCTTCTTTTATTGCCTCTACCCATCCTTTTGAACTTCCGTCCAAAATCGGCACTTCATCTTCAGACATACAGATATCTACAGAATCAATATGACAAAAAGCCAGTGCTGCTGTTAAGTGCTCAGTGAGCATTGCACTTGCCTTTTTTGAACCCAAAACAACACAATGATCAGTTGATATAACATGATCAACATCAGCAGTAAAAGAATCTTTATCTTTTACAAAATATCTGATTTTGCCTGAATTTGATGGGAATAACGTCACTTCACATGGTTTATTTTTCATTAAACCATTGCCTGATATCCTTATTTCTTTCTTTATTGTAGTCATTTATTTTAATCCTCTTGATGAGCTTCCTCAAAAGATTTCAACATTGGTTCAAACTTTCTGAATTTTGCAAAAATTTCTTGAGCATCCTTCATTGTTTTTAACTGTTTAATAAAATCCTTTCTTGGAACTGCAGGAATACCAACAATGATAGACTTTGCAGGGAAGGATTTAGTAACACCTGCTTTTGCAGTAATAATAGTATCTGAACCTATTTCAATATGATCAGCAAGTCCAGCCTGACCTGCAATAACAACTCTATCGCCAATCACACAGCTGCCAGCAATACCTACTTGGGAAACTATTAAACACCCTTTGCCTATTCGACAATTATGACCAATCATAACAAGATCGTCAATTTTCGTATTATCGCCAACAACAGTATTCTCAATAGTACCCCTGTCGATTGTACTGTTAGCACCAATCTCAACATTATTACCTATAACGACAGAACCTATAGATGGGATTTTGAATATAACCTGTTCAACATCTCCCTCTTTAATTTCGCCTTCTTTTCTTGCGTTTTCAATATTATTAGGATTTTCTGTAACGAAACTGAAGCCGTCAGCACCTAAAGATACTCCATGATGTAAAATTACATCATTACCAATTTGAACCCTATCACCGATATTAACACCTGGATGAAAGAAGCAATTGTTCCCAACCTTAACATCACTGCCAATATAAGAATTTGCTAAAATTTTAGTATTATCACCAATTACAGCATTTGGAGAGACAACTACATTAGCACCAATACAAACATTTTGACCTAATTTTGCAGAAGGGTCAACTACAGCAGTCGGATGAATATCTTTATTTACAAAAGGAGGGACATAGAACAAGTTTAACAACTTCATCATAGCCAATCTTGGACGCTCAACCTCAATAGTAGTGAAACCATCAATCTGTACACCTAACGGAACAAGAGCAGCTTTTGCTTTTGATTTTGCTAGATTAGAAATTTCTTCCTCGCCCAAGGCTAAAGCCAAAGTATTCTCATCACACAGCAGTGGTGGTGCAATATGCGTAATACTCGGACTGGCAACTTTTGTTAACATTCCGCCGACAATTTGTGTAATTTCATCTACTGTAAATGATTTCATTTTGATACTCCTTATCTGTTATTCTTCATTCTTTCTATAGTATTGGTGGTTGATTTTCCTTTTACAAACTCAATAAATTCAACACGTGTATTATTCTTCTTCATTATGTCTGCCTCTGGCAAAGTATCCATAGTATAATCTGCACCTTTTGTATACACATCAGGTTTAATTTCATCTAAAAGATCACCAGGACTATCCTCATCAAATAATACCACATAATCAACACATGATAAAGCACATAAAATTTCAGCTCTGTCATTTTCATTATTAATAGGTCTATTTGGGCCTTTAATAGATCTTACAGACTTATCTGAATTCAGCAAAACAATACAATAATCCGCAAATGATTTTGTTTTTTGTAAATATCTTACATGCCCAACATGCAAAATATCAAAACACCCATTAGTTGCGACTACTGTTTTGCCGCTTTTATGCAGTTTTTCTACAAATGCAGCTACGTTTTCCCTTCTTAGAAGTTGTCCCATAAATATACCCTCTAATTATTTAATTATACATAAAAAGAGTGAAAAAAACCTATAGTATTAAGAAAAAGTAATAAACAGCCCCTCAAACATCAATTGAAAATTTACGCTCGCTTGAAACTTTACTTTTAGGATTAACAAAACCCTTCAATTCTTTAGGAATTTTTCTGAACACTCTTGCTACAGTCTGATCATTTGAACGGACACTCAACCTCTCCTTAACTAAAGTTGCAGCTATTTTTTCTGTCGGCCTAATGAATTCCTGTACGCATCCTCCAGTAATCCAAGGGGTAATGATTAATTTATTAACTATCATTTAATTTCCTTTCATAACACAAATACTAATCTAACTATTTACTAATTTTTCTGCCTGGTATACTCCAAGGTGCCCAAACAGAATCGGAATATTCAAGTTTGCTAATCTGATATTTTAAAGCTTCAGACGGAACAAATTCATCTGCACTATTTACACTTAATCTGTATTTAGAAAAATCAGGAAGCATTGATCTTGCAGTATTTTTTATATACTGAGAAAGACGTTGCTCTTCTGACATCTTTTTAGCAGTTTTTCTTACTTGTTCCTGCTCTTTTCTTAGTGATGATAATGTTCTTGCTCCGACTTTATCTATATTCATAATAAAATATTCCTTGATTTTAATATAATTCCATTTCAATAACTTTTTTACAAAGCCTTACAGTATTTAAAGCAGCGCCAATTCTCAAATTATCTGCCACACACCATAGAGAAATACCGTTATCAAAAGCCAAATTCTTTCTAATTCTGCCGACAAACACCGGATCTACTCCTGATGCATCTCTTGTTGTAGGATATTCAAAATCAGAAGGATTATCGATAACTGTTATTCCAAATGAATGTTGTAAAATTGCCCTAACTTCATCAGGAGTAACAGGTTTTTCAAATTCAATATCAACAGCCTCCGAATGTCCGTTATATACAGGAACACGTGCTGCCGTACATGAAATAGGTAAATCTTTTGGCAAATGCAAAATCTTTTTAGTTTCATTAGCAACCTTCATTTCTTCCTTTGTATAACCGTTATCACAGAATACATCAATCTGCGGAATTACATTGAATGAAATTGGCTTTTTAAAAGCATTTGGAGTAAAATCATCTCCGGCTAAAGTTGCTTTTGTATTTTCCGTCAATTCATTTATTGCCTTCAAGCCTGCACCTGAAACAGCTTGATAAGTAGATACAAGCAGTCTTTTAATCGTAAATTTTTCATGCAATGGTTTTAAAACAAGCATTAATTGAGAAGTTGAACAATTAGGGTTTGCAATAATCCCCTTATGCTTTCTCAAATCTTCATCATTAACATAAGCAATAACCAAAGGTACATCTTCTTCCATTCTGAAGGCTGATGAATTGTCTATCAAAACCCCACCCCTTTTTACAATTTCCGGTGCAAATTTTTGCGAGGTTGAACCACCGGCAGATGCAAGAACAATATTTACACCATCAAAACTTTCAGGTTTTGCTTCTTCAACTGTATATTCTCTTCCTTGAAATTCAATTTTTGTACCTGCACTTTTAGCACTTGATAAAAATTTTATACTATTAAATTCAACTTTTAATTCATCAATAATCTTTGTAATTTCTCTGCCTACAACCCCTGTAGCACCCAAAATCGCAATATTCGGTTTTTGTTTTGACATAATAATAACTTCCCCTCTACCAGTGTATGCCAACTATCATACTACAAGAATAATATAGTAAAAAGGAATAATCCTAAAATTTAAAAAATCTTAATTATTTTAAAATTGTTGTAAAAAAATAAATCCCCTTATTTTGCTAAAGGGATTTATTATATAAAAAATTGCCAAATCTAAAACAAATATTACAAAATATTTATTCCATAATATTATCTAAACCGTAAATAAAATCTTTATTTTCTCTGACATGCCTGATTGCCATAAGAACTCCGTCCATATAACATTTTCTGTCAATAGAATCATGCCTGATTTTTAAAGTCTGTCCTGAAGAACCGAATATTACTTCCTGAGAAGCAACAAACCCCGGCATCCTAACAGAATGAATTTGGATATCAGAATACGAAGTGCCACCTCTTGAGCCCTCAACTGTTTCAACCTCATCACAATTACCGGATTTAAAATTACCTTTAACCTCAGACATCATAAGAGCTGTTTTTATAGATGTACCTGATGGAGCATCTTTCTTTTGATTATGGTGATATTCAATAATTTCAGCATTATCAAAGTATTTTGCGGCCATCTTGGCAAATTTCATCATCAATACTGCACCGGTTGAAAAATTTGGAGCGATAAAACAACCTGTCTTCATATCCATAGAAATTTTCCTCAAAAACGAAATTTCTTCATCTTTTAAACCTGTTGTTCCGATTACCATATCTATTCCGTTGCGCAGACAGTATTTTGCGTTTTCATATATAAACTGCGGCTGCGTAAAATCTACAAGTACATCGATCTCACAATATCTTTTAGCCTCTTCGATTGTACGATATCCATCTCCTTTAACATCAATTTTCGCAACTAAATCCATTGAAGGATCATTTATCACCGCTTCACATACTTCTTTACCCATTTTCCCATTTGCACCGCAAACAGCAACTTTTATCATTATTATGCTCTCCTTTACTAAAGTAATCTTCCTGACTACATTTAATAATCTTCTACCGTTGTATCATCATCATCCTTTAATGAAGATAAATCATCTTTATATGCAGCATCAAACTCTGCAGGCATCATATCTTCTTCCGGCCATACAGTGTCACTATCGTATCTTGCTGAACTCAAGTTTTCTGCAGCTGACAAATCTGAATTTGTCAATACAGTTTCTGACAAAACTGTTCCAGCCATATCACAATCAGTAAAATTACAATATGTCATCTCTGCATAACTGCAATCGGCTCCTGTTAATATACTTTCAGAAAAATCACATTCCGTAACAACTGCCCTGGTAAAATCTACTGCCGTTAAATCTGCACCATAAAAATTTACCAATGACAAATTACAGTCTGAAAAAGAACTTGAATTTAAATCAACATCAGAAAAGTCGACTTCCTTAATAACCATATTCGAAAAATCAACTTCACTTAAATCAACATCTTCTCTATCCTTTTTCCACGCATTAAATTTTTCCGGGGTAGCTTCAATCAAGGATAATAATTCTTCTTTTGTATAATCTAACATTCTTATCTCCTTAAAATATATTTATTTTTCTACTAAATTCATCTGCATTGCAACCAATACAGCTTGGGTTCTATTTGTAACATTTAATTTTTTAAAAATACTGTTTAAATGGCTTTTAACAGTAACCTGGCTAAGCACAAGTTTTTCTGCAATAGATTTGTTGCTCTCACCCTGTGTAACTAATAATAAAACATCTTTTTCTCTGCTAGTCAAGGCATTAACAGAATTTATTTGATTAATTGTAACATTATTAGAAAATTGTTTTTTAGGAGAGTGCCGCGACCTTCTTAAAACAGCTTCAATTCTTGCCAATAAATTTGGAAGAATAAATGGTTTTACGATATAATCGTCTGCGCCAATTTTTAAACCTGAAACCATTTTTTGATCCTCTCCGACTGCAGTTACCATAATAATAGGAATATCCTGGCATACAGGATTTTTCCTAATAACTTTCAAGGTTTCCCACCCATCCATATTTGGCATCATAACATCAAGTAAAACCAAATCAATATGCCGTTCTGATTCTAAAATCTTCACAGCCTGCAATCCATCATATGCACAAAGAACTTCATACCCATAAAAAGGTAAAACGTCCTCTAAATATTTTGGGTTGTCATCAACTAATAGAATTTTAGTTAAATCCGCCATAATATTCCTTTTTATTATACAATTTTATATTTTAAAGCTTTTAAAGCAGCCTGCAGCCTGTCATCAACTTCTAATTTTTGTAAAATACTTGCAACATGAGCCTTTGTAGTATTAACACTTATGACAAGATGTTGTGCAATCTCCATATTACTATAACCTTCTGTCATTAATTTTAAAATTTGAGCTTCTCGTGCAGTTAAATCATAATTTTTATAAGATTTTTCTGATTCACCCTCTGCTTTTGAATTTGCAGTTGCCTGCAAAACAATATGAGCAATGCTAGGGTCAAACCAAGCAGCTCCGTCTGCTACAGATTGCACAACTTCAACTAATCTTTGCAAATTTATTTCCTTTGAGCAATATGCATTTGCTCCGGCTTTTAAACTGTTCAAAACTTCTTTTTCATCATTATGTGAAGTCAAAATAATGATTTTTGTATCTTTATTAATTGAGTGAATAGCCTGAGTTGCATCTATACCATTCATATTAGGAAGTCCAAGATCCATAATAACAACATCAACGGGATTATTCTTAAAAATTTCAAGAGCTTCTTCAGCAGAAGATGCTTCATATATAACACCCACATAATCAACATCTTCAAATGTTGTTTTCAAACCAAATCTTGTTAATTCATGATCTTCAACAATTAATATATTCTTCTTCATATTTTCAATTCCTCTTTTGCCAAACTATAATCAGGGTTTAGATTCAAACTCTTTTCAAAATTTTTATTTGCCTCTGCCATTAGCCCCTTATTTTTTAAAACAAGTCCAAGATAATAATAATATCTACAATCATTTTCATCAATATATTTTGCTATACCCAAATATGTTAAAGCCTGATCATAAGACTCATTATCTATTTCAATACGAGCTAAATCAATCCAACCATCTTTAAAATTAGGATTAATAGCAATAGCTTTTTTCAGATAAGCTTGTTCTCTGTCTTTTTCTAACAATGCCATTTGGTAATATGCTTCATAACATTTAGAGCTATCCTTTAAGATTTTTGAATAGATGTCCTTTGCTTTTTTTCCTTTATCTAATTTCTGATAAACCTCTGCCAATTTTACATCAGCAGTATATGTTTTATCTTTTGATGACGCTTTTTTAAAATACTCTTCGGCTTTCTTATAATCTTTATCTCTCACTGCAATATTACCAAGAATAATCAATGCATCGGATAAAGAGGAATCGATATCTACAGCTTTCAGTGCATAATCTTGAGCTTTTTCATATTCCTTAAGATCATAATATACTTTAGCAGTTAAAGAATAAACCTCTTTATTAATACTTTTTTTACCACTTATAGCAGTTTGTAAAACGCGAAGCGCTTTATTAAGTTCATTCTCATTATAATAATAATATGCCAAATGATATTTTTTCCAGTAATCATTTTTTGCAGCTTTATACAAAATATATTGTTGAGAAGCGCATAATTCTTTATCAAAAACAATAGTATTTATATCACTCTCTTTTAATTCATCCAAATATTTGACTCCGTCTTGCGGTTTATCCGACTGAGAATAAATTTCAGCTTTTAAACGTTTATAATTTATATTATCAGGATTTTTAGAAATTGCGACAGCAATAGATTTTTCTGCCTGTTTAATATCGCCATTTTTCATACTGCCAAAAGCTACCAAATAATTTGCATAATCTGAATCGGTCAAAAGGCTTGCCTGTTTCATCAACTCCCCAGTAGCCTCACGACTCTGATCGTTATACATTATATTAGAATATATTTCAGCCAAATACATTTGATCCTTATACGTCAATCTATAATTCGGGAAATAATAAAGCTTGACATCATCCTCAAGCAAAGATGAAATTTCATCATCCTGTATTTTTGACATAGACAATTCAGCTAAGCTAAAAAAGCCTATAGCTGCCATTTCCTGAGTCAACCTCATATATATATAATCATTAGGAACAATATTTTCGATCAATACTTTAAAATCCTGATATGAAGAACGAACATTATTCTGCATGAATTTATCCATCGCAATAGTATATTGATTTTTTATAGAATTACGAGTTAAAGAACCCTTCTTAAGTTCAAAAGAAGGTTGATCAATAACTTCCTGATAGGTTTCCGGGTTATTATCCAACGGATTGATCGGCTTGAGCCCATTCATATCAAATGCGTATACCATATTAGAAGACAAATAAACTGTCAAGAAAGATATTATACATATATTTTTTAACACTATTTACTTTCCTCCTTTGGCTCTACTTGCCCTATATAATACTTATTAAACAGATCTAAAACCCCTCTTTCCTTATCTGACAAATCTTCAGAAGATGCAAACCTATGTATTGCAAAAAGATCGTATTGACTCAATATTTTATCATCATCAGATTCTATTTTACCATGGGATTCAGATAAAAACACTCTGACAATTTTATTAACCGGAATAGATAAAAAAGTATTAACCAAATTTTTATCAAAATGAGAGCCGGCTCCTTTCAATAAAATATCAAGAACATTCACAATAGGCATTTTATCTCTATAGTGTCTTTTTGAAGTTATAGCATCAAAAACATCAGCTACTGCTAATATTCTGCCACCAAGAGTAATTTCTTCTCCCTTAAGATGTCTGTAGTAACCTGTACCATCATATTTTTCATGATGAGAACAAGCCATTTCGGTAATTATCCTAAAATCAGCCGACATATATATTCTGCTTAATATATCATGTGTAATTCTCACATGCTCTTGAATATGCTTATATTCTTCAGGGGTAAGCTTTCCATCCTTTTGAAGAATTGAATCTCGGATTCCTATTTTGCCGATATCATGCAATATTGCAGCTTTTTCTAAAAGACTTATATCTTTTGCATCCATACCGACTTCCTCAGCCAGAAGAGTAGAATACATACGAACTCTTGTTGAATGACCTGCAGTTATTTTATCTCTTGCATCTATGGACATAGCCAATGTATCAATAAAGCTTTCAAACATCAATTTTTGTTCATGATACATTTGGAGCTGTTTATCAAATAATTGCGCATTTTCTAATGCAATACTTGCACTTCCGCCGATTGCAACAAGTAAATCCTCATCATTTTTAGTAAATACACCATCAATTTTATTTATAACCTGAAATGCACCTATGATTTCTCGATTATTATTCATAATCGGCATACATAGGATTGTCTTAGTTTTGTAACCTGTTTTTGAATCCACCTCCGGATTAAATCTCGGATCATTATATGCATCAGCAATATTTAAAGATTCACCTGTTTTAACAACATATCCAGCCAAACCTTTATCTGCAGGAAATCTTATTTCCTGACTGGAATCTAGACCTAAAGCTACCTTTGACCATAATTCATCAGTATCTTTATCCCACAGGAAAACAGTACATCTATCTGCCTGAATTGCATTTTTAGTTTCTTCAGCAACAACTTTCAATAATTCATCAATATCTGTCAAAGCAGTAATTGAACGGCTTATTTTTACCAGAGAAACCAACGGATCACTTTTTGTCGGCAGGGAATAATCCATACCGTTTTGAAGTTGACGAATTCTTGTATTAATAGTATCTGATAATGAATATTTATCTTCATCTACAGAAAGCTTTAATGCATTATTATAATGAATTAACGCAACATCTTTATTTAATTCAGAAAAGTTTATATTGCCCAATACCAATTCATTTATTAGTTCTGCAGTATTGCTTAATGAGCGCTTAGCCATATATGTTGCATCATTTAGTAATGACATTGCTGATTCAAATTTATTTTTATCGGTAGAATAATTCAAAAAAGCAATCAAACTCATGCATATGGAAATTCCTTCAATAGAATTTCCTGCCTTATAAAGCTCATAAGCTCTATCAATATTAAGTTTTGCCTGCGAATAATCTTTTTCATCTATCAACTTCAGGCAATGACTTATAAGAATCTCTGCATCTTCTGTTTTTTTCAAACCTTTTGTCATATTTCTACCTTTTTATACATTGTACAATATTTTTCAAAATATTACAAAGACTTTTTTAAACAAAACAGCCAAAATAATTTACCTGTATGATGAAAATTTGTTAAATAATGCTACAGTTATAAATGTGGAATCAATACGTGAAAGGTAGTAAAAATGGGAGATACTCTACAAACATTAAAATGCCCGGCCTGCGGAAAAGAAATGGAAAAGGTATTTATACCTTCTGAAGGCATTAATCTTGATATTTGTACACAAGGCTGCGGCGGTATATACTTTGATAACAGAGAATTTAATGATTTTGATGAAAAAGATGAAGATATATCAGCAATTCTTGAAAAAATTAATAACAAAAATTTTGAAAAAGTTGACACAACAGCAGAAAGAACATGTCCAAAATGCGGAGCCAAAATGGTTAAAAACCATTCCAGCGTGAAACAAGAAATTGAAGTTGATGAATGCTACGGATGCGGTGGTAAATTCCTAGACAGAGATGAACTTATAAAAATTAGAGAAGAATATGAAACAGAAGAACAACGTTCAGAAGACGTTATGCGTTATGTTTATAAAGCAGTTGGTCAAGAACTCGCAGAACAAGACAGAATTTACTCTGAAATAGTACCACATAGAACTTATGTCAGAAAAATATTTCACAAGTTAACAGGATTATAAAAAAATCTTGATACACCTGCTAATTCTTTATAATAACCTGAAGTTAAAAGATCATAAAATTTATTATATGTATTTGGGGCTAATCTTTGGATTGTTACAGAATCTAGATACAGCCCCTCTATAAATCTGGCAAATAATTCCGTAGGTTTATTATAGTATTTATTTAACTTATTGATTTTTGAAGCAATACGTGACTGCCGTTTTTGACAAGATCTTAACCTTATATATGCAGCAAATTCAATCGGCATTTCAGGAAAATCATGTTCTATATTATCTATTGTATAAACTTTTGTTTTCTTAAAAAACACTCCCGAAATCAATTTTATTCTGTCATACTTTAATAAATATTTAGCATCAGATTTTTTTATATACTTGTCAAATTCTTTAAATTTTTTAGAACGCATAAAGTTCGGATATCGCTGCTTAATAATTTTTTCATATACCAAAATTTTTTCTTTAATAATTTTTTTATGTTCAAGCAGTTTTTCACATTTTGAATGTTTATCAACAAAGTGTGTGACTTTTAAGAGTTCTTCTGTATAAACTGCCGTTTCGGAAGTATCAAAAAGAGCTTCAATTGAACCACCGGTTTTTCCCATAAATGGTTCTATTTTTGAATGCACATAATGAGCAAATTCATGTAACAGTGTAGGAACAATCCTTTCTGATGGAATATTTTTCGATATATCTATTCGGTTTTTTAAATAAAACCCCTGATAACCCCTTGCCTTTGTTGATGTATGAACATCAATTCCTAGGCTTTTGAAATATTTAATTAATTCTTTTTCCTTTAGAACCATAACAAAATTATATTTCAAAAATATTTTCAAATACTTTACTTAATTAAACTTAAAAAATATACACATCTACACTCTAGTGCTAAAATTATATTAGGATTAAATATTTCATAGAAAAGGATATGTAAATGAGAAAACTTATTTATACAATAATACTTATAATCTTAATTGTAACAGGAATAATTCTTGTTACTGGGAAAATACAGTCTAAAAAGACCACTAAGAAAATTTCTATAAAAATGGAACAAATTGAAAAAATCCCTTTTAAACTGGAAAATATGGAAGGTCTTGAGTACAAATTATATAAAATTCCAGAATGGCCGGCAAAATATTTAAAAACTAAAAGTGAATTCAGCTCTGTATATAAACATAAAAAATTTGTAGTCTATATAAAAGACGAAAATACTCCATTTGCAAAAGAATACGCAGAAACACTTGAAAAAATAAGCAATGATTCTAACTATAAAAAACATTACAACTTTGTATCCAGAAAAGCAAAAATAACTATAGTTACTATGCAACCAAAAGATATCAGATTAATGAAAAAGCATAAAAAAGAATTACCTGAAAATGTATTGACAACAGCCGAAGGAAACGCAAAACTAAATTTTATAAAAGCTTGTGGAAATTTTTGCATAGTTAATCCTTCTAAAAATCAAATTTTTGCCCTCAAAGGAGACAGCAAAAAAGAGGCTCAAAAATTTGAATATATATTGAATAAATTGAAAAAGTGGTAAAGGAGAAATGTATGCGATATTTTATAGCAACATTGATTATACTTTTAGTTATAGGAATAGGAGTTTCTTCGTGTAACAGCAAAAAAGCTCAACAGACTCAAAAACCAGAAATCGAAACCAGTCACGTTGCATCAACAGATCATAATATTCCAACCTTAACTGGAATGGATGGTATTGACTATGTAATAAAAACAATCCCTTACAACACTGTTACCTACTTAAAAACAAAAAGTGAATTCAAAAAGTTATATACAGATAAAAAATTTATAATATATTATGTCGGTGCAGATTGTCCATTCGCACAAGCACTTATAAAAGCGATAGATCCGCTTAGCGCTGATAGTTTATATACTGAAAAGTATAATTTCTATCCGCAAGGAGCTTCCGGTATTAAAAGATTTGACTCAATAGAAGAGGCTCAAGCTGATGCAGATTTTTCAAATATATGTCAGGAATTTTGTGTAGTAAACCCTTCCTCAGATCAAATATTTTCAATAAATGGAATAGGATATAAAGAAGCTGAAAAAATACCTGATATTCTAAAACAATTATTGGATTGGTAATAAAAGACCCGAAAATATTTTCGGGTCTTTTATTATTATGATTCTTTTTCAAATTGATCCTTACCAACAGAACACAATGGACAAAGCCAATCTTCAGGTAAATCTTCAAATGTCACACCGTCGTGTTCACTAGGATCATAAACATAACCACATACAGTACAAACCCATTTTTCCATAATTAATGTTTTTCCTTTCTCTTTTTACATTCACTACAAATACCATGAAATACTATATCATGACTTTTAATTTCAAATCCCGTAGCCAACTGTACATTTTTTATTAACCCGGGAGCTATGTCTGCCGGAACATCATATACTTTTTTACATTTTTCGCATATAAAATGATAGTGTTCAAATGTATTATGATCAAAATGAGCAGAAGGATCTAAGCCATCAATTTTTTTTATTATTCCGGCATCAGTCAACTGATTCAAATTTCTATAAAGAGTAGTAATACCAATATTTGAATTTTCTTGCTGTAAAAAAGATAACAACTCATCCGCTGTCGGATGAATAGCATTACGAGTAAGAATATCAAGTATTTTTTCTCTTTGTTTTGAATAATTCATATCTTACCTCAAACTGATAACTATTATCATTTTATCCAATTACTATCAAAAAGTCAACTGCTAAGATTTAACAGATTCTGCTTCTGCAAGTTTCTTTTCAATATCCTTTTTAACCTGATATTCAGGACTAAATTGTCTTACAAGAAGCATTATCGCAGGAACAACAATACCTAAAGCTCCTATGCATGCTCCAATATTTTTTAAAACAGCACCCCTTTTCAATTTTCTTACAGAGGCAAAAAATTCGTCAACATTCTCACCTGATTTTTCATATTGCCCGAGGAGTTTTTCTACTTTACTATGAACACTCCTCAATGCCTCTAAATCGATAAATCTTCTTGTATCTACTTTATTTTTGTCATCAAGTTTTATACATTCAATAATACCTGATTCCTTTGCCATATCAATTATTAAGTTAACGTTAGTTCTTTCTGAATTAGCTGAATTGATATTATTAACTGCAAATTTATAAATATCAATATCTGATTTATCTGCATCCTTGAATAATTTAAGATGTTCTTTAATAGTCCCATCCGAAAATGCTTCTTTAAATTTCGCATTTTCAATAACCCTTGCATCTAAATCTATAGACTTATTATGATTTTTTTCAGCATTTCTCTCCAATGCCTTAGCAATCATTGGACCTGCAAAATACATAAATAACCAGAAACCACCCTCTTTTAAAACATAACCGAGAAAATCTTGAGGATTTCTTGCATGTGAAAGTCTTTCTGTTGTTATTGCGCCATCAACCAACATCAGATTTCTTACAGGATCAAAAATAAAATCCTGAAATCCGCCGGTGAAAGAAACATTTTTTTTATCATTAAATCCTGACTGCGTAGTATGTACAGCTGAAAAGGCAGATGAAAACGGCACTTGAGAATTTCTTAACCCACTCTCTGACTTTTGCTTTTTCTGTTTCTCAAAATAATCTTTTTTAATCTGTTCTTCAGTATATTTATGCCTGAATTTTGTCAATCCAAGATAGCTTAAAGTCGTTGCAACAGATGCAGCGGCAAATCTTGCAACCGTCAATATTTTCATTTGTTTTTGATGTAATAGTGCAGTTTTCAAACTATTGTGAATAGTTTCTGTTGGCGCTAACTCACAAGCAGCCTTCAAAATATCTTGATTTTTAAATATTCTTACATCAACTTTTGAATCTAACTTAGCTGGCTTAAACAATATATAACTAAATAATTTATTAAATGCAGGAAGCCCACCAAGCCATATAATTTGAGTACCGAACTCATCAATAAATCTATCTTTTCCCTCAACTTTGTCACCTGCTATATAAGAAGCGGTAGTAAGACCACAACTATTGGCAACATCTTTTATCGCTAATGGAACATATGAACTGTTATTTCCTAATATGGAGTATACTGTACTTGCTGTAATTTTTGGTATCATTTTCTTTATTTCATCCTATAACAGGGCAAAACCCTGCCTCAACTTGTGTACTACAAGCCCCAAATTAAATTCATCAATTTCACGATTGGGGCATTCGCTTTTATAGTTGAGTTTCGTCGATTATTTTTATTTGTCATACTATTAACCTTCACTTTCAATGTAAGTAAGCTGAATAATAATAATTGCCATTTATACAATCTATTTTTACATTTGTTAAAAAACAAGACCTTAAAATTTAAGGTCTTGTTTTAAAATTATTTTCAACACAACAAATGTTTACTCGTCTTTAAAACAAGCCTCTTAATCCACATCTGCTACGTCGAATTTGTATAAACATTTTATTATTCTTCCTTCTTGACTATAAAATTAGTATCATAAATATTCTAAAAACACAATAAAAAAATAAAATTATTATAATAATGTAACAATAAAGCCCACAAACAAATAATGTAATATAATTTGAAGTGATTAACAATAAAAGGAAATATTCATGTCTAACGAAGATTTTAGTAGCAACAAACAAAATGACGAAACATCTATTGAAGATTTTCTAAAAGATGAAGAGTCAATAAAACTGGACAAAATAAAAGTTACCAATAAAAATCAAGAAAAAAAAGTATACATTGAAAAACATGAGAACAACTCCGGAATGGGTGACATCGCACCTTATAGTATTTCTAGACATTTTAATTGGGGAACATTTTTATTCAATTGGATTTGGGGAATAAAATACAAAAAATTTACACTCCTGCTTATCCCTTTACTATGCATAATACCATACGGATTTATCGCTGCTATTATATTTGCTTTCATAGCCGGAACAAAAGGAAATCAATGGGCTTGGGAAGAAATTCAATATAAAAATGAAGCAGATTTTCATATGGCTCAAAAGGCTTGGGTAAAAGCATGGTTCATCATTGCCGGAACAGTATTAGTAATTACTCTTCCTATATTATTATTTTCACATTCAGAAAAAAAAGCTAAAGAAAATATATCTATGCTAAACAAGGATTATTACAGTATTATCAGTACCTCGGAATTGAAAATTCCACAAGAAATATTTGACAAAACCGATACAGAAGATCACAATGCCAATTTATTATTAAGCAATAAATATATTATATACTGGTTAAGACCAAAGAATGAAAGGACTTTAGAAACAAAAAAATTTATAGAAGAAGAATTCAATAAAAATAAAGATAAATTGAAAGACAAATTTATATTATACCCTGATATAAAAGAAATAAAGGGAAGTTCAGATGAAATTGTAGATATTGATATTGAAGCTTCTTGTATCAATGATGTTTGTATAGACAAATGGTTATATAAAACTTGTAAAACAGGATATTGTATTATAAATCCAAAGAATAAGGTTTATTATAAAACCAGAGATAAAGCAAACGTAATACCAAAAGCAATGAGCTTATTAAATAAATGGGAATAAAAAAATAAAAGAGGTAAAACCTCTTTTATTTTTTTATAATACTTTTCCTAAATAAATTTCGAACCGCTGAAATCTCAAGCCTATTCATCAAAAAAGACGCCTCATTGGCGTCTTATATTGAAATGGTACCCCCAAGCGAATTCGAATCGCTGTCTACACCGTGAAAGGGTGTTGTCCTAGGCCTCTAGACGATGGGGGCTTATCTATTTAACCTACGAAAGTTATTCTATCCCAGACAAAATTAAATGTCAACCAATCAATTTTATTTTCTTTAATTTATGTTACTTTGAATATTACTAATCTGAATTTCTTTGATTATATCAAATATCTCAGAAGAAACATCCGATATCGATTTTATATTTCTTTTTACCATTTGAGCAAATTCAACTTTCTTAAATTCATGCATTCCTCTTGTTTTAAAAACTTCTTCCAAAATTTTAACTCTTGGTATATCCTCTTCCAACATTTTGTTCTCCAGAATAGAAATGTTCTTCAATTCGTATTCCAATGTTCTTTTAACCAAATCTTGAGATAATAAATCTTCAAACTCGCCACATTTTAAAAGATGAATTTTATCAATTGATCGAAGCCTTGGCATTATTTCCTCCAAATTTTCTTTTGCATCCTTATCTAGCAATACGAAAATTGGAAGCTTTAAATTTTCAATAAGCTTATAATACATTTTAACAACTTGATTTTTCCCACCTGCAGAAAGCATATATACACCTTCCCTGTCAAATTCATACCCGCAAAATTTTGCAAATTCGGGAAGTAAAATTTCTTCAGTTGCACCTTCTGCGATAACAACCTTTTTTACAGGGAATTTTAAAGCATGTTTAAACCTATCTTCTTCAATATCTGATGAAGATGCTAAACATTTAAGCCATTTGAGATTTAAAGAAGAATTTTCATCAATCATATCTATAATAGCTTTATAATGAATTTTATTTTTCAAAAGATTTTCTACATTTTCACTTACAGCGAAAACAGATTTTTCATAATCATAAAGTCGCTGATTAATTAAATAGTCATCCGAAGAATTATAACCGAGTTCATTGATTGAATAATTTAAAATATACTGAGCAAGGTCTTTTAGAGTTGAATAATCCATTTTTTCCAAATCTGATTTTTTATATTTTGGTGATATTAAATTATTAGTTAAAACATCCATGAATACCCTTACATACTTAATCTCAGGATGTTTAAACCTTGTCAATCTATCGAAGGAAATTAATATTTGTTCTTTAGTTAACGGTTTGACTTTCAGCTTATTCAATGATACCCTCTTTAATATTTATTTACAATAAATTTATACATATAGCAATTTTTTAAACTTTTGTTTTTTATTATAAATGTGGTGTTAATATGGTAGAAAAAATTAATTCTCGTATCCAGCAATATAATTATAACACAATTCGCAGTGTAAATAATGCCGATAAAAAGCCGGAAGAAACTACTGCATCATCAACTCCTGCTTTTACCGCAACTTATACTATGTATCCAAATCAGCAGGTTAACCAAACACAAATAAGAACGACTTTAAACAGCAAAGAAGAAAAAGCAAAATACACAACAGTTATCTCTAATCTTGACAGAAACGGGAGAAAAATTGTTGAAAATCTTTTAAAAACCGGAGTCTTATTAAACACCGATTCAAATGACCATAGTACCGTTTTGGATAACTTATATAAGATTATAAATGAACCGAGAGCACAAGGACTTAATGCTAAAACAATGCTAAAAGATACAATAGCAACAATTGCTTACCCATATATAATTACTCAACAATTTGGAGATGTTCCGCCTGAATACAGAGAAAAATTCATACAGGCAAATATTGAGGGAAAAACAAATTTATTAGATTTATACCAAGGAAAAAATGATATAAATGTAACCCATTCAGGAACATGCGTTGCAGCAAGTACAGAATTTAAACTTGCAAAACAGCATCCTGCAGAGTTCGCCAGATTTGCACAGGAACTAAGTTCTCCTAAACTATCTGTAAATAAAACTATAGGTTTGAATAACTTGGCCGATAATACAATTAATGCAATATGGCTTTTAAATGCATTTGAAATTCCATACCAGATGAAAGATTTCAATCAAGCAGAACTGACATTTGCACCTGATAAAAATGCAATCCTAAGAGCTCAAACACAAACTACAAATAAAGATCCTTATGAAAGAACACCTTTAGATGTTTTAATGCAATCAACATTTATGCAAGTAGGCTCCCAGCAATCTTATAATACACTAACTGACAAACGAGCTGGGAAATTCAATCAAAATGATAAAGGTTTAATAGAATTTGAAAAAACATTTACTGAATCCGTAGTATTTGATCAAAATATATTATCAGTAACTTATCAGACAGTAGATGAAAATGCGCGTCTTATTGGATATGAAACGGATTTAGGCACAATGAAAAGACATTTGCTTGAAGCATTGAATGAAGGAGAAAATATAATTATCGGATATACACAAACAGATTCAAATAATATAATTGTTAACGGCCATGAAATAACTATCGTTGGATATAGAACCGAAAAAAATGGGAAAGTAACATTTATATGCAATGATACGGATGATAATATTCCAAGACCGATAGAATACTCTGAAGATTATCTGCTTCCTAAAATTCACCATGCAGCATTACCTAAACATATCGTTGAAAAAGACTTAAATATCATACCAAATTATGTTGAAGGTATAAATATGTATAAAGACATGAAAAACGCAGCATAGTATAAAAAGATATATTACATTTTGTTAATAAAACCTCCTAAAAAAGCAAAAATTATTTTCAGGAGGTTTTATCATGTTGAAACATAAGTAGGTAACAAATGATAAACGTACCAAATATTAATCAATCTGCAATGAATAATAAAACAGGCACAGTTATATCAAAACCCGAACAGGTGCCGAATGCGTCTCAATTAAATAATGATACTACAAAATATACAACAAATATTTACCCGACAGAAACAATACCTGTCTATACAACATCTAAAACATCAGCTTCAAAATTTAACCAACCTAAAATAGTACATACAAGCTGGTTTTATATAAATGATGTACATGGAAAAATGACAAATATGGAAAGAATTTATAATATTTCCAGAGAATTTGATCAAATTTCTCCATCTGACATAAACAAAACATTTTATACTAATTCAACCGATAAAGTTTCGAAATTTAAAGTTGCATCAGGCGACATAATTTTAGGCGCAAACTTCACAAACAATCAAGTTGCTAACCAATTTTTAAACTGGAGTGGATTCATAGCATCAGCCCTTGGCAACCATGAATTAGACATAGTAGACCCGACAAATTTAGCAAAATTATTAGATAATGCAAGTTATAAAACTCTTGCAATAAATATTGAAGTAGATAAAAATTCTCCAATATACGGAAGAATAGAAAAATCAATGATAGTTGAAAAAGATGGAGAAAAATACGGACTTATAGGTATTGCTCCGCCTGATATGTATGAAAGAGTAAAAGCAAATAATACATTACAAGATATTACAATTAAAAATCCTGATGAAACAATTAAACTTGTACAAGATGAAGTAAAAAAATTACAAGAACAAGGGATAAACAAAATTATTGTACTATCCCATGCCGGTATAAAAAACGATAAACGACTGGCTAAGGAAACCGAAGGTATAGATATAATCTTTGGCGCACACACTCATGACTTAATAGAAGGAATAAAAGAAGGTCAAAACCTGTTCTACTCAAAAACAGGTGAACCTACAATCATAACTCAGGCAGGAAAAGACGGAGAAAACGTCGGAATTTTAAATGTAGATTTTGATGAAAACGGCGTTATCAAAAAAGCACAAAATAATGTAATAAAAACAAGGGCTTATAACAGACCATTATTTATTAAACATTCAGTTGAAAGTATTATAGGTAAACCTGAGGTTATCGGTCATGTAAAAGCAGCAGTACCACCTCCTGAAAAAAGGCTTGCACAAAATAATCCGCATGGGAATTTAATTGCAGATGCGATGAGATCAGAATTAGGTACTGATATTGCAATACTAAATGCAGGAAATATCAGAGGTCATTTTTCACAAGGACCTATTGATACAAGATTAATCTCTGATATTACACCGTTTGAAGATAAAATGATGATATTGTCATTATCAGAGAAACAAATTGTAGATTCCATTAAAGTAGGTTTGCAATCCTTAACAAGAAGTTCAAATAAACCGGGAATCCTTCTTGTTTCAGGCCTAAAATATAAAGCAAATACCAAAGGTGAATTATTGGAAATGGAATACATTGATAAAAATAATCAAGTTCATAAAATCGATGTAAACAATCCTGACCCGAATAAAAAATACACAGTAGCTGCAGATGATTTTTATGCTACAGGAGGCGACGGATACCTAGAAAGTAATAAACATCCTGATTTTGTTTTACAAAAATTCGATATGGATAAAAATAAATTAGCCTGCGATTATATTAAAAAACTCAACCAACCAATAGAAATAAAAGATGATCAAAGAATTCAAATAATAAATTAATTACAATTTATTCCGAAAAAATTGCATTGATAAAATCTTCAGTATCAAAGGCTTTTAAATCTTCCATTTTCTCGCCGACTCCAACGAGCTTTACAGGAAGTTTCATCTCTTTGGCAATAGCAATAATTATTGCACCTTTAGCACTGCCATCGAGCTTTGTCAGCGCAACGGAGGTCAAATTAACAGCTTGAGCAAAAACTTTTGCCTGCTGTAAACCATTTTGGCCGGTATTGGCATCAATTACAAGAATACTTTCTCTTAAAGCATCCGGAGCCTGTTTATCTATGACCGTTTTGATTTTTTTCAATTCTTCCATCAGGTTGAACTTATTTTGAAGCCTGCCTGCTGTATCAACAAGAATTACATCGTAGTTTTCAGACCTGGCCTTTTGTATTGCTTCATAAACAACTGATGCAGGATCAGCTTTATCTTTCCTTACAATATCTGCGCCGGCTCTTTCTGACCAGATATTTAATTGCTCTTCTGCTGCTGCTCTGAAAGTATCTCCAGCCGCTACCAAAACTTTTTTTCCTTCTTGTCTGAAACGATATGCCATTTTAGCTATCAGAGTTGTTTTACCTGCACCGTTAACTCCTGTGATAAAATAAATATTAAGCTCGTTTTCATTGTAATTTAAGTCAGTAGAACCGGCACTTTGAAGTGTTTTTCTAAACTCTTCTTTCAAATAATTTTTGAGCTCAGAAGGTTTAGCATTCTTTTTAGCGCGAAGATTATCTACAAGTTCGGCAGCATAACCGACACCTAAATCGGCACTTATTAAAGTATCCTCAATATCATCAAGCGCAAATTCCGAATACTGTTCTTCTGTAGTGTCAACATTTGACAGAACATTCCCGACAAGAGATTGTGCAGTATTCGAAACAGCGTGTTTCAGGTCATTAAATTTGTCTTTAAAGAATCCAAACATAGCTGAATAATAACATGAAATTATTTATTTTTCATCCAGAGTATATAAAAATAGATTTGTCTTTTTAGTTCTATATACAATTTTTTCCGTTCAGCCGGGAGCTTTATCATTCTCAAAGTTATAAAAAGTATAAGTCTAAGCTCTCCACATATTGTATCAGGAAGAATTATATCTTCATCTTCGTCAAAGTTTTCAATGTCTATTTGGTTATTCATAATATCAAAAATTGCATTATAATATTAAGTATTGATTAAGAATATCAATCACTAATTGTCATAACCTATCATGCATTTATATATTTGTCAATACAATATTAAAAATTTAAACTGTTATTATGTTGGACATAAAACAAGAAATAGAAATATTATTATTAAAAAATAATAGACTTTCAATGAGAAAGCTGATAGAAAATATGCAAAAAGCTAATTACGATATCTCACAACAAAGTACTATTTCTGTTCAATTGAATAAAAAGCGTATAAGGTTTGAAACAGTTCAGGAAATTTTGGATTATTTGGGCTACGAGTTAGTAATAAAAGAAAAGCAGAAATAAAATTTCTGCCTTCCAAAAGTTTATTTTTGAATTTTGATTAATCTTTTATACCTTTGTCAACAATGACTTTTGCCAATATTCCGTTGATGAATGAAGCGCTGTCATCTGTTGAATATTTTTTAGCCAATTCAAGAGCTTCATCAATAATAACTTTCATTGGAGTTTCTTTGATGTATAAAAGTTCAGACAATGCAATTCTAAGAATGTCTTTATCCATTTTAACAAGTCTGTCAAAATCCCATCCTGCTGAATACTTTTTAATAATATCATCAATTTCTTCGTGATGCTGCTGAAATGCCTCAGCTATTTGAATTGCATAATTTTTTACATCTCCCTGAGATTCAAGAGTTGTAAATTCAGCTATTTCTAAAGCTAATAAAGCTTTCTCTGCAACTTCTATCATCTCATCAATTCTTGCTTTTAGATCAGCTGTCATAGGAAGCGGAACTGAAATATTTGCAGCATCAATTGGTCTGTTTAGATTTATCTCGTGTTCTGCTTCATAATCATCAATTTTATTCTTCATATCAAGAAGTGAACCTAGTGAAGTTTTTAAATCGTCATTAGCACTGCTTGAAAGAATTCTTACGGACTTTAAAATAATATCGTCCAGATTTTCTTTTGAATAGTTTGTAATTTTTTTATCAAACTGTGAAAATAATATAAATGCCAGTTCTCTGGCTGCTCTGCGGGCTTGCATACTTTACCTCATAACTTTTTCATATTCTACTTTTATATGCAATTATGCTAGCATGAAAAATTTTTTATCTCAAGAAAGATATTGCGGAACTTCTATCATCGTTTCCGCTAAATATGTGTAATACTGTCATGCTGTCATTACGAATCGGCTTCGGAATCTCCTTTGTTACATTTACCATAGATTCTGAAACAAGTTCAGACTATTATTTTTTACCATTCTTCTCTTCGACATATTTAAATCCATACTTCGCACAGTCTAATTTTTTTGTTATTATGCTAGGATAGTTTTTCTTAACTTCCTTTGCTAAGGTATATAGACATGTATTTGCGGCTTTCTCACTTTGGCCTATTCGTAAAGAAGCATATCCGATTATTTCACTTCTATCTTCGTTAAAGCGGAAAGAACATTCTACATCTTTTAAACTGATCGGAACTGATGTCTCAATTTTACTGCAATATCCGTAGTTATATAGGTTTGGTACGGTTCTATTTAAGGAAATACATTTGTTGTAAAGTTCCCTTTTCTTTAAATATTTTTTACATTGTTTTTCATTAGCTTTGTCCAGATTTACACCAAGAAATGCTCTATCCGCATAGGAACAGTAGAATAATTGTTCATCCTTCAGGGCAAATGCTGCTGTCGATAAACTGAATAACATTAAAGTTATAAAAAGTAAAATTTTTTTCATATAAGCTCCTTTTAATATATAAATTATATTATAGAGTATTTGTTTTATAACTGTAATCAATTATTAGGACTAGTTTTAATAAATTTTGACTTTAGATTTGCAAAGATAAATTTGAAAGTATCCTTAAAGTTAAAAAACTCTTTTACGTGAAATTTTATGATATCTAACCGGCTTGATTTATCAGGACAATGATCAATTTTTAAAGGCGAAGAACCAAATTCTCTGCATATTGACGGGCGATGTTCATAAACACTGCATCTGCCGTATGTTGTAATAAACGGACAGTAATTTTTATATTTGCCATAATCATTTAACAATTCCTTCACCTGTTCCATACTTTTTATATTTAACTCGTTCAACACTTCTCTGGGGATACCTACAAGTTTGTTTCCATTTTGATCAAACCCTATCAACTGTACAGGATTTGGGGTTGTGTTGTATATTACGGAATTAAATGTATCTCTCGGATCATTTTGCCCTATATTTACAGCCCTATAAATTGGTCGTTGTATTCGGCCCTGAAATTTATCTAAAAAACCCTCAGGTAATGGTGCATCAATACAGCATCTAGCTTTACACCTTGGTATAAAACACTTTGCTGGAGTATTTAAATACGCTCTGATTTTTGTATAGTAACTCATAACTATTATAAACCCAAACAAAATATTTTTTGCCAAGAAAAAAGCCTGTTTTATTAAATACTAAAACAGGCTTTTACTCTATTTGAATAATATTACATTACTCTTCAGTTGAAACTTCTTCTTCTGTTTTATTAATATCTTTTACGCTCAATGCGATTCTGTGTTCTTGAGGTGTGAATTTTTTAATCAAAACTTCAACACTATCACCTACTTTGTAAGCATTGAACGGATTAACATTTTCTTCTGCCATTTCAGAAACAGGTAACAATGCTTCTACACCAGGGAAAATATTAATAAAAGCACCAAATCCTGTAACTTTATTTACAGTACCTGTAATTACTTGACCTTCGGCAAATTGACCTTCAATCTGCTGCCATGGATCTTCACCCATTCTCTTTAATGACAATGAAATTCTCTTTAATTCATGGTCAATTTTAATAATTTTTACTTCAACAGTTTCGCCTAAAGAAATTACATCTGAAGGGTGTTTAATTCTTTGCCAAGAAATTTCAGATATAGGAAGCAATCCATCAATACCGTTGATGTCAACAAATGCACCAAAATCAGCAATTCTTACGACTTCACCTTTTACAATTTGATCTTCTTGAAGTTCAGCTAAAATATTATCAACAACTTGATCTCTTTGTTCTGCAACAGCTTGTCTTTGAGATAAGATAAGTTTATTTTTCTTAGGATCAGCTTCCAAAACTTTAACTTCAATTTTTTGATCCAACAATCCGTCAAACGGAGTTCCAGTTCTTAATTGAGAAGATGGGATAAAGCCTTTTAAATCTGCTACATCAACCAATACACCGCCCTTAACTACAGAAACAACTTTTGCAAGAATTGTATCACCTTGAACTTTTGCATCATTAAGTTGAGCCCAAGCTTGAGCAAATGCAAGTCTTTTTAATGACAATACCATTCCTTCTTCATCTTGTTCTTCTTTTAATACATAAAATTCTTTAATATCACCAATTTCTAGAGGTGAAGCTTCTTCTGCTGAAGAAATTTCTTTAATAGGTAAGAAAGCTTCTGTTTTTGCGCCTCTTACGCTGATTAAATATCCGTCTTGTTCTTTTCTCAATACTGTACCTTCTACGATATCAGCTACTGAATGACCGCTGGAAAAACTTTCTTCCAACAATTTTTCAAAATCATCTAATGTTGCTTGTGTCATTTTTATTTCTCCTTTTCTTTGTTTAGTTAATTTATACTTTCAATGACTTTTTTAATAACATTGTCAGGAGTAGATGCCCCTGCTGTTATTGAAATTTTATTTGATTTTTCAATCAACGCTCTGTAATTTTCTAATTCTTTATCTGTTTCTATATGAATTGTTTTCGTTATATTTTTCAAAATTTCAGCCAAATGAGTTGTATTTGCACTCTTTTTTGAACCTACAACTATCATCAAATCGCTGTCTTTTGCAAGTTCAACAGCTTCTGATTGCCTCATTGACGTACTTTGACAAATCGTATTTGCAATATGCAATTCTTTTGCCAACGGCGCTAAGTATGTAATAATTTCATTTAAAGTTGAAATCATTTGCGTTGTCTGAACTACAATTCCGAGTTTTTTGTGTTTTTTCAATTCCTGTTCGTAAGGTTTTAATTGTTCTATTGAATCTGCAACTATAACATTGTCACTATACAAACGAGCATTAGCATTAATTGCAACGACCTCAGGATGTTGTGATTTACCGACAATTATGAGATAATAACCTTCTTTAGCCAGTTCGACCGCTTTTTGCTGAACTTTTTTTACATCAGGACATGTTAAATCGAAAACTTCAAAACCTGCTTTTTTAATCTGTTCAAAGACTTCAGGACTTTCTCCATGGCTTCTTACAACGCAAATCCCGTTACCTTGCTCAGGCAGCTCTGATAACGACTCTATTCCTAAACTTTTTAATTCTTCAATAACCTGTGTATTATGGATAAGCTCACCCAATACACAAATATTTCGTTCAGGGTTTTCTTCTTTTAATTTTTTTACAGTTTCAACGGCTCTTTTGACTCCGTAACAAAAACCTGCAAATTTTGCTAGTTTAACTTCTTTCGGCAATTATAATTGTCTTCTTTCAAGTGGACTCGCAGGAAATCCTGCTGTAATATAATTACAGCATAAAAGTTATGTAAAAGCAAGCCGGTTAAAAATTAAGCATTAAAGTAGAACGGGCCTCTTCTTTTCATTTTATCTATTTGTAGACGAGGACTGACTTTATTTGAGCCTAAAAGAATGCCATCATCTTCTAGTGGCATATTTGTCGGCTGAGTTACAGGTGGTTGATATGCCATTTGTCTGTTATATTTTACCTGCCACTCATAAGAGCCAGGAGTCAAAACAGGGTCTGCCATTGAAGGATTCTCGCTCACCTGAGAAATTTCTTCATAGCCTTCATACATATCAGTATTATCGCTGACTGCTCCAAATGATTCTTTTCTTTTTACTTTTGTACCGTCATTTAGAACTTTTGTCATTTCATGGTTTTCAAAAATTGGTTGTGTTTTTTGTTGAGCTATAGTGTTATCTTGTTTATTCCCGTTTTCTTTAATTTTATTACTATTAGAGTTTTGAACAGCAGATGAAGGTTCAGATGCTACAGTTTTATTTTCTGTAGCTGCATCTGCTGAATAGCGTGATGCATTTTGATCTTGAACTTGAGGTTCATCAGATTGTGCTGTTTTATTTGGTGAATTTTTCAATGCTACAAGTTCTTCTCTTGTATCAATCGGCAGATATTGTAAATATCTTGCAAATCTTGTATTGCTCAAACTGTCAATATTATTAACAAGATAATCCCGAAGCTGTTGACGGTCAGAGTTATTCAGACTGTAGCCTGATGCAATTTTATTATTTATATCACTTTCAAACTCCCCGAATAATTCATTCAGTTTTTCAGGATCAGAAAGCTTTAATTCTGCGATAACTCGCTTATAATTATTTGTACCAAGATCAGAAATTTTTATTTGCCCAGCAGAAATCATTGAAATAATATCGCTTATTGGAAGCATATTCAACAATTCTGATCTTAATTTTTGATTTGAACAATAAGCATATAATTTCTTTATAACACTTGGGTCATTTTTCATACTGTTGACAAAAGATCGAATATTATCAGAAGATCCGTTTGAGGCAAGAACTTCCAAGAATTTATCCTGAGCTTGGGAGCCGTATTTATTTATTATTATTGAATAAATAACATTAACATCTGTTCCTGCTTTTGCAAAAATTTGCCTGATTTTTTCTTCTTCTGAATCAGATAGATTTGTATTATTCTGTACAATATTATCTATGTATTGCAAATCTTCTTCGGAAACATTAGTTGTTTGTCCTTGAATGGATTCTTCAACTTTATTTTGATAGTTTTGAATATTTTCAGCAACTGCATCTTTTTTAGCCTGCAAAGCTTCCGTTGTGAAGTTATCTTCTGATTGAATCCGGCTGTTATCTTGAGCATATGAAGATTTTGTTGCAGCTGAAGTATCAGTTGCAGCAGCCGTAGAATACGTTGGTTCTGTTACTGTTTGCTGTTTGAGTTGTGATGTGAAATTTTGAGTTTGAGCGGCGATATTAGTGTATGCAGAGGCGGTTGCATTTGATGCAGATGTTCTGCCTGATGTTGCTGCAACTTCCTGAATATTTCCGGCATTTTGATTTATATTACCCGTTGTTGAATTGGTATTACTGCTTTGTACACTATCAGTATTAGAAGATGATGAAGTTTTTTCTGCATTATTACCTGAAGGCGGAGTTGTTTGAGAAAGAGTTTCCTGAGAAATCTCGCCTGTTTTCATTGCAGAACGAATATTTGCCTGTTGTTCAGGCGGATAATTCTGCATAGCTGTTTCAACATATGAATTATACTGACTTCTATACTGCTCATCAACAGAATTTGATGCTGCTGCCAAACCTTCTGTTACCGCAGCGTTATCTATTTTAGACAATTCTCTGCCAAAATAAAGTTGTTCTTCAACCCCATTCTGAGCTGCAGTTTCAATAAATGCCTTAGTAAATTGTGATTTTGCCGCATTTGAAACATTTTCGGACATATTCAAATCTCGGCCTAAAGCAATAGCTTCTTCTTGCGTTACATATTCTCGATTGTTCCAGCTTTTAGCAACAGCTTCGCCGTAGCCGAGATTTGTATCAAATTCGCCCAATTCTTTACGGTCATTATGCTCTTTAAAATGAACAGGTGTTCTGTCAATTGCCCTTTCTACAATACTTCTTTCACCTGCATTATGACTTATTTTTTTATATCTCTTGAGATCCTTTATATTACACTCAACTAAAGACTCACCCAAACTTCGAACTAACTGCGGTTTACTATAATTAAGATCTTCCAGATTAATCCCAAGTTTATTACATATTTTTTCTCTTATAGTGTTATCATTACAATTATCCAAGATATAAGCTATTGCTTTTTTATTATTTTTTATATCACTGATATTTTCAAGATCAAAATCTTTGGCTACATCTTCTAAATATTTATCTATATCGCCATTATATTTTTCAGCAATATCATGCTCTGTAGAACTGCCATTGATAGTATGAGCTTCTGTAGTATTTCCTCCAATAGCAATTTCTTCTTCTTTAAGTTTTTTTAAATTTAATAATTCAATTCTTTTATCTTCAGGTAAGTTTTTATTTTGTAATTCTTCATTTATAGTGTTAAGAATATCTTGTTGGGAAAATTTTTCACCTTTATTACGCATAGTTTTGCGTAGAATGATCTCTTCTAACTCAACAGTGATATTATTTGCATTTTCATATTTTTTGATTATATCCAGTTTGCTATTAATATCTAACTTTTTAAAATCTTCAAACGAATTGATTTCACCAGATGCAATAGAACTTTTCACAGCACTTATCATTTTAGAGAAGCCCTTCATTGCGTTTGCTTTTTTGGAATCCTCTAACGTATCCCAGTCTTTAATATACTCTTTAGCAAAGCTATCTATAAATTTTTCACGATGAATTTTTTTATCATCGTCACTCAAATTTTTATAATCTGGCTTTAGAGTTTCCAAAACAGAATCAGCAATTCTATTAGTCTGTTCTATTGGACTCATATTAAGCCATTCAGGTGATGACACATCAATATTATCATCATTAAGAACAACACCAATTAATTTACCGACATATTGTTCTCGGATTTCATTTCTTACATTTTCATCTTTACTCAATATGGTTGAAATAGGTTTATTTGAAGTTTCTAGAGCATCCAACATTATCGCAGTCATTTGAAGTTTTTTATATTTCATAACTTCAATGGCTTCTTCTTTTGTTTGATTTTTTCCCGGTTTAATATCCCAATTTCCCCACTCAGGGTCTAAAATTTTACCTATTTTTTCATAAAGTTCTAGTCTGACTTGTTGCTTTACTTTATCATCCATTGTTTGGTAATTAGGTATCATTTCAGCGGCAAGTGCATCTGCTCTTGCATCCATCTTTTCCATAGGAGATTTTTTTTGCCATTCGTCACTTTTTATAACATCTTTACTTATAAGATTATCTATTTTATCCCCGTATTTTTCAATATATTTTTCTAGTTCTGTGTTTGACACAGTATTTGAAGGTTTTGTTTTTGAAACCTTATTGTTTTGCTTATTATTTGCTTCTATATATTTAAGAATAACCTGTTCTTCTTCTGTTAAATCCTCTGCTTTTTTGGTTTTTATATGCATTAAAATTTCATCTATATCATTTTTGCCTATAGATGCAGCGTATTTCTCCAGAATTTGTTCTTCTTCACTCAGATTTTCTGATGTTGAAACTTGGTCTGAATCTTCATTACCAATAGCTTTTTCCTGTTCCAGTGTTGTTTTTACAGCGTTTAATGTTTTAATCAGTTCTTTTTCATCAATATTAGGAAATTGCTTTTTTAATGTTTCTAACTGTTGTTCATAAGATAATTTCTGAAACTCTTCATCTTTAATAGTTTCAGTTAGCGGATCTGATTTTTTCGTATTTTTAAAAGAAATGGCTTTAGATGTAGATTCTGTAGCTGTTGAAGCTGAAGTACTACCTGTTGTCGGGGTACTTTGTATTGATTGTTGTTTGTTTATATCGAATCTATTATCTAAAGTCATATTTGTATCTCTTATTTCTCTTTATAAACTGATAAAAACATGATTTTTAGTGTATTTTCACAGTGTTTAAAAATTTTTACAAATTTTAATATCTTTATCTGTTGTTTATAGGACGTTCAATTTTTGTCGCCATAAGATTTGGTGTTGACACGTGTACATAACTATCAATAATGCCTTTACTTGCTTTTAAATCCATGTCGCCAAGAATTAAGCCTAATATCCTATTAGCAATTTCATCAGGTAAGCGAATTTCACTTGTTTTAAATCTAATATTCTCACCGTTAGAATCACAAATTTTTTCTTTTACGACAGCTCCCACAAAGTTTTTATTTATGTCATCACTTACTTTGTGATATCTAAATTGCATCATCATTGGCGGTGAATTTAATTCAGAATCAAAAGGGCCTTTTATAAGTTCAAAATCTTCAGGTACAAAATGTATTGTTGTAACCAGATTTTTATTTAGACTTCTTGCCGGATTAGAAAAATACATAGTATAATTTTTCCCGTTTATTCTAAAATTTTCTTTGTATTGTATATACCTAGGGTTTAAGGCTCTTGGCATGTTTGAATTTTGAGCATAATCAGATTGGGTTATTTGATATGTATTTTCAAGTGCCTCAGGGTCATCTAGGTTTGCTTGTTCAAATACTTCTGTCATATTCATATCACTTGCAGGCATGATTGTTACGGGTTGTTTACCGTTTAGCATCCCCGGTGTCATTGCCATCAAGACGACTACTGGTACTGTTGCTAAATTGCTTGCTCGTCTTGGTTTTTGTTGGGCATCTTCGCAATCTTCATATCTTTTTCTTCCAGCAAAATTAATCGTGCTGTTATAATTCTGTCTAACGTTAATTCCGTTAATAGGTGCAATTGCCATACTAACACTCCTTTTTTGTATTCAATTTTATTTGGATTAACCCCTTAATCCATTAACACTAACTCTTTTTCAACTACGATTATAGCAGTTGTTTCGGGTTTTGTAAAGATATGTTTAATAACATTTCTTTACAATAATTATTTCTGCTTAAAACCGTAAAAATCTAAAATTTTGCTATTATGTAAAAAAATGTTTTACATTAGTTAAAACTTATCGGTATGAGAAACTATACCAAGGGTTTTATTATTATCAATGTCTATTGTATGTTTAATTATTGTATGCGCCATCAGTAGCAAATATGGATTAATCTCTGTTGTTTGTGACATATTTATACTTGCAGATTGCTTTGCTTCAGTTTTAGATTTTATATTATTATTTGTTTCGAATGATAGAACAGAATCCATGGCATAGAATTTTTGTTCTCCATCTATTCTATGCTTGAGTTCATCTTTAGGGAAATTTTCCTGACACTCTATTTGGACTTGCACGGAATTAGAGGTTTCAAGTATCAAGGTTGCTCTGACAATACTATAATTGATGGTGCTGATTGTTATAACAAGAATGCTGTCGCTTTCTTCTTTATCTTCGCTTTTTGGCTGAATTTCAAGGTCAAAACCCACCCCATCCTCCAATGGAAGCCAGGGCAGATAAAGCATTAAAAGAAGTTTCAATGTTTTTTGCGGATTATTTTCTGCAGCTATTGAAATACTTGCATTAATCAATTTTGCCATTTCTTTCATCTGAGAAAGATCCGTTATCCCAGATTTTGAAGCTTCTGTCATAGACATAATGAGTTTTGTCAATGCTTCTTTACCGTTCTTTTGCAGCAAAATAGAAATATCTGAAAGATTAATCATTCCTCCGGAAAGTATCTCAAGTTTTTTTAGCGAGGTTTGAAGTTGATTTACTAATTGCAGATTAATCATTTCATCAGCCATAGTTGTAGTTAAGCCCTGTAATTGAGCTAAAATCTGTGCTTGAAGCTGTGAAAGTGTATTTCTTTGTGCTGCAATCTGATTGGCAAATAACTGATTAAACTGAGCTTGTGTTAAACCTCGCTGAAGCATATAAATAAATTCATTCACATTTTTTGGTAATTGTAAAACCTCCTTTGCATAAACGGCTCTATCCATATTTTGCAGGGCATTTAACTGAAGATTTTGTGCATTCTGAGCTGCCTGAACAACAGGAACCGGTTGCGCAGTACTTTGAGTTTGCGAGGCAAGATTTTGTAATGCAGAACTTGTTTGAGATTGGGCTACAGTATTTACCGAACCTCTTGCAGAAAGGGTTTGCTGAGGATAATTGTTGCCAAAGCTATTTAAAAATCGTTTTAAATCTATACCTGACATACAATTAATTTAACTGATTTTTCTGTAAAAGTCTAGTTTTCCATAGGCAGATAAGACTGAGGGTAGCTGTAATCTTCCATAAAACCAAGATTTTTGTATAACCTTAAAGCCTGAAGATTATCTGTTTCAGTCGTTGTATTAATTTCAGACAAAGGACTGTTATACTGTTGTATTGCCTGTAATAAGAAATCCATGGAATGTTTAAGCATAATTGTAGATAACCCCTTGCCTTGGTGATCTTGTTTTATTCCGACAAGAGGAATATTTACAATAGACCCGCCGGTAAGATTCATAAAAGCAAAACCGACAGCTTCTCCTTTATACAGAAGTACACTTGTTGAATTTGGCATAAACTCTGCGTAAATATCTTTTACAATTTTATTTATGATATCTCTTGTCCCTTCAATGGTTTTAAATCTTGGATCAAACAGGGCATCTGAGCTGTCGTTAAATGATTCCTGAATTACTTCAACTGCATCTTCAAAATATTTGCTGTTCCAGGATACAACCTCATAATCTTCAGGAAGTTTGACTACTCTAGCATGTTCAAAAATTTCTCTGGATTCTTCAGAATTAAATTTAAATCTCAAAACTTCAATTCCGACAAATTTAAATCCCAATTTTGCGATGGTGCTGATTAGGGATTTTTGTTCACCCAGCATTGGATAACATACTATTTTTTCTTTTCTTAGAGATTTGGTTACATCCAAAAATTTTTCCAGTAATTCATGAGCCTGTTCGTTAAAATTTTCTTTTGTTATGCTGTGGATGATATTCAGCTCAATAGCCTCAGATATTGCAGTAGTATACACCAAAAAAGCTTCAGGTTCTTCTTCATTGTATAATACAATACATTTTATCAGATCTTTATCTATTGCATCTAAAAATCCGTCATAATCTAAAGGTTCAAGTTCAAAATTATATTCAGATGCAGCTTTAGCTCGAAAATCTTCATATAAGCTTTCAAAATTTCCATAGTCATGTGCAGTTAAAATTTTTGTATTATACATTAAATGTACTCCTTTATAAGTAATGGTGCATTTTTTCTTTTTTAGTATCTATATATCTTTTGTTGTAAGGTGTTATCTCTGATGGAACTTTAATTATATCATTAATATTAAGTCCGTATCCTTCCAATCCTATTATTTTTTTAGGGTTATTCGTAATTAGATTAAATGTTGTATAGCCAAGATCTACAAGAATTTGTGCTCCAGTTCCGTAATCTCTGAGATCAGATTTAAAACCTAACGAAATATTTGCCTCTATTGTATCTTGTCCTTGTTCTTGCAATTTATATGCTTTTATTTTGTTACACAATCCTATTCCTCTGCCTTCATGATCTGTTAAATAGACAACTGCACCTTTTCCATATTCGTTAATATATTTCAGTGCATTATGAAGTTGAGAATTACAATCACATTTCAAGCTATGGAAAACATCTCCTGTTAAACACATACTGTGTACTCTTACGGCAGGAATTTTATCAGAACCATCATCTTTAACAAGGGCAACATGCTCTGTCCCGTTAATTTGATTTTTAAAAGCATATAAAGTAAACTCACCATATGGAGTTGGTAATGTAGTTTCAGCTTCACGAGTCACAAGTTTTTCTGATTTAAGCCTGTAGGCAATAAGTTCAGCTACAGAGATAAATTTAATTCCATGTTCATCTGCAAACTGCCTTAAGTAATCTCTTCTTGCCATATGTCCGTCAGGCGCCATAACTTCACACATAACACCTGCCGGTCTATGACCGCACAATTTTGCAAGATCAACAACAGCTTCCGTATGCCCGGTTCTTTCCAGAACTCCGCCTTTTCTAGCTACACAAGGGAACAAATGACCAGGACGTCTTAGATCTGACGGTTGAGCATCCCGAGCTATGGCAACTTCTACTGTTTTTGCTCTGTCAAAAGCTGAAATTCCTGTTGTAACGCCATATTTTTCAGCCGCATCAATACTTACAGTAAAAGCTGTTTTCATCCCCTCGTTATTCTGTTCTACCATTTGCGGTAAATCAAGCTGCTTTGCTATTTCATCGGATATAGCAAGACAAATAAGTCCTTTTACTTCAGAAGCCAAAAAATTAATTTTTTCAGGAGTTACTTTTTCCGCAGAAATTATTACATCCCCTTCATTTTCTCGGTCTTCATCATCTGCCACTATTATTGGAATCCCTGCTTTAAAGTCTTCCATTGCAGATTCTATACTATCAAATTTGAATTTTTTATCTTTCATTACACAAATCCGTTCTCTTCTAAAAATTTCATACTTATACTGTTACTATTATCTTTCGCAGATAAAAATTTTTCAACATATTTACCTAAAATATCGGTTTCAATATTTACATAATCTCCCGACTTCAAATATTTTAAATTTGTATTATCAAAAGTTTGCGGAATAATAGCGGCAGTTATAATATTCCCGCTTACTTGGGCAACAGTAAGACTTATGCCATTGATTGTTATTGAACCTTTATAAACAACGTATTTTGATTGTTGAACAGGAATTTCAAATGAAAGATTATGAAATTCAGACAACTTTTCTACAGATATAAATTTACCTTTGCAATCGACATGGCCTGAAACAATATGCCCACCGAGTCTGGAGTTTAGTGTTAAAGCCCGCTCCAGATTGACAATATCACCTGATTTCATCTTATCAAATGTTGTGATATTAAGGGTTTCATCACTCACATCTGCACAAAATGAGTCTTCAGACAATTGAGTAATTGTCTGACAAGCACCATTGATTGAAATACTGTCGCCTATTTTAGAACCTTCTAAAACTGTAGAACATTGTATTTGAATTTCTGCACCGTTAGTTTTTTTAGAAAATGATTTTACAATACCGGTTTCTTCAATTATTCCTGTAAACATACTATTAGCTTAGCATATTTTAACTTTCTTTGAAAGATTATTAGTTAAAGATTTACATTCTGTCTTAATAAAAAAGCGGAATTTATAATTCCGCTTTTTATTATCTTAAAATTATCTTAAACTTTCCGGAACAGCCATCGGAATAGGTGCCGTCGTCTTTTCCTGAGATTTAGGAACCGGTGCTCCCTGCGGTTTTGACGATTTTTGTTCTGTTGTCATATTGTTATTTGAATTTGATGATGTTTGTCCAGATGGTTGTTGAGAGACCTCCGAATTATTTTCATTATTTTGATTTTGTCCGGTAGCCTGTTGATCTGTTGGATCCGAAGCTTCTTTATTTTCATTAGAAGGATTTTCATCATCACCTATTACCTTTGCCTTACTAAAGGATGCATGATAATTTTCTAATTCAATAACCGGATATTCAAAATCATTTGCACCTAAATCTTTAGTTGCAACAGTCATAACATCCTTCCAAATTCTTGCGGGAACTGTGCCTCCGTATAATCCGGGAACTTTTTTGTTATTGTCATCCCCAACCCAAACGCCAGTAACAAGATCCGGCGTGTAACCTACGAAATAAGCATCTCTTGAATCATCTGTTGTACCTGTTTTACCGGCAGCAGGTTTGCCGATATTTGCAGATGTACCTGTTCCTGAAAGAATTACCGTTTTTAACATTGCAGTAATTTCAGCTGCAGTTTTAAGACTTATTTGGTGTGAAGATTTAGTTTTTCCTGCTCGGTATAAAACTCTTCCCCTTGAGTCTTCTATTCTTTCTATAGCATAAGGCTGAACAACGTATCCCCCGTTAGCAAAAGCACCATACGCTCTTACAAACTCAAACAATTTAACTCCGTTTGAACCAAGAGAAATTGTATAATCATATTCAAGAGGAGTTGTTATACCAAGAACTCGTGCAATTTGGATAACAGAACGGATTCCGACTTCTTGAATTACTCTTGCGGCACAAACGTTTGAAGATATCATCAATGCTTTATATATTGGAATTTTACCCCTATATCTGTGACTGTAATTATGAGGTGACCAATTACCGATAGTTATTGGGCTATCGTCGATAATATCATTAGGAGAAATTCCTTTTTCCATAGCTGCAGCATAAACGATAGGTTTAAATGCAGATCCAGGGGGTCTGATTGATTGAACCCTGTCATACTGACTTTCTCCATAATTTTTTCCACCGGCATACACTATAATTCTTCCGTCAATAGGACTAAAGGTAAATACCGCTGCTTGTTGCGACTTCTGATTAAGACCGAAATTTTTTAAATTCTTTAAAATAGATTCATTGGCTACAGCTTGAGCTTTTGAATCTATTGTAGTTATAACTTTATAGCCGCCATGAATAATATCTGTTTCCTCAAAGCCAAGTTTTTCCATTTCTTTTATTACATAATCACTGAAATACGGAGCTTTGTTGGTTGTATAAATTTGAGGAACAGAACTTAATTTAACCTCTGCTTTTATTGCATTGTTATATTCCTCATCCGTTATATATTTCATTGTCAGCATTCTTTTAAGAACCTGATTTCGCCTTTTTATAGCTAAATCTTTGCTGTTATAAGGATTATATACAGAAGGAGCCTGAGGCAAACCTGCAATCAATGCTAATTCAGGTAAAGTTAATTGGTTTAATTTTTTATTGAAGTATATTTTTGATGCGGCAGAAACTCCGTATGCACCTGCACCTAAATATACATTATTCAAATACATTTCTAGAATTTGATCTTTTGAGATAGTCTTTTCTATTCTTGCGGCAACTTCCAGTTCTTTAATTTTTCTGGTAAGAGTTCTCTCATTTGACAGGAATAAAATTCTTGCTAATTGCTGAGTGATTGTACTTGCACCTTGCACCGCACGTCCGGCTATCACGTTTTGAACTGAAGATCTAATAATACCTACAATATCGTAACCGTTATGATGGTAGAAATTTTTATCCTCAGTTGCAATTAAAGCTTCTTTTAATTCTTCCGGCACATCCTTTAGATCAACCCTGTCATAGGTATATGCAGTAAATGTTTTTATAACTTCACCATCTTCAGAATAAAATTTTGTAACTATATTAGGTTTGTATTCTTCCAAATCAGGAATTGGCGGAAGTGATGATAAATATAGATTCAATGCAACAAAACCTGCAAGCACAAGGGCCGTTGAAATAAGAACAAACATTTTTAGATTGGCAAAAAATTTATTTTCTTTTTTTCTTGATATATTTTCTCGTGCAATATCTTTTGCTGCTCTTTGTCTTTTGTATCTTTCGTAAGAACTGGACATAAAGATTCTCTCCCTATCAATAAACTATTATATTATATCACTTCATAATATATATCAAGTTATTAAGAATTTCGCCTGTTTTGGTTATGTATTTACAAATATCTTTACAAAGTCTTTAAAATAAAATTTGTTCAATGTATACTTAAACGGTTGACAAAAAATGGAGAAGATAAAAATGTACAACGTAGCGATAATAGGAGCAGGTCCTGCCGGCATTTTTGCGGCATTGGAAATAATGAAATTAAAACCGGATTGGAAAGTTGTTCTTATAGAAAAAGGACAACGTATTGAAAAAAGAAAATGTCCTATTCGTGAAGGTTCTCCAAAATGTGTAAATTGCCGTCGCTGTGGTTTATTATGCGGATGGGGAGGAGCCGGAGCGTTTTCTGACGGTAAGTTAACCCTTACCCCTGACGTTGGCGGACATTTAGTTGATTATATGACAAGAAAACAAGCTGAAGATTTAATTGATTATGCTGATAAACTTTATTTGAAATATGGAGCAACAGAAGAAGTCTTCGGAACTGATATGAAAGTGTTTGAAGAAATTGAACATCAAGCTGTTTTAGCTGAACTGAAACTTGTTCACTCTCCTGTAAGACACCTTGGAACAGAAAGAAGTCTGGATGTATTAAAAAATATGCAGGATTATTTAGATGAAAGAATTACAATTTTAAACAATGTTTCAGCGCAATCCTTAATTGTTGAATGCGATCAGGTGAAAGGGATTAAACTTGATAATGGTGAAGTAATTTCAGCAGAATATACAATTATTGCTCCAGGCAGAGAAGGAGCCGATTGGCTGACTCAGGAATTTGCACAGCACAAAATCGGCATGGTTAATAATGCTGTAGATATTGGTGTCAGAGTTGAACTTCCGGCTCCCGTATTTGAACCTTTGACTTCAAAATTGTATGAATCTAAATTAATTTATCACTCTCCGACTTTTGGGGATGAAGTCAGAACGTTCTGTATGAACCCTAACGGTGAAGTTGTACAGGAAAACTATAACGGTATTGCAACCGTTAACGGACACAGTTATGCTAATTATAAAACTCCTAATACAAACTTTGCACTGCTTGTCAGTGAAAAATTTACCGAACCGTTTAAAGAGCCTATACAATACGGCCAGCATATCGCAAGACTTGCAAATATGCTGGGCGGAGGTATTTTGGTTCAAAGATTCGGTGATTTATTAGACGGAAGACGCTCTACCCCTGAAAGGATTAAATCAAGTGTAATTACACCTACTTTAACTTGCGCTACACCAGGCGATTTAAGTTTGGTAATTCCGTACAGACAAATGACAAGTATAATCGAAATGCTTCAGGCATTAGACAAAATTGCACCTGGAACTGCATCAAGATATACTCTTTTATACGGTATTGAAGTTAAATTCTATTCTGCAAGAGTAAAATTAACCAATGAACTCGAAACAGAAGGCGTAAAAAATCTATTCACAATAGGTGATGGCGCAGGTGTTACAAGGGGACTGCTGCAAGCTTCGGCATCAGGTGTTTATGTAGCAAGAACAATTTGCGAAAGATAATTAAAAGGGCTGTTTAACAGCCTTTTTTATTATCTTTTATTTCCCTGTTCGCCGACATTTGTTCTGTTCATACAGTTCCCGAATTGGCAATCTGCATTATACGGCTGAGTGCTTTCTTCCTGAGCGGGTTCCATATTTATATTTTCTGGCACATTCGGCTGACCTAATTGTGTTCTGTTATTAAAAGTGTTGTTTGGCTGTGATATTTGGTTAAGATTGTTCGGAATAAGTTTATCATTCAACTGGTCATTTATGCCCGGACCTATATCTGCCTTGCAGGTTCCGGACATATCTATCGGGCAGGCTGCAAAACTTAATGTTCCGATACTGCTTATCAATACAGCTGATATTATAATCTTTTTCAACATTTTACTTTCTCCTGTATGTGTCTACATGTCTAATATAAAAGATATGCCATGCACTTACATTGGAGAAAAGTATAATCTTTTTAAAACAATTTACGTATAACTTTTTTGTTCTGCTTTTTTTCAACTTTATCTAAGACTTCCTTAAACGGTATAATAGGTTCCATTTTATAACCGCAATCTTCAGAAAGTGTTCCTCCCATAGAAAATAATTCTTCCTGAGGATATCTCCTGCATATCCCGGGTCTCCAAAAATGTATTTTACACCTTTTTGTTTCAGGATCGAGATTTTTACATTCAAAAATCAATCCCAGTTCATCTTTGCCTATAATTTTTAAATCTGCATAAAATTTATGTAAATACTGCAACTTATCAAATTCTTTTTCGTCTTTTAGAACATGTTTAAAATGTTTTACATAAATATGAGTACAGCATTGGCCGCAACCCTTACATTTGCCGGTCCTGTAATAATGCTTCCTCAAAATTTTTGCCAGTATAAATTTGTGAACTTTCTCCCACATATTATTATCTTAGTATAATTCTTTTTTATTTTTATTAAGATTTGTAAATCTTTATTTCAAAATAGGCAAATGTAAATCTTGAGGAGAATTTATCAAGATGTAATAAATAATCAAAAAACAAATAACCTTATAACAGTTTAAAAACTGACATAATACTATAACATAACCAAAAATAACCAACCTTGACCTCTAACCGAGGTCTTTTTTTTTGGGGGGTAAATGTTGCTACTAACAATAACACTTTCTACTTCTGCAGTTCAAATATTTGAGGGTAATTGTTATCACTAACAGTAACACTTTCTACTTCTGCAGTTTAGCTATACATAATGAACTTTGTAACAAATCCTTAATATTATTACTCTTATTTCTAAAGTTTCACTGTCGCAATGCCGTAAATATATTTGAAAGGAAACAAAGGGATAAGTCTAATGGGTTTAAATGTTAATTACAATACTCTATATAAACATGGCATTGATACCTCTATATTAAAAGATGTATCTCAAGAAATTTTACGCCGTGCAGCTGTAAAAAATGCCCAATATACTAATTCTACTCAAAATACTCAGGTTACTTCATTTGCTAAACCGGTAGAGTTGGGTATTGACTTATACCAAGGTAAAATTGATACCAATGTTCAAAAACAGATTGCTATGAACAATTCTTTTCAATATCAGTTTAATCAAGCAACCTTAAATTCCATCCAATATTTAAATTCTCAAGCTGCAATTGCAAGAAGAAATGATGGTAAATATATGCCTGTTGTTAATGAAGTTGTAACAGAAACTCAAAAAGCTGCAGAAACAACAGGAACAGCACAATTTATAAGTATATTCGCAGCTGCTACAGCTAAAGATAAAGACGGGTCAAATCCTTTTTATCATGGAGAACTTTTAATGGGCGGCAAATCAGGAAAAGAAGAAGCTTCTGTGGCTGCTTCAGATTCTATGACAAGTATTTTTGCATAATAAAATATAAAGATTTCTCAATATAGACTTATTTCCTTATGTTTACACTATTTTCGATATAAAACCTCTGAAACATCAGAGGATTTTTTTTGAATAAATAGCCACTTGTCTATTGACAGTATGAAGCGGCTTTTGATATAGTATATTTGTCGTAATTGTCTATATTGTAAGAAAAAGAACATTGTATATGGTGTTTTATTAAGGTGTGAGCTGTTTATTGCGGAATAGTGTGAAAGTATGTCAAATTTTTGGGGAAAAGAGAATTTTAAAATAATATTATTAGTTACATTACTGTTAGCAGGTATGCCGCCAGTACTGAGCAAAGAGCTGCCGCATCAGTTTGATTATAAAGCTGAAGACTATCCTGAGTATGAAAAATATTTTGGGGAATACCAAAAACAGCTGGATAAAGTATTTGAACCTGAAAAATATTTCAGCAAACATACAGATTTATACGTAGATTATAAATTCAGAATAAATTCAAAAGGTGAAATATTCGATATGCGTCCAACGTTCAGAATAACTTATGAGGGTTCTCATTTATTAGATGCATTGCATCCGATATATACCAAAATAATGGAAAAGGAGCTACCAAGGTATATGGAATATATGGAAGAATTAATTTTGGCAAATCCCCCCAAGCCAATCCCGGAAGAATTGTCCTATGATAGCTTTAGAATAGTAGTCAGTGCACATTATTATCCGAAATTAGCAAAACATATGACAACTTCATTAAAGAATATACCAAAAGTTAACTATACGGCATTATCAATAATAGGAGGTGATGGAAAACGAGTGCCGCCTGAATGGACAATAATATTATATAGAGGAAAATAAATAGATTTACACAAGAAGATTTACACATTATACTAGCAAAATTATTTTATAAAATTTAGGTGTTCTAAGCTTTATACGTGTTACACCGAAATATAGAAAGGCAGGAAGAAAAATGAGAAAAACATTTGTGAATTTTGACAAAGCAAACGACTATTTAAAGTTGTGCAACATTGCAAGGAAAGCTGTAGAAGGTGAAATTAATTATTATCATACGGATCCTTTTTCTACTTATGAGGTTGTTAAAACTTCTTTTGACAGATGGACTAATTTCAAAGCAGTATTATTCAGAAAAAATGATGAATATATTGCGGCTTTTTTAGGCACTGATTTTAAAAATGCAAAAGATATTTGTACTAATATATCTATGGTTATGGGCAGACAACCTAAACAGTTTGAGAAAGCAGAAGAGTTTGTATCTGATATGATTAGGGATTATAATATTCCTTTAGACAAACTAACTGCAATCGGTAATTCCGAAGGCGGTTCTGAGGCTATTCATATAAAAGGCACATTTGGCATTAAAGAGGTTTATACATTCAATTAAAATCTTATGAAATTGAAGATATTCCACAGGATATGTATATTTTATTCGAAGCAGATATAAATGACAGATTGAAAAACAATGCCGTTATAAATGAAGTGCGTCCATTTGGTTATTCGCTCACCGGTAAACCAAACTGTGCCGGAACGTACAAGGTTTCGGGTTATACCAGAGAGGATGGTACAAAAGTTTCTTCATATTATAGAACTTGCGGAGCAAAACATCAAAGTGCCTGATATTATGAAATTTTTATCAAAATGGAAATTTTACCCTGTTGTAGGATTTATTTAACCTTCTGAAGATTTTAGTATGTGTATAAATCAGAAAGGATAGGGATAAAATGAAGAATAATATTTGGTTTGTTATTGCATGTGTGTTAGTTTTTTTTGTAGGTTACAATATGAATGACGTTGCCGTATCGTTTCCAAGGTATAAGGTTGCAGTGATTGATGTTCCTGAGGTTCTGTCTAAATCAAGCGAAATTCAGGCGCTAAAACGTTCACAGGATAAAGAAATGGAAGAGTTGAATACTCTTATCTCTAAGGCTCAAAATGAACTTTTGAATGAACATGACAGAACTAAACTTATTCAAAAAGAGTCTGAATATAGAAAACAAATTGAAGCAAAAAAACAAACTATGGATAAGGAATACAATTCCAAACTCGCAAAAATTAATGACAATATTAAATCTTTAATCTCAAAAGAAGCTAAAAAATCTAATTATAATCTAGTATTGCCTACGGGTATTGTATTATCAGGCGGAGATGATATTACTGATGTTGTCGTTAAACAAATAAAATAATATATTTTATACAAGACTTGCTGCATTATAAGAACTTCTGACAAGCGGCCCTATTTGATAATGGGTTATTCCGATTGATGCGGCAAGTTCTTTTAATTTTTCATATTCTTCTAATGAGTAATACTTCTCAACGTTCAGGTGCTCCTTTGAGGGTTGAATATACTGTCCGATTGTAAGAATATCACAACCTGCATTGTGTAAATCTTCAAGTGTTTCTTCAATCTGCTCCCAATTTTCTCCAAGCCCTATCATAAGCCCTGATTTGGTTGTAATATCACTATTTTGTTTTATGTATCTCAGAACTTCAAGAGAAAGTTCATAGTTTCCCTGAGGACGTGCGGTTTTAAAAAGTTCTTTTACCGTTTCTATATTATGGTTAAAAACATCGGGATGAGCTTTAATAATTATATCAAGAGAAGCTTTATTGTTTTTAAAGTCAGGTGTCAGAATTTCAATTTTAGTATTTGGAGAAATTTTGCGAATTTCATAAATACAGTTTGCAAAATGTTCTGCTCCTCCGTCAGGAAGATCATCTCGTGTTACAGATGTTATAACTGCATATTTCAACCCTAAATCTTTAACAGCTTGAGCTATGTGTTCAGGTTCTTTACTATCAAGAGGTAACGGTTTTTGACAGGTAATATTACAGTATCTGCAGTTTCTGGTACAAACATTACCCATTATCAGAAATGTTGCGGTATTTTTTGTATAACACTCATTTTTATTCGGGCATCTTGCATTTTCACAGACTGTATTAAGGCAATTTGCCTTTAGAATTTTTCTTACATTTCTGGTTTTATCCGTATCAATAATAGGACGTTTTAAATATTGCGGTAATCTTTCTCTCATTTTTCCTCTTTAGAAGTAATTATATAACAAATTTTTTCATGTTTGATTTTTATAATAAAACGTTATATAAATATATTATTACAACAAGATTATATAGGAGTCTCCAAGATGAAAAAATTAATACTATCGTTAACTGTTATTTCATTAGCAGTACCAGCGGTATTTGCTGCTGAACCATTGATTTTAGAACCGTTAAGCCCGACTGTATTATCAACAACCCCAGGAGTCGGCGGACAACAGCCTGCTAATGTACAAGCAGCGCCAAATGCTCAGACTGCAGAACAGGCTAATCCAAACGGACCTCAAATATCTTTCCCAAATCAAAATGGAATTTATGATGCAACTTTTACGCCAAGCAGTAAAATGGATCCAAACATGGTTCCTCAAAATGCGGCAGCAGAAGGAAAACCAGTTCCTGAAAAGAAAGATCCTCGAGTTAGAGTTCAAACAAAACAAAGAAGCCAAGGAAATGCATATTGGAATGCAGGAGGTAAAGGTACTAAATCCTTCTTCTAAAAATAGAAACAATTTACAAATAGAAAGAACCTTAAATAAAAAGGTTCTTTTTATTTGAAACTAAATAATCCGTCAAATATTCCTTCTGAGTATGTCGGATGAGCAAAGCAAATTTCTTTGAGCTTCTCTATGTCTATATTATTCTGCATCGCAATTATTATCTGCTGAAGCAGAGATGATGCTTCCTGTGCTACAATATGCGCACCGACAATATGTCCGTTTTGGCTTAATAGTTTTATAAATCCTTCTGTTTCCCCATCACACCAGGCTTTACCTAAAGATGAAACAAGAATCAATGATTTTTGATATGTTGCAGGTTCTAAATCTTGTTCCTTTTTACCAACCCAGGCAATCTCAGGAGTTCCATAGATTACACTTGGTGTTAAGTCTTTTCTAAACGGGATATTTGTAACTTCTTCAATAGCCTCTTTCATTGCAAAATGAGCCAGCTGAATTTCTCCTGTTACATCGCCAATATATGTTACCCCGTCAAGGTATTCTGTTATATTCGGAAATCTTCCTGGAGCAACTAAAATTACATCAGGGCTTATAATTTCGCCATTTGAAAGAGTAACTGATTTATTTTCAATCACTTCGACTGATGTTTGGGTATAAAATTTTATTTTTTGAGCTTTGAAAATTCTTTCAATTCTTTTTGATACCTCTATATCCGCTAATGGTAATAAATGCTGGGCTATTTCAAGAACTGTTGTTGTAACGTTAAAATTTGAAAAAATTCTTGCCCACTCTATTCCTATTGCTCCGGAACCTATAATCAAAATATTTTTAGGCAGGGAGGTAAGATTTAAGATATCATCAGAGGATAATATAAATTTATGGTCAAATTCAAGTCCTTTTAACTCTTTTGGAGAAGAACCTGCTGCACAAATTATCTGTTTTACATTATAAATTTCCCCGTCTGCCCAAATTTCATTTTTTGAAATAATTTCAGCTTCTGACTTCACTACTTGAACTTTGGCATTTTTCAATGCAAGTTCTATACCCTTTCGCAATTTTTCAACCGTATTATTTTTTCGCTCAATAACTTTAGAATAATCAAGGGATATTTCTCCTGTTGAAATTCCAAACTCAGAACAATTTTGGAGTTTTTTATAAATTTCTGATGAATGCAAAATACTTTTTGTAGGTATACAGCCTTTATTTAGACAGACACCGCCGATATCAGATTGTTCAAAAAGTACGACCTTTTGTCCCTGTTTTGCTGCAAACAAAGCTGCAGTATATCCTCCGGGGCCTCCGCCTATTATCCCTAAATCGAATTCCTGCATAAATAAAATTACCCCTCTCTTGTATAAACTCTTGGCAGACGTACCTTTAACCTACAGGTTAACTCATAATTTATTGTATTTAATATTTTTGCCCATTCATCGATTGAATGATTTTCATCAAGCAGAGTTATAATATCTCCGACCTTTGCATCTGTTCCAGTGATATCAAACATCATTTGATCCATTGTAATATTCCCTACCTGAGGAACCTCTTGATTATTTACCACGCCTTTGATTTTATTTGATAATAAACGCGGAACACCGTCTGCATAACCAATAGGAACAGTTGCAATAGTCCGATCACCTTTTGCAATATATGTATGGCAGTAACTTACACCTTCACCGTCTTTGGCTGTATGAATATTTACAATTCTACCTTTTAAAGAAATCAATTGTTTCAAGTCTGGTTTTCTGAATTTAACATTCGGAGGAAAATCAGGATATAATCCGTATAGCGCAATACCTACACGCCGCATATTTGAATTTGGAACATCATAACAGATTGTACCTGCCGTATTTAAAATATGTAGTAATAGTCCTTCAGTATTGACATTATTTATAACACTATTCCATTTTGAAATCTGTTCATTCGCTTTATCAAGTTCCTCTGCAGCAGCAAGATGGGTGAAAATACCTTGCAGATTTATATAATCAAGCTTTTGAACTTCTTTTATAAATTCAACAGCTTCTTCTGTCCTGACACCAATTCTATTCATGCCGGTATCAAGTTTTATATGAACTTTTGGTTTTATTCCGGTTCTCAAAAATGCTTGTTCACAGGCTTTTATATGCTCTTTTGAGAAAATTGCTATACTCAAATCATTTTTTACGGCACTTTCAACGGCCCAAACTGGAACTGCGCCAAGAACAAGAATTTCGCAATTTATTTTTGCCTGACGTAAGTCAACTCCTTCATCAATTGCTGCAACCCCAAGCATATCAATTCCGCTAGCTAAAATGGTTGGGGCAAGCATAACTGCTCCATGACCATAGGCATCGGCTTTTACTACTCCCAGTAATTTAATTCCCTCGGGGACATTTTTTTTAATTTCTTTAATATTGTGCTCTAAATTTGAAATATTAATCTCTACCCAAGCATCTCTATGGATGTTTATATTTGTTTGTCTTGTATTTTTCATAGCAGGTTTAGTATAAGACAAAATTTTATTTTCATCAAATTTTTTTACAGTTTTTTAAGATATCCTTCAATTATTTGATACAAGTTTATTTGCATTATGATAATATAAACTTAAACAGATATAAATAAGATTTAATAAGGTTAAGGATTTATGGAACAGATATTGCATAATATACAGGAAGTTTTGGGAGTTCCGGCTTTTTTAATAAACCAGTGCACTTTTTTACCCGGATACATAAGAGAAGCTCTTATATCAAGTGTCAATTTTATTCCCTGGCTGTATATTTTGTATTATGGAATTGAATTGCTAGAAAGATATTTTTTAACACATATTCAGTTATTTATAAAGTTGATAAAAAGACTTGGACCTTTGTTCGGAGTTGCAATCTCAGTAATTCCTGAATGCGGCTATCAAGTTATGGCAAGTACTTTTTATTCAAGAAAAATGTTCACACGAGGCACGTTACTGGCATTTTATATTTCTTGTTCTGATGATGCTCTTCCTTTGCTATTTATGGATTTTAGCAAGGCATTAGTTATTATCCCTATAATTATTATCAAAATTATTGCAGGATTAGTAGTTGCATATACAGTAGATTTGGTTTTTCTTTTTAAGCGTCAAATAACTGAAGATGTTAATGCAATAAATGTTGATTTGAACGAACCTGCATGTTGCCACCATAGAATTTGTACAATGGACAATGTTCCGTATTGGTGGATGCATCCGCTTACTCATACATTTAATATGTTCATGTTTACCTTTTTATGTCTGGCATTTTTTAATTGCGTAATTCTCGGATTTGGCAGTGTTGAAAATTTGGCATCATTTTTGTTGATAGATTCGCCGTATCAAGTTATTGCAGCGGCAGCTTTGGGAATTATACCTAACTGTGTTGTTTCAGTATTCCTAGCATTAGCATATGTTAAAGGAATTATAAGTTTTCCTTCATTAATTGCAGGTTTAACTACGGTTACTGGACTAGGCTTATCAGCACTACTTAAACGCAACAAAAACAACAGCAATGATAATACTTTAATTACAATTATACTTTTGATATCAGGAATTTTGACAGGATTATTTGTATATTATAATATGCAAATAGTTGAAATGATTCAGGAATATTTTAAGTAAGGGAGGCTTATGCAAAATTTATTCCATTCAATATACTCTATCTTTAATGTTCTGTTTTCACTTCCTGAACATTTAATTGAACCTATAGGGTTTTTGCCAGATTTTTTAAAAGAAGCATTAATTGACAGTTTAAATCTTGTTCCGTTTTTATTTGTAGTATTTCTGTTAATTGAAATTATTGAACAATACTTTGCAAAGAAAAAACACCTTTTAGTATTTTTTATGAAAAAGGTTGGACCGGTATTTGGAAGTCTGTTTGCGTCAATCCCTCAGTGCGGATTTTCGGTTATTGCAAGTACGCTGTATGTTAGAAGAATTTTGAGCAGAGGAACTTTACTGGCAGTCTACATAGCAACTTCGGATGAAGCTATCCCCGTTTTAATTGCTGACCCATCAAAAGTATATTTAATTCTGCCTATAGTACTTGTAAAAATCATATTAGCAGTTGCTACTGGGTATATTGTCGATATTTTTATAACCTATAAAGCTAAAGAACCTTCTGTAGAAGAATTAAAAATTCCAGTTGAAAAAGAAATTAAGGAGGAAGAAGGCTGCTGCCATCATAAACTTTCAGATGCAACTAAAACAAAAGATTTTTGGCTGCATCCGTTGAAGCATACTTTAAATATTTTCATATTCATACTTATTGTCTCTGTGATTTTAGGATTTGTTATAGATAAAGTAGGCACAGAAGAAAATCTTGCAAAATACTGTCTGATGAATTCGCCTATTCAGCCTATACTTGTTTCTTTTGTCGGCTTAATTCCAAACTGTGCAATATCCGTTATGCTGACAATTCTATTTCTAAAACATACTATCAGCTTTGGTTCATTAATTGCAGGTCTATCAACTTCCGGCGGACTTGGCCTTTTGGTTTTATTTAACAAAAATCATGACAAAAAAGATACTGCTCTTATTCTTACTATACTGGTTGTTATAAGCTCTATCGCAGGTTTAATATTTCAATACAATATCTTTCATATAAACAATTTGTTTAAACTAATAGGTATCCAATTATAAAATATAAGGTTTTTATATGCCGCAAAAATCAGAAAAATTCCAAAAAGCTTTTGAACTGCACAATAATGGTCAACTGACAGCAGCCAGAGATCTATATAAAGAAATTCTGAATACAGAACCTAATAATGCAGAAGTCTGGGACTTATTAGGGATACTATACTGCCAAGCTCAAAAGTATGAAGAATCTGAAACTTGTATACAAAAAGCAATTTCTATTGAACCAAGAATGTATTATCTGGAAAATTTAGCAAGGCTTTATTATTCAAAGGGAGACTATCAAAGTTCGATTTCTTTATATGAAGATATAGTAAAATACTCTAATTCCTATGAAAATTGGTTTCATTTGGCTATGGCATACAAAGAAATAGGGAATATTGATAAAGCAAAACAAGCCTATAAAACCTCATTGGAAATAAACCCGAACGGTTATGAATCCTATTTTAATCTTGCATACCTTGCTATGAATGAAAACAATCCTAAATCTGCCATCGATTATTATAAAAAAGCAATAAAATTAAACCCTGATGATTGGGAATCAACATACTACCTTGCTCTTGCTCAAATGCAAATTAAAGACTATAAAGAAGGGCTTGCAAATTTTGAAGCTCGTTTATGCAAAAAAAGTGCAATTGTCTCACAAGAAAAAATCTATCCGCATTTGATGAAAGAGCGACCTGAGTGGAAGGGTGAAAATTTAACTGGGAAAACTCTATTTACATATTATGAAGCAGGTTTTGGCGATATGCTGATGCTGTATAGATTTATGCCAATTTTAACTTCTATGTGCAAAAAAGTTATTATAAAACCGCAAAAAGAATTGGCACCTCTGTTCAGAGAAAATTCTTACGGAGCGGAAGTTTTAGAAATATTTGATTTTGAATCAGAAATTGATTTTGATTATCATATTCCTTTTTTAAGTGTGCCTTATGTTTTAAAGACTTTTGATAATACCCTGTTTATACACCACAATGACGGATACTTAAGAGCTAATCCTGCAAAGGTTAATTATTACAAGGAAAGATATTTTAATAATGATAAGTTTAAAATCGGAATAAAATGGCAGGGCAATACTTTTTATGATAAAGAAAGAGTCTTAAATGTTGAGGATTTTTTCAAACTTTTTGAACTTCCAAATACACAATTTTATTCCTGCCAAACACTTGACGGTGCTGAAAAATTCGAAAAAATAAAGGATAAATATGATGTAATTGATCTTGGTTCAACTTTTTCAAATTTTTCAGATACTGCAGGAGCATTAGAAAATATGGATTTAATAATCTCAAATGATACTTCATTAGTTCATTTGGCCGGTGCTATGACTAAACCTTGCTGGGTTTTGCTTCCGTATATTTATAACTGGCGCTGGCATATGGATTTGTCATACTGCGATTGGTATGATAGTGTAAAAATCTACAGACAAAATTCCCCGGGCAATTGGAAAAGTGTTTTTGATGCCGTTGAAAATGATTTGAAAAAACTTTTGAAAAATCATTAATTTTACTCTAAAATTTTTCTGCTCATTACTATATTTCCACGTTCATCATAACAATATTGTCCTATCCAGTGAGCAATTAATGTGCCATCAGGTTTAAAAATATATGTTTCTTCTTTTGAAACACGAAGACTCATATTTACAAGTTGCCCGTCAGCTGAATATTTATATGTTTTATACGGATATTCAAGTGAACTTTTAATCTCAGAATGAGTTAATGTTCCGTCATTATTGTAATACCATACATATTGAGGGTTATCCTTATAAATAATTCCATAACTGCCATCTGAAAAATACGCTAAAGTTCGGTCTTTTAATTCGGTTACACCTTTTAATAATACTGCAAGATTATTATTTCTATTGTTATCGATAAGATTTGCCTTTAATAAACTCTTAGGGATAGCAAGTTTTTGGGTTTGTATTAACTCATCTCTTGCAGAATTTGTATTATATTCTACACCGCCTGTTATTACCTCAGCATTAACAGATAAAGATATACAAAATATTAATAGTATGCAGCTTAAAAATTTCATATTCATTTATATAATAAAATTTAATAATATATCAAATTTTATTAATAGAGTCATTATATATCTTGAAATTTTCTTTCACAAACGCTATTATTATTTATGTAGCTAGGAAGGAATATGTGTTATGAAAAAATTATTGGTTTCTCTCTTAATTTTGGGAATTAGTGCACCTGCTTTTGCAATAAATGATACACCTAAAATGAGCAGAAAATGCAGAAAACATCCTGAAAAATGTCAAATTCAAATGACTACACCTATTAAAGAACAGCAAATGACACTTGGAACGGTACAAAAAGAAATTAAAGTCGGAACATCTCAAGCTGACGTTGCTGCAGTTTTAGGAGCGCCGAATATCGTTACACAAGATGCAGATGGTCGTGAAACTTGGGTTTATGATAAAGTTTCATCCATAACATCCTATGGAAATTCAGGATTTGGAGTCGGTATCGGCGGACTTGGCGGAGGATTTGGCTCAGGCGGATTTGGCGGAGGGTTAGGTTCTGTCGGTTATAACAAAAATGGCGGGACAGTTCAATCCGTTCAAAAAACACTCACTGTTGTCTTAAAATTTGATGACAAGAAAAATGTTGCATCATTCTCCTATCATATGAGTACATTCTAATAATTCCGGGTTTTTAATATGATTAAACGAATATTATTAATTTTTATTATTATATGTACGGCATTACCTGTTTTTGCAAAAAAACGCCAGCAGGAAACTATTATTACACCTATGACACAATTAGAAAAACGTCAATTTCAGACTCGTACATATCAAACTGTTGACAAACCTCTTGTTATGAAAGCAATGCTCAATGTTTTACAAGATGAAGGCTTCATTGTATATAATGCTAACCCGCTGCTTGGTTTTATATATGGTGTAAAAGATTTTGATACAGCTGATCCGAATATTGATATATCAAAAGAATTTGGATTATCAAAAGCCAGACTTAATTGGAGCGGTGTTAAAGTTGCTACTATCGAAACAACGGCCAATGTCACTGAATACGGTAAAAGCATGAAAGTACGTGTAAACTTTAAACGTAAACTTTTAAATGTATATGGAAATGCACAATTTATTGATGATGTTAACGATGAAAAATATTATCAGGATTTTTTCTCTAAAGTAGACAAAGCAATATTTTTACAAAAACAAAAAATATGATAAAAAAAATTATATCAACATTTTTAATAATTATAATTTTTTCCGCTAACAGTGTATTTGCAAAAAAAGTTAAACCTTTATCTCAATTACAACGCAGAGAGGTTGAAACACACTTTTTTGATACTTCAGACACAGAGCGTGTTATGAAAGCTGCAGTTAATACTTTGCAGGACAGCGGATTCGTAATTCAAGAAATAGAACCGGAATTAGGATACCTCAGAGCTAGAAAAGACTTCAAAAAAAGATATATAAATAAAGGCAGGGCTGTGGGATATTCTTTTTTAGTTGCAGCCTTTACAACATTAGCTGTATTTACTTATGGGACAACAGCATATAACATTGCAGATCCTGCAATCAGACTGGGAAATGAATTCAAAGATAAAACTGTTGTAGTCGATTCAAATGTTGATATTGAACGCTTTGGCAAAAATAAAACAAAAGTCAGATTTGTGTTGGTACAGAAAGTTTTACAAAATGCTGATGGTTACTCATTTGTAAAATCTGCACCAACAAGAGTAATAAGAATATATGACCCTGAAATTTATCAGGAATTTTTTGCTCAGCTTGATAAAAGTATTTTTTATGAGGGAATATAAATGCAGTATATTGCGATAAAAGAAGAAGAAAAAAATGGAGAAATTAGTTATGCGGTTAACGCTATACCGCTGAAAAATAAAACCAAATCTGTAGTACAAAAAATTCCGCATCCGTTAGGCTCAGATGTTCTGATATATAAAACACTTGATGAAGCTAAAGATGCAATAACAAGAGCAGGTTTCTCATATATTTTACCTGACGGGAAAAAAGGATACGACAAAATTACTACCAATAAGAGAATATCTGCCTGTAATGATTATGATTCAATAGTTATGAGCGCAATTTATGATAAAGTTAATTCTACAAACTCAAATGTTGCAGCCAGTGCCATTCTTGCGATTTCGGAATTTCCGGAAGAAAGAACATTTGACATCCTGTTTGAAAAAATCGGCGAAGATAATGACATTATTCGAAAGAATGCAATCTCAGGGATTTGCAGATACGGAAACATTTTACAAAACAGAATTCTTGATTGTTTAAAATCCTCAAACTGGGTAGTCAGAAATTCTGCACTTGTTTGTATTTCAACTCTTACGGATTCCGGGAATATTGACTTTGAAAAGTGTATTATACCGCTGACAGATGCCTGTGAAGACAATAATACAATTGTGCAGGCCTATGCACTTACTGTACTTGCAAAAGTTTACCAAAATTATAAAAAAAATAAAACGGTTTAATAACTTCCTTTTCTCATCAAATCAGAAAGTTTCAACTCTTTAGGTGCATGATTTGTTTGTTTAGATCTTTTTTCAACAGGAGTTTCTGTTTCTTTGAATTCTGACAAACCAACTTTTACACTGTTATTTTCTTTTAACATAAATATTTCTTGTAATATTGATAATATATTACCCATAATATTTCTCCTATTTATATCATTATAGCTTAATAATTCAGCTATATATCATACATTTAAACGATTTAGCCCTGAAAAATCATTGTACTTTATGTTATATTATTTATACAGACTTAATGAGGAATAAAATTTGAATAGCAGTTATTATGAAACTTTGGATGAAAATTTTGCACAAGCATTGAAATTATATGAAGGCACATACACTCATAGTGAACTGCTTAATTTTTTAAAAGACGGTAATATTGTTCAAAAACAGATAGCTGCACTAAGACTACATTCTATAAATTCTAAAGAAGATGCGGATATTTTGGTATCAAATTTAACCGGGCAAGACGGGAAAATCCGAGAAGCTGTATCTTTACGGTTAAAGGAATTTATGTCAGATGAAAAATATTTACCGTATTTTAAAAACCTGACAAATTACAAAATTTTTCTTGATGCTGTTATTGATATCAATGCAAATATCTGCAGAAACGTTATTTGTGCAATTAAAAACTTGAAATCCGATATAGAATTTTGTAATTTGTTTTGTCCTCAGCTAGTAAATTTAACATTTGATTTGCTTGATAAAATTGAAAAATTTGATTTTCAGGAAGGTAAATATAAAGTTAATAAAGAGGTTTTCAAATTATATTGGTGTCTTGAAACAGTTTATGAATTTTGGGATAAAATTGATTTTGTTCAGCTAAAAAAGATAATTCTCAGAGCTAAAAACATTCAAGAATATACAATACGGGAAAAAGCTGCAAAAATTCTTTCCAGAAGCTTTGAAGACAATGATCTTATTTTGGCTCAACAAGAGCTGCAAAATGATACTAATTATTATGTAAGACGTTTTTAATTTTCTACATTTTGTTTTTCTGGGAAAATAATCTTTGCAGCAAATATCAATACTGTTGCACCAATAAATACTTCAAGTGGCAAAAGAGCCAGATAGTCTGTTTTTAAAATCATTGGGATTAGTAATATTGCCCCTGCAGGCGGGAACAAGGTTTTTACCTTGTCAAATGTAAAAAATAATATACAACAGGCAAGGGTTGCGCATATTGTTAAAGGTAAATGCATATACATATTTAGAACTTCTCTTAATACACAGCCTGTTGCTGAAGCAAGAGTCATAAGGCCTATAATATGTAATGGTTTATTTCTTAAGGGACTTTTAGTATTTGAAAATTCCGTAAAGGTTACAATTAATGGGGGTGCCAAAAAATAAATTTGATGATTTTCGAACGGAATAAGAGCTATTATTGCAAATACAATAAGTAATTTTGCCCATTTTATTATTTGTGTTTTTAAATCAAAATTACATGGGATATATTCATTTTTAGGTTTTAAGTGATTTCTTTCCATAAGCCATTGTGCAGTAATTATAATTAAAGCCATTACAGAAACGGATATAGGATAAATCCAGCTTGTTGTACCAAGATAAACAGGTAATATACAGGCTGATATTATCGGTATAAGTGTTGTTCGTGTTGCAGTTAATACAAAACCTGTAAAAGCAAAACAAAGACAAACCTGAAAAATTAACGGAATTGGAATATATCTTGTTACCAATACACCAAATAATGCGGCAACAGAAACCAGAAAAAACATTTTTCGTTTATTACACATCCAGGGCTGTTGTTCGGATATCCAGGCTCCGATTGTCAATGCACAGATTTCAGGGAATATAATTTCCCGTTCTCCGCTTATTTCTGCAATAACAATCATTGCAAATGCCATTGTTACTGCAAATATGTATCTTTCAAGACGTATTTGTTTTAATATTTCGACTTTCATTATAATTTGATTATACAATGAAAATCTGTGGTATAATTTGTCTATGGAATTGTCTGAAATTTATCAAAATCAGGAAGTTTATAATCCTAAAAAAGTTAATGTCTCTTTTGAAATTTTCCCGCCTAAAGACGGCGATATATCTATGCTGTTTGATGAATTAAGAATCTTAAAAAAATACAATCCAACACTTGTTTCTTTGACTTATGGTGCTAATGGGGGAACAAGAAGTTTTTCTATTGATATTTTGCGGATGATTTTGGATTTAGAAATGAATGCTATGCCGCATTTTACCTGTGTTTGTTCTTCAAAAGAAATTATTGAGCACTACATTATCCAAATAGAAAATATGGGAATTGAAAATATACTGGCATTAAGAGGCGATATCCCCGAGGATGTTAATGTTTGTAATTTTGATTTTAAATACGCAAATGAACTTGTCAAATATATAAAAGATAGAACGACCCTATCAATAGGAGTTGCAGGCTATCCGGAAGGTCATATTGAATGTGATAACCTGCAAAATGATATAGATTATTTGAAAAGAAAAGTTGATGCAGGAGCAAGTGCAATCTTTACTCAGTTATTTTTTGAAAATGATAAATTTTTCAGATACGTGGAACGTGTCAGGAATGCCGGAATTGATTTACCGATAATTCCAGGAATTATGCCAATAAGAAGTGTTAAACAAATACAAAATATGACATCTATGGCAAGAATTGAAATCCCAAAGACTTTAGCTGATATTATTGAAAATCATCCGGATTATATAAAGGATTTTGGAATTGATTTTATAAGCAGACAGTGCAAGGATTTAATTAAATTTGGTGTAAACGGATTACACTTTTTTACTCTTAATCATTCTGATTTAACATCACAGATTTTAGATAATATTAAATAGGAGAAATTTTTATGGAGAGTTTAAATAAATATATAGAACATACATTATTAAAACAGGATGCAAAAAAAGAAGATTTTATAAAACTGTTTAATGAAGCAAAAGAAAATAATTTTTTAGGAGTCTGTATAAACCCCTGCTATGTAAAATTAGCCAAAGAATATTTAAAGGATTCAGACATAAAAATCGTAACAGTTATAGGTTTTCCTCTTGGAGCTAACACAACTGAAACTAAAATTTTTGAAACAATAAATGCTATACGTGACGGCGCCGATGAAATTGATATGGTAATTAATGTCACAAAAGTAAAAAATCGCGAAACAGATTTTATAATTGAAGAAATTAAACTGATAAAAGCTGCTTGCGGCGGGCATAATTTAAAAGTAATTTTAGAAACTGATTTACTTACAAAAGATGAAATTAAGTATGCCTGCGAATGTTGTATAAAAGGCGGTGCTGATTTTGTAAAAACATCAACAGGATTTGTAAAAAATGGTGTAGGCGCCAAAGCAGAAGATGTTGAATTAATGTATAAAACAGTAGCTTCACATGGTTTGCAAGTAAAAGCCTCAGGCGGTATAAGGGATAAAGAAACGGCACTCAAAATGATAGCAGCAGGGGCATCAAGACTTGGGACAAGTTCCGGGGTAAAAATAGTTGGATAAATACGTAGAAATTCAAAGCAAATTCAGTAATTACTATTTTAGTGATATCCAACCTAAACTGGTGTGGTTTGAAGGTAGGCGTAGATTTGTTATGTCTGCTTATATAATTTTATTTACGATAGTTGCTGCTATTGTAGGGTATTTGGTTTTTGCCGCATTGGATATGAGTAAGAATGCCTACATATTTCTTTTTGGTTTAACAGGTTTTATCTTTTTTCTCGTTCCTCTGTTATCAGTGGTAATAGTGCATTTGAACAAAGTTTTCGGCAGGAATACTATTAAAAAGATGTTTTTACCGGGAGTTTTAAATTTAGTTAAATATGCTTCCTGGAATAATGAGAAGATTTCTCCTGTTACAATTGCAAACTTGTGTTCAAAACATAATATTGTAAAAATTAATAAAAATCATTTTAAATCAGATGATATTATAAGCGGACTTTTTAACGACATTCATTTTAAAATTATTGAAATAAGTCTAAAATATAATGTTTTAGACATATTTATTACTTTCTTTTGCGGAGTAATTGTTCCATTGCTTTTGTGTGCCTTTTGGTCATGTTTTGGGTTAGTGCTGTTTGGACAAATAGGCCTTTTATTTACAAAAAATATAATAAATATAGCTATTGCCGGATATATTATTTCATTTGTCATTGTTCTGTGGGCAATGGTTCATTACAGCAAACGGGGGCGAAAAATTAATCAATATACCCAGCCTGAAGACAGGTGGTTTTATTTTGATGCGAATATATACGACCAGTTTAAAGGACTGCTTGTATCGTTTGAATATAAAAAGACAATAAACGGGCATACCGTTATATTTGAAAATAATGAAGAAAATTTTTTAGTAAAAACTTTTTTAACTCAAGGATATGAAAAAGTAAATTTGGAAGATGTTGAGTTTAATAAAAAATTCTCAGTTTATACAACTAATCAAATTGACGCAAGATATCTTTTAACAACAGGATTTATGGAACGATTAAAGAATTTAAAACAAAACTTCAAATCAAAATATATCAGAGCCTCTTTTAAAAATGAAGAATTACTGCTTGCAATTCAAGCCGATAAGAATTTATTTGAAATGGGTTCTGTTTGGCATAAATTAGATCCTAAAACTTATCAAACTATGTTTATGGAATTAATATCTATTTTGCAAATTACAGACGCTCTTAATTTGAATAAGGATATAGGTTTGTAGTAGTTAGTGTTTAAATTTGCTTTTGCTCAAATTTTCCTTAATAATCCCTTCATGATATAATGGAATTAATCAGAAGGGATATAGCAGAATGGGTGATGAAGATAAGCAGTTTGATGCCACCCCCAGAAAGCTGGAACAGGCAAGAAAAGAAGGACAGGTTGTAAAGTCAAAAGACTTTTCGACAGCACTTTCACTGCTAATTTTATTTTCTGTTATTTTTGGGCTGGCTCCTTTTATTTGGGATCAAATTGTCCAGGTATTTACCTTGTTGTATGAACAAATCCCAAATGCCCACGTTGAAAAAGTCGGGTACATGTATATTCTTACGGTCGCACTAAAAGCTACATTTTTGATCTTAGGTCCCATTTTATTTATTGCTTGGCTTGTTGCTATTTTAGCTGATTTTATTCAAGTAGGTCCTCTGGTTGCAATCGCACCTTTGGTTCCAAAACTTGATAAACTTAATCCGACAAAGTATTTTAAAAATATTATTTCTATCAAGACACTTTTTGAGCTGTTTAAAAATATCGTAAAGGTTATAATTCTTGGTTACATAGGCTGGATGGTTTATAAAGACCATATTGAATCAATTTTAATGCTTGCTGCTGTTGATAACAACTTCGCAGTCATGGTTGAATTCGGAAAAATAATTACAGAATTTATTTTTAAAGCCTGTATAGCCTTTTTAATTATTGCTGCAGCTGATTACGGGGTGACTAAATGGAAATTTTTGAAAGACCAGAAAATGTCATTCAAAGAAATTAAAGATGAATATAAAAACTCAGAAGGAGATCCTAATGTAAAAGCTGCATTACGTCAACGTCGTATGCAGATGTTACAACAAGGTGCAATGGATGCAGTACCAACAGCAGATTTTGTTGTTACAAACCCAACCCATGTTGCATGTGCTCTAAAATATGTTGCAGAAGAAATGGATTCTCCTATGCTCATTGCAAAAGGTACAGAGCTTATAGCTAAAAAAATTATTGATATTGCAAAAGAACACAACGTTCCGGTTATAGAAAATCCGCCTGTAGCAAGAGCTTTGTTCAGAATGGTCGATATTAACCAGCATATTCCACCGGAACTTTATAAAGCTGTAGCGGAAATCTTGATGTTCGTTTATAAAATGAAAAATCCATCAAATAAACGACCGCGAAATTAATTTCTTGTAGTATTATTGATGTGTAAAATTATGACTAAAGAAGATAAAACAAATTTACAACATTATATCGATATAGTTCAAAAAGTTGCAAGAGTTGAACACAGACGAATACCTTCTCATATGGTTGAATATGAGGAACTACTTTCTATCGGTATTATTGCTATCCAAGTCATGATAAAAAATAAGACTCCGGAACAACTTGCAAAATATAATTCCGCATATATTGCAACAGCAGTCCGTTGGGCAATTCGAAACGAATTAAGAATAAGATATAAATGGTATTCAATGAAACATAAAGCAGAAGATGAATACGATGAAGATGAAGCAGTAGAAGGTATGGATATGAAACAGGCAAAAATTCGTGAAGCAATTTACGAAACAATCCTGTCAATTGATGGTCTTGCTGCTGCCGCAAGCGATAATGATTCCCCATTCGACTTTGTAAAAGATCCGCATGCCATGCCTGATGAAAGTGCAGAAATCTCTGAAATGGGTAGAATGATTAGAACTGCTATTTCAAAACTGCCACCAAAAGAAAGAACTGTTGTAGAATATAGATTCTACAGAAATATGCAAGTTAAAGATATAGCAAAACAAATTGGTTTATCACCTTCTCGAGTTACTCGTATTGTTCAATCATCATTGAATTCGGTCAGAGAATACCTAAATGCCCATGAACAATACGGCTACTAAAAAATTATTTTTAACTGTAATATAAAAAATATATTATAGATGAGGCTATAATGAGGGTATTAAAAACAGCAAAAACTCAACTAGGAAATATAATTGAATTACTTGGGAAGCCCGATAATAAAAATATTTTAATCATTGGAGTTATACATGGAGATGAACCTCAAGGGGAATTTCTTATAAAAACATACCTTGAAAAATTTTCAGAAAAAGAAAATTTGCCTCTTTTTATTCCATGCCTGAATCCTGATGGGAAACAACTTGGAACAAGGACAAATGCTAATTTGGTAGACTTAAACAGAAATTTTCCTACAAAAAATTGGGCAGAAGGACAAACAAAAGAAGGATTTTTAAAAGGGTCGCCATACTATGGCGGAGAAGCCCCAGCAAGCGAAATAGAAACACAGTTTCTAATTGATACCATCGAACAATATACTCCAAAGCTTGTTATAACCCTGCATACACCATATAAAATAGTTAATTACGATGGCCCTGCAGAAAAAATTGCTCAGATGATCTCAAAGATAATAAAATATCCTGTCGAAAAAAGCATAGGATATCCAACTCCGGGCAGTTTCGGCACCTATTGCGGAGTTGAACGAAATATCCCTACAATTACACTTGAAATGGATGAAAAAATACCGGTCGCAGAACTAGTGCAACCGGTACATAAAATATTTGATTTGCTAAAAATATAATTATTTTTTAAAGAAAATCGAAATTTGATATTCCTCTCTCTTTCCTTGGGCGTTTGTACCATTATGGATAATGCTTAACCCTCCGTCAGTTGTTACGGCAACATCCTTAACTCTGGCACCATAGCCGGCCCAGCTTACATGCTGATGGGTCAGATTATCAACCATATCAGACTGATCTGCTTTTTTAGCGGCTTCTAAATCTTTATGGTCCAAGACATATATTTTTTCACCCTTTTTATCAGTATATCCGTTTTCATTAGCATGCGATAAACCCAAAACATTATACGCATCCTCTTTAGACAGATTTAATACAGGCATTTTTCCTGGAGAATTATAAGTCTTTGGCTTATAATTGTATTTTTGAGATTGTTCAAAATTGAAAGTAAAACCCTCTTCAATCTTCATTGTCCGCTGCTGAACTTTTCCGTCTTCTTTCCAGCGTATAACGGTTGGCACATACTTGATTTCATTAGACATAATAAAAATCTCCTTTACTATTACAAATATCTATTGACATATTTATATAAACAAATTTCGATATTTATAATTGCTATATAGTGTATATAATACGTATATTTTCTTTACATTAATTCACATTTACAAATTTGTTTGTTATAAAATAAAAAAAAGAGGATTTTTAAAAATGAAATTATTTAATTCTTACACAAACACTATTGAAGAATTCAAACCGATTGAAGAAAATAAAGTAAAAATGTATGTATGCGGTCCAACTGTTTATGACTATGCACATTTAGGACATGCAAGGTGCTATATAACCTGGGATGTTTTATACAGATACCTGAAATTTAAAGGCTATGATGTTACATACTGCAGAAACGTTACAGATGTAGACGATAAAATCCTCAAAAAAGCAGAAAAAGAAGGAAAAACACCTGAAGAGATTTCACAATACTGGTATAAACAGTTTTCAAACTCAATGAAGGCCCTTAATACACTAAAACCGGATATTGAACCATTTGCCACCAAAACACTTGGCGAAATGATTTCAATAGTTAAAGATTTGATTGCCAAAGGATATGCCTACGAAGCTAATGGAGATGTTTATTTCAGAGTGAAAAAATTTCCAAAATACGGATATCTATCAAAACAACCTATTGATAAATTAGAAAGTGGCGCAAGGATTGAAATTGGCGAACACAAAGAAGATCCTCTTGACTTTGCCTTATGGAAAAAAGATGAAAAATTCGGATATAAATCTCCTTGGGGGATTGGTAGACCGGGCTGGCATATTGAATGTTCAGCAATGAGCAGAAAATACTTAGGAAAGACAATTGACATTCATGCTGGCGGTGCTGATTTAATCTTCCCTCACCATGAAAATGAAATTGCTCAATCTGAATGTGCAAACGGCTGTAAATTCGTAAATTATTGGCTTCATAACGGATTTGTAACTATTAACAAAGAAAAAATGTCAAAATCTTTAGGTAATTTTTTAACAATAGATGATATGCTAAAGAATTATGATGCAAACACCTTGAGACTATTCATTCTGACAAACCATTACAGAATGCCTGTAGAATTTTCTGATGAAGCACTCTCATCCGCTCAAGCAGGAGCTAAACGATTAACAAATGCAAAACAAACACCAATCAATGAAGACCTCGATATCTCTACAACAGATGAGTATAAAGCATTTGTAGAAGCTATGGATGAAGATTTAAATACGTCAAAAGCACTTGCTGTGTTATTTGATCTGGCAACTAAAGCAAATAAGGGAGAAGAAAACGCTTATACTATCCTCTATAAACTAGGTTCAACTTTAGGTTTTACCTTTGAAAAAGCCGCTTTAACAGATAATGAAATTTCAGAGGCAATTAAAAAAACATCTGATGTTCTTGGACAAAATTTCAACTCAATTGATGAAATTCTTGAACTAAGAAAACAGGCAAGAGCGGAAAAAAATTGGGATGTTGCCGACAAAATAAGAATTGCATTTGACCAATCCGGCATTATTCTAAAAGACACAAAAGACGGAACTTTGCTCGAAGCTAAATAACAACTTAACCAATCAACTGATGCAAAAATTCCTTCAGTAAGCTTATCTTTTCTGAACCAATAACAGAAAAAATTACTTCTTCTGTTTGCAATTTTAGATAAAACTTTGCATAGTAAAACATTATCATTTTATTATTTATAAAAAACACTATTTGGGGCTTTGCCTCTTCTACCCGAAAGGATTGTATCTCAGAAAAATCAATGCCCACTCCGTTTATCATAATATAATTTTCTATTATTTTAATTTCATCTTTTTTAACGAACTTATTAATTATTAAAAATCTAGGCAGATAAATCAATGTAAAAATAACAATACAAATTATAGAACATAAAACCGTTATTCTATGTAAAAACAGTAAATACAAAATAAATACAACAACCAAAACATATAAGATAACCACTCCTAAAATAATCATGGAAGGTGTTTCATCTATATTTGATTTTAAAAACTCTTTCATACTGCTCCAATATTTTTACTTTAAATTTTCCGCTCGTTTTACATCATATTTATCCATCAGATTATTCTTCTTATACGAAGAAATAGCAGCACCTAAACCAAGTCCTGTTATTATACCTGCAGGAATACCAATAACAGCCCAGGCCCAAGATCGCTTTCTAATTCCTGCCAACCAGCCTATTATAGAAAAAAAGGCAACAGATAAAATTGTTAAATCTAAAAGCTTTCTTTCTTGAGCATTGTATTTTTTTACAAATTCATCAGCTTTAGACTTCTCAATCTCATAGCTATAAATATTATCCGGTCTATCAGGACTCCTTTTAAAGTCCAGCCGTACTTTATTATTACCGATATTTGGACCTATTTCTAATCTCATAAGCTGATCTTAACTCTGTTTATCTTATTTTTGAATTATCTTATCTTCTTAAAAATTTTGCTGATAATCTATTAAACAACTCGCCTGCATATTCCATTTTAAATAATAAATTTAACGGGATATATACAACCAGACAGACAATTGCTATCAGACTTATTTTTATAATTTCAAACGGAATCTTAGGAAGGTGAATAAGGTTATCTATTTCGACTGCACACAACCAACATACCCCCAAGGTTATAATACCTGAAATACACATTTTTAACAAGTTTGTAAACAATGATTTATAATCCATTTTCATTTTTTTAGTAATCAATACCCCTAAAACACAAGCATTAAACAATGTTACCAATGATGTTGATAATGTAATTCCGCCTATACCAAACTGCATCTTTGAAATCAAAACATAGTTTAAAACAAGCTTTAATACAATAGAAGAAAAAGCAACAACAAAAGGAGTAGCTGAATCATTAAATGAATAGTATACTCTAGTTATAGAATCTCTAAACACATACGGAATTATTGAAACAGATAAAAACCAAAGAGCCTCTGTTACCATAAAAGTAGCGTTCTCATCAAATACACCATGTTCAAAAACAAGGCGTACAGCATCCATCCCGACAACCAAAATTCCTATGATAATAGGGATAGCTCCAAAAAATAAAACACCTACCCCTTTATTAAAATAATTTTTTATACCGTTATAATCTTTATCTGCAACCAGCCTTGCAAATATCGGAAACAACGGAACCAAAAATGCCGTAACAAGAATTCCGACAGGAAATTGAAAAACTCTATTGGCATATCCTATAGCAGTCCAAGCACCTTCAGATATAGAAGAGGTGAAAAACATATCAACATAAATATGAATTTGCCCCACAGTTGAACTTAAAACTGCAGGAAATAATAATTCACACACTTCTTTAAAGTGCTGATTACTTGTAAAATCAAAAACAGGCTTCAATCGATAACCCAATTTTCTTATATTAGGATACTGAATAATCAACTGTAAAACTGCACCGATTGTAGTAGCCCAAGCAAGTGCGTATCCTTTTTGATCATTCGGAACACACATAACAACTCCGATTATAGCAAGACTCATAATAATCGGAGATAAGTTAGGAAGCATAAATTGTCTGTATATAATTAAAATACCGTAATAAATTCCTACAATACCACCAATAACCAAAAGCGGGGTCATAATTTTTAAATGCGCCGCAGCAAGATTTATCATCTCTTCTGAACCGCCGGAAATTATCAAACCCATAATCTGCTTCGGGAATATAAAGATAACAGCTGACAAAACCAAGAAAAATATTATCGTTGCATTCGTAAAAACAGAATAAAGCCTATTAACTTCTTCTGAAGGTTTTTCATCAAGATTAGGAATTAATTTTGAAAATACCGCAACTGTTGCGCTATGGAAAGGTCCTCCGACTCCACCCAATAAAATCAGTGACAAAGAAGGAATTTGATACGCATAATAATAAGCATCGGAAACTAGAGAAGCTCCATAATAATTGGCAATAATAATATCTCTCACAAATCCAATAAGTTTACTGACAATAGTTACAACTGCAATCAACCATGCGGCTTTTAGTAAACTGGGTGCTTTGTTTTCGTTAGCTGTTGCTGTCATCATCTCCCGCCAATTCTATATATAATCTTATCCCTTTATTTTTTCCATGTATTGCCGGATATGAAAATATTACCGTATTCATTCCTTTTTGTAAATATTCGGACAAATCAATTCTGTTATATCTTTGAGATGTATCCAGTGTTATTTTTTCGTCAACATTATTTATACTGGCATCAATATAATCCATATTATATTTGTTATCTACAACTAAATAAGCTTTGCCGTCTTTTGTCCAAAAACTCTGAATTACTTTGTTTTGCCCTTGATTTGCAGACAAAACCTCAGGAACTGTTGCCAATGTAATACCGCTATAGTAATGCTTTAAAATTTCATCAAAAGACATCTTTAATTCAGTTCCCATATACCCTGCACCATATTGACTTAAACCTACACCATGACCAAAACCGCCACCATAAGCCTTTATATATATTAAATCACCATTCTCATTATACTCATGTTCAAACACAACATTTGCACTCGGCAGAGTTTTACCATGATTTGTTAAAAGTCTTCTTATAACAAGTTCTTTTTCTACGACATAATTTCCATTATCCGTCTGAATTTCAAGTTTTATAATTTTACCGGAATCTCCGCGCTTTAAAACATTTAATTTTTTAATAATTCCAATAATTTCACCTTTTTCTACCGCCGGTTTTATAAATCCTGTTGTACTTTGAGCTGCAATATTAGCTTGCACAGCATCCTGTATTTCCTGCCCGTTCCATTCTCTTTCCCAACGGAAATAAGATGATTGTTCATCAAAAGATTTTGGTTTAGATTTATAAAATTCAGCAGCATCCTCCTCATTATTCAATGGTTTAAAATCAGGATAATCAGGTTTAGCCATCAAATAAGGTTTTTGTTCCGGAGGAAATTTCTTTGTCAGAGGATCGGAAAAAGCATTATGATAACTTTCAGTATAACCGCCGGCTGTTGATGAATATTGTGCAAGAATTAAATCCCAGCCGTATAATGCAACAATACCTGTAGTTTCCATTACCGCTCTATTGGACAAATCCTTTTCCGTATTTGCACCAAAATAAACCTGGCTTGCCACAGAATCTACAACATCATAATTAGGATTACTTTTGGTTCTTGGCGATAAAACATAATTTCTTGCCGCAACACTTTGTGCTTTCAATGCTTCTAACCCGAAACGAACAGGCATTTCATTAGGTACAACTCCTTTTAAGTAATCCTCAACAGGTAAAGTATTTACTGTATAAAATTTACCGAGCTTTGCAGATGATGCAACCAACTCCAACTGACCTCTATAAATTGCATCTTTTCCAGCCCTTTTCAAATCTTTTATACCTAAAAAACCAAAATCCGTTTTAAAAATAATAGGTCCGGAAACCTTTGCTATAACATTTCCATCAGCATCAGTCAGTACAAAAATTTTCCCGACCATTGAAATATTTATTATATTATTACTGTCATAAGTATTTATGTAAGTTTTATTATTATACAGTTCAAACTCACCGGTTCCGTATATTGAAGAATTTTCCCATTCATAGGTTTTAAAATTATTAGTACCTATACCTACACGAACTATCTTAGAACCCGGAGCATTTGAATATTGATCTAATGCTGAATTTTTAGCTATCATAAGCGTTGTTCTAGGAATATCGCTATACATAGCAGCCGAAAACGCACCGGGGGTTGCACATGATAAAATAAAAATATTTATTAATAAAGCCAGTCCCAACTTCTTCATAACTATATTATATGATAAACATCACAAACAAAAATTATTATTTATCTTTTTTTATTTTTTTACTCTGATTTCGTTAACAAAACAAAGCACCCCGCCAATATGATTGACGGAGCGCTTTATAATTATTTGATGCTTAGTCAAATACATAACTGATAATTGCAGCTTCTCTTGCTTTTTTAATAGCCTTAGCTACCATTCTCTGGTGAGCTGCACAGTTACCGGTAATTCTTCTAGGTATAATTTTTCCGGCTTCAGTTAAATATCTTTTTAACTTAGCTGCATCTTTGTAATCGATAGAAGTTACTTTATCTGCACAAAGACTGCAATTTTTACGTTTTTTCTTATCTTCTTGTCTTGCCATTTGTTTAATTTTGCCTTTCTAGCCTTATTTCTATTACTTAATTACACAATTATTATTTAGAATGGAACTTCTTCATCATCCATCAGCACATCAGTATTGGCATCAGGAGAAGATTCCATTTCACCAAATGTTAAAATATCACCATCATCATGGGAAGCTTCTGATGAATTTGAAGAGCCGCCCATAAGTTCAATAGTAGCAGCTTCAATTTCAAAAACTTTCTTTTCAGTGCCGTCATCCATTTTGCTTATTCCGTTCTGCAATCTTCCTTCAACAAGAACTCTTTGATTTTTTGACAATCCTGACACAACTTCTTCCAAAGCCTGTCTTTTAGAGATAACTCTTACCAAAGTTTCTTCCTGAGTTCCGATATTTAATACAAAAGACGAAACCGCAACATTATTTGATGTATAACCTGTCTTTGGTGTTTTATAAACTATACCTGTTACTACTGCTTTTGCTAATGACATTTTCTTTTCCTTAATTAAAAAACTTATAACTATACAGAAGCTTTTTCTGAAACTTCCATAAACATTGTTCTTAAGATGTTGTCGCTTAATCTTAATTGTCTTTTGAATTCAGCAACCTTATCTGCAGGTAATGCTAAAACCATTGTAGTAAAAAATCCGTCTCTAAAGTTTTGGATATCATAAGCCAATTTTTTTCTTCCTGTTTTATCAGTAGAAACAACATTTCCGCCAAAATCAACAATTATAGAGCTGATTTTTTCTACAGCTTTATCAATTTCTTCTGCATCTAAATTCGGCTTGAATATAGTTAATAATTCATAATTTTTCATTTAAATTTCTCCTTTTACTATTTTTCTAGTGTATGCTTAAATCTTACCATGAAAAAAGAAATTATTACAACATGTATTCTGCTCTAAAACTGTACTGAGCAGGACCAATAAGGTAAATATCAGCATTAGGATTTTCACGAGTTCCGCGCCATTCAACGTTTACAGCCCCGCCTAACAAGTTAACCTTTACCTTCTGTTCTGTTAAGTTATTTAAAACTCCTGCAACTACACTTGCACAAGCACCTGTTCCGCAAGCTAAAGTAATTCCGCAGCCACGTTCATAAACCCTCATTTCTATTTCCTGTCTTGAGATAACTTTAACAAATTCTGTATTTGTTTTCTCTGGGAAATAAGGATGTACTTCCATATCAGGCCCATACTCTTTTGTCAGTGTCATAGGATCATCATTAGTAAAAATAACACAATGAGGATTACCCATTGATACAGGGGTAATCTCAAACTCTTTACCTTTCACATGGACTTTCCGCTCACCCTTAAACGGAATTTTTGACTCTTCTAATATGGGTTTACCCATATTAACCCTTACCATTCCGTTATCCAAAATTTCAGGACTGATAACACCTGCCAATGTCCTAACGCTGAACTGTTTTTTGCTAATCAATTTTTTATCGTAAACATACTTAGCAAAACATCTCATTCCGTTGCCGCACATTTGTGCTGTAGAGCCGTCAGAATTATAAAAATACCATCCAATATCAGTTCCTTCAACACAATCCGTATCAGGAATAATCATTCCGTCAGCACCTACACCAAAATGTCTGTCACAAATTTTTTGGGCTAATTCATCCATAGATAAACCACTTTTTTTATATTCGGAATAATCCAAAATTACAAAATCATTACCACAGCCCTGCATTTTAGTTATATTTATTGTTGTCATAATCCCATCCTTTTTCTTGGCATTATAACTCAATCATTAAATACAAGCAATCTAAGCATTATGACTTATAATCCAATGGTTTGTAAACCTTATCGGCATTATTTTCCGGAGTATTTGGCTTCTCATTATTCACTAAAGGTTTATCCCAATATTCAGCAGCTTTTTTCCCTATTTTGTTACCAATAGTTGAAGCAGTAATTGAACCTACTACAAAGGTTATACCTTTTACTATAGGCAGCCATTTTTTACTGATAGGAGTTTTGGCAAGAATATCATCGAGATGTTTTTTCATCCAGCCTTCACCTAAAAACATGCCTGCAAGAGTTCCTGATTCAGAGATAAGGGTGCTTTTTCTCTCTTCTTTATCAGCCATAACAACTTTCACACCGCTTGAAGCAACAATAAGAGGGTTCACATTATCAGATGCAAATTTTACAACTTTCTTTAGACCATTAAAAACTTTATCTGATTTTGCAATATCATCGCATGTATCAAGAACGATTTTTATAGGTTTAGCTATAGCATTGTTATACTGTGCTCCTGCCTTGATAACAGCTGCACCTTGCCCTACAGATACAGGAAGTCTGCCAATATCTCCGTTTGTAGTTTTATCACAGTTTCTTATTGCAAATATACCTGATGCAACTCCGCTATACATAAAACAGTAAACCTTTCACACTATAACCTACACTTATATAAAGTATTTTTTTTTAATGAAATTGCATTAGTGTATAAATTATTTACATTTTTTAAAATTTTTAACTGTTACATACAGCAGAAACAATTTGTGATGCAGTAATTTTCAAACATTTTAACTCTTTACAAGTAGTTTGGCGTCTTGCCCAAAGGCAAGGTTTCAATTCACACTTATCATTTGCTTTAATTGCCACAACCCTGTCATTTTTAGGAATTAGAGCGTTATCATCAGTTGGCCCGAAAATTACATAAGTTTTAACACCTAAAGCTACAGCTACATGCAGCGGAGCAGAATCAGAGCATAAAAATTTATCCGCAGAAGCTATGAGCTCAGCCAAATCTTTTAAACTTTTAGTTGTTCCATATAGGTTTTCAAAATTTTGAGTTCTGACAGTATTTAAAATTTCATCTACACACTCTTTATCATCAGGTCCGCCGACAAGCATAACCTTTTTACCTTCCGCAACCAAAAGATCAATTACCTTTGCCCAGATAGACGGCGGAATAGTTTTGATACAGCCTTTTTGTACACTTAATTTACTCACTCCCGGATGAATTAACACAGAATTTGCTATTTTTTCATTAACTTGAACATTAATTTGCGGAAGTTCAGTATCATAACTTGTTAAATTCCTGATTAAATCATGATACATTTTGCAAGCATACTGATTTTTATTTAAAGGCATTGCATGGGTTAGCAAAAATCTGCTCAGATTTCCTGTATCATAACCGCAGCGTTCTTTAATCCCCGTAAGAAATAATAATATGCTTATAAGCTTATTACCGCCTGATGAAACTACCAAATCAAAATTACCTTGTCTGGCTTTTGAAATTAACTTAATAAGCTCAAAATACTTATTTTTCCCTTTAACATCAATCAATATTAAATCATCAATAACATCTGTTAAATCTTTGACACTTTTACTTCTTGGCTCAAGAGCAAGAGTAATTTCACTGTCCGGAAATTCTTTCTTCAATGAAATCAAAGTCGGAAGGAAAAATATTTCATCTCCTATTCCTCCAAAATTTATAGCAAGTATTCTCTTTCTCTTATCCATAAAATTATTATACTAAAAAAAGTATTTATTACACAATCCCGATTTCTTCATCCATTCTATACTGCAGGGCCTGAGTTATATGAACAGCAGTTATATCCATACTGTTATCAAGATCTGCAATCGTTCTTGACAATTTCAAAATTCTATCATATCGTCTACCGGAAAGCTGATACTTCAATATTGCTGCTTTTAATATGGTTTGAGATTTTTCATCGAGTTTACAGTATTTTTTTATCAATTCTGATGTTAACTCAGAATTAGTCAAAATTGATTCATTTTTATATCTTTGCAGTTGTATTTTCCTGGCATTAACAACTCTTTTTCTTATATCTGCAGAGCACTCCTCAGTTTCTTTTGACAGTAAAAGCTCTTCTGGAGTCAAGCGAGGAACATTTATCTGTAAATCAATTCTGTCTAACAATGGTCCTGACAATCTTGACTTATAACGGCTTATTTGGAAATCAGAACATGTACACTGTTTTTCTCTGTCACCCAAAAATCCGCAAGGACATGGATTCATCGCACCAAGCAGCATAAATTTTGCAGGATATTTGATTGAATGTTTAGCTCGTGAAATAACAATCTCTCCATCTTCTAACGGCTGTCTTAAAACTTCTAAAACTTGGCGTGGAAACTCTACCATCTCATCCAAAAATAAAACACCGCGGTCTGCAAGAGTAATTTCACCTGGTTTTGGACTACTTCCCCCACCGATAATCCCGTTTGCAGATGCAGTATGATGAACAGCCCTGAATGGTCTTTTCACAACTAACGGCTCATCTGCTGATAATAAACCGCAAACACTATATATCTTTGTCAGCTCTAAGGCCTCAGATAGCTCTAGCGGCGGCAAAATTGACGGAAAACATTTAGCCATAAGAGTTTTCCCCGATCCAGGAGAACCAGACATCAAAAGGTTATGCCCACCTGCAGCTGCAATTTCAAGAGCCCTTTTGGCTTTATGCTGTCCTTTTACATCTTTAAAATCAAAAGGATAATCCGTATCAGTTTTTTCTGATAAATACCTGTTTACATCAACCGATGTCTTTTCAATCTTTGTTTCAATAAAATGATTAACAACTTCAGTTAAATGTTCAGCTCCATAAACGGTAACTTCTCCGTTTAATGCAGCCTCTTTTGCGTTTGCTTTAGGAACAATAACATTTTTTACTCCGGCATCTTTCAATCCAAGAACCAAAGGCAAAACTCCGTTAACAGCCCTGATTGTACCGTCAAGCGATAATTCACCTATAAAGGCATAATCCTTAAGTTTGTCTGCCTCCAACACTTCTTCTTCAGTTAAAATTCCCATTGCTATAGGCAAATCAAAACTTGTTCCGACTTTTTTTAAGTCTGCAGGTGCAAGGTTTATAACAACTTTTTTCGCCGGGAATGTATATCCGGAATTTTTAATAGCAGATTTAACCCTGTCCCTGGCCTCATTAACAGAAGCATCAGGCAGTCCGACAACAGATATTGAAGGCAGAGAGTTTATAACATCTGTCTCTACAAACACTTCATAAGCATTAAGTCCTATCACCGTTGCAGTTTTAACAGTATTAACCATACGGGTAGTATATCACAATATCAATAATTTGTCTTTTATATTAAACCGTGATACTATTAATGGGTATATGGAGAAAATTGAATAATATGATTAAAGAAATATCTAAATTAAAAAATAATATTGAATATATCTATAAAAAAAATGAAAATACCCCAAGAATGGCTCTTTGTTTAAACTTTTCAATAAATAAACCTGAAGTTAAACCCGGAGTTTACATGCTGATGTCAAGACTTCTTTTACAGGGAACAAAAAACTTCAATTCAGAACAACTTGCAAATGAATTTGAAAAATATGCAATAGATTTTTCAAGTGAAATATTTACGAATTATCTAAGACTAAAATTTATATGCCTAAATGAAGATTTTTCAAAAGCTTTACAGCTGATGGGAGAAGTCATAAAAAATTCCACATTTGAAGAATTTGAAAAAGAACGTTTAAAATTAAAATGTGAAATTCCGGCAGAGTTAGATTCTCCAAGATCTGCCACAATTAATGCCTATATTCGTACATTATTTGAAAATCACTACTATGGCAACTCGCTGACAAAAGTATTAGAAAATATCGATACAATAACAAAAGAAGATATATTGGAAGCCTATAATTATATTTTGACAGAAAGTAAAAAAGCTCTTGCAATTGTTGGAGCACTAGATAAAAATGAAATTCTGCCACAAATAGAAGATATTATAGGAACACTACCAGTTTCTACTAATAATAATTTTATGATTTCAAAACCAGAATTAGATAAAACTAAAACAGTTGAAAATATACGCCCAGACCTTAATCAGGCACATATCATAAAAGGCTGGCTTGTTCCTACGTATGAAAATGAAGATTATTACTCTTTAATTTTACTAAATATAATTTTAGGAGCCTGCGGCTTATCTTCAAGATTGTTCTCCGAACTTCGTGATAAAAAAGGTCTTGCATACGTGGTCAGAAGTTCTTATGAAGCTTACAAACTTGCAGGAAACTTTATGATATATATCGCAACAGAACCAAGTAATATTGAAATCTCTCTAAAAGGATTTGATGAAGAAATTGAAAAAATAAAAACAATTCCTGTTTCAGAAAAAGAACTGGAAGATGCGAAAAATAATCTTATAGGTAAATATGCATTTTTAGATGAAACAAATATACAACAAGCCTGTGGATATGCAAAATATGATGTTTTAGGCTTAGGTTTTGACTATGACGAAAAATTGAAAGAATCAATAAAATCTGTAACCCCTGAACAAATCCAAAATTGTGCAAAAAAATACTTTACGGATAATTATGTTCTTTCTATAATTAAACCTTAACTTCTCGGCTAATAGTTTTTTTTCTCAATTTTAAAAAGAATTTTAATTGAGAGGATTGTTGCGTGAGAAATAAAATTACAGGACTATTATATTTTATTTGCTTTATAATCCTCTCGGGGATTACATCACCATTATTAGCCCTGGAGTCTGACAAAAATATAAAAATTTCAGGCCAATTAACCGAAAATAAATATAATCAAACATCAGACATTGAACAATTATTTACTCAAAATCTAAATCTTGGCGACTGCATTATTTATACAAAAGTTCCAAGAGGACTTATAGTAAGTATATGCAGCACCATTTTTTTTGATGAAGGACAGGATATTTTACTTGAAAGTTCAAAACCGCTATTATCCAAAATTGCCCAAATTCTTAAATCCATAAATAAAGAATGTAGTGTTGAAAGCAATACTGCATATAAATCATGGGAAAAATCAAAATATAAATCCAACTGGGAACTTTCAACAGTTCGGGCAGGAAAAATCGTTGACTATCTTATTAAGGTAGAAAAAATTCATCCTCAAAAAATTAATGCCATAGGCTTTGGAGAATTTATGCCTTTTAACAACAATGTACACTACACAAACAATATGAACCGCAGAATTGATTTTGTAATTTTAAACTATGAACAAACTAATAACCGCTAAATTAAACAATAGCCTTTTGAAGACGGGAGGTACGATTTTCGTTCAAAATATTTTTCAATTTCATAATAGCCTGAGCATGTAACTGGCATACCCTTGATTCTGACATTCCAAGAGTTTCGCCTATTTCTTTCATTGTCATGTTTTCTTGATAATACAAAACCATTAAAACTCTTTCCCTTTCAGGAAGTCTTTGAAGAGCCTTTTGAAGATCAGTTTTAGCATTTTGCTCCTCCATACGCTCTTGTGGATTCAATTTATTTGAATCTTCTATGGTATCAATAATTTCCATACTATCATCTGACGAACCTCTTTTGTCATAAATAGAAGTTACTGTAACATCTTCTGACAATATCTGACTAACCTTTTCCGGCTCCATATCAAGATAATTAGCAATTTCTGTTGTAGTAGGCATTCTGCCAAGTTCTTGTTTTAAATATTCTGTTGCCTGTTTAATATCTTTAATTTTTTTTCTAACACTGCGTGGTAAAAAATCTTGAGAACGTATCCTATCTAATATAGAACCTCTTATTCTTATCAATGCGTAAGTTTCAAATCTTGTATTTTTTTGAGGTGAAAAACGCTCAATAGCATTAATCAAACCTTCCACTCCGTATCCAGCAATATCTTCTATAGAAATTGTAACAGGCAAGGAAACCTTTACTCGCCCGACAACATATCTTACAAGATAAATATATTGCACGATCAAAGCATCTCGTGAATGTTTATCGGATTTATCAGCTAGATATTTTCCCCACAATTCGGTGAGTTCTTCTTCAGACAAACGTTTTATACTATTATAAGAGGAAAAATCAAAACCTTGTTCCATTAACCTGCCCAATTCATTCTTTCTTACATTTCTATTCTATAATATCTGGGTTTATAAACATCATTTAAAAAGATGAAAAGCAATTTAAGTTACTAAAGTTTTTCTAATACATCTAATTGAAAGATAAAAGCATGTAAAAATCTAAGCATGGTATAAACTTACTAATCAATAAAAGCTATAGGATAAACTGACTTCAAGGCTTTGACTATCGATAAATCAATATCTGCATATAGCGCACAACTTTCATTATCAGCCTGCACAAGAACTTCTGCCGTCGGCGAAATAATCATTGAAGATCCTAAAGCACTTATATTATCATTTATTCTGCCGGTTTGATTTGAACTAAGTGTATACACCATATTATCAAAAGCTCTTGTTCTGTTTAGAGCAATCCACATATCTTTTGCATAATTGAAAGATTGTTTATCTTCATAAACTTCAGAAGGGATAAGCCAAGCTGTCGGAAGCACAATCATTTCAGCTCCCTGTTGAACAAGTTTTTTATAATGCAGAGGATACCTTATATCATAACATATACCGATTCCAACCTTGCCGAAATCAAAATCAACAACAACCAAATCTTCTCCAGGAGTAATCCTTTCACCTTCTGTTCCGCCCATATAATTATATAAATGAATTTTTCTATATTTAGCAATTATTTTCCCACTGCGATTTACTATAAAAGATGTATTATATAATTTATTATTATCAGACTCTATTACAGTACCTGCAATAATATTTGTATTATACTTTATCGCTATCTCTTGAATTCGAGAAATAACATCTCCGCCATTAATATCTTCAGGCTGATTTACAAATATATCATGATTAATTCCCGTCGAAAAGAATTCCGGCAACACAACCAAATCTAAACATTTATCTGAATTTTGCTCTATAAAACCCTCAACAGTGCGCAAATTTAATTCTTTATCCCCGATAACCGGCTGAAACTGAATATTTAAAATTCCTGCCATAAAATCCTCCGATTTTTATTGTACCATAACCTTATGATAAAATTGACATAGATATACTTCTGAATTAATATTCATATAGAATAAGGATGGGGATATGAATAGCACACTAGAAAAAAAAATATACACAAAAGAAGAGTTATTAAGATTATACAACCTGCCGCTTGAAGAACTTTTAAAAGAGTCTTCCAAATATATGTCTGATAATATTGAATTTTGCTCGTTAATAAATGCAAGAAACGGTAAATGTTCTCAAGACTGCAAATACTGTGCCCAAAGTTCACACTATAGAACAGACATCGAATCATTCCCGCTGGTTGATATAGAAGAAGTCAAAAAAGCAGCACTGGAAGCAATAAATAATAAAGCTTCCCGTTTTGCAATAGTTACAAGCGGAAAAACCCCTGATGAAGGCAGAGATTTCAAACTTGAACTTGAAATGATTAAAGAAATTAAAAAGTTAGGTAATTTAAAACCATGTGCATCTATCGGCATTCTAAATGAAGAACAGGCAAAACAACTCGCAGAAGCAGGCCTGAAAAGATTTCACCATAACATAAATACCTGCAAATCATACTATCCGCAAATTTGCACAACACACAAATGGGAAGACCGTCTAAATACCTGCAAACTTGTTAAAAAATACGGAATGGAATTATGCTGCGGAGTAATTTTAGGCATGGGAGAGAGCATAGAACAACGAGTAGAAATGGCTATGGAACTTGCTCAGATTGAACCTGATTCAATACCAATTAATATCTTAATGCCAATACCGCAAACACCTTTTGAAAATTATCATAATAAAATTGATGAAGAAAATATATTAAGAACCATGGCTATATTTAAAATAGCCAATCCAAAAGCTGTTGTACGTTTTTGCGGCGGAAGAATGAAATTATCACAAGCTAATCAAGAATTAGCTCTAAAAACATGTGTTGAAGGTATTTTAATAGGCAACTACCTTACAACTGTCGGAAAAGAACCGTCAGAAGATATTAAAACAGTTGAAAAATTAGGCAAACATCTTAAATAAAATTACAAATTTTCCAATGCCGCAATTTTCATATCTTTAAAATCAGGAACTCTGCCTGTCCAAATTTGTTCGGCTGCTGCCGCCTGATGAATAAACATATCAACTCCATTGATTGTTCTGTAACCGTTTTTCTGTGCAAGTTTTATAAGAACTGTTTTTTTAGGATTATAAATAACATCATAAACAATCGCACCTTCAGGTAATGTCCTTAATTCATTTTCTTCAACAGGAGTCATATCCGCAGATCTGCCCTGCATACCGATTGGTGTGGTATTTACCAAAATCTGCACATCCGATAAATCCCTTATGCGCTCAATCTGAAATGCTTGAAATTCTACCATAGGAAATTTACCTCTCAAGAAATTCAATAATTCCAAACTATTTGGGATATTTCTCGTAAAAATTTTAATTAATTTAACCTGATTTTGAGCCAAAACAGTAATAGCTGCCCGAGCAGCTCCGCCGGTACCCAAAACCCCAGCCGTTTTTCCAGCAAGGATAATATCTGACGGTATAGCATTTTTAAAACCTATTACATCAGTATTATATCCGACCATAGTCTTATCCTGATTTATAACAACCGTATTAACTGCGCCTACTATATCTGCAGAAGGATCAATCTTATCCAAAAATAATGTTATCGGAAGCTTCAGAGGGATTGTAACATTAAACCCTGCAAATCCGCTATTCTTTAAATATTTAATACGTTCAACCAATGTATCAGGCGGAGTTTCCAAAATATCATACGTTGCAGAAATTCCCATACTTTTGAACCCTGCATCATGAATATAAGTAGACAACGAATGCCCGAGCGGATAACCTATAAGACAATACTTATTCAAAATCTTATTATTTACGGAACTTGCCATCTCTTCGGTTACATTACCCGTATATTTAGCAGAAGCCCCGTATGGTGCAGACATAGAATTTCCCATCGAAGAAACAACATTTGAAGACTGTGAATAACTTTCAAATGTTCTATTTACTAAACCTGCCGATTCATTCATTCCTGATGAATTATTTGAAAAATTAGCATTAAAACTGTTAGAGTAATTTTTATATATTTCTGAATTTTTATCAACTGAAGGAGTTGAATACGTTGTTGACCAAGAAGTATTTGAAGAACCCTGTACAGAAGTTTGAACAGGCTGTTCATAGGTTTGCTGCTTGTAATGTGTTGATGAATTATGATAAACATGTTCGGATTGAGGAAGAGATTGCTCTTGTACTGAATGATTTTGTCCTATATCATTTGATGATTGCTGCTGCGTAAAAGAAGAAAATGCAGGAGCTGCATTTACAGAAGAATTATAAGATACAGAAGGTTGAGAAACCTCTAAAACATGAAGATTTTGTTGAACCTGATTCACTATAACAGGGTCGGTATTAGCGGTATCAGTTTGAACAGAATTCAATGCATCCTTTTCCATCTGCAGTTTTAACTCAGCAAGACTAATATTTACGCCCTCTGCTTTTAATTTTTTGTAGCGTTCGTACAATTCTTTATTTACAGCCATAATGCCAATCCTTCTTTTTAAATTTTATTATTGTACAGATTCTGATGAAGTTTCAGTTTCTTTTTTATATCCGCATTTTAAATTAGAACATGAAATCACTGTTCCTTTTTTCAGAACCTTTTTCACTAAAAGACTACCACAATCAGGACAAGTTTCGCCTGTTGGTTCATTCCATAGAACAAAATCACAGTCAGGATACTTGTCACACCCGAAAAACACTGTTCCTCTTTTTGATTTACGCTCAACTATAGTGCCGTTACCGCATTTTGGACATTTTACACCCGTTGATTTTCTATACGGCTTGCGATGTTTACATTCAGAATTTACACATTCCATATATTTTCCGTAAGGTCCGATTTTAAATACCATATCAGAACCGCATTTTTCACATTTTTCTTCACAGATTTCCTGAGGTTTCTCACCGGTCCCTTCCTCACTAGCCTCCATTTCCTGCATAACATTAATAGACATTGCGGTTTTACATTCAGGATAACCCGAACATCCCAAAAACTGAGAACCTGTTTTACTGGTTCTTAGAACCATAGGTTTTCCGCAATTCGGACAAGTGAACTTTGTTTCTATCGTAACTTTTTGTGCGGTTTTCATAACAGAATTTACTTCCTCCATAAACGGAGTATAAAAATCCTGAAGAACTTTCACCCAAACAGCTTCTTTATCAGCAATTTTATCAAGCTTTTCTTCCATGCCGGCCGTAAATTTATAATCCATAATGTCTGCAAACTGTTCTACAAGCTGCTTTGAAACAGTCCTGCCTAATAAAGTAGGATGAAGAGCCTTGTCTTTTTTTTCTACATATTTTCTTGTTTGAATAACTGTAATAATCGTAGCGTAAGTAGACGGACGGCCTATACCGTACTCTTCTAAAGCCTTAACCAATGAAGCTTCATTGTATCTTGGAGGAGGCTGTGTAAAATGCTGTTTAGGATCAATTTTTTTACAAACTACTTTATCACCTTTTTCCAAATCCGGGATTTTAGCCTCTGAGGCTTTTTCCTCATCATCTTCAGCATCGTTATATAACGTCAAAAATCCGTCAAAAGTAATCTTGCTTGTCCCGGCTCTTAAAGTATAATCTCCGGATGAAATCTCAATAGATTTATTTGCAATCTCAGCAGGAGCCATTTGAGAAGACATAAATTTTTCCCAAATGAGTTTATATAATTTATATTGATCATTATCAAGATATTTTTTTATGCTCTCAGGGGTTCGCTCAGGATATGAAGGACGGATTGCCTCGTGAGCATCCTGAACATTTTGTTTTCCCTTTGCATAAATATTCGGTTTATCAGGATAATATTTTTCACCGTAATTTTGCAGGATAAAATCATGCGCCATACTTTGAGCATCATCAGAAACTCTGACACTGTCTGTTCTCATATATGTAATCAAACCGACAGGATTTCCGTCTATTTCAATACCTTCATAAAGCTTCTGGGCAACCTGCATTGTTTTAGAAACCCCGAAACCTAATTTTGAACTTGCTGCCCTTTGCATTGTTGAAGTTATAAAAGGTGCAGTAGGTTTACGTTTTGTAGATTTTTTAGTAACTTTGGATACTTCATATTGAGTTTGCGGATTAGTCAAATAATCAACAATCTTTTGGGCCTCATCCTTGTTTTTTATTGTTTTTTCAACGGATTTATTTTTAATTTTTGCAAGTTCTGCTTCAAAAGTTTTTCCGTCTTTATCAAGCAAAGCATGAATAGACCAATATTCCTGAGGCACAAATGCTTCAATTTCATCTTCTCTTTCACAAATCATGCGAAGAGCAACCGACTGAACTCTACCGGCTGATAAATTTCGGTTTCCTATTTGCTTCCATAAAACCGGACTTAGCTTAAATCCCACAAGCTTATCCAAAATCTGTCTTGTCTGCTGTGCTTGCACCATATCCATATCAATGCTTCTCGGGTGCTCAACAGAATACTTGACAGCCTTTGGTGTAATTTCGTTAAACACAATACGGCAAATTTTTTCATCAGGAACTTTTAAAACCTGTCTTACATGCCAGGCAATCGCTTCTCCTTCCCGGTCAGGGTCGGATGCAAGATAAATTTTATCAACTTTTTTAGCCAAATCATTTAATTTTTTGACAACCTGCTGCTTCCCCGGGATAATCTCAAACTTTGGTTCAAAATTATTATTAACATCAAAACCTAAATTTTGAGTTGCAGAATCTTTAGTCGGCAAATTTCTTATATGTCCGTAACTTGCCTCAATCTGAAATTCACCACCCAAAATCTTTTTAATTGTTTTAGATTTTGCCGGCGACTCTACTATTACTAATGATTTTTCTTTGCCTTTACTCTTCGATTCTGCCATCTTCAACCTTTTCGAAATTATCTTCCTCTTTACCTTCTTCTAATAAATCTGAATATTGTATTTTTCTGTTCCCTAACTAAAATAAGTCAAACATGCGATAGGACGATTGATAGTAAAAATTTCTTTTAAAATATTTCTAATAACATTAAGCATATAAAAACTATACCTTTTTATATCTATCTCCGCCGCTCTGTTTTATTATGCCTTTAAGCTCCATAGTTGTCAAGTTCATTAGCAAATCGTCAAATTTTAATTTCGTTAATGCTAACAACTCATCAATTCCCTTTTCTTCAATCTCTAAATTTTTATATATTAATTCTTCCTCATTTGTCAACATAGGAAGAGTAAGCTGTTCCGATTGAATGTCTTTTTTAATTTCCCAGTTTAGAGCATTCAAAATGTCATCACTTTCTGTTACTAATGTTGCTCCATTTTTAAGAAGTTTATAAATGCCTTGCGTATTAGGGTTTGAAATAAGCCCCGGAATACACATCAACTCTCTGCCTTGCTCTAATGTTAAATTAGCTGTAATCAATGCACCGCTTTTTAAAGAGGCTTCTGCAACAAGAGTTCCGTAAGATAGGCCTGATACAATTCTGTTTCGTTGAGGAAACCTGAATTTTATCGGTTCAAATGTATGATAATATTCTGTTACAACAGCACCATAGCCATTTTCTATATTCTGATAAAGGGTTTTATTACTTGCAGGATAAATATGATCTAAACCGCTTGCGATAACACCTATTGTCTTCAAGTTATTTTCAATAGCTGAAGTATGAGCAACCGTATCAATTCCAAAAGCTAAACCTGAAACTATACAAATATCTGTGTTACTAAGCCCTGACAATATTTTCTTCAAGTCTTCCCTTCCATGCTGACTTGCCTTTCTTGAGCCGACAACAGCTAAAGTTTTATTTAAATTACATTCAAATAATTTACCTTTATAATATAAAACCGCCGGAGGATTATTTATATTTTTGAGCATTTTTGGATAATTTTCATCCTCAAGAGTTAAAAAATTTATACCTCTTGTTTCAACCTCCATAAAGGTCCTGTCTATATCAACCTTATCCCTGTATTTTAAAAAGTTTTCAGACTTTTTAACACTTAAACCTTCTATATTTTTTAAATCATCTAAAGAGGCATTAAAAGCTTTTTCAATATCCTTAAAATACTCATACAGCCTTTGAATAAAAGTACTGTCTATCTGTTCTATTGAAGAAAATGCTATCCAATACTTATCCTTCATTCAGCCTGACGACCCCTTATTTTTCCATCTTCTTTTTTATATTAGCTATCAATTTATTAACAGAATCTTTTTCTTCCTGCGGAATATCAAAGTTTAAATAGTCTTCCAAATATTCAACGGCATCTTCATAATCCCCTCTTGCCATAAATAAAATTGCCACTTTTTTATATGGGATAGGAAATTTATTATTTGTTGCGATTGACTTTAAGAAATTTGAAATTGCTTTATCAATTTCATCATTAGCCTGATAAGCCTCTGCAAGATAGTAATAAATCAACTCATTATCCTGCTTATATTCTAAAACGTTTTCAAAATTTTCGATTGCGGAATCATAATTTCCAAACTCGAAATAAACTTTTGCCAAATCATAATATGCATCATAATTATCAGGCTGTTTATCCAGTATATAAACCAATTCATCTATTGCCAAATCTAATTTTGCATCTTCCATATAAAAACGGGCAAGGTAATGTCTGAAAATAATATCATCAGGCAGCATATCTATTGCATAAGAAAGAATATTTATCCCTTCACCCAATCTTTTTTGTTTATAATACAAGTCAGATAAATTTATATAGCACTGAGGAATTTTAGGATTTAATTCAATACATTTAAGATAATTTTTTTCAGCCTTTTCCTCATCCCCAACATTTGCATAACAAAGGCCAAGGTTATTATAAATTTCGGCATTATCCGTATCTACTTCTAAAACAGACGTAAATAAATCAATTGCGCCATTCCAATCCTGTTTTTTAAAACATTCTAAAGCCTTATCTATTTTATCATTCATAGTTTATTATAATCCCAATGTAACATTATCATCATTACCAGAACCTATATTTTTGATTACAGTTCTAGTATTTCCTTGAGCATCAAAACTTTTTGGACTCATTGTCATTTTAATTTTATCAGCATAAATAGTTCTAACACCCTGAGTTATACTTGAACGTCCGGTAAAATAAGCTTCATTAGGTTTATTTGTTCCTGCACCTGGATATAACGTAACTTTAGGACCTGCAGCATAATAATCCTGATACCAAATTCTTACATTACCGCTTGCATTAAATATAGATTTATTTTGATTATATTCCTGATAACTTGATTTTAAAACAAGCTTTGAACCATCATCCATAACAGCATTGGAGGTTGTATTACCATAAGCTGTTAAATTTCCTGTCGCAGTTTCATAAACAAATTTATCAGCATAAGATTCGTTATTTTCTTGTTTAACCTTTGCATTACCTGTTAAAACAAGCTTTTTCAAATCACCGTTTTTATCCGTTGTAATTTGTGCACTGTTAGAAAAAGTTTCAATTTCTTTATACAACATAGTAACAGCACCTGTTGCAGTCATAACTCCGGTTTTTGTATCGTATTCCTGAACGTCCGCATTTATCACAACCACAGGAGTTTTACCCTCAAACACTACAGATTGGGTATCCCCCTCCGCTCTTATAATCTTTGTTATCAGAGATACTTTTAAAATATTTGCCTTTACTTCTCTTTTTTTATTCTTCTTTATTTCAAAAGCGTATGGTTTATCATAAAAAGTCGCAGTGTCCAATTTTTGATCATTTGTAACATTTACATCAGCACTATCTCCGACAACTTTCAAATCATCTACAGTAACTTTCACATCACCGTTAAATTTAATCTTATTATCAGATTCATTAAAAGTTTGGTTTTTTGATTCAATAACCAAATCAGAAGCCTTTACAGCCAAACCTGATAATAATAAAATTGCCGTTATAACAGTTAGAAACTTTTTCATATTACTTTTTATCCTCATAAACTTTTGATACAGTATTTCCGCTTATTTGAAAGCTTGTATAACTAGGGCTGATAACAATTTTGTCTGCAGTAGATAATAACTCTTTACCCTTTTGAATTTTTATATGACCTTCCGCAACAATCGGAGAATGTGAATTATACCAGTGCAATTTATCGGCATTTAGAGTAATTCCATCTTTTAAAACAATAAATGTATCCTTATATAAAATTATATCGCCCTTTTTAGAATTATAAGTTCCTTTTGAAGATTCAAAACTCATAGAAACTTCATTGTCCTGATAAAAATTCCCGATAACTTTATTTAACTGAGCAATCCCCTTCTGGCTGTCCCATTTACCTGTTTCACCATAAATTTCCCAATATTTTTGGTCATTTTTTGTTTCAGTAAGAATTATTCCGTTAACAACAGCTTCCTGCTCATCACCTTTTGACTCCAACTGCTTACGGTTAAAATCATGCGTAATAATACCTGCCGTAATAAATGCCCAGGCCAAAATTCCGCCAAGGGCAGCAAATACCAACACATATAATCTTTTCTTTTTCGGTAAATCTTTCCAGTTCATATTCAAAATTTTAGCACAAAAGATTTTAAAACAAAAATATAAATGCAGAAATTAAATACATTTAATAATTATGACATTATTCTTAATAATTAAACAATATATTTACTTTTGTAATATAATTTTAATGTATAGATTAGGGAAACAGAGGGTATTTACATGGCTTTAAGATTTGATTGCGGAGAAGTAATTACTGCAATGGTCACTCCTATGGATAAATCCGGGAACATAGACTATGATAAAGTAGAAATTCTTGCAAAACATTTAATAACCTCTGGAAGTGATGCCATACTCGTGGCTGGAACCTCCGGAGAATCTCCTACATTAACAAACGAAGAAGAAATTGAATTAGTCAGCACAGTAAAAAGAGCTGTAGCAAACAAGGCAAAAATAATACTTGGTGCAGGTTCAAATTCAACTCAAACAGCTGTTGAATATACAAAATTTGCCCAAAAAGAAGAAGTTGATGCAATATTATCAGTAGTGCCTTATTACAACAAACCAAATCAAAAAGGAATAATTGAGCACTTCTCAACAATTGCACAATCTACAAATCTTCCGATAATTCTGTATAATATACCGTCAAGAACTGGTGTTAATATGCTTCCTGAAACAGTAGCATATTTGGCTGAAAAATATAATAATATCATTGGAGTTAAACAAAGTTGTCCTGATATGGATATGGTTTCAGAAATGAAACTGCTTTGTCCTGACGATTTTGTTATTTATTCAGGTGATGACAGCCTGACATTACCTATGATGGCATTAGGAGCTCATGGAGTCATTTCTGTTGCTTCTCATCTTTTTGGCTCAGAAATTAAATCAATGATAAGGAATTTTAAATCAGGGGAATATATTGCAGCAAGAAATATGCACAAAACTCTATATCCCGTATTTAAAAAATTATTCATGGCTCCAAATCCGATACCTGTCAAAGCAGCTTTGGAATATAAGGGAATTATTGAATCTTATTTGAGGAAACCTCTTGTCACATTAAATGATGAAGAAAAAATAGAATTATTCAAGGTAATTGACAGAGTAAAATCAGAATTAAGCGAAGAAGGCTAGTTCCTTTTAGTTTAAAATAAATTATTATAAAATAAAACAGTTTATAGTTATACATAAGAGGGTAGAAAATTGAAAAACAAAATTATTATGTTTTGGATCATTGTAGGGATAGCAATTGCTTGTATCTTTACAATCTACAAAAAACCAACCAAGTTAGGTCTTGACCTTGTAGGTGGTTCAAGAATTATGCTTGAAGCCCGTACTACTGAATCCGTCAAGAAAATTACTCCTGAAGTTATGAGCAGATTGCAATATGCAATTGAAAGCAGGGTAAACAAACTAGGGGTATCAGAAACAACAGTTGCTCAGGTAGGCGATAAAAGATTGCTAGTTGAGATTCCACAAATTACAGACTTAAAAGAAGCTGAAGCATTCTTGGGCAAAACAGCTCAATTAGAATTTAAACAACCTGTATTTGATGCAAACAAACAGCACAAAAGAGATGATAAAGGACAATTGATGTGGGAATCTACAGGTTTAACAGGCGAAGATTTAAAATCTGCATCAATAGGTTCCGATCAATCAGGTCAATGGACTGTATCATTAGAATTCAATGCTAAAGGTGGAACAAAATTCGCAGAACTTACAGAAAAATTAGTAGGCCAACAAATGGCTATATTCTTTGACGGCGAAGAAATATCCGCTCCTGTAATCAGAGAAACTATATACGGCGGCAGAGCTGAAATTTCCGGAGGAAACAGTGGATTTGAATATGAAGAAGCTGATAGAATGGTTAATTTATTAAATGCCGGAGCTTTGCCTGTACCATCTGAAATAATACAGGAAAATACAGTAGGTCCTACTTTAGGTGCAGATAGTATTGAAAAATCAAAATTTGCTGGGTTATTGGGTATTGGACTTGTAATGTTATTTATGGTCTTATATTACAGATTACCAGGACTTATTGCCGACGTTGCATTAGTTATATATGCATTAATATTATTTGCATTATTTAAAATTATTCCTGTTACACTAACACTTGCAGGTATCGCAGGATTTATCCTATCAGTCGGTATGGCTGTTGATGCCAATATATTGATATTTGAAAGAACAAAAGAAGAATTAAGAGCTGGCAGAAACTTGTTCACAGCAATTAATTCTGGCTTTGACAGAGCATTTACAAGTATCTTCGATTCTAATATGACAACAGTCCTTGCATGTGTCATTTTATACTTCTTAGGTACAAGTGTTGTTAAAGGTTTTGCTCTAACTTTGGCATTAGGTGTAATCGTTTCTATGTTTACGGCAATTACTGTTACTAAAAACTTTATGCACTTAATCTTCGGAACCGGAGAATTAAAATATCCGGCTTTATTTGGTCTGTCTAAAGATGAAATAGGCCATGATTATGAAGTTACAGAAACTAAACGTGAAAAAGCACGTTTTGGTATATTAGACTAAGAAAGTATGAGGGTAAAATAAAATGTTTAATATGAAAAAAACAGTACACGTTGTAAAATATAGAATTTTGTGGATATGTTTATCAGCTTGTCTGTTAACTCCAGGGATTATCGCAATGATATATTCTATGATTACATATCCGACTCATTCACCTGTAAAAGTAGGTATTGACTACACAGGCGGTACTATTTTACAATACGGAGTCAAAGAAGAAGTTAAAAACAATGATGTTGCAAAAACAAGAGAGGATCTTGATGCTGTTGGAATAGAAAATCCTTATATCCAAATATTAGATGTAACTCCAACAGAAGAAAACAATAATATTAATTCAATAATTTCTATTAAAACTAAATTTATAGATGAAGGCTCTAATACAACAGATGAAATAACTAAAGCTGTACAAAAAGAATACAAAGATGCCGAATTAATTCAAGTAAGTTCTGTTGGTCCAACACTGGGAAAAGAATTGTTCAAAATGTCTGTTTTAGCTCTTACCCTTGCTATGCTGGGTATGATTATTTATATCTCGCTAAGATTTAAATTTGATTACGCACTTGCAGCCATATTAGGACTGGTACATGACGTATTATTTGTAGTTGGGGCATTTTCAATTCTTGGAATATTCTTTGATGTCCAAATTGATGGTTTATTCTTAACCGCAATATTAACTCTTATAGGGTTCTCAATAAACGATACTATCGTTACGTTTGATAGAGTCAGAGAAAATTTAAGATATTATGGTAAGAAAATGTCATATGGCGAAATTATTGATGTATCAGTAAGCCAAACTCTTGCAAGAAGCATTAATACATCTTTAACAGTATTATTAACATTACTTGCTTTATACTTCTTCGGAGGAGTAACTACAAAAGATTTCGTTCTGGCTATGATACTTGGTGTTGTTGTCGGAGTATATTCAAGTATTTTCTTCTGCTGTATGTTAGTTGATTTCTGGGAAGAAAGAAAGAATAAAAAGAAAGCAGCTGCAGCTGCATAAAATTTGAATTCTTACAATAAAAAAGACTTCTGAAAATCAGAAGTCTTTTTTATATTTAACAAATTTTTAATCAGAAATATATATATTATCTGATATAAAATTTTTATATTCAACATAATCAATGTATTTATTATTATCTAAATCATATTTATCAAACTCATCAGACAATTCCTGAATTTTTTTCATTAACGAATCCGGACCATCCTTCTCTAAGTCTTCCATATCTTCACCTAATAATTTGATAAAATTCATCATCCATTCATTTTTAGAAATAAAATAACTTTTATCAGTATCCAGTTTAATAAAATCTTTTGCGATTTCATCATCTGTAAGGTTTCTATATCCAGGTGGAATAGTATTTTTTTCTTGAGTAATAATGTAATGCATAGTATTTTCTCCTATATTGCCATAATAACATTTTTTATATTTTCATTAGAAACAGATTTATAAGCAGCTATTTTATCCTCTTCAGATAATGAACCTAATTTTTTCAATACTTCCAATGCTCGTAAAACTAAAGTTTGATTTGAAGAAGATAACAACATTCTGACTTTATCAAAATCGTTCGTAAAATCTAATGCAGTATAAACAAACAAACTATTTTCGTTTAATTCCTTGTCTGATAATTCCAACAAATTTTCGTTGTTTATAGACCCCAGAAGTTTTTTTACATCCAAAACTTCCTGTTTTGTTTCTTTTGTTTCATCAAATAAATATTCATCATTTTCTGTTAATGTATCAAACTTATCAATAGCATTTAATAAAATCACAGCTGCTTCAGAATCAATATCACTTTTAATAATCATTTCGAAAAATTCATACAACTGAAAATCAAAAACTACAGACAATCCCAATATTTCTCCTAATCCGTTTATAATAAGATTTAAAATATACAAACAATCAGTCCTGTTCATCTCATATAATGAGGCTAAATCGCACAGATATGGAATTTCTCCTGCAATATTTTCCGCAAAAGACGATGTTTTTACAGCTTTTAAAATATAAGGTATAGCATCTTTAGATCCATAAGCTGTCAAAAATCTTACTCCAGCCAAAACTTTAAAATCATCATCTGATTCAAGCATTTTTAATGCATCGATGTAAGCACCTTCATCGCCAAGAATTTTTAAAGTAGAGGCGCAATTAGCGCATAAATAAACATTTGAACTATATGCATTCTGTTTTAACAAATCGATAGCTAAAGGATCCTGAATATATGAGAAAAATTTTGCACAGTATATTTTTTCATCTTCAGAACCATGCTCAAATATCTCAAGTATTTTATCAGTTAAATCTTCATCCGCATATTTTGCAAGAGTGGAAACAATAAACTCTTCATATGATGGAGAATAATATTTCAATAGCTCTAACAGGTTTAAATAATTAGAATTATTACAAACTTTTGCAAGACGTGCTGCAACATTCTGCTTAACAAAATCAAACAAAAAATCCTCTTTAGAAACCAATTCCGCAAAAAGTGTAATATCCGGAATATTTATAAGCTGATATGCAACTGGCTCAAAATCTTTAGGATTTTTACCTGTCAATTTTTTAAAATTATCACTCATAAGTGAAAACCTTACATTAAAAGTATTAATCTAAATAAAATACTGTTATAACTTTATGACCTTCTTCAGCATATTGAACAGCATTATGTAAAGTTTTACTAGTATGAGATAAGAAACAAATTAACTGGTTGCATTCATCAATAATTTCTCTGTTACAAACTCTTGAAGCATCAGCCAAGGTCATCATAGCTCGATCTGCGTGTTCAATAATATTAGGAACGCCTATAAGTTGATCCTGAACATCAGAAGGCTGCTGCCCGATAGTTTGCGGAAGGATAACACACAATTTTTCAGGATTAGCCTTCATTGCTCCACGTATAGCAGCTGCATTTGTACCTGAAGACCCTCCTGAAGTAATTATTGTATTTCCTTGCATAACTAAAGCTGTAGCAAGAGTTTCTATCATTTGCTGATGAGTGATTGGAAGATTTCTACTGCCGATGATTGCAATTTTCTTTGCTGATTGTTTTATTGTAGCAAGTTCCATTGCTAATTCATCAACTGTGTTCGGCGCATCTGACTTAACTGTATCCATTTCATCATCAATAGGTACTACTATTGATTTTTGGGCATCATCATTTTTATCGTCCGAACCTAATATAATATCCATATCACTATCTGTCATTTTTTCATTTACCTTCTAATTGCATTAATTACATTTTTCAACTATGCTTGATTATAGCATATTTTTTTTTATTTGGGAAGAGGTCATGGAAAATCTATTAGAAAATCTTAATAAGGAACAACAAGAAGCTGTACAAACAACACAAGGTCCGCTGCTAATTTTAGCAGGGGCAGGTTCAGGAAAGACAAAAGTCCTGACAACACGTATTGCATATATGATACAGAACGGAATAAGACCAAGAAATATTCTGGCAGTTACGTTCACAAATAAAGCCGCAAAAGAAATGAAAGAACGTATAGGAAAAATCATCGGAGAAGACACTGTTAAATATATGTGGGTTGGTACATTCCATGGAATTTGCGGAAGAATTTTGCGGGAAAATATAGACAAATACAATACAACAACCGGCAAAAATTTAGATAAAAATTTTACAATATATGATGATTCTGATACAAATCAACTTATTTCAAGGGCCATTAAAAAATTAAACCTTGATGATAAAGTCTACCAAACAAAACTTGTAAAATCAGTCATTTCAAATGCGAAAAATAAAATGCAGGATGCTCACACATTTGCAACCTTTGCAAGAGATTTCAAATCTCAAAAAATAGCTTCTATTTATGAAGAATATGAAAAGTCATTAAACAACAATAACGCAATCGATTTTGATGATATGCTTATGTTGACAGTTAAACTGTTAGAACAAAACGAAGAGGTCAGAAAACAGTATTTTGAAAGATTTCAACACATTATGGTTGATGAATATCAGGACACAAACTTGGCACAATATAAACTTGTCAATATGCTTTATACAAATCTTTCAAAAGAAATCCCTCCGGAACGATCTTTGTGTGTTGTAGGAGATGTTGACCAATCAATATATTCTTGGCGTGGTGCTGATTTTACAATCATAATGAATTTCCAAAAAGATTATCCAAATACAAAATTAATAAAACTTGAACAAAATTACCGCTCTACAGCTCATATTCTTAACGCAGCCAATGCGGTTATTGAAAATAACAATGAACGGGTTGATAAAGTTTTGTATTCAAATAAAGGAGAAGGTGAAAAATTAAGTTATTATATTGCAGATGATGAAGCTGATGAGGCAAATTACATTGTAAGCAATATAAAACGTACGGCACATGGAAACTACAATCAGTTTGCAATATTATACAGGACTAACAACCAATCGAGAGCACTGGAAGAAGCTTGTATGGCAGCAGGAATCCCATATAGAATATATGGAGGTACAAAATTCTATGACCGAGCAGAGGTTAAAACCGTTATTTGCTACCTGAAGCTTATCAACAACACTGATGACTCACAAAGTTTACGACGAGTTATAAATATACCAAAACGTGCAATCGGAGAAACTACACTCAAAAACCTTTCTGATTTTGCAAATGAACGGAATATAAGTCTTTTTGAAGCAATAAAAATTTGCGAAGAATCTGATTTAAATGCAAAAACTCAATCAAAATTAAAAGATTTTGCAAATCTCATCTACAAATTCCAGCAGGCAAAGGATTCATATACACTAAAAGAATTTGTAACACTTGTAATAGAAAAATCAGGCTATCTTGCAGAGCTTCAATCAAAAGCGATTAATGATCCTGAAATACAGGATGATATAAATAACCTGCAAGAACTTGTAAACGTAGCAGAAGAATTTGTACCGGAAGAAGATGATAATATTTTAGGTGAATTTTTACAACAGGTTGCACTTGTATCTGATCTTGATTCAATGGTGGATGAAGCAAATAACGTTACGATGATGACTCTGCACGCGGCAAAAGGTCTGGAATTTCCGACAGTATTTATTGCAGGAATGGATGAAGGAATTTTCCCTAGCCAGAGAACTCTGCAAGTACCGTCTGAAGTGGAAGAAGAAAGACGATTGATGTATGTCGGAGTAACAAGAGCAGAAGAAAAACTTTATCTTGTTTCAGCTAAAAGACGTCAAACATGGGGTGAATACAGATACTACAATCCGTCAAGATTTATTGAAGAAATTCCTCACAACTTAATTGAATCAATGGAATCAGAAGGCAGAGCAAGCAATTCTTCAACATTCAGAAATGCTGTTTCAAAAGCTCGTGAATCTTACACCAGTTCAGATCCTGACGGTTATGTAAGACCTTCTTCAGGTTTTGGAGCAAACTTTGTAGCACCACAAAGAAAAGGACTTGCCACTTCTTCTAAGCCTTCATCAAGTTATTCCAAACCCCAAACTAACAGAACTCCACAGCGAACAATTATTGTTAAATCAGCAATAAACAAAAAACGGGAAGAAGAAAAAATCGCAGCATTTTTTAAAGATAACGCAATAAAAAGAATGGCAGAAGAACGCCGTCAGCGACTTGAAGCAGAACGGCAAAAAGAAGAAGCCAGAAAACAAGAACGTGAAAAAGCCCAAATCATTGATGACATTTATGAAGTAGGGCAAAGAGTTTTTCACGATAAACTCGGAATAGGTCATATAACAGATGTCATGACAGTCGGCGACAGCGTTATGTATACAATAGACTTTGGTAAACTTGGCAAAAAGGCAATGGATGCAACATATGCCAAACTAAAAAAATTCTAAAGTGAGGTAAATATTATTCAAACATAATTTACCTTATACGACTTTATCACAGTAAAAAGATTTTTAAACCTGTTTAAAAATCACCCCTTTATGCTAAAATAATATAGAACAATTTATAAGGAGAGAAAAATGGCAGATTCAAAAATTTTAGCAACGATTGAAAGATCAGACACAGAACAATTACAAATTTCCGTAAGCGAATATAAAGGCAGAAGCTATCTGAATATGAGAATATTCTACACTACAGATGACGGTGCGACCTGGCTTCCTACCAAAAAAGGTGTAACCTTCTCCCCGGATCAGCTTGATTTATTAACAGAAGCCATAGAAGAAGCAAAAAAAGAATTTATGGCTGCTGAATAGGAAACTATTATAAATATTATTTAGAAAAAGGATTATTAAATAGTGGAAGACGGTATTCAAAACAAATTATTTGAAATTCCGACCCGTAAATTAACACTAAAAAAGCGGGACACTTCTAACGATGTTAATAATCCTTTTCTTCATAAATATGCAGTGTGTCTTGTAAATATCAAAGCAATGGGAGTGAGGACTTTCAGTTACATTATTCCTGAGGATATGCAAGATAAAATTAAAATAGGACAAGCGCTTCTTGTACCGTTTGGAAGGCAGGGATTAATTAATGCTTTTTGCGTGGGATTTTCTGATTATTTACCGCCTGAAATAAAAGCCAAACGAATAAGCAAAATTTTAGATGAAACCCCGTTATTTTCAGTAGAATACCTAAAACTTTTAGAATGGGTAGCAAATTATTATTGCACAGATTTAATAACAGTTCTTAATGCTGCAATTCCGCTAAAATTAATTGAAAAATCGCTAAAAACAGAACTGTCAATAGAATATATAAAAACAGACGGCGCAACAAAGCGTCAGCTTGAAATTTTAGAAAAACTGCAAACATTAGGAAAAATTCCGCTGGTTGAATTTGAAAAACTTGTGAAAACAACACGTACCACAATAAAAAAATTAGAAGCACTTGGCTGCATAAAACTAACAGAAGAACAAATTTACAGAAACCCGCTTGACATACTAAATATTGATAAGAAAGAAGAATTATATCAATTATCAGAAACGCAGCAAAAAGTTTATGAAGGTATTTCAAAACAAATTAAAGAAGAAAAATCTCCACAAATTCTTCTACATGGGATAACCGCCAGCGGAAAGACAGAAGTTTATTTCAAATTGATTGATGATACAATAAAGTCCGGTAAAAATGTTTTATTTTTAGCTCCTGAAATTGCACTTGCATCGCAATTAACAAAACGATTAGCAAGAAAATTCGGAACAAAAGATGTTGCGATATGGCACAGCAGCATCTCAGAAGGTGAACGTTATGATGTTTGGCAAAAATTATACAAAGATGAAATAAAAATACTTGCCGGTGCCAGATCCGCAGTGTTTGCACCATTAAAAAATATCGGACTTATAATCATTGACGAAGAACATGAAAGTGCATATAAACAAACTTCCCCGGCTCCAAGATATGATGCAAGGCTTGTTGCAAGAAAGTTATCGGAATTTAATAACTGTCCGCTGCTTCTTGGCTCTGCAACTCCTGATATTTCAAGCTATTACAGGGCAATAAATTCAAATCACCTTTATGAAATGCTAACAAGATATAACAACGCTAAAGTTGCACCGGTTACGGTCATAAATATGCAGGAATATGGAAGAGCAGCATACAAAAGTCTTATTTCAAAACCTCTGCAAACAGCAATAAAAGAAACTTTAGATAATAAGCAGCAAGTAATACTTCTAATAAACCGCCGCGGATACTCAACCTACACTCAATGCCAAGGATGCGGACATGTTATTGAATGCCCGAACTGTGCAATCCCTATGATATGGCATGCTAAAGACAACATGCTAAAATGCCATTATTGTAATCACGCAGAGTATTTTCCGGATGTATGCCCGAACTGCGGATTTGACGGACTAAAAAATTCAGGAACAGGAACCCAAAAAATTGAACAGTACATAAAAGACCTTTATCCTGATTATAATGTCGAAAGAATAGACAGTGATGTTCTTGTTCGTAAAGGAGAACATATAAGACTTTTAGAAAAATTCCAAAAAGGTGATATTGATATCCTTGTAGGAACACAAATGATAGCAAAAGGATTAGATAACCCGAATGTTACTCTTGTCGGGGTAATTTCTGCTGATGCAAGTTTCAACCTGCCTGACTTCAGAGCATCAGAAAGAGGTTTTCAATTACTTACGCAGGTTGCAGGACGTGCAGGACGAGGAGAATTTAAAGGTCGGGTTTTATTTCAGACCTACAATCCCGAATATTATGCATTAGAAAGTGCAAAATCACAAAATTATATGGAATTCTACAAAAAAGAAATCGCATCAAGAGAAGATTTTGATTATCCGCCGTTTAGCCAGATTATCAGATTAATTCTAAGCTCGCAAAATAAATTTCGTGCAGAAAAAGCCGCTCAGGAAATTGCATTGAGATTATGCACAATGATAGAAAAATTCGGATTTGGTGAACGTCTTGAAGTTCTTGGCCCTACAGCTTGTGTTATTGAACGGATAAACAGCTATTACAGATTTCAGATACTTATCAAAAATAAGTTAGAAGCAAAAGGACATCAATTTGTTTCGAGTTTTTTAAACAAAATTAGTTCGCCAAAGGATATAAGAATGACAATCGACGTTGACCCACTCGATATTTTATAGAATACAATATCTAATTTTTTTTCCAATAAGGTGTAAAATTATTTATTGCAGATAGTAATTCTTCATAATTTCCATTAAAATTCAGTCCCCTGTCATCTATATACAAAATTGCAGGAATTTTTTGATTTGTAACAGATTTAATGTATTCATAAATATTGTATTTTTTCAGCCAATCTTTTACACGTGTAACATCTCTGGTTGTCAAAATAGTTATATTATAATTCATAGAAAGCTGCTTTAAAAATTCCGGACATCCCTTTTTTATATCAGCCAAATAATCATTACCCTGCCAGCCGCTATAATTATTCAATACACCATCAAAGTCTATACAAATATCTTTCTTTTTCATGTTACTAAATATTACTTTTATTCTCATACATTAGAATAATAATATAGTTTATAGACATTTTTGTCAACTTGTATGAGAAATATATATACTTAAATTATGTACATAGTTAACTTATATAATATTCGTTGGAGAAAAAAATATACCCAAGAAGAAATCATGACAGCAACGGGATTAAGCAGAAATACCGTTAATAGATTATTTAAGTGCCAATATTATGACTTCAAACTTAGTACATTAGAAACTATTGCAAAATTTTTTAATTGTAAAATAAATGATATCCTAATTGAAGTGGATGATAAAAACTAAAACGTGTGACAATATCACATTTTATAATTTATTTAACTACTATATACCCTTCAGAATCTTTTATTAACGGAATTGTAAATTTTTCACCGTTTTTAAGAGTAATTGCTATAAAACACTTGCCAATTTGACTGCAACTGCCATCACCTGTAAAAGTCCAATCACCATAATATTTTGTTTTTAGAACACTGCCGCTTGTTATAGTATCTGTCATCCCGAGTGCAAAATATTTGGCAAGACCTTCCGAGCTATAACCATACTCTTTGCCTCTGCCAATTGCACTGTTAAACTGGGCAACCTCTGATGCTGTTTGAACAGCCTTCCTTTTTGCATAACTATCAGGTGCAGCATTAACAATTAAGGTACTTAAGCAAAATAATACAGCTATCAGGAAAAGAACTTTAAACTTTTTCAATATACATTACTCCTTAATTGTTATTATCCTGCGAATTGTCAAGCAGGCTTGTTTGTTGCGCATCTTCTGCCTGTACAGTATTACTTTCTGAAGTTGATTTAATTGTTACATCATCTTCATCAGGATTAACAATCTTATTAACAGAGCAAACAGTATCTCCATCGACCAGGTTCTGAGCTCTTACACCTGTTGCAGGACGACCCTGACAGGAAATTGAACCGGCATTCAATCTTGTTACAACACCGTTTGCAGTAACCATCATAATATCATCGGAATCTCTTACGATAGTTAACGCAACAAGTCTTGAGTTGCTTGATTTAAACTTAGTTGCAATAAGTCCGATACCGCCTCTGTTTTGGGTTCTAAATTCAGACAATTTTGTACGTTTTCCAAAACCGTCAGAAGTTACAACAAGCAAATCAGCATCATAGTCCTGCGGAACAATATCGCAGCCAACAATTTCATCGCCCGTACGTAATTTCATAGAAATTACACCTCTTGCACTTCTGCCCAGCGGTCTTAAATCCTGAATAGGGAATCTTATCGCCATACCGCATGAAGTTCCGATGATAATTTCATCTTTTGCGGTTGCAAGTTTTACCCAGCACAGGCTGTCACCTTCATCAAGTCCGATTGCAATAATACCGTTTCTTCTGATATTAGAGAAGTTATCCAGTTCAATACGCTTGATATAACCTTTTTTAGTAAGCATTATCAAGTTCAAATCTTTAGAGAAACTGCTTACAGGTACAACTGCCGTAATCTGTTCATCCTGATCAATAGGAAGAACATTGACTATAGGAAGACCTTTTGCCTGACGACCGCCTTCAGGGAAATCGTAGACATTCAAGCTATATACAGTACCTTTTGAAGAGAAGAACAGAACTTTGTCATGCATCATTGCAGTAAAGAAATGTTGAATATCATCATCTTCTTTTGTCTTCATACCTGACTTTCCGCGAGTTGCACGATTTTGTCTTTCAAATGTATCCAATGAAATCCTCTTCAAATACCCTTGATGCGTAATAAATACAGCCATAGGAGTATTAGGAGTTAAATCTTCAATAGTAACCTCGCCTTGCTCCGGAAGAATTTGAGTTTTTCTGTCATCTCCGTATTTTTCTTTATCTTCTAGCAGCTCAGCCTTGATAATATCAAGAATTTTCTGACGGCTTGCAAGTATTGATTCGTATTCCTCAATCTTTTTCAATAATTCATCATACTCAGCTTTAACTTTATCTTGTTCCAAACCTGTCAAACGTCTTAATTGCATTTCAAGAATCGCATTAGCCTGATCAACATCAAGACCAAACCTGCTCATCAATCCGTCACGAGCATCATCAGTAGTTTTAGAGTTTTTGATAAGTTCAATAACTTCATCGATTGAACCCAAAGCAATAATTAACCCCGCCAAAATATGAGCTCTGATTTTAGCTTTTTTCAGGAAGAAAATAGTTCTTCTTGTAACAATTTCAATTCTGTGTTCAACAAATTCATTTAACACTTCATACAAATTCATCAAACGTGGCTGTTTACCGCAAAGAGCAACCATGTTTACACCAAATGTAGTTGCAAGCTGTGTATATTTGAATAAATTATTTTTAACAACATCCGGTTTAGCATCACGCTTCAATTCGATAACAATTCTCATACCTTCACGGTCTGATTCATCACGAATATCAGAAATACCGTTAATCCTTTGATCCTTAACAAGTTCTGCAATTTTTTCAATCAACTGAGCCTTATTAACCTGATAAGGAATTTCCGTAACGACAATCGCTGTTCTGGCCTGTCTTCCGCCGCCACCTGCAATTTCTTCAAACCCTGCTACAGCAGACATCTTGATAGAGCCTCTGCCTGTTTCATAAGCCTGTTTTATATCATTCAAGCCTATTATTGTAGCTGCAGTAGGAAAATCCGGCCCCTTAATATATTCCATAAGTTCAGGAACAGTAATCTGCGGATTATCAATTAATGCGATTGTTCCGTCTACAACTTCACAAAGGTTATGAGGCGGAATATTAGTAGCCATACCGACAGCAATACCTGAAACCCCGTTTAATAAAAGCATTGGAAGTCTAACAGGAAGTACTGAAGGCTCTTGCAATGAACCGTCAAAGTTAGGTTCAAATTCAACTGTTTCACAATCTATATCAGCAAGCATAGACTGGGTAATCTTGTGCATTCTGGCTTCTGTATAACGCATTGCAGCCGCACCGTCGCCATCAACAGAACCGAAGTTTCCATGCCCGTCAACCATCAAATATCTTGTAGAGAAATCCTGAGCCATACGAACTAATGCTTCATAAACAGAACTGTCACCATGCGGGTGATATTTACCTAATACTTCACCGACAATTCTTGCACATTTTTTAAACGGCTTATCAGGATACATACCGAGTTCATTCATCGCATATAAAATACGTCTGTGAACCGGTTTTAAACCATCTCTTACATCAGGTAATGCACGTCCGACAATTACACTCATAGCATAATCTATATATGAACGCTTCATTTCTTCTCTTATATTAACGGGAACTATATTTCCATGGTTAAACATATTTTGCTGAGTCAATACTCTATCCTCCAGTCTGTACTCCTTAGTATTAGTATAGCACAAATATAAAGTTTATGACTAAATCTTAACATGGGGTAAAGATTTTGTTACTATATAAAATAACCGCATAAAATTTTCCGAACATAAAAATTTGTTATGCTCTTAATAATTTGCAGGAAATAGAAATGCATAAGAACTTTCTACATAATCCATTTTACATTTTCTTTTTTTACAACAGCAGGATTACCGGCAACAAGAGTATTTGGAGGAACATCTTTTGTAACAACAGCTCCTGCTGCGATTATTGCACCGCTGCCTATAGTAACACCTTTTAATATCGTAGCCCCTTGACAAATCCATACTCTGTCACCTATAACAACAGGTTTACTAGGATTCAAACATTTACCGTCACTATTTATTATTGAATGAAAATCAGAATCTGCGATATAACAATTAAATGATATTGCCACATTTCTGCCAATTGTTATGCTGTTTTCACAATGAATAATTGTTCCCTGATTTACATAACCTGAGCCTAAAGTTACCGTAGCATTTTTTCTTAACCTTATTTGCGTATTCGGATATAATCTGAATTCACCATCTACCTTCAAATTTGCATTATCTTCCAAAGCTACAATACATTCAGCATTAGAACCCGGAATTAATTTTTGATTTAACACCAGCTTGCCTTTTCCCGTAATTTTACCCGTATTTGATTTATCCCGAATAATTGTATTTCCGTATTTTACAATATTTGCAGTATATCTTTCGCAGTTATTATTTGGTGATATGTTATCGTTACTACATGCCGGAATCTCTTCATAACTTTTTGTAATAAATTCCGCATCAGAAGCACATAAATAGCTGCCATTTTCGGAAATAACGATTCCTTCCGGCTTTGCTTTTTTCATCAATCTGATAGCAAGCTCTTTCATTTTCGGAGTTAACGGCTTAAACAGGTCACTTGAAATAGTTATTCTTTTACAGCCTACAGATTTTGCTATTTCAAAAAATCCGTCAATATCTTCTTCATTATCATTTATACCTTCAAGGAAAATATATTTTAGAATAAAATTAACATCTTTATACGGATATTTTTTCATATTTTCAACAACCCGGTCAAAAGCATCAACCTGTTTAACTTTTTTATATGTTTCTCTCGTACCTGCATCTAAAGAAGTTTGAACTTTTATAACTCTGCCAGTTTTTAAGAATTGTGCAAACTTCTCTCTATAAATAGACCCATTTGTAATAAAAGAAACTCTCCATTTTGTTTTTAACAAAATATCAAAAATTTTGTCACAATCTTTATTTGCACAAAATTCGCCATTAGAAAGGTTAATATTAAAATCTGAATTATCTAATTCAGGCATTTCTGATAGTTGTTTGATAATTTCATAAGTTGTAAAACCATCTTTATCATCCTTTAAGTGTTGTAATTGACCTTCTGCAAAACAATAAATACATTTGAAATTACAAACATCCCCAGGTTGATTTGTCCCAAAACTTACGGTATCTAATTTTACCTTTTTGGGCCAAAAGCCGGGTTTTAAATGAGGACATTTAGAACAATCATTTTCTTCACCTTTTCTAATCTTTTCAATAAGTTCTGTTGAGTATTTTGTCCAGTGAGCTATCCTTTCTTTTATAGTTCCTGATGTCGGAATAATCGGATATTGCTTAACAATACAACATGGTGAAAAATTGTGTTTTCTATAACTGATGAAATGCCCAAGATATTTACAACCAAGTCTGTATTCTAAATCGGCTTCAAAAAAGTGAATTCTTTCCGGAGGCATTTTTGATAACAAAATTTTAGCCGTATTTGTTGCCACTCTGTAAGTTACCCAAACATCAGCATCAGGATATCTTTTTAAGGCTTCATCTATTGATACAACATCATACTTATCCAGCAATTTTTTATTATTATATTTATATAACTCTTTGTCCTTATCTGCAAACAGAACGGGCTCACCCGTCATAGAAATATATTCATCAATTTTCTTTGAAATACTATTTGTAATTCCATAATAAATAACCGGTTTATTATTTTCTTGTTCCATTATATACCTCTGTTATTAAATTATTCATAATTGAATTCAATTTTTATTAAATCTGATGATGAATCAACTATGATATTATCCTTTACACTTTCATCATATTCTACTAATAAATCAATAAATTTATCTAATTCATCTTTCCTCAACAATCTTGTGACCGGATTGAAAGAATGATTATCCATATATATAGGATAAATATTTATCTTTGAATGAACGTTATTGTCTGTTTCAAAAAATTTCAATTCAGCGACCATGTTATACGGTTCGGTTTTTGCATTGAAATTAGCAGGAAAAATAAAATTACCTATACCATATAAAACAGGTTTACCTTTATAAATTTCAATTGAATTCATATAATGCGGTCCATGACCAATCACAAAATCAGCACCATAATCAATAAATTTATGAGCATACTCGATTTGTAAATTAGTATTTTTCATCAAATCATACCCGAAATGAGGAAACATTATTACTTTAGACTCTTTATCATTTTCTTTTATTGTCTTAATTATATTTTCAGCACTTTCCGGGGTTAATAAAAAAGCACCGCATTTAGTTTCTTTTGCATAAAAATCGTACTCATTATCATAATCTTTATGGTATTTATACCCGCCAATAACATACAAATTTACATTTCTTTTATAAAGCGAAATTCGTTTAATAAACGGCATACTGGCTCTGTCTAAATTGATACCGGCTCCAAAAAATCCTATTCCTGAATTTTTCAAAGCATTTTGAGTATCCAAAAGCCCTTGCTTATCATAATCTAATATATGATTATTCCCCAGTGAAACTGCTGATATTTTATATTTTTTAAGCAATTGCGGCACAATTTCTTTATCCGCCCAATGCAAAACCCTTTTCTTTTGAGCAATACTTGAAGTCGTTACATCTGTCAAAGGTGTTTCCAGATTAGCTATATTAAAATCAAATTTGTTCAAAAATATTTCAACATTTTCAAACAATACATCATAGCCTTTTTGCCTTAATATATTTATTCTTGCATTACGGTCATACTTGAGCTGATAATTTTCACCAGTTGTCAAATCACCAAAGAATCCTATACTGTATTCACTCATAACTCTGCTGCCTTAACTGCTTATAAACTTCATATATTATATTAAAATCTTAATAGCATTCAATCCTCTTAAATAATGAATAAGCAACATTGAAAAATAACGGACTTAAGCCGAGCATGCAAAAGCTTTAAAGCACTTGTTTTTGGATATAATACATAAATTTTACGGTAGCAATTTTTTATTATTTCTTGTTTTTTATTATATTTAAATAACTATTTATTTTTTAAGGAAGCAGATATATGACAGTCAAAGTAGAAGTTACAAAAATTCCTAACAGTAATAACAATACTGTTTCATCCTACAATGAAAATACAATAAATGGTGAAACTAAACGTACATTAAACAGAAAATTTATTGTACCCCAAAAAAATACCGATGAATTTGTCAAAAAAATAAATAACTCAGAAAAGAATAAAATAATAACAACCGGACTCAGCTTTCTTGCAGGAGTTGGAATAGCTCTTGGTATAGGTCTAAATTATTTAAAGAAAAATCCAAAATTAGATTATACCTTCCTTGGAATTGCAACTTTAGCAGCAGGTATAATCGCAGCAACCATACCTGTATGCATAAATAACCAGAGAGAAAAAAATTTATTTAAAAAACTAAATATTGAAGAAATAAAATAATAAATTCTATATATCTGTTTTATGTAAAGATTGTTCTGTCAAATGCACCCATTTTGCATGATTATAGTTTTCATAACTTTTGGCAAATTCCAATAACGCATTAACCAATACTCTGCCGCTATCTGATTTTCCGACTATCAAATAATCACCGTTAGAATTTTCACAAAATAAAATTTCTTTATGCACAATTTTATCTACGTTAGTTTTCGGATTTTTATTTATAACTGATTTTAACCAAACATGCAAAAGCTTTAGAGGTGTTGTTTTCCTCATCAAAAGTTCTTCATTATGCTGTTGTAAAAATTTTGCATATTCAGAAAGTATCATATTATATCCTTACCAGCTATTTTTCTGTTCTAAATAGATATATTACCCATCCCATGGAGTTGTAGTTGCAAAACAAGTTATATCATAAATACCTGAATTATTGAACTCATTTATCATCTCTTCAAAAGTTGAACCTGTTGTACAAATGTCATCGATAATAAGAAGCTTTTTGCCTTGAATATACTTATCTTTATCGACTTCAAATGCTTTAGATAAATTCAACATTCGCTGTGATTTATTTAATTTGTATTGAGGTTTTGTATCCTTGACTCTTTTTATAAGATTCAAATTCACCTCAAACCCTGATAATTTTGAAAATTCTTCTGCGACAAGCTCCATATGATTGTATTTTCTTTTTTTCTTACGTTTTGGGAAAATAGGAACAGGAATAATTTGAAAATCGCCATCTAATCCAAGTTTCTGCCAATACTCCCACATAAATTTTGCCTGATAAAAAGCTAAATCTTTTTGACCATGATATTTTAAACCTCTTATCATTTTTTGAAGATTTTTTGAATAAACCCCTGCACAATATATTGAAACATTCCTATATTTCCGATTTATCCCGACAGGAAAATAATCTAAATCTTCAAAACATTTAGAACACATTTTCACTGATTCTATAGAACTTTTACAAAAATAACATTTCTTTTTATAAATCCAGTCTAATAATCCCAACAAGAAATCTTTCATATATAAAGATTAGCATATAATTAAAGGAATGTAAAAATTTGGTTAGATACTATATCTTGTGCTAATATTTTATATTATGAAAAAGATTTTATTTACAATAATAACACTATGTCTGTTACAATCAGCAGTACCCGCTCAAACTACAAATCTGACATTTTTATATATTAATGGCTCTAACAATAATGATACAAAAATGAAAGATTGGTATATCAATGGAGTAAAAAAACTCCATCCTGTTATGAAAGAAAAATTTGAACAAAATCCCGAAATAAAACAATGGGCAGAAAAAAATAATTTAATAATTGAGGAAGACCCACAAATATTTTTCTGGGGATATGACAGCAAAACAGATTTAGATTTTGTGAAAGACAGACTCAATATTTCAAAAGCAATAAGTTCTATTCTTGCCTATGAAATACGAAGCTTACTAACTCAATTCTTACATGATGCAATATGGGTGCAAAAAACACATAATATGCTCCCCATTTTAGATAATTTGAATGACAGAATAAAAGAACAGGCCGACAAAGGTCAAAATGTCATACTTTACGGCTATTCAGCAGGAAGTTTTGTAACTTACCAATATATGCTGTATAAACTTCCTTACATAAAATTTGACAAACTCTTTGCATCATTAAATGCCGATAATGACGTAATGCAAATGATAAAAGAACACCCTCAAAAAGATACCTGCCTTTCTGCATTATCTTCAGAAAAAGGAAATGTGGGTGTCATAACAAACCAAGGACACCTTGTTTTAAACCAAGACAAAGAACAACTGATAAACAATTATCTTAATATGAATGATATGACAGACAAATACTGTGCGCCAAAGGGATATGTCAGAGGTATCGTCAATTTTGCAAGCCCTATCCCCCTATTCTACTCTGATATGGCAGACCCTAATTATGAAATGACCTTCTATAATAAATATTTATTTAAATACATCGTTGAAAACGGTATCTATTTTCTAACCGTAAACTTTAGAGAAGACCCTCTTGGATTCCCCTCAAGCAGAAACCTTACAATTAAACAAATCGAAGATCTTGCAGGTATAAAATTTGAAAATCCTACAGGAGTTGTGTATGATAATTCCGGAGTCTGGTCAAAACGCCCAGCCATATTTGCTCATACCTCATACTGGTCAGCAAGGGGAACTTTTGCAAAAAGTGTTGTAAAAAGCTTTGTAGAAGGAACAAAATTCTATTATGGTCAAGATTATCAAGAAAAAATAGACAACAAAAATACCAATTCAGAGGAGATATGATGACACAAACACAAAAAACATTCTTATTTGATCCGGGGTTTGCCCAACATACGACCATCTTGTCTATGAACACAGAATATATTTACGCAGGGATAAATCAATTTAAAAATTTCGGACAAAAAAAGATGAAATATAAAATGCTTTATCCACAAATAATAAAAATGGTTGAAAATAATGTAGGTTTCTGCCTTGGAAGCCTACTATGGGCTGTTTATATTAAATCTCATAAAAATGCAACTATTGAAGGTAATCCTTGTCTTGGTGACACCTATAATGAAGAAGAGTCCGTTGCAGAAGTCGATTTTTCAATTCAATATTTTACTCAACTTCAAAAAGATGCAAAATATTATCTTGGAATAAAGTACGAAATAAATCCATTGTATATTGAAATTTTAGAGCTCTATAAAAGTTTTTTAATCTTAAATAAAAATTTTGTAGAAACTAAAACTTCTGAAGATCTTCTCCTACCGGATGGAATTACAATTCCACCACAAAAAGGACTGGAAGATATTTACAACAAAATACATGAAGTAATTAAATCCGGAAATTTGATAGATTTAACAGAAATTTTTAATCAGATTAAAAAAGGATAAAATGATAAAACTTAGAGATAAATTATATCAAATGTTTATTTTGGGCACTGAAGGAGGAGGCTATAAAAAAGCTCTACAACTTGGGCTTGGTGGTATTATATTTTTTACAAATGACATACAATCGATTGACCAATTTAAAACTCTAATAAAAAAAATAAAAGAGAATAGCCTTATACCACCATTTTTATCAATAGATCAAGAAGGCGGAAGAGTCGAAAGAACTGAAAATATTCACCATGGGAAAAAGTATCTTTCAGCAAAATACGCTTTTGAAAAAGGTACAGATTATTTATCAAATCAAACTCAAGAAATTGCAGAAGAACTAAACGATTTTGGAATTAATTTAAATTTTGCGCCATGTATTGACACCAATACAAACCCAAATAATCCGATAATCGGCGAAAGAGCATTTTCTTCCGAGCCTGATGAAGTAATTATCGGAGAAAAAATAGTATCAAATATCTACAAAAACAATAGAATAATTCCCTGTATTAAGCATTTTCCAGGCCATGGCGACACAAATACCGATAGTCATTTAACTCTACCAGAAATTAAAATGCCACTTGATGAAATGGAAAAAACTCATATAAAACCATTCAAAGCAGCCATTGAAAATGGTGCAGATTTGATTATGATTGCACATATGCACTGTGAATGTTTTGATAAAGAAACAATCCCTACATCTCTAAGTAAAAATACCATTGACTACCTAAGAAATACACTTAATTATAATGGTGTAATTATTTCTGATGATATGATAATGAAAGGAGTAAGGTCTTTTGGAGAAACTCAAGCTGCGATTATGGCAATTAATGCAGGAATAAATATGTTAATCTACAGAAATTCTGATCAAAATATAATTAACATAATTGAAAATATTTACCAAAAAGCTATAATTGATAAAGAATTACAAAATAAAATAAATATATCGTATGAAAAAATTATAAAATTAAAAACAAAATACTTAATACTAAACCAAGGAGTAGAACTTGATGCAATTAAATAAATTTGAAAAAATTACAATTATTGTTGTAATATTTTTAGTTATTGGAGCTATCATATCTATAGCAACAAAATCATACATCCCTAAGAGTGAAACAAAGCCTATATTCTATACAATAAAAAATCAAAATGATTATGAATTACCTGAATATACAAAAGATATATCAACAAAATATCAGGTATATCCAGACTTATACAACTCAGATGAGAAACTTTTTGTATATGGAATTGAACCTACATCTGATGATCCTTTATATAACCTTGAATTCCACAAAAAAATGGAAAAGGCATATAAAAAAGCTCATCTAGCTTATAAATACGTTACGTATACTGATTGGGAAGATGAAAAATTAGCCATCATTGTTCGGAACAGAAACTACATAAATCAAGATTCATGTTCAAACGAAAACAATATAGGAGATAAGATAGAAAATCTTATAGATACTTCCGAAAACTGTTTTAGAAAAGCTTGTATTATAGATTCCCAGAACAATAAATATACTCTCATGAGCCGAAATGTTGACTTTATTATACAAGTTCTAAAAGAACACAATCCTCAAAAAGTAAATAATTAATAAACTTGCGTAAATCAGTTTTAAAAGTATAATAGATTAAAAAAGGGAGAGTGTATGAATTTGGAACATCTAAAAAAAACTGATCCGCTTATTGCTGAACAAATCGAACTGGAATTACAAAGACAGCAGGAAACAATAGAACTTATCGCAAGTGAAAATTGTACATCATTAGCCGTTATGGAAGCATGCGGAAGTGTATTAACAAATAAGTATGCTGAAGGAAAACCTCATAAACGCTATTATAACGGTTGCGAGCATATAGATATTATTGAAGAAACCGCACAAAAAAGAGCATGTGAATTATTCCATATGGATCATGCCAATGTGCAGCCACACAGCGGAGCACAAGCAAATATGGCAGTATTTATGGCTACGATGAAACCTGGCGACAGAGTTTTAAGTATGGATCTATCAAATGGAGGACATCTGTCACATGGATCTCCTGTCAATTTTTCAGGTTTATATTATAATGTAAAAAGTTACGGTATCAATGATAACGGAGAAATCGATTATGATAACGTAAGGCAAATGGCTCTCGAACATAAACCTAAATTAATAATTTGCGGAGCAAGCAATTATTCCAAAATTATTGATTTTAAAAAGTTTAAAGAAATTGCCGAAGAAGCAGGTGCCTTACTGTTAGCAGATATTGCTCATATTGCAGGACTTGTTGCAGCCGGGGTACATCCATCACCTGCACCTTACTGTGATTTTGTAACCACCACTACGCATAAATCTTTAAGAGGCCCAAGAGGCGGCATAATTATGTGTAAAGAACAATATGCAAAAGATATTGATAAAGCTGTATTTCCTGGACTTCAAGGAGGTCCGCTAGAACATATTATAGCAGGAAAAGCAGTTGCATTATTGGAAGCTTCAAAACCGGAATTTGTTGAATATGCAAAACAAATTGTAAAAAATGCAAAAGCCTTGGCTCAAGGCCTGATGGATGAAGGTATGGATATTGTCGGCGGAATGACTGAAAATCATCTTATGACATTAGATTTAAGGAAAACAGGCAAAACCGGAAAAGATATGGCAAACGTATTGGAAACTGTCGGAATAACGGCAAATAAAAATACCGTACCAAATGATCCTCAAAGCCCGTTTGTTACAAGTGGAATAAGACTAGGCACACCTGCAGTTACAACAAGAGGATTTAAAGAAGAAGACATGACTGAAGTTGCAAAAATTATTGCATCTGCAGTATTTTCATCAGATAATACGATTGCACTGCAAAATCTAAGAGAACGATCTTTAAAATTATGCAGAAAATATCCTCTATATAGTTAAATAATAGACAAGGAGCAGAATTATAATTATTAAATTAGCACACTCACATATAATTGGAACAATAATAGCCTATATATTTGGGGTATTTATAGTTCCGATGGTTATAAATTTTTCCAAAAAAGAAGGTCTTGTGGATGTTCCAAATGAAAGAAAAATCCATACAAAGCCAATTTCTCGTCTTGGAGGAATAGCTGTTTGGGCAAGTACTATGCTTACCTTTTTGTGCCTTGTACTATTAAGTTATTACCCTTATGGAAAATTAATGTCCGGAATCCTTTTAGGAAGCTCTTTAATGTTTTTATTAGGGTTAATTGACGATGTATACGGGCTTAGTGCGAAATTCAAATTACTTATACAATTGTCAATCGCAACTATTGTTTATTTACTCGGAGTACAAATAAACAGTGTGCCGTTTTTTGGAGGATTTGATTTAGGATGGTTGTCTTATCCTATAACACTGCTATGGATTGTCGGGATATCAAATGCTGTTAATTTTATTGACGGTGTTGACGGACTTGCAGGCTCTGTAGTTACCGTAAACTCCATTACTCTTGCGATTTTGGCAATTACATTAAGTCCGCCAAATCCTATCAGCGCTTTAATCGGCTTCATTCTTGCAGGTTCAATGCTTGCATTTTTAACTTTTAACTTTAATCCGGCTAAAATCTTTATGGGTGACAGCGGTTCATTATTTTCAGGATTTATACTTGCAACAATTTCTATAACAGGAGTTATGAAAGTTGCAACATTAGCAATCTTACTTCCGTTTGTAGTACTTGCAGTGCCTATTATTGACATTACCTATGCAAGCTTAAGAAGAATTGCTAAAGGTCAATCTCCGTTTGTTGCAGATGCCGAACATATTCACCACAAACTACTTCATGCAGGATTTTCTCAGAAAAAAACTGTTGTAATTATAACGTCTGTAGCCATATTATCCGGCGGACTGGCTTGTTTATTTGCAAGTCATAATGCAATAAAATACTACTTTTTCCTTATAATTGCAGTTGTTGCAATTATGTTATTTTTAAATTTGATTAGAGTCTTGACAAAAAAATAAGTTTAATTTATAATGTAGGACATAAAAATTTAGGATTTGATTACTCAGTTTTATGCAGAGTTTTTCGTCTGAATAAAATAATTAAGTGCAGATTCTAACATAGAGTTAAGTAACTAAGCATCAAGCTTAATTAGACATCGTATTGTAACCAGATAAGGATAAAATATGAAAACAGAAGCAATACAAAGACACGATCAAAGACGAACTGTTTTAGGGCCTGTAGGAATAGGCGCAGCATCAGGCGCTGTAGGCGGATATGTACTTAAATATGCATACCCGATCACTGCAGATGAAAAAAATACTGATGAATACGTCAAAGTAATGAATAAAATCAATAAACAAAAAACTGAGTATAATTTTAGAACAGAAAAATATATTGATTCTATCAAAGCTAAACCAAAAACATCTTTAGCCGAAGATGAATTTGTTAAAATGTTTGACGGAATGAAAGAAGGCGACCATGTAGGTGCAGCAAAAATACGCAAAGCAATAACAAATCTTCAAAATAAAAAACCGGCTGAAGTTTTAGAATTCAAAAGAATATGTAAAGCATCATCAGAAATTGCCGATCAAACTGCAAAACAATGTATTAATGCATATAATCTTGTAACAAAACATATAAGACCTACATCCTTCTTCCTGATAACAGGAGCGGTTGTTGGAGCAATTATAGCATTAGTAAATGATATTCTAAAAACAGACGTTAAAAAATAATAACTGTATTTATATTAATTGAGTCTAATATAAATGAAGACAGGATACCCTGTCTTTTCTTTTTAGAGCGAAACTTTATCAAATTCACTTTGATAACCATACTGAGAAAACAATTTTACCCGATTTTCAGCCATACACTCATAAGCTTTTCGTTCATATTCTTCAATCTGATGTTCTAATTCTCTATCTTGTTTTGGGAATAATTTAAACAATTGCTTTAAATCAAATAAGCAAAAACTAATTTCTGGCATAATCACATATCCTCATATATACTTCACATATATATAAAAAATTTTAAAAAGAAAAAATTGCAGGAAAGTTGTAAAATATGAAATTATGTAAAGTTTATATATGTTTTATTTTCCAAAGAGCTTAACAAGGAAAGACACAATTACAAAGACAGTGATAATAATGAAGATATAGTTTATCCAGGAACGCTTTAAATCAGCCTCATCAAATGAAGTCATATAAATGTTAAACCCGCAAAGCTTTAAACATTTAATAATATCCTGAGCATCAAACCTGTCTTGTATTGCAAATGAAAAACATTCACCAGATTTCATTTTAATTTCGAGAAAAGAATTAAATTCTCCTAGATGTTCAAACACATCCATCCTATCCCTAAACCACCAGGGCCGCTCTGGCGGAGGAAGTGTATCAAAACTCATTTCAGAAATAGCACTAAAAGGAATTTTAAATTTGTTATCAAAAATCAATAGTTGTTTTGCCCTGTCAACAGTCATAGTCCTATATCCACTGACATCCCAGCGACCAAGCTCAACCCAGACCCAAACAAGCTGTGCAATATATAAACCCACAACAAATATTACAAGTTCAATGCTTTTCATGCATAATCCAAATACAACAAACAAAAATACAATTATCCCCACAACAACCAGAAATAAAGGACTATAATACCAACGGTTTCTTACTTGTGGTGACCAGGACAAGATTTCCTGCATGATGAATTCTCCTTTAATTAAACTCTCACCATCAGTATACAATTCTGCCTTAATAAAATAATCATATATTATAAGGATTTTGTCTTCCCTTGCTAAGACAAATTACCATTCCAACAATTCCACTAACAAATAAAATTATTGACATAATTTCTGCGATTGGAACCACCCCGATATTCAAAGCACTATCAATTCTAACCCGTTCAATAAAAAATCTTATCAAAGAATATAATGTTAAATATGCAAAAAACGGAATGCCACTGAATTTCCTGCCAAATTTAAACAATATAATACTTAAAATCACAAAACCAAATAAGTCTAAAATACTCTCATATAAAAAAGTAGGATGAAACAGTGAGTAATTTATATACTCCGCAACTCTTCTAGACTCTGGAATAAACACCCCCCAATGTTGTCCTGCAACAGGAAATCCGTAAGCTTCCGAATTAAAATAGTTGCCCCAACGTCCTATAGCCTGGCCCAAAATAGTGACACAAGACATTGAATCTAATACTCGCATAACTGGAACATTATTCTTTTTTGCAGAATAAATCAATGCTAAAACACCTAAAAAAATAGCCCCATGTATTGATAATCCACCCTGCCGTATATCTAGAATTTCAAGAGGATGATTTAGATAATATGAAGGATTTAACATACAAAAATAAAGTCTTGCTCCAATAATCCCGGAAATTATAATCAAAGGAGCACAGCTTATTATTACATCCTTCTTAAACCCTACATTTATAACATTAAAAAATTTATTTCCGACAATTATTGAAACCAATATAGCGGTTGCCAAAATAATCCCGTACCAGTAAATCGGGAAATTGAATATAGTAAAAGCAACAGAAGATGGAGCCGGTATAATCATTATTCTTCTTCGGTCAGTACTCCTTTTTTATCTTCTTCTGCGTTTTTACGATCATTAATCTTTTGGATTTGCTCTTCAACTGCAACTTTATCATCAGCATTTGGCGATAATTCCAAATATTTTTCATAATTTGCAACTGAAGCATTATACAATTCTTCTATAAATTGTTTTTCGTTATCTCCAAGCTCATACTCTTCTTCAGATACAATGTCTTCAGATTTAGGAGTAAATAAAGTTCCATCAGGATTCATCCTTACAGTTCCCTGCTCCATATCAACCGCAAGATTATTTTCTGCAGTTGCAAGTGAATAATAAGAATCTGCTACATCAGGCTTCATCTCTATAACCTTTTTATATTCTTCAACCGCATTAACATAATCTTCAGCTTTTGTATATACAACAGCAAGATTATAATGCGTTTCAAAAACAGAAGGATCAAGATCAATACTTGATTTCAATCTTTCGATTGCTTGGGCATAATCACCTTTATCAGCATAAGCTTTTGCCTTATTATTCAAATCCTGAACTGCCAAATTATTTATACATGCAGTAGAAACAACGGCTACGCATAAAATACTTGCAATCAAAAGTACTTTCTTCATCTATAACCCCTCTTTAAACATGTTAAGCTGATGTTAAACTAATTATAATTTAATAATAAAAATATAGCAAATTTCATTAATTTAAGTTACAATAATGGAGAAAAAAGGAGAATTTATATGTCAGATGACAAAGTAGTCAGCCTTGGGGCCAAAAAAAAGTCAATTGCAGATGAAAAACAACAAGAAGAAAGCAATGGTAAAAATACTGAACTTGTATATTGCAGTTTTTGCGGCAGACCAAATACACAGGTCATAAAAATGGTCAAAGGCCCAGGGGTTAATATCTGTTCTGAATGTGCTATGATTGCAGTACAATATTTAATTTTGCAGGATAGAATGCCTTCAGCAGAAGCACAGCATATATTAGATGCATTTTGGGGGAAGGCAAGATAAGTAAATGACAGGGGCAAAATTTAAACAGCTTAATCCTTTTGAATTAAAATCTGCCATTACAAATTTATTAAACAAAATAAATTCTGTAAATGACATTACAAATTGTCTTGCAGACTTTGAAATGTTGGAAAATCAAGAAGATAAAAAAGTCATTTCCAAAATTCTGTTTAAAGAACTTGTCAATGCAAATCCAGATAAAATTTCTGTAATTTGTTTTATGCTTGAACATTACGTACCTAAATCAGAATTGATAAATAAATTATGGGAAACATTAAAAAATAAAACTCTGCAAACTGAAGTCAAAATCACTATCCTGAATTTACTGAGAGAACTTGATGCGGATTGGTCATACGAATCTTGCGAAGAATATCTTGATGATGCCCAATCCTTATTAGATGAAAACACAAAACATCTTCTAAATTCAGCAGTTATAAATCCGGAAGTTCAGATTGATTTTATGGACTTTTTAGCATCAATTAGAGCCCAAGATAAAATAACACTTCTAAATTCCTTAAGTGAAGATTTTTCATCAGATGCACTTGCAAATATTTTAATTCCAGTTTTTGTTTCAGAACCAGATTCGCCTGCAGGTAAAGAAGCTTTAAAATTACTGGGAAACACAAAATCTCAACTTGCATTACACGTTCTTGAACAAATGGAAAAATTAACTCATGGAGAATTAAAACAGAACATAAAAAAAAGTCTTTCTACATTAAAAATTTCAGGAATTAGAGAAGATAATACTAAAGAGTTCTATAAAAAAATACTATCCGACAGTAAACCGCAAAAATTTTATATAACTTACCCTGATGGACACAGCGATCAAGCTTTAATTTTTACAAGAATAACAAAAGATAAAAAAATCCGATTTGTATCTATCGTTATCAATGTTGAAACAGGAATTAAAGATTGTTTTGGGTTTTTCGAGATTTCCCAGTTTGAATGCGACAAAATATTAGAAAGATTTCTGCGAGATGAAAAAACCGTTGATATAAATCCTGAATCCTTTAAAACAATACTTTATAATGCAGAATTAACAACAATTAAAAAGAATAATAACCAATGGAAACTTCCTTATGAATATATTTGCTGGAAAAACCTTTTGGTAGATATTGATTTTGATGAACAAACAGTAGAAGAAATTCTACAAGAACACGTTCTCGCTCAAAAAGTAACAGTTAAAGATATTGAAAAACTTGAACAGTTAAAAATTTCAGCACATTGGTTTCTGGATTACCAATACAGCGACGAATTTGAAAATGCTCTGAAAGATTTAAAAAACGAACAAAATCTTGACAACTGGGTAAGCAAACATCTTGATACAATTTTTTATCCGGAAGAACAACAAAGCTGGACAAAAAAACTTTTAATAGCTGCATATATTAAATTTGCAATCGGAAAAGATGAAGAAGCTCAAATTTTATATGGAATGGCTCTGGACGAAAAAATAAAATACGAACTATTCAAGAATATATTACAGCGCAGTATATATGAATATCTTATGCTTATAAAATACAACAAAAATATAAACGGTAACGAATTCACAATTGAAGATATCAATACCAAAATCGAGTATATTGAACAAAAGTGGGTGCAGCATGTATAAAGTAATGGCTCTTGATATTGGGACAAAACGAATTGGAATCGCCCTAAGCGATTATCTTTTAATGACTGCAAACGGCCACTCATATATTCAAAGAGAACCTGAACAAAGTGCACTTAAAACAATCGAAAAAATTGCAAAAGAAAATAATGTAAAAAAAATTGTAGTGGGAATTCCATTGAATATGGATGATACAAAGGGATTTCAAGCAAAAAATTGTGAAGATTTTGCCGCAAAAATTCAAGGATATGAGATAATATATGAAGATGAACGACTAACATCTGAAACAGCAGAAGAAAATTTGCGACAAAAAAAAATAAATTTTAGAAAAGACAAAGGTCTGGTTGATATTGAAAGTGCTTGTATTATACTAGAACAATACCTGTCACGAAATAATTAATAAAAAAGGAGAAAATAAACATGCCTGAAGAAAATGACAACTTAATTGAAATCGTAGATGAAGACGGAACAACAATCAAATGCGAATTATATGATATAATTGAATTTGAAGATAAACAATATGCATTGCTTGTTGAAGCAGATTCAGACGAAGAAGAACCTGAAGTAGTATTAATGAGATACTTGGAAGAAGGGGAAGAAAGCTATTTTGAAACAATTGATAATGATGAAGAATTTGAAAAAGTTTCACAATACGTTGAAAGTTTGGAAGAAGAAGGTACTGACGAAGAATAAGGAATTACATTTTGTTTGAAAAATTCACTGAAAAGGCTGTAAATGTCATAGTAGAAGCGCAAAATATAGCAATCTACGATCATTCTGATAAAGTTTTATCAGAACATTTGCTTTTGGCTTTAATAAAAGAAACAAAAGGATTTTGCGCAAAAATCTTTAAAACATACAATATTACATATGAAAGACTTGCCTCAGAAATCTATATGTCTTTAAATATAGAAGAAGCAGATATGACATCTGCAATCCCTTTCAGTGAAGATTTTAAACGTATATTGACAAAAACAATGGAGTTGATAGAACAATCCGGAAGTCCAACGGTTCACTATGAACACCTGGTGCTAGCTGCAATAACAGATACCCAATCAAAAATTCCTCAGTATCTTGAAAATTTAGGATTTGACATAGAAAAATCAAAACCGTTAATTGAAAAACTTGTCCAACGAAAGGTAAAAAAAGATTTTCATCCGGAACTTGCAGAAAATAAAGAGCCTGATATAAACCTCACACAAGAAACAGATTCGTTATTTGACAATGAAAAATCTTCCAAAATTTTTGAACGTGCTGTTGCAAAATTATCAACCTCAAATTATGAAATATTGGGAACAGAACAAATAGTTTCATCAATCCTTGAAGATAAAAATTCAGACTTAACCAAAATTTTGGCGCAATTCGGAATAACAGAAGAAGCTTTTGAAGAGAAACTATCTCACATACAATCAAGACAAGAAGAATACGGTGGCAGGCAGGTTGTATTTACTCCAAATGCATTCACAGCAATGAGTCTTGCTCTTCAAACCGCAAAGGAACTTGGTTCTTCTGAAGTATTACCAGAACATATGATTCTCGGACTATTAAAAACAAAAAAAGGGCTTGCATATAAAATATTTAAAGAATTTAAAATAAATGATGATGATTTAGCACACAAAATCATAAAACCTATTGAAAAAGAAATGCCGGAAACTCTTACGATACTAAGACTTGCAAAACAAGAAGCAAGGAATATCGGCAGAGGTGTTGTCGGAACAGAAATGTTTTTGTTAGGAATTATCGCAGAAGGAACCGGAGTCGGAGCAATTGTACTAAAAGAACTTGAAATAAATATCAAAGATGCAAGAATTATTGTTGAAAAAATAATCGGCGGAGAAAACGAATACTTTGATAATGAAGTTATTTTTACCAAAAGAGCAAAACGAGTTCTTGAAACAGCTTGGGAACATGCTAAAAAAGCGAACAAAACTAAAATTGAATCTTCAGACCTGTTATGGGCCATAACTACTGAACCGGATTCATTAGCAATGCAGGCCTTAGAGCAACTTGGAACTGATGTTGTTGAAATCAGAGAAGGAATAAAAAAACATATTGCCAATCAGCAATAACGTATTATGAATAAAATTCACCAAACAATTAAATCCTTTTTAGCGAATTACGATTTAAATAAACCGGATTTAATTTTACTTGTAGCATTTTCCGGTGGATTTGATTCTATGTGTTTACTAAACGGATTAAAAAAAGTTTCTGAAAACAAAATTGTTGCAATCCATCTAAACCATAACTGGAGAGGTGAGGAAAGCGATAAAGAAGAAGAAAATTGTAAAAACTTTTGCCAATCTATCGGAGTCGAAATTTACTGCGAAAAATTACCATCTGATATTCCGCACACAGAAACAGCAGCAAGAAATGCCAGATATAAATTCTTTGAAAAATGCAGTAAAAAATTCAAAAGCAATATAATATTCACCGCTCATAATAAAAATGATAACACAGAAACTTTAGTATACAGATTATGTATTGGAACAGGAACATCCGGGTTACAGGGAATATCTCCGCGCCGCGATAAATTTTACAGACCACTTTTAGATATCACAAGACAAGAAATAGAAAAATACTGTCAGGAAAACAACTTAAAGCCAAATACTGACAGCTCAAATTATGATATCAAATATAAAAGAAATTTTATCAGAGCAAAAATAATGCCATTGCTTCAAGAAATTAATCCAAATGCAGTTGAATCAATAAACTCGTTATCCAGAGTCGCACAAGAGGAAAATGAAATAATCAATGAATATACAAATAAAATTTTAGATAAAATCACCGAAAATAATAAAATAAAGACATCTAAATTCTTAAATTTGTCAGAAGCACTACAAAAAAGAATTATCTACAACCTTTTTACAACAAATAATCTTGATTACGACAGGACAAAAATTTTAAATATTTTAAACTTTATAAAAGAAAATTCAAATTCAAAATCGGGAAAAACCTGTTCTCTAACAACCAATTTATGGATTTTTACAAGTGATAAGCATATTGAAATTGTAGAAAAACAAGTCAAGCATTATCCATATTTTCATATTACAAAAGAGGGTCGCTATGAAAACAACGGCTGCATTTTTGAACTGGAAAAGTTTGACAAAAATGTAATAAAATATCCTAACGAGACTGATAATACAGCATATGTCAATCTATCTCGAATCCCTATTGATTTTGAAATCAGACCGAGAATAAAAGGTGATATAATACAACCGTTTGGACTTGACGGAACACAAAAGTTAAAAAAATATCTTAATGCAAGAAAAATACCTAACCACGAAAAAGACTCACTGTTATTTTTAGCACAAGGTCATGAAATTTTGTGGGCTATAAATCTAGGTCTTAGTGATAAAATAAAAGTAGTTTCAAAACCTACTCACAGAATGAAGTTTTACAAAAAAGAGGGCTTATAAATGGAAATTAAAATTGAAGATTTAAAAGTGTTATTCAGCGAAGAACAACTCCAAAAACGTATAAAAGAACTAGCTCAAGAAATGAACGAATTTTACAAAGGAGAAGAAGTAGTTGCAATATGCGTATTAAAAGGTGCTGTTATGTTTGCGGTGGACTTGGTTAAACATCTTGAAATGCCTTTAAAAATGGAATTTATAAGACTTTCAAGTTACGGTTCATCAACTTCAACTTCAGGAAAAGTTAATGCAGTTGATATTAAGCTTCCTAATCTTAACGGAAAAAATGTTCTTATAATAGAAGATATTGTTGATACAGGATTAACCGCAAAATTCCTGATAGACTTTATGGGGGTAAATTTTAACGTTAAATCATTAAAATTCTGTTCGCTTTTAGATAAAAAAATAACTCGAAAAGTAGATATAGAGCCAGATTATTACGGATTTGAAGTTGATGATAAGTTTGTTGTTGGCTACGGATTAGATTACGACGGATACTACAGGAACCTGAGATATATAGGCTATAAAGAATTATAAAAATCTATTTGGAGAATAAATTGTTTAAAAATGCAGTTGAAAAAATCAATAAATTTTATGACCTTGATTTGAGTAAAAATACGCATGCAGATGAAATGTTTGATGTTTTACACGAAATAATCAAGTTTGATTCTGCTGCAATATTTTATCTTACTCCAAACAGGCTCAGCCTCGAATACGGAAAAAATTTTGAAATTTTTGAAGATATAAAAATTTCTGACAAATTATCTGAAAATATTTATGATGAAAATCAGGAAATCTTATCTGATGAAATAAAAAAAATTCTCAACATTTCAATTCCAGGATTTTTATGCTCAAGACTATCTGTAAAAAATGCGACATTAGGAATTTTAATTATTGAACGAAAAGAGAATGAATTTTCATTTGATGAAAAGTTGATATTTAAAACTTGTGCCAAAATAATTGCAAATCTAATCAAAGATCTTGAATTATCAAAGGTTTTAAAAATGCAGGTCAAAGCAATGGAGGAAGGGCTTATTGAGACTCATCAGGCTTATGAAACAATAAAAAAACAAAATAAAAAAATTAAATCTGATGAAAAGTTACAAAACCAATTTATTGCAAATATATCACATGACTTGCGTACTCCACTAAACTCAATTATCGGATTTTCGGAAGCTCTTGCAGGAAAATTATTCGGAGAACTTAACAGCAAACAGCAAGAGTATATAGAGGATATCAGAATATCCGGAATAAGACTCCTAGGCATGATTAATGAAGTTCTTGATATCGCAAAAATTGAATCTCATACGATAAAATTAAATTGCTCTATTGTAAACCTAAATTCATTAATAGATGAAGTATGTAATATTTTAAAGCCTCTTTTAGAAAAAAAACATTTACAAATAACAAAAAAAATTGATACAGATATAATATTTACAGCTGATTATACAAAATTACAACAGATATTATTTAATATTTTAGGCAATGCAATAAAATTTTCTGACGAAAACTCTGAAATAAAAATTGAAGCCTATAAAACAATAAAAGATATAATAATAAAAATCTCCGATTATGGAATAGGAATTGAAAAAAAATATCACAAAAAAATATTCAAAAAATTCTTCCAAATCAGTAAAAACAATTCATCACCCGAAGCATCAACAGGACTTGGCCTTACAATAGCAAAAGAATTCATTAAACTCCATAACGGCCAAATTACGCTTGAAAGTGAACCTAACAAAGGAACAACCTTTATTATTTCAATCCCACATATCACAGAAGGCTAATAAATTGTTTTATATTTTAATATACTAGATTGATATCCAGAATAAGATTTTTGTAGTATAATTTCTGCAGAAAAGGAGAGTTGTAAATGGATCAGGAAACATATATGAAAATTATGGGCTACGTGCCAACCGTTATTGAAGCATCCTCAAGAGGAGAACGTTCTTTTGATATCTTTTCAAGATTGTTAAGAGAAAGAATTATTTTTCTTGGAACAGAAATTGATGATGATGTTGCTAATTCAGTTGTAGCTCAGCTATTACTACTTGACAGTGAAAATTCTGAAAAAGATATTATGTTATATATTAATAGCCCTGGAGGAGTTATAACCTCAGGAATGGCTATTTATGATACTATGCAACTCATTAAAGCTGATGTTTCTACAATTTGCCTTGGCGAGGCTGCATCAATGGGGGCATTTCTTCTATCTGCTGGAACAAAGGGGAAAAGAATGGCTTTACCAAGCGCAAGAATCATGATACACCAGCCATTAGGCGGAGCTAAAGGGCAAGCTACGGATATTGAACTTGAAGCCAAAGAAATCCTTAGAATGAAAGATATGTTAATTGGTATTATGGCAGAAAATTCAGGTCAGCCATTTGAAAAAGTAAAAGAAGACTGTGAAAGAGATCACTACCTATCAGCTTATGAAGCTAAAGAATATGGACTTATTGACAAAGTAGTTGAACGCAGTCACTCTTAAAATATTAAGAAATATTAACAAGACTACTAAAAACATGCAATAACTTGATATTGCATGTTTTTATATATATGTAGGTAAAATAAAAGGTTAGTTATAAAGGTTAAAAAGGTAGGGTTAGAATTATGGGCATTCTGATTTTTACAGCTCGGGTGCACGATCTCATTTACCAGAAAAGTAATGTAGAGTATCGTCTGTCCAAGCTAACAAAAAGATTAAGAGACGTACAACAGTACGCGGCCACAATTGCTAACGGAGGAATTTCAATAGGTGATTTACTCAATTCTCCGGGATCAATGATGGGCAGGACATTAGGTTACTTAGGCTTTGCACACAATAGCGCAATAGCATATATGAACCAAAATGCACCAATGATGCAGCAGCTTTGGCTTCAACAAATGGGGCCAAACCAAAATCCGCAGCAGCAACAAATGATGCAGCAATATATTTTAAGACAACTATATATGCAAGGTAGAGAACGTGCAATGCAAATTGAAACTCGAAATTTAAAACTTGAAGAAGATAGGTTGCAGCAAGAAAAAGATAAACTGGAAGCCTTAGGAAAATCAATAGAAGAAGAATTGAAATCAGCTAAAGAAGCTAGAGATCAAGGAATTAAAGATATGGCTCCAAAATATACATTCGCTTAATTTGAATTAACTTAACCCTATTTTATATAATAACTAACCATAATGAGTATAGAACCCATCAATGATGGGTTCTATACTTTTATACTGAAATAATTTCCTTCACTGGAATGTCAAACTTTTCTACCGGCAATTTATCTACAATTAACTGTTTGGGCATTAAACAAATAGTATTTTTATCTGTACTATACTCTGCCAAAAACCTATCATAAAAACCTCCGCCATAGCCAAGCCGATAACCGGATCTATCAACTAATAATGCCGGCACAATAATCAAATCCAAAATCTTAGGATTAACAGGAGATGAACATGGTTCTAAAACATTGAATGAAGATTTTTCAAGTTTATCCCCTTTATTATAAGGACAAACTAATAAATCATTACCACTCACCCTTGGAAAATAAAAAGATTTATTATCCTCAAGCAAAGAAAGTAAATTTACTTCATTCTTTAAAGGATAAAATAAAAGAATATTTACAGCATTTTTATAGAATGAATGATTTCTAAGTTTCGTCACCAACTGTTTAGAAACACCATCCATATTTAAATTCTTTCGAATTTCTTTAGCATTAGCCCGTAAATCTATTTTCTTATCCACAATTTTAATATATAATAAAGGGGTAAATATTACTACAAATTGTTAGATTTATTACTTCACTAAATCTAATAGAGGTAGCTAATACAAACATTTTCACTAACAGCAAGGAATAGAATGACAAACTGCGATAATAATCTTATAAATCCTAATTGGGCTCAGCATGGCTATATCCAAGTTTACACAGGAAACGGCAAAGGAAAAACAACAGCATCACTAGGACTTGCAATGAGAGCCCTGGGCAGGTGCTGGAAAGTTCTTATCATTATGTTTACAAAAGGGGGAGATAATTACGGGGAACTGAACTCCTTTAGAGAACTCTCCCAAGAAATTTCAAACAACCTTAAAATTGTTCAAGCAGGACTTGATAGAATTATATATAAAAATAACCAGTCTGATGAAGATATAAAAGAAATAAAAAAAGGCTGGGAACTGGCTAAAAAAGTAATCCAAAATCACCAATGTCAATTGCTTATCCTTGATGAAATAAATATTGCAATTGATATGGAAATACTTGATGTTGATGAAGTTGTAGAGGTTCTAAAAAATAAACCTGATGAAATGGAAATTGTCCTAACAGGACGAAACGCTCATCCTAAAATTATTGAAATAGCACATCTTGTATCAAAAATCGAACCAATAAAACATTATTGGAATACAGGAATTGCAGCAAGAAAAGGCATTGAATATTAATAAGATTACAAACCATAACATTTCCACAATAGCTATATATTTAATGGTTAATTACAGAGTGACAAAGAGGTATGAAAAATGGGAAATTATGATGATTTAGCACTACAAATTGCTGACAGATATCTACATTCAAAATACAATCTTTCAGCAAAAGATTTAGATTTTTATATAAAAAATAACCTTGCATATATAAATGAAATTCACAATACAACAATTGATGATATACCTTTCCAATTTTATGATTCAATAATTTCTAAAACCGTAGATATGGTTTCTAGAGAAATTAATTACGGATATGAATACAACTTTAAAAATATAGACTTCCAAGAAGGTGATACGGTAATAGATATTGGTGGTAACATCGGAATGGTATCAATTTACCTTGCTAAAAAATTTCCATTTTTAAAAATATATGCATTTGAACCTGTTTATCAAAACTATGAAAATTTTAAAAAGAATATTGAATTAAACAAAATTCCTAAAGATACAATTACACTTGAACATAAAGCTGTTACAAAAGATGGAAGAATGGTCGACATGAGCATTAATGCTCTAAATACCGGAGGTTCTTCAATTTCAGATGTAATTTCTACAGGCGCAATTACACAGGAGTGCAATTGCAATATCAAATCAACAACTTTGGATAAAATTATAAAAAAATATAAAATCCAAAACATTAAACTTTTAAAAATAGACTGTGAAGGTTCTGAATATGAAATTCTTTATGGAACAAAAGAAAAAAACCTCAAAAATATTCAAATATTAAGAGGAGAATTTCATGAAAACAAACAACTTACAAACGAATATGACATTGACAGGCTATACGAATATGTAAATCAATACATTAAAAATATCCGGGTCGTAAAAGCCAGATCGTGCTTTATAATGTAAAATCAATAAAAAAGCCATAACATAAATTATGGCAAAGGATAACGAAATAAACACGAGAAATTTTATAAGAATTAACAAATGTAGCAGGATAATAAGGTTTCACCTGTCATTTTCATCTTTTTCAAAGCTCTCAGCTCAGTCTGTCTGATACATTCTTTTGTAACTCCATATATATTTCCAATTTCTTCTAAAGTGTATCTTTCATTATCATCAAGACCATATCTCATTTTAACAACTTCCTGTTCTCTCTCTTTTAATGTTGAAATAACGTTATGTATATCATTTTTTAAAGCTTCATACTCAATATTTTCAGAAACCAATGTCGTATCATCAGCTAAAATATCTGCTACATTTAATTCCTTACCGTCCTGTCTTTCCAATCCGTTTTCAATAGATATTGTCTTTGAATACGCAGACAAAAATTTTTCGATTTTATCAGGTGCAATATTCATTTTCTTTGCAACATCCTCTGTTTTTACAGAAGTATTAAATTCCTGCTCCATCTGAGATTTTACTTTAGAAAATTTTGATAATGTTTCCTGAATGTAAACAGGGATTTTCATACAATATGATTGCTCTGATATAGCTTTAAACATAGCCTGCCTAATCCACCATGCTGCATAAGTAGAAAATCTATATCCTAACCTGTAATTATATTTTTCAATAGCAATCATCAAGCCCATATTTCCTTCCTGAATCAAATCAACCATAGGCAATGAAGACATATGTATGGCTTTTCTTGCAATAGTCACAACCAATTTTAAATTACCCTGAATCATTTTCTTTTTTGCATCAATGTCACCTTGTTCAATTTTCTTAGCTAATTCTTTTTCCTCATCAAATGATAATTGTGGATAATCAGCAATTTCTCTTAAATAAACCTTTAATACAGTATCTCCAGATGCTTCAACAACATCATCTTTTGCTGGATTTGAATTTTGAGGTTCAACTTTCATTTTAATAAGCAACTCTTCTTTCATAGATTAAACTCCTTCTTATTCGCATGAGAAATTTAGGCGGTCCATTCAAAACAGCCTGCTCGGGTAAATGTAACACGAGGGTATATATTTTGTATATACCCAAATATATATAAGCAGTGACATTATGTTAAGAAATATGAATGTAAATTTTTATAAACTTGTTTATCAATACCTTATTTATGATATTTTCATATTATAATAATATTGGAGGAGAAAAGGAGATTTACAAAATGGGATTAAATCTGAAAGAGAAACTTCAAAATATTAACAAAAAAAATATCGCAATTGTTGTTTCTGTATTATTTATTTTAACAATGTGTATAGTTGCAGGATTTGAGTATTACCAATACAATAAGATGAAATCAAAAGCAGCAGATGCTCAAGAAGATATGATAAGAAACCTTTCTACTTTAAATGAGCAGGGCGAACCTAAAAAACCATCTGAATATAATATTGGAATAGAATATAACAAAGCAATGAAAGGTAAAAAACCGGTATTAGTTTTATTCTATGCAGATTGGTGTCATTACTGTGTAAGATTTATGCCGATATATCAAGAACTGTCAGAAAAATATAAAGACACATTAGAATTTTCTAAAGTTAATATTGAAGATAAAAAATACGAAAAAATTGTTAATGATATTGGTATCACAGGATTTCCTACAGTATTTTTAATGGATCCTAAGTATGATAACAAAGTTTTATTATCAAATGCTTATCTCGGAAAGACTGAATTAGTAAGTAAAGAAATTGACAGATTTTTAAGAATCAGAAAAATGTTAGATTCTAAAAAATAAGTTAAAAATTCGTTACAAGCTACTTTAAAATAAAATATGTATTAGATATAATAACAGTGTTTCCGAACATCGAAAACACTGTTATATATTTAATTTTATTATAGAAGTATGTTTCAAAAAGGTTATCTGCATTTATGAGAAGAATTCCACAATATTTCTTAATATTTTGTAACATTAAACAAAGATATAGCAATTTTTATAATGTTTGGAATTCTATATATATAGAAGGTCATAGTAGGTGTAAAAATGAGTATCGAAAAGATTAAAAGCAGCGTAGAAGCGGGTTATACCCCAAAGAGCTTATTAGGTCATGCTAACCAAAAAAGAATTTATCTAAGCATGCCAAAAGACAGCACCAGTTTTACAGGAGCAGGAGCAACAGCAACTAAAAGTCTAAAAGATTTTATACTTGAAATAATGCCAAGTAAAATCAAAAACATGGTAAAAATCCATGAGGGAATGGGAGAAATTCAAAACCAATTAATCAATGCTATAGGTACAGGTTTAGTTGCACCTTTATTTATTAAATACAATCCTATTTCAGACACTGACAAAGATACCAGAACATATACAGCTTGGAGACAACCTATATCTGCAGTCTTGGCAGTAGCAACTCAATGTGCCATTGTTATCCCGTTTAATGCAGCCATTAAAAGAATGGCAGATATAGGATATGTACATCTACCACTCCAATACAATTCTACATTATTCCCATCAGATACTTATATTAAAAAACAAATAAAGAATGACAATCCAAATAAAAAATTTGATAAAAAAGAAATGGAAGAACTTATCAAAGAATATAAAAAGAAAAATGATAAAGTTCTAGAGAATATGATTAAAAATGACAAAATCATATTAACAACAACTGATGTAAACTCAGTTTCCAAAGTTGAATTACCTGCAGAAGATTTCAAAAAACTATTTATAGAAACAATAGATAAGATTGTAGAAGAAGAAAAAATTGAAAAAATAAAAGCAATTCAACATAAACTTCCACAAAAAATTGAACGAGGAATGTTCTACCATGATTATCCTGAAGAGTCTACAGCAGTGCTACAAAGATTAGCAAATAAAGTTTCGCAAATATATACACAATCTGATTTTAGTACAAATCCTGATAAATTTGTTGAAGCCAGCAGGGATTTTGATAAAGAATGCAAAACTATAATTAAAGAACTTAAAGGCGATATCAAAAAAGACCCAACAAAAAAATATGTTAACAATGAACTAATAAAAATTGTAAAAGAAATTCGCCAAAGAAATACCGGTTCTGATTCAAATACAATGAGATCTGTAGAATCAGCGATAAACAAAATGATTAATAATCTCAACAGAATGAGTTCAAAAAAATCTACTCAAGAGATTATGGAATATGTCAACGAAGTCATTTATAAACGAACCGAAGCTATCGACAACTTGATTGAACTATTTGGTCAAATAAGAACGAAGCTTGAAACTTCAGGAATAAGCGTAAAAGAAGCTCAAGACTTAATTGACGAAAAAATTACAACAGCAAGAAATTCTGTATTAACAAAATTAAGAGCTCAAGGATTGAGTGAACAGGAAATCAAAGATTCTATTGATTTAGCAGAAGGAGTAAGTTCAAGATTAACTGAAAAAACAGCCTCATTAGCTAAAAATATCGGGGAACAATTAAAAAGCCACGCAAAAGCAAATATTGACGGATTGAAACGTTGGACCGGATTAGGAGTTTCTTTAGCAATACTTCCTGCAACCTGCTGGTTGTTAAACCGAATATATCCTTGGTTTATGGATCTGGCATTCCCTAAATTATCAAATAAAGCAGGAAAAGCCAAAGAAAATAATGATAAGAAAGGGGAGGTGAAGTAAGATGAGTAATATACCTCGCGTTCTTTCAAATGTAGTATACAGACCAATAGCCTGGTTCGCAAACTCAAGAATTGCCCGTAAGGCCGGAAATGAAGTTTATGCAAACAACAGAAGATACATTGATGGATTAGGCGTAGCCTCAATCATTGCAAAAGATGGCTTAGGCTGCTATCTATATGTTACACAGAGTTTAAATAACAAAGATATTCCGGATGACAAACGTAAATTCGTTGCATCATTAGACTTAACAAACGGAATTTTGATGATATTACTCCAGCTAGCAATGTTCTTCACCGTTTCAAACAAAGTTTGCCAAACTAAAATGTTTGACAAATTCTTTGGAAAATTATTCGACAGACCAGTTAGAAAAACATATTATAAATTGGTACAAAATCAACCTGGATTTGAAGATATCAATGGAATAAAATTCAATAGAGAATTCAAGAAAATCCGTAATAATGTAAAAGATGCTTTTGGAGGTTTAACATCATTGGCAGCTGCAACTATCGTAGGAAAACGTATGCTGGTACCGTTGATAGCAACTCCTCTTGCAGATAAAGTTGAAAAGAAAATGACTGAACATGAAGCAAAGAAAAAAGGATTACCTGCGCCACAAAAGGCAAATGATGATAAATCAAATCCTTCAATGAAAGGCTCTGCAAAAACTTCGACTGCTCAAACAACTGCTTCAGAACAGGTAAAAGTCATTAACAATCAGAAACCAAACTCTAATGAAGCAAATACAAATCTATTAGCAAAATACAAAAAATAAAATACATCTACTATCAAGGGTGCCGATTCTATAAATATAGAATCGGCATTTCCGTATTTACCAACAAAATTCTCTATAAAACAGAATTTACAAGCTCTTGAATATGATATTTAACCGCAGGAGTAATTACTAAATCAGGTTCAGACATTGCAAATTCATCAAGTATTATTATAGCTTTTTTAACATCACCTGACTGTTCATACAACAAACCTAACATTACTTTGTCCAAAGGACTTGAACCATCTTTTGCCTGATAAAGCTTCAACTGAGTTTTCAGTTGATTAAGCTGCTTATAACACTTTACCAGATTTTGATAGTATTCAAAATTCAAATTGTACTGAGTAACAGCATTCTTAAAACAATCTAAGGCTAATTGCGGATAACCTATTGTCATATAAACTTTTCCCAGATTATTAAAATAAACCGCTGTCGCCTGAGTTTTAGGGTTCAAACTGATTGCCATTTTAAATTCTTGAATTGCAGCATAATAACATTTTTCTTCAACATATATTACACCTTTATTATTATGATCATATGCGTTTTTTTCAGGATCAATAACATATGTTACACTTGTTCTACCTGCAGCTATAACATTAGTACAAGTAAGTAAAAATATAAATAACAATACAAAAAATTTTTTCATATCTAACCTATTTAATAATAAAAAAAATATATTCAATAATATTATAGATCTATTTCCAGACCTTCATATGCCATAAGAATATTTTTATTATCAGATGCATAATGCTCTTTTATTCGACTAAGTCTTGTATCATCATAACCAGGATCATAATGGAAAAATACGAGTTTCTTAGCATTTGCCTGTTTCATAACCTCTACAGCCATATCATAAGTTGAATGCCCATACCCTTGTTTAGGAGAATAAGGACTCAGATAATCTTCTGTTGTATACTGCGCATCATGAATCAATAAATCGCAATTTTTGGCAAAACGGCTAAATTTTTTATCTCCGCCAAAATAGCATTCTTTATCTGTCGCATACACAAGAGATCTGTTCTTATATGTAATTTTATAAATCATTACACCATCTTGAGGATGTACAAACGATTTATAAAAAGTAATTACAACATCATCTTCGCCAGCTTGCAACGCATCAACTCTGACTAAAACAGGTTTTTCACCAGGCTTCATCAATATTGCCTGTTCATCTGAAATATTTCTTATATCCAAACTCGCAGCAATATCGCCCAAATCCAAAGGAAAAGTCTTACCAAAAACCAAATCAGACAAATCATCTGAAAGTGATACCCCAGGAGCACCAGAACCTAATATCATTATTTTTGTTGAATTTATATGTAATGGTTTAAAAAAGGTTAACCCAAGCAAATGATCCTGATGGATATGAGAAAGCAAAATAGTAGCAAAAATAGGATTTCTGTCTTCAGGTTTAACGGAGGATGCAATATAATTCTCCATCAATTCATCGCCAACACTGACAATTCCTGTTCCTGCATCCAAAATAATCAAATGCCCACCGACATTAACCTCAACACAAGATGTATTGCCGCCATATTTCAAAAAATTTTTATTTGCTACAGGAAAGCTCCCTCTAACACCTCTAAATTTTACTTTGAACTCACTCATTTTTATTCCTCAAATTTATTTTCTTTTGATTTGATAAACACCATATTGGTCTTTTTCTTCTCCGGCATAGATTGAACCGGAAAAGACTAAAATCTTAGCCATTTTTTGAATAGTTGTTTCTCGAGTTTCTTTCCATTCTAACTCAAACACAGCTTTATCTTTATAGTTTGTAACTTTAACAACCCTGAAAGCATTTGGGTAAGAAACTAATGCAGGAGAACTTACATATAATACATTATCATGCTGTGTAACCTTAGCAGCATGATAATGCCCTTGAAATACTCCAATTGGATTATCATAACTTTCTATCAATTGTTTAAGTGCTGTTGCATTTCTCAAACGGTGATTTGGACTTGCAAAAGGTTCAACAACAGGTACATGCATAAAAATCAATACCGTATCTTTTTTAGAACCATCCAATTCTTTTTTAAGCCATTTTAATTGAGTCTCATCTATATAACCATTTGATGTAATCTCATCAGTAATAATATTATCCAAAACTATAACTTTGTAATTTTTCTTGGGTTCAAAAGAATAGTAAGCCCTTTTAAACTTAAAATTAGGATTAGCATTACGAACCATATCAAGATAAACAAGTGTTGTTAAATATCCTCCAACACATCTGTCATGATTTCCAAAAGTAAAATACCAAGGAGCATTCAATTTCTGTAAATGGGGAAGCATCGCCCTTAATTCTTTTTCAAAAGATTTATCAATTAAATCTCCGGTAAACATAACAAAATCAATATCATTATAATCATTTATCTGAGCAACAGCATCATCAAGCAACCTTGGAGATTCTCCGGTCATTTTATATGTTGTATTTGAACCATTCTCTAAAAAGTGAACATCACTCACCTGAGCAAACTTTAAGCTATTAACCCCTGCACCGCTGTATGCCTGCAAGCCCCACAACATACCTGCAGTTAAACAAAGTGTAATTACGGCATTTAATACTTTAGTAAAAAAGCCTTCTTTTTTCTCCTTTTTATTGTTGTTCTTGCTGCTGCGTTTGTGTCTGCTCATTACTGCTACTTTCCAATATTCCTTTAATTTCATTATATTTATTGTTCAAATATTCGTCATCATCAGAGAGAATGATTGCCTTATCAATATTCATCAATGCACTCATATAATCCTGCATTGCATAATCACAATAGCAAAGATATTCATAAATTTTTGATGTTTGAATATCAGGTAAAAGTTCCGTAAAAATATTTTTTGCTCCCTGATAATCTCCGGATTTATATAATATTTTTGCCTTATCAAATTGATATTCCGGACAATTATTTATTTGAATAGCCTTTTCATTATCCGCTCTGGATTCCTCAAGCATACCTAACTCAAATTCAGCCCTGGATTTTACAGCATATGCCAGATCATCATCCGGAACAAATGTTAAATATTTATCAATAGGATTTATTACAGCATCATACCTTCCTACATCATACAAAGTAATAGCAGTAGATAAATATGCTTGAGCAAAATCAGGCCTTGCTGATAGTGCACTGTTAAAAGCATCCAATGCTTTCATATAATCATTTTTATCTCTATAAAAATTTCCGATATAATAATATGCCAGATATGAATTTTGCCCCTGAGCAGCTTCATTTAACGTAGATAATTCCATCTGCTCATCACCGACACGTTTATATTCCTGAGCCTGCTTTATCAACGGATTCACGCTTGTTACAAAAGTTTTTTTATCCTGTGCAATAACATGGCTTAAACCCTTTTTTAAATCAATAACCTGCTGATTATTAGGATTGATTGCTAAAATTTTATCCAAATACCCCATAGCAGATTCATAATCCCCAATGACACAATAATTTGCTGCCATATCAAGATAATCTTCCTCTATTTCATCAGCAAATACTGGAATATAGCAACATACAGCCATAACTAAAATAATGGATAGTAAAAACTTTTTCATAGAAAAATTATAGCATAAAAGGATTTCCAGGTAAAATATAAACAACGATTAAAGATCATCATTTGGACATTTAATTATCTTTGATAGATAATAAAACAAAACAATAAAGGATACAAAATGACAAATAACAGAAAAAAACTTGCAGCAGTAGCTCTAAGCGGCGGAGTAGACAGCTCTGTAACAGCATTAATTCTACAGAAACAAGGCTATGAAGTAATAGGGATTACAGGCAAAATGGTCAAAACTCCAAATGCCGAAATAATCTGCCAAAATGCACAAAATGTTGCGGATAAACTGGGAATAAAACTCCATATTCTTGATGTAAGCAACAAGTTTCAAACAAAAGTCATTGATTATTTTGAAAACTCATACAAAATCGGAAAAACTCCAAATCCTTGTATAGTATGCAACCAATTTATAAAATGGGGAGAAATTTTTGACCACGCAACCAATACTCTTGGAGCTGACATCTTTGCAACAGGGCATTATGCACAGATAAAAAATATCAATGGAATTTATAAATTATATCCTGCAAAAGATGAACACAAAGATCAATTATATTTTTTATACCGACTTGGACAAAAAGAATTATCTAAAACAGTTTTTCCTCTTTATGAATACGAAAAAGCTCAAGTAAGACAGATGGCTTATGATTTTGACCTGCCGCCAAAATCATCCAAAGAAAGCCAGGATATTTGTTTTATACAAAAACCAAACACCACAAAAAAATATCTTATCGATAAATTCGGAACAATGCCGGGAGATTTTGTTGAAATTTCAACAGGCAAAAAATTAGGAACTCATCAAGGATACTATCAATACACAATAGGACAAAGAAAGGGTATTGGAATTGCCGCACCTTACCCACTGTATGTTATTGATATTGATGCAGAAAAAAATATTGTTTATCTTGGGAAAAAAGAAGATGATATTAGAAAATCTCTGGTAATTGAAAACTTAAATTTTTCATATCCTATAGAAGAAAACGAATTTGATGCAATGGTAAAAATACGTTACAATATGCACTCAAAAAAAGCACACGTAAAAATACTTGATGATAAAGCAGAAATAACCTTTTACGAACCTGTTAATTCCATAACTCCGGGCCAGGCAGGTGTTATGTATGATATAAATGACGGACACCTAATCGGAGGCGGCTGGGTCTGCTGGTAGTAAATCTTCTGCTTATACTTGGTATTTCGGAATCTCAGTCAATAGGGATCCTGAAGCCAGTTCAGGATGACAATTATGGTGTGACAATTTTAATGACGAAACCCTTTACCACTATTTACCCTATTAGATAACATGTTCAGGCGGATTGATTTTTTCAGCTTCAACACGCTCTTTAATAGCTCCTATTGGTTCATAATAAGGAGAAACCGTCATTATTTGAGCCGCAATATCAGGATAATAATAAATAAATCTTAATTCACCTGAAGTTAAAGGCTTTTGGGTATGAACGTTTGCATATCGGGCAAGTTCCAAAATATTTCTTGCTTCATGTTCATCTTTAAATTCAAGTTCTAATTTATTATATACATTCCTAAAACCTTTAATCCCTCCATATTCACCGGTCGTAATCATTCTGCCTGTTTCAATTATTTCAGGTTCGCCGCGTCCTAGCTCTTCAAAATCATACAGTTCATAATTCCTGCGATCTTTCAATGCACCATCAGCATGAATACCTGATTCATGAGCAAAAGCATTATCGCCGACTGCAGGCTGATTTATAGGAATAGGGACTCCAAATGCGTATGAAGTATATTTTGCTAACTGCCAGGCTTTATCAAGTTTAATATTCTCATCAATCTTATATTTTCCTTTAAAACCGGCAGATTTTAAGCAAGCTAAAAGACATGAAACCAAATCTGCATTACCTGCACGCTCTCCAAGGCCGTTTATAGCAGTATTTATATAAGCATCCACTCCAGCATCAATAGCAGCTCTTGCGCCCATAACAGAACAGGCAACTGCCATTCCAAGATCATTATGATAATGAAGTTCTATAGGCATTTGAGTCTCTTTTGCAATTTTGTAAATTCTGTCATACGCAGTTTTTGGATCTTCATACCCTAAAGTATCACAATACCTAAAACGATGAGCCCCTGATTTTTTAGCTTCCGTTGCATATTTTATTAAAAAGTCAATATCACTTCTGGAAGCATCCTCAGCATTAACTCCGATAATTTTAGCACCCTTATCAACTGCACATTCAACAGCTTCTTTAGTCATTTTTATAATATCATCAGGTGTCTTTTTGCCCATATATTTCCCATTAATCATTTGTTCTGATGTAGACTGGGACAAATTTACATACTTTAAAGCCGGAACATTTTTAAATGATAGCCCTACATCTTCGGCAATTCCTCGCATCCAGCCTGAAAGTTTTGTAGTTTTAATAGCTCCGCGATTTACTAATTCTAAATTACCATTCAAATAATTTATCTCGTGCTTTGTTGTAGGAAACCCAAATTCAGACTGGGTAATCCCCATAGAATCAAGCATCAGATTAATTATTGTTTTTTCAAGTTTTGCAAGCCCTAAACGTGATGTTTGAACTCCATCCCTGTTTGTCACATCTACAAAATATATTCTGTTATCTGTCATTTAAATACCCCCATATAATAAATAACATTATACACTAAATTCTATTAATTAACTTGCTTTTTTAAATAAAATTAATTAAAATAAGTGGTAAAGAGCTTTTTATGAATATGAAAAATGATACAAAAACTTTAGATAAAAAAATAAAAAAAGAAATTAAAATCGGAAATGTAAAATCAGCAATCGAATTATGTCAGATAGGACTCCAAAAAGACCCCACAAATGCTGATTTGCATATGAGATTGGGTGATTTATATATGGCCTGGCATTTAGATATTTATTCTTCATGCCAGTACATAGATGAAGCAATTACAGAATACCAAATTGCACTTGAATCTTATATCGATTCAGCAGAAATTTATTACAAAATAGGTCTGGCTCAATTCTATAAAGGAGATTTGGATAAAGCAATCAACTATTTTGACAATGCGGTTTCTAAAAATCCTAAGTATGCAAAAGCTTATCACATGCTTGCAGAAACTTATACTAAAAAAGCTCGTTTTTTAGATGCAGAAATTAACGCTAAAAAAGCTATAAAATATGCACCTTTTGCAAGTTCAAGATCTCATTTTCTATTACATAACTTATATAAAATTTCATCTTTCAGAGTTATTAAAAATAAAATTAAATCATTATATGAATATATAATGTCAGTGATTACTTTGCCATTTGACAAAGAGGCAATAAAAAAGGTTAAAGAGGCAATATCATATACAAAGTTTTTACCAATATTATTCAAAGGATATATGAAAGTCCAATCCAAAGGACTTGATGAAGCTTTGGATATTTATATTGATGCAATAGAAAAAGCACCGGGCTTTGTTCCGCTATATTGTTTGTTAGGAGATATTTATTCTTCATTAGGACAATTTGAAAACGCAATTACAGAATACAAAATGGCAATTTGGTTGGATAATTTGAATATTCCGGCATATCGTCATTTATGCAAAGCTTATGAAGATTTAGGCGATTATGATAATGCTATTGAGATTTACAAAAAACTTATCCAAATTATGCCAAACATGCCTGAATTTCATTCAAATCTAGCAAATATTTTATACGTAAAAGGTGATATTGACGGTGCGGTTTCGCATTTTCAGACAGCAATTACACTAAACCCAAGCAAAGAATGGACAAGTGTTGTTAACCAGACTCTAGGTTTTGTATTTCAAGAAGCCAAACAAGATTTGGATGCTGCAATCACATCCTATCAGAGTGCATACCTTTTAACTCCTGAAGATATTGATATTTATATTAATTTAGGCAGTGCTTTTTATGATAAAGAAGATTATGATAATGCTTTAACAGTATATAGAAATGCTCTTGATCTTAACCCTAACAATGCAAAAATTCATTGTAATTTAGGATTTTTATACTGGGGTAAGGGTGACACTGATGAAGCCATAAGAGAATATGAATTAGCAATAGAATTTGATAAAAACTATGATATTGCATACAATAACCTTGGTGTAATTTATCTTGATGATTTAGGCAGAGTTCAAAAGGCGATTGAAATGTTCAAAAAATCAGTTGAATGCAATCCTAACTATGCACTGGCACATTTTAATCTTGCACGCTCTATAGCAATTACAGGCGACAAAATTGAAGCCGCAAAACTATACCAAATAGCTCAAGATATAAATAAAGTTACAAATGAAATAGATCCGCAGGATATTACAGATAAAATTAATGCTCTGTTTGACTAGTATTTATTTTTGCTTTTTGGATTTAATAAAAATATAAATAGAATAAATAATATAAAATACTATTGCGGTTACTGCCATAACTGCCACATTTTGAGGATCATTATATGCAGCTGAAATACCGCCTTTCCGAATAGGATACATAAAAAATATAACAGTGAAAATTATTATTAAAACAGTTTCAATCATTTTTTAACTCGCTTAAACAAAATTTTCATCTTGAACACCCTCTACCAAAGATAAATCAATCGGTAAAGAAAATCCGAAAGTTGATCCATGATCAGGCTGCGAAACTACAAAAACATGCCCAAGATGATGTTTTTCTATAGTCGTTTTGACCAGATGAAGCCCTAAACCAGTACCTTTAACACTGTGGGTTTTATTTTCAACTCTGAAAAATCTGTCAAAAATTTTCTTTTGATATTCAGGAGCAATCCCTATACCTTCATCTCTAACAGTTACGGTAACCTGATTATTTTCAGGCTCTTTATAAAGTCTTACCTTTATTGTTGAATCCTGCGGAGCATATTTTATTGCATTTGACAGGTAATTTATCAAAGCTCTTGATATTGCATCGTAATTAAACATCAGCAACGGAATATCATCATCTTTTTCAACTTCTATCTTCAAATTATGTTCTTTTAATAAAATTTCTACCTGAGAAACACAGTCATCAACAAGTTTAGAGATATCATTTTCGGATTTTTCAATTTTTGCATTTGAATCTAATCTTGAAAAATCCAAAATATCATTAACCATACGATTTAAACGGATAATTTCAGTATTTAAAGTTTCGATAAATTCTTTTTTAGTTTTTTCATCAAATTCATCACCGTAATTATACAAAGTATCAATATAACTTCTCAAAACAGTAACAGGTGTACGTAATTCATGCGAAACATTTGAAATAAACTGTGATTTCATCTGATCCATTTCAATTTCCCTTGTTACATCAATCAAAACAATAATATATCCAACATAATCATTGTTTCTGGTTAACATAGGAGAGATAATTGATTTTAAAATTCTACCGTCAATTGTAATATTGAACGTGATAGGTTTAGAAGATTTTTCCTCCATTGAAAGTTTTTTGTACTCTTCAATTTTTTCGTTAAAGCAATACTCACCCTCTGTATCAACATAGTTTTGAATATTTGTATTCAACAATTGATCGCCTTCAAGTTCCAGCAATTCTTTTGCATGGTTATTAACCAAAACAACTTTATCATTGTTATCACAAACAACAACACCATTTGCAATAGATAATAATACAGCCTCTAACTTGTTTCTTTCAAGAGTTAATTGTTCAATATTTTGTTCTTCATAGATATTTAATCTTGCTGACATATCATTAAATGCATCAAACAATTCCTGAACTTCATCACTGACATCTTTTCCCTCAATTTTATACCCAAATTCGCCTGATGAAATTCTTTTTACTCCGTCATGCAAAATTCTCAACTCTCTAGTTATAAGATAAGTATTTATCAAAATAACAAAAGCAAAAACAAGCCAAACTATAACAAACACAAATAAGATTGATGCCCTTGTAGTTGACGAAACTTTGCCGACAATAGAACCTGACAAACCAATAGTAACAGATCCCATATTTTCATTAGTCAGAACATTCACCATCGGCGAAGATACTGAAATATTTGAACGAGTCTCATTAGAATTAGATTTATTTACAGCTTTATATATAACTTTACCTTTGTTATCTCTAAACTCAATAAAAACAATATCCTGATGAGATTTTAAAATAGAATCGGAATGCGTCTTTAAAATATGAAAAGCCTCTTGCTTTGGAACTCCCTTTGTAATTTCAACACTTTCAATAGCCAAAATTTTTGAAATTACCTGCCCGAAATTTTGATAACTTTCATTCAAATTTTTCTGAATATTTACAGTCGCAAAAATGGCAATCGCCATAATCAACAACGTACTCAGTACCAACCCGAAAATAATTAAACGATTTTGAGTTGTAAAACTCATCTTTTGACTGTCACTCATAAAATGATTATATCACTATAGATACATACTAGCAAGGATTAAGAATCGCATAAATTCAATAAAATTAATTCCTTTATCTGAAATATTACAACTAACCATAAAATTAATCATAAAAAAGGAGAAAAGACTAATTGTCAATTCTCCTTTTATGCATAGGTATGTTTTATGAAAAAGATTATTCTTTAGTATATTCTGCATCAATAACATCATCATCGTTATTGCTTGAAGAATTATTAGAAGAAGCACTTTCAGAATTTGCACTCTGAGCAGATTCACCTTCTTTTTGAACTGCTTCATAAGCTTTTTGAGAAATACCAAACATAGTTTGTTGTAAATCTTCTGACATTTTCTTCAACTCATCAGTAGATTTGTTTTCATCAATAGCCTTTTGCAAAGCTGCTTTTTGTTCCTCTAATTTAGACTTATCAGCAGCATCAATTTTGCCTTCAAAATCCTTCATAATTCTTTCTGCTGATGCGATTAAACTTGAAGCATTGTTTTTAACTTCAGCTTCTTCTTTTTTCTTCTTATCTTCAGCTGCATTAGCTTCAGCTTCTTTAACCATCTTATCAATATCCGCTTCTGATAAGTTAGAAGAATTAGTAATTGTAATTTTTTGTTCCTTACCTGTAGCTTTATCTTTAGCAGAAACATTTACAATACCGTTAGCATCAATATCAAATGTTACTTCAATTTGAGGAATACCTCTCATTGCAGGAGCAATTCCTTCAAGTCTGAACATACCTAATGACTTGTTATCACGAGCCATTGGTCTTTCACCTTGAAGAACCTGAATATCAACAGCTGTTTGATTATTTTCAGCAGTAGAGAATACTTGAGATTTTGAAACCGGGATTGTAGTATTACGAGGAACTAACGGAGTCATAACTCCACCCAATGTTTCAATACCTAAAGTCAACGGAGTAACATCTAACAATACAATATCTTTAACTTCACCTGCTAATACACCTGCTTGAATTGCAGCACCAACTGCAACAACTTCATCAGGGTTAACTGATTGGTTAGGTTCTTTACCTGTATAATCTTTAACCAATTTTTGAACAGCAGGAATACGAGATGAACCACCGACTAATACAACTTCATTGATATCTGATTTTGAAATACCGGCATCAGATAAAGCTTGTTCAACAGGTTTTTTACATCTTTCCAACAAATCAAAACATAAATCTTCAAATTTAGCTCTTGTTAAATTCAAATCTAAGTGTTTTGGACCATTGGCATCAGCTGTAATGAAAGGTAAGTTGATATTAGTTTCAAATACAGATGACAATTCGCATTTAGCCTTTTCAGCAGCTTCTTTAACACGCTGCATAGCCTGTTTATCACCTTTTAAGTCAATACCTTCTTGTTTTTTGAATTCTTCACAAATCCAATCCATAACTTTTTGGTCAAAATCATCACCACCAAGATGTGTATCACCTGATGTTGATAATACTTCGTGTACACCATCACCTATTTCCAAAACAGAAACATCAAATGTACCACCACCTAAGTCAAATACTAAAACTTTTTCAGATTTTTCTTTTTCAAGTCCGTAAGCCAAAGCTGCCGCAGTTGGTTCGTTTACGATACGTAAAACATCTAAACCTGCAATTTTACCTGCATCTTTTGTAGCTTGTCTTTGTGCATCATTAAAATATGCAGGAACTGTAATAACAGCAGATGTAACTTTTTCACCCAAATATTTAGAAGCATCATCAGCCAACTTTCTTAAAATCATAGCTGAAATTTCTTGAGGTGTATAATCTTTACCATCAATATTTACTTTATAATTTTCACCCATATGTCTTTTAATAGAAGCAATTGTTCTATCAGGGTTAACAATAGCTTGACGTTTAGCCAACTGACCAACTAATCTTTCACCTGACTTTGAAAAAGCAACAATAGAAGGGGTTGTTCTTGAACCTTCAGCATTTGCTATAACAGTAGGTTTTCCACCTTCCATAACTGCCACAACAGAATTTGTTGTACCTAAGTCAATACCAATCGTTTTAGCCATAATTCTTTATCTCCTTTACTTAAATAAATTCATGCTAATCTATATTATTGTTATAACATCGATTTTTCAAAATCTAAAAAAAATAAACAAAAAATTAACATTTGAAGGGAGAACATTATTACAAACTTTAAAATTTGATTTTGAAAAATTTTAATGAGAAAATTATTATATGATTTACGAAAAAGAAGAACGAAAACCCCAAATATGGTTCTGCGGCGGACATTTTATAAATGATATATACACAGGTTTTTTAAACCCGATTATGCCCTTTATTGCTGAACAAGTTAAAATCTCAATGCCTATTGCAACAATAATTCTTAGTTGCTCGCATATATTTTCATCATTAATGCAGCCATTTTTCGGCTTTTTTGCAGATAAAATAAAAAAAAGGGCACTGATATTCTGGGGACTGATATTTACGTCAGTATTTATTTCAATGGCACCGGCAGCTAAAAATATTGCGCTTATGATATTGTTTATAATTCTTGGAAGCATAGGTTCAAGCCTTTTTCATCCGCAATCTTTAGGTCTTATCTCAAAATTTTCAAAATCAGATGTTGCCAAAAACATGGGAATATTTATTGCAATGGGAACTCTTGGGTTTTCAATGGGGCCACTATTATCCTCATCAATGGCACAATACTTTGGTCTATCCAAAATGCCGATATTATCAATACTTGGCATAAGCTGGGCATTATTAATGTTTAAAATGGTTCCAAAATTTTCTACAGAGCACACACCAAAACCAAAATTTAACCTTAAACAGGCCTTTATTGATATTTTATCAAGTCACAAATTAAATATATTAAACCTTATTGCAATGTTAAAATCTCTGATTACAAATGCTTGTTCAATATTGCTTCCGTTTTTGTGGAAATCTCAGGGATATTCAAAATTCCAAATAGGAATTGCTTTATTTTTCTTTTTATTCTTAGGAGGAATCGCATCGCTATTGAGCCCTAAATTTGAAAAGAAAATAGGTACAGCTAATGTTTTTTATATATCAATGATAACAACATTCCCACTAATGATATTATTTATGCTCACATATAAAACTTTCCCTGTAATATCATTTATAATATTTGCACTTATGGGCTTTATAACAATGTTTGCAACACCAATAACAATGAGCATGGCTCAAAACGTATTACCTCAATATAAAAGTATTATTGGCGGATTTATAAACGGATTTTCCTGGGGAATAGTTGCAATAGCGATGTCTATAATAGGTTATATTGCAGCCGCAACAAGTATCGTACCTGTTCTTGTCGTATTGTCAATAATTCCGGCACTTTGCTCCGGATTAGTAAAATATTTATTCAACGAACCACAGGATAATAATTAATCTTTAATAACACTGCTTATGCAATCAAAGATAGACATTTATTACTGTCATCCGGTTTCTCTTTAGTAAACAAAGTAACAAAAGTTTTTGTGATGTTATTAAAAAAATTAGAATTGTTATTATAAACAACACCATGATCATTATAATGACCAAAACCTTCACCCAAACTGCTGTTTTTTGCGTTTTGAACCTTTACTACATCGTCATTATAAGCACTTTTTACAGCATTTAAATAACCTATAGAGGAAACCAGCATTCTTTATGACCCCAACTAATCCTTACCGAAAATTATATTATAACAAATTGACATGAAAATCAAGACAAAAATAAAAATTTTTTAATAAAATTTTTACAAAAAATTCCCCTTGTTGTTTAAAATTAAAGTGCTAAAATCCAATAATATAAGGATACAGATATGTATGATGAAATATTTAACAGATTAGCAAAGTCAGATTTCAGACGTAAATTTAAACTTAACGAAAAAGATAAAAAATATTTAGAAAACAAGGGTTTTGATACAATAAAATCTCATGCAAAAGATTTTATAAAAACAAGAGTTGCTCCCTCAGAAATTCCAAATGACGGCAAACAAACACCCATGCGTGGGCACCCTGTTTTTACAGCCCAGCATGCAACAGCTACTTGCTGCAGAGGATGCATAAATAAATGGCATAAATTTCCCAAAAATGTTGAATTAACAGAAACCCAACAGGAATATTTAGTAGAATTAATAATGGAATGGCTAAAAAGACAAGGATAAATATGGATTACAAAACTAATGTAATGAGAATGCTTGATAAGCATAAAATAAAATATAAACATTATTGTTATGCTGATACAGATGCAATAAGCGGGTTAGAAGTAGCAGCGGCTTTAAACCAAGACCCTAAACAAGTATTTAAAACACTTGTCACTGTTTCAAAATCAAAAACATATTATGTTTTTATGATACCAGTTGAAAAAGAATTAGACCTTAAAAAAGCTGCACATTCAGTAGATGAAAAGTCAATAGAAATGTTAAAATCAAAAGAATTACTGCCACTTACAGGCTACATTCATGGAGGCTGCTCGCCTATTGGCATGAAAAAATATTTTACAACAACAATCGATAAATCTGCCCAAGATTTTGATACAATAATATTCAGTGCAGGAAAAATCGGTTACCAAGTTGAAATGAGTCTTGAAGATTTAGAAAAAATAATAAAATTTGAACTGGCGGATATTACATTTTAAATATTAAAAATTTTTAATATTTTACTAAAAACTAACAATTTAAAATTTCAGTACCCTTAAATAAATAAAAGGTAAAATATGAAAATAGAACATACCCCAAACCAAACAAACTTCAAAGCTCTGCATATAGCAAAATGCGGAGATTTAGACATATATAAGCTTTGCGGACGCAACGATTTCAATTATATTAAAACCTTACCGCAAAAAATTAAAACTGAAACATTAATGCCAAATTTAACAAAAGACGAATACTCAAGATGGAATGAGATGGTACAGTATGCAGTAGATAATGCACTTCACCAGGAAAATATAACCTATATCGAAACAATAAACAATAGACCTTGCGGTATAATAACATTTTTCCCGGATAAAATAACAGAACTAGACTGTATATGCACTTGGCCAGTTGAATTTGGCAAAAAAGTCAAATTAGCGGGCAAGACATTATTTTATCAACTATTTAAAGATTTTCAAAAATACAAAGGAAAGAAAATAAAACTTGAAGCAATTACAAACGGCCCATATGACACAGTAAAAAAATATGAGCGCCTTGGCTTTAAGCAAATAGATGTTCTGCCAACAAAAGTAAAAATGGAAACTTCAGCACAAAAAGTTAAAGAAACACTTGAAGAACTATCACAATTAATTAACTATAAAGCTGTTGAAGAAGAAAGCGTAAATTTATCACACATTTTAGAATAGTACAAAAGTTTAAATTATTAAGGGATTTTGCAAAAATCACCATTCCCCTCTTAATAATTACAAAACTAACAAACTATTTTCTTAGGCCATTTTTGATAATAAAAAAGAGGAAATCAACATTTTGTTAATTTCCTCTTTTCTAAATTTAGAAGTTGGTGCAAGCGAGCAGAGGCTGAAAGACGAGTCGTTTAGGCCCGGCTGTAATGCCGTTTATTGCGAGCGCAGCTACCATACTCTTATTGAAAAACCCGAATTTAACCAAGAGTTAGATTCGGGTTTTGAAATTTAGAAGTTGGCAGCTATGCTATAGCTCTTGCTGAGCCCCGCGAAGCCTAGAGATATAGTATTTCGAGATGTTAGGCTAAATTTCGGTGAATTTATTCACCTGAAATTTACTAACTCGAGATGTTATCGTAGATAACTGCTGCCCAATCTTATTAACATTAAAAAAGAGGAAATCAACATTGTGTTAATTTCCTCTTTTCTAAATTTAGAAGTTGGCAGCTAGTTATCTTCCCAGGGGGTGGCCCCCCAAGTA
>CASGEL010000003.1 GCA_949300485.1 uncultured bacterium
TTCAATAAATTCTTTAGCAGTAAGCGAAAATAAATCAGATTTCTTTTCAACAATGATGTATAAAGATGCAGAACCTGAAAATTATGAAGACAGTTCAGAACTGTATATGAAAAAGTATTTAAAGACATCAAAGATGTGTGATAATCCTAAAGATTGTTTTGCAGAAACCTATTATGAATATGAAGCAGGAAAATCACGAAAAGAATATAAACCTGATTATAAAGGAAGTTGTGCAATACTTAAAAACGGAATATATGTATAACTCCTCAAATTGGTGCAGATAATATAACAGGAATAATAGATTTAAACGGTAAAAAAGGGCCAAATGTATTAGATAGAGATTTAAGAACATTTAGTATAGCAAGTAAAATGAGAGTAGGTTTAAATCAGGATACGGAAGGGGTAAAAGTTACAAAATGGAATAATATTGCAGGTGATAACACACCATCGGGTTCCGATGATGCTTGTGATACTGATCCTAACAGTTTAGGTTGTTGTCAAACTAAAACTATATCTGATCCATCTGATCCTTGTTGTACGTATGAAGATATTAAAAATAGTAACGAAAATTGTCTTAAACATGAAACTATAAATATAACAAGAGAAATATATAAAAGTCTCGACTGTTATAAAGGAATCCATAATAGTGGAATAAAACCGCATCCCGGACTTAAATGCAGTTGTGATATACTTGTGAGTGTATTTTATCACAATAATTCCTCCTATTTTTCAAATTTTAAAATGGATGCAGTTGTTAGGGGTTATGCTGAAGGTAAAATAATAGACGAATACCCATATAATACTGTTTCTTCATGGCTCGCGAATATACCCTCCCTTAGCACTCACTTATATGGCTGCACTACTAATATAAATAATGTTAATGATTTTAAATATTACAGAGGATCTATGATTGCAAATGCAAAATATTTAATAAACATAGATGGAGTAACAGGAGAGCTTAAAAATGGAGCTACATTAAAAACAAAATCTGGAATTTATACCATTAAAATTACAGATATTGTAAATGATTATAATACCCATTCATTTAATATAGATAGCTTTTTAAAATCTTTAGGTTTTGTATATCCATAGGAAGGTATGCATAGATAAAAAAATGTTCTTTTTCCTATTTAGCATTTCAGAGTCCACAAAAAAAAGCTTCTGTAAAAGAAGCTCCTTGGAATTTTTACAATTCCTCGTGTAAAAGATTAGTAGGTAGAAAGTAGAAGGTAGTAATGTATATATAAAAAGCATTTATATATCATTTGTATATACTAATAAAGTATTTTTTATATATATAATTGCTTAAAAATTTCAGAAAATTTACAATTATTAACATGTAAAAACTAGAAACGACATGGTTTACAGCATATATTGAAAAAAAAAGCCCCTTCATCTATAATCAAGCAAGAAATGAGGAAATTATGAAAATTGCAATATATCCGGGTAGCTTTGACCCGATAACAAAAGGTCATCTTGATATCTTAAAAAATGCAGCAGGCATTTTTGACAAAGTAATAATAGCAGTTGCACATAACGGTGAAAAAAAAGGGTTTTTAACCGTAGAAGAACGTGTTGAACTCATAAAAAAAAGTATCCCTCATCTTGATAATGTGGTAGTTGATTCTTTTGAGGGACTGACAATAGAATATGCCAAAAGACAAGGGGCAGAAGTCTTAATTAGAGGATTGCGTGCTGTTTCAGATTTTGAATATGAAATGCAGTTATCTCAAACAAACAGCGCGCTGTGCGAAGATATTAAAACTGTATTCTTAATCACAAAACCTAAATATAATTTTATATCTTCAAGCACAATTAAGGAAATACTTGCTAACGGCGGAGATATTTCAAAATTCGTCCCCGAAGCAGTAAATATCTATCTAAAAGAAAGGAAATAAATGCAATTTAGAACAAAAAAAATTATACAAGAGCTTGAAAATAAAATAGAAAAAAGTTATTCTTTACCTATTTTCAGAGGATACGTTGCCGTTAACAAAAGAGGATTAGAAAAACTTCTTGATGAAATGTATGCAACTTTACCTGTTGATATTCAAGTAGCAAGACAATACCTGAAAAATAGCAGTATAGAATTAAAGAGAAACCAGCAAAATAGCAATAAAGCAAGTTTATATGATTACCTGAAAAAATTTGAGATAATTATTGAAGAAACTTTGAGTGTAGCATCCTATGTCATATTAAATATTCGTGAAATTGAAGAATTACTTGATAAAATGTATGAAACTATTCCGGATGAAATAGTAGAAGTTGAAACCTTAAGTAACAAATAATAAAACATGTTAACATATGTAATTACATAGAAAGATAATATTTGACAATTAAAAAGTGCTTATGTAATATATATAATATAACATGTGAAAGGGATAAGGGATATTAAACATGCCACAAAACGGAGTGTATGATTTACTAAAGATGTTGGAAATAGCCTTAGACGAAGGATATTCCGTCCTAAAATACACTGTAGTAAATAAACGAGAAATGGAAACATTAATTGATAGAATATATGCGGCTTTGCCTGTAGAAGTTCAAGAAGCACGACTATTTCTAAAACGAAAAGAAGAATTGCAAAATGAAGCTCAGCAAAAAGCTAATAAAATTATACAAGATGCACAAGCAGAGGCCGACAGAAAACTATCTGAATCTGACCAAATTAAAGCAATTGAACGTGAAGGTATAAGAATTAAAAACGAAGTTGTTGAAGACTGTGAAAAGATTAAGCACATAGCTCTTCAAGATGCTGAAAATATAAGACTGCAAGCAACTGATGAAGCAATGAAAATTAGAGAAGGTGCAGAATTATACGCAGAACAAGTGTTAACAAGCCTTGAAGGCAATCTTACACAATTACAGCAAGTTGTTAAAAACGGACAAATATATATGGAACAATTAAGAACTGATTCCATTGGAAAATATTCTTCACAAACAACAACGACCCGTCGTTAATTAGGTTTGAAATAAGAAGCCCAGTATTTTTACTGGGCTTCTTATTTATTAGTTTGACAAAACACCTACTAGAAAACAATAAATTTACATTTTGTTACAAACTAAGAAATCTCTGTCAAAAATGTAGTATTTGTTAACAATTGGTTTGCATTTTATTTTGTTTGCGATAGAATAAAGTCATAAGCCGAAAAAGATAGAATGTGTAATGCTCACATTCTATTTTAAATAGGAGACAAGTTAATAAAAAATAAAGGAAATAAAAACAATGGGTATCAAAGGAAAAAATGACAGAATGGTAGTTTTAGCCTGTGAAGAATGCAAAGAAAGAAACTACACAACAACAAAAAACAAAAAGAACATTAAGGAAAGACTAGAATTAAACAAATATTGTCCAAAATGTCAAAAACACACAGCTCACAAAGAAACAAAATAATGACTGAGCTATAGGGCTGAAAGTTTAATACAAAGGGGAAATATCCCCGCTTGCGTCCTTAGTTCAGTTGGTAGAACGTCGGTCTCCAAAACCGGATGTCGAGGGTTCGAGTCCTTCAGGGCGCGGATTTAAATAAAAAAATAAAGGATTACAAAATGAATCAAGCAGTAGAAGCAATCAAAACATATTTCAAAGGTGTAAAAACAGAATGGAGCAAAGTAAGCTGGCCTGAAAAACGACAGGTTGTTATGGAAACAATTTCTGTAATTGTTATTGTATTTGTATTCACTGTGGCAATATATTTAATGGATCTTTTGTTCAAAGGGTTGCTTAGCCTGATTAAGTAAAATATTAAGCAGAATTTATAAAGGTGGCTTATGACTAAAAAAGAAAAAACAATGGAAGAACAACTTAATGAAGATGTCTTAGCAGAAAAAGCTGAAGCAGAAGCTAAAGAATCAGCCGAAAAAGAAGCTAAGGAAGCTAAGAAAAACCAAAAAAGATGGTACATCGTACATACATATTCAGGATATGAAAACAAGGTTAAAGTTAATCTTGAAAAACGTATCGAATACATGAATATGGGAGATAAAATCTTTAGAATTGAAGTTCCTCAAAAGACAGTAACCCAAATGAAAGCAGGTAAAAAACAGGAAAAAGAAGAAAAAATATTCCCTGGTTATGTACTTGTAGAAATGATAATGGATGAAGACAGCTGGTATGTAGTAAGACATACTTCAGGAGTTACAAAATTTGTAGGTTCTGCTAAAAAACCAATTCCTGCAAGAGAAAGTGAAATTAAAAAGATACTTCACAGATCAACATCACAAGTCGAAAAAGTTGAACTTGATGTTAAAGCAGGTGATAAAGTCAGAATTATATCAGGACCGTTTGCAGACTTTGATGCTGATATTATTGAAGTTTATCCTGATAAATCTAAACTTAGAGCAAACGTATCAATTTTCGGACGTGAAACTCCGGTAGAATTAGAATATAAACAAATAAACAAATTATAATAAGTAAGTACAAATAATGTGGAAGGATTTATCCCAAAAGGAAAAACCGCTTGAACCACAAAAGGAGAAAAAAATGGCAAAAAAAGTAGTAGGAAAAATTAAGCTTCAAATCGAAGCAGGCAAAGCTAATCCGTCACCACCAGTTGGTCCTGCATTAGGTCAACACGGTGTTAACATCATGGATTTTTGTAAACAATTCAACGCAAAAACACAAGACAAAGCAGGATATATTATCCCTGTAGTTATTGATGTTTACGAAGATAAAAGTTTTACATTTATCATCAAATCCCCACCAGCTCCTGTATTAATTAAAAAAGCATTAAATATCTCTAAAGGATCATCAGCTCCTAATAAAGATAAAGTTGCTGAAATTACAAGAGCACAATTGGAAGAAATCGCTAAAATTAAAATGGACGATTTGAATGCAACAACAATGGAAGCTGCAGTAAAAATGATTGCAGGTTCATGTCGTGCAATGGGTGTTACAGTAAAAGATTAATTAGATGGAAGGATTAAAAGTCCGCTATTACCACGAAAGGAAAATTAAAAATGTCAAAATTAACTAAAAAACAAAAGAAAATGCAAGAAATGCTGGAAGGGTTTGTTCAACCTTCTACTGCAGTAGATGCAATTAAAAAATTACAAGAAATATCAAAAGAAGTTTCAAAGTTCAATGAAACAGTTGAATGTCATATGCGTTTAGGTATTGATGTTCGTCAAGCAGACCAACAAATCAGATCAACTGTAGTATTACCTGCAGGTTTAGGAAAAGAAGTAAAAGTATGCGTTATAGCAAAAGGTGCAAAGGCAACTGAAGCAACTGAAGCTGGCGCTGATTATGCAGGAGCTGAAGAAATTATTGATAAAATTTCAGGCGGTTGGTTTGATTTTGATACATTGATTGCTACTCCTGACTGTATGGGTATGTTAGGTAAATTAGGTAGAGTATTAGGACCTAAAGGTTTAATGCCAAACCCTAAAACAGGAACAGTAACAATGGATATAGCTAAAGCAGTTAAAGATGCTAAAGCCGGTAAAGTTGAATATAGAGCAGACAAACAAGGTATGATACACTGCCCTATAGGAAAAATCCAATTCTCAGAAGAAGATTTGGTTAAAAACTATGCAACTTTAGCAGATGCTGTATTAAAAGCAAAACCTGCTTCAGCAAAAGGAACATTTGTAAAATCAGTTTACCTTTCAACTACAATGGGACCTGGTATCAAATTAGATCCAAAAACATTTGCTGCTGAAGTAAAAGAATTAGTATAACTAACTAATAAAGACTAATAAAAAGACCTTGGAAAAAATTTCCAAGGTCTTTTTATGCATAGAATTGGAATTATAGATCCCATGGGTTTTTATCCCAAGGATTGCTTAACGGATCATTATTCAAAAATCCGTATCCGTCATCATTAGCTAAAGGATTATAATTTGGACTCAGTGGATTATTTTTATCAAATGGATCATCATTCAAAAAACTTGAATGCCTTTCCGGAGCTTTTTCATATCCGTCAAATCTTACAGTAGTTAATTTTTTATTACCGGAAATCTCAGTTTCAACACCTTTTCTATAATCAAAAACATCTACTTTTTCATAACGGCCCTTTTTAATTCTGCCATTTAGAGAATTTTTCCAACTAAGTAACTCTCCATCAGGACTATATAACTTTGTATATTTCATTCCTTTTGAAGTCACACCGGTTTTAGCAATAACCTTTTCTCCGCCCAAATTAAAAATACGTTCAAACGGAACATTATTTACAAACGAACGTACATAACGACCAAAAGTTAACCCCATAAAATAATTCCTTTCTGTTATTCCACTTTCCCCGTAATAAAAATCGATTTTAGCTTACTATTATATAAAAACATTTTGCAAGAAAAAATTGCACTTTATATAAAATTTAACTTTACATAAGAAACAATTTCCTATAAAATAAATATATGGATGGTTGGCACTCTGCCGAACAAAACAATTGAGTATCGTTTTGTGAGAGGGGTAGCCGTATCCGAGGAAAACGACAGTTTTCCGATCCCTTTGATAATTAAATATTTTTTATGGGCGGTTGGCACTCTGCCGAACAAAACGATTGAGTATCGTTTAGCGTATCCGAGGAAAACGATAGTTTTCCAATTCATTTGATAATTAAATACTTTTTATGGGCGGTTGGCGCAGATGGTAGCGTATCACATTGACATTGTGGGGGTCATCGGTTCGAGTCCGGTACCGCCCACCACTTATATTTATTTTCAGAATTTTATAGTTATATAAATAAATTAGAATTTGCCTTATTACTGTCAGAAATATATTTGGCTACCCCGCCTATTTCAACCCCATCAATCAATTCTTCTTCTTTTATCCCCATAACATCCATAGACATATTACAAGCTATAAATTTTATACCATTATCCTGAGCTTGTTTTATTAATTCGCTTAATGTTGAAATATTTTTACTTTTCATCACGTTTTTCATTATTGAAGAACCAAATCCACCCATATTCATTTTTGACAAGGTTAATTGTTCTGGTCCTTTTGGCATCATTAGACCAAATAAAGTTTCAATAAAACCCTTTTTCATACAGACATTCCGTTTTCTTAAGATATTTAATCCCCAAAAGGTAAAAAACATTGTAACATCCTTACCGCTTGCTTTTGCTCCATTTGCAATAATAAATGCAGCAAGGGCTTTATCTAAATCATTTGAAAACACTACTATTGTCTGAGCATTAGAAGTTGCTATATTTACACTTTGATCTGAATTCCCTTTTTTAATTATTGCAATAATCTTTTTATCCGTTTTTGACAATGATAAAAGAGAATTACCGGTTGAATCACACCAAGCCCCAATATCAGAGGCAAATCCTCTATCTGTTGATACTACTTCAAAAGTATCTCCAAGATTTGCCTTTTCAAAATATTGTGACACTTTCATAATAGGTCCTGGACATTGCAAGCCTGAAGCATCAATTTTGATATAATTATTTTGAGTATTATTTATTACTGAGGCGACCGGAATTTTTTTGATAGTTAAATTTTCTTTATTTTTAACAATCTCTTTATACAATTCTATTCCACCCATTAATGAATACACATTATTAAAACCATTCTGCAAAAGAATTCTTGAGGCACAATAACTTGTATAACCGGTATTGCAAAATAAAATTACTTTTTTATCTTTCGGAATTTCATTTAATCTTTCTCTGAGATTATTTATAGGGATATTAATAGCATTTGGTATTGTTTTTATAGCAAAAGCTTGAGGAATTCTGACATCTATCAAATAAGCATTATCTAAATCATCAAAATAGGCCGGTTTAACTAACCCCCTTAAAATATTATCAGCATTCATCCCCAAAATATTTATAGGATCCTTTGCAGAAGAATATGGAGGGGCATAACAAAGTTCACTGTCCAACATATCCTGAACTGTTCCATTATTTCTCATTATTGAAGCAATAACATCAATACGTTTTTCCACACCATCTTGTCCAACAGCTTGAGCACCAAGGATGTGTCCTTGAGTTGTAAATAATAATTTAAATAGAGTCTGTGTTGAATCCGGATAATATCCGGCATGCGAACGACCATAGATATATGTTTTCCAATATTGAATATTTTTATTTTTAAGTTGCTTTTCATTATTTCCAACACTTGCTACGGTAAGAGCAAATATTTTCAATACAGAAGTTCCTTGAGATTTTTTATATGCAGATTGCAGACCAACAATATTATCAGCAATAATTCTCCCTTGCCTGTTTGCAGGACCGGCTAATGGAATAAGAGTTGAATCATTTGTAACAAAATCCTTTACTTCAACACTATCCCCAGCTGCAAAAATATTAGGATCCGAGGTTTGCATATATTCATTTACTATTATTCCTCTATTCGTATCTAAACCTGCTTTTTGCGCCACACTTATTTCAGGCTTAACACCGATAGCCATAATTGCTATATCAAATGAAATTTCTTTGCCTGAACTGAGAATTATCGTGTTCTGTTCAAATTTTTTAACACCATCAGCCAAAACTAAGTCAACACCATTATCTCTCATTTCATTTTGAACAACAGCAGCAACTTCTTCATCAATAGGTGCAAGAATTTGATTGTTTAATTCTACTAAAGTAACACTTAAGCCCAATTCTACAAGATTTTCGGCCATCTCAATGCCTATAAAACCTCCACCGATAACAACTGCCTTTTTAGCGTCATTATTTATTATATAATTTTTAATTTTATCAGCATCAGCTAATGATCTTACAACGAAAGTTTTGTTTAAATCAATCCCGTCAAAATTCGGAATAATAGGACTCGCACCAGGAGCTAATACCAACTTATCATATCCAAGGGTTTCATTATTATTCAAAGTTACAATTTTATTTTCTCTATCTATTTTTACAACTTCGCAGTTTAATTTTACATCAATATTAAACCAGGTTTTAAACTTTTCAGGAGTAGATACAAGTATTTTATCTCTACTATTAATAACATCAGAAATATAATATGGCAGCCCACAATTTGCGATTGATATTTCATCAGTTTTTTCCAATATTACAATCTCTATATCTTCGTTTAATCTTCTTAATCTTGCTGCACAGCTGGCTCCTGCAGCACCACCACCTATTATTACTACTTTCATAATTCCCTCACTGCTATTGACAATATTAGAATATTATAATATTCTAATATTGTCAATAGAGGAACGCAAATGAACGCAGAAAATTATTCAAAAATATTTAAAGCTCTAAGTCATCCAATCCGATTGAAAATCGCTTGCGGCTTGATGCATAAAGGTAAATGTAATGTAAATACAATGGTAGAACATTTAAAAGTTTCGCAATCACTCATTTCCCAACATTTAAACATCCTAAAAAATTGCCAAATAATTAAAGGCCACAGAGAAGGTAATATTATTTGGTATACATTGGAAAATGATTTAGCAGTAAAATTACTAAAGAATATTGAATTAAATTTATGTGACGAAAAATAATAACGGAGGTTGAAATGTCAGATATAAAATTATCAGGTATTGATAAAAATGGAAATGAAACAACTTTTAGTTTAAGTAACTTAAAAGGTAATAAAATTATTTTATATTTTTACCCTAAAGACAATACTTCAGGTTGCACACAAGAAGCTTGTGATTTTAGGGATAATATTAATCGGTTAACAAATTATGCCATAGTCGTCGGTGTCAGCCCAGACAGTATCAAAAGCCATAAAACATTTAAAGAAAAACAACATTTAAACTTTATATTATTATCGGATCCTGATCATACTCTATCAGAACAGTATGGCGTATGGAAAGAAAAATCTATGTATGGAAAAAAATACATGGGAATTGAACGTTCAACCTTTGTATTAGACGAGAATGGGAAAATACTCAAAGAATGGCGTAAGGTTAAAGTAAAAGGACACGTTGATGAAGTTATAAATTATTTACTAACAGAATAAGTCATACAATGTCACAGCATTAGTAAAATAATACACATAATACTATAAGGTATGACGCTTCTTATCCGTAACATTAACAAATTTAGTAAGATAAGTTTCTATCAGGTCATTAACTTTAGATAACATTTCAATATTGTGTCCGTTTTGTGAATTATAGGTTTTAACGGTTGCACTGCCATGATCTGTTTTTACAGCTTTTTCATATTTAAAAATATTTGGATTAGTTCTATCTATAGTAACTGTTTCAATATACTTGCCATCTTTGACCTCTAAATGAATTGCTTCTCTGATTAAATTATATACAGGTTTTAAGGTGACTGTACTGTCGCCTTTCTTAGCTGTAAATTCAGGGACTGTCATTGGCGCTTTCTTTTTAACTTTAGGCCATGTTTCATCAATAAGTTGTCCTGCTTTTTTTACAAGTTTACTTGCTTTTAGAGAAAGAGCTGTATCCATTGATTGCAGATTAGGACCACCCGTAAATGATACTTTTCTATTATTGGCAGAATTATTTGTCTGGGCTAAACTGTATAATGTAATTGGCTGCATACTTTAAACCTCCGTTAAATTGATATTGCATATTAAAAACAAACAAAATATTTTTTGCGGTTTAATTTTGAAAATAAAAAACCGATAAAAAATCGGCTGTTTATTTAAACAACCGATTTAAAAATTATTAAAATTGTAACTAAATTTTGTGCATATTATCAAAAATTTCTTTTTTCTGAACCCAGATTTCCATTCCCATATCATGGCCTTTAGAAACAAGAGCCTCTTTTATTTCTTTAAAAGAAAATTTTGATTTTTCAATATCGCATAACATAAACATAACAAAATGCCCTTGCATCAAAGTTTGTTTAATATCTTCAATATTAACCTCGTACTGTGCCAACACTGCAGTAACACCAGCAACAATTCCGACCTTATCAACACCTGATACAGTAACAATTATTTGATCTGACATTTAGAATCTTCTCCTATATTTTTTTCTTCGACAATAGTTTCCGCAACAACAGCCGGCACAGGGGTAAGTTCAGCTTCTTCAATCCATTTTTTATTAACTAACTTACCAACCTTATATTTTTGACAATAAGCTTTCAAATCTTTTTTAACTTCAGGAGCCAGAATATACATTGCAATAATATTTGGAACAGACATTGCAATCATCATTGCATCAGTAATATTTATAACTGAAGTTACGTTCATTACAGAACCAATAACAATAAATGCACAATAAATAAATTGGAAAGTTAAAGTTCTTTTTTTACCTTCACCGACAAGATAGTTCCAGGATTTTTGTCCATAATAAGCCCAGGCTAACAGTGTTGACAGTGCATATAAAAGAACAATAGCAGCCAGTAATTTCGGGAAAAACGGAAGAACAGACTGTATTGCACTTGATGTCATTTCAACACCGGAAGTTGAACCTGCATAATCTTTATAAACACCTGTGATAACAATAGTTACAGCAGTTAATGTACACATAAAACCTGTCATAAAAGGTTCCATCAAAGAAACAAATCCTTGAGAAATCGGTTCATGAGTTTTAACGGTTGCATAAGCAATCGGAGCTGAACCCGTACCTGCTTCATTAGTTTGAACAGATCTGCGCAAACCCATAATCATTGCGACAAACACTCCGCCATAAATTGATTCAGGACAAAATGCCTCTTTAACAATTACAAAACAAGCATGCGGCAACGCTTTTATATTAAATAAAATAACAGCTAAAGCTGAAAATAAATATACAAAAATTTTCAACGGAACAATTTTTTCGGTAACCTTAACAATACCTTTGATACCGCCAATAATAATCATTCCGACAACAATAGCCATTAACAATCCGATTACCCAATGGAAATGAGCAAGAAAACTATGCTCTCCGCCTGTCACATTAACAAACTGATGAGCAGCCTGATTAATTTGAATCATATTACCGCCGGTTATACCTCCACAGATACAAAGCACTGCAAAAATAACCGCTAAAGGCTGACCAAGCCATCTTAACTTTTTACGAGTCAAACCATGTGCCATATAGTGCATAGGACCGCCGGAGATTGAACCGTCTAAATTAAATCTTCTGTATTTAACAGCCAATGCTGCTTCAACAAATTTTAATGACATACCTAAAATAGAACCGACAATTACCCAAAATGCAGCCCCCGGTCCGCCCATAGAAATAGCAAGAGCAACACCTGCGATACTGCCCATACCGATAGTTCCTGATAATGCCGTCATCAAAGCTTGGAAAGATGAAACTTCTCCGCTCCCGTCATCATTTGCACCTTGTTCTTTATTTGGTTTCACGATACTATGAATAGAATGTGCAAATCCCCAAATAGGAATACCTTTTAAATAAATAGTGAAGAATAAACCTGCGATCAAAATCCAAAAAATAATCAAAGGAACTTCTGCACCGCATATTTTTATAGGATAAAAAATTATATCAGCAATAAAATTGGAGGCAGGCGCAATATGTTTATCCATAAAAGCATCAATGTTAAACGCATAAGCACCTTGCATACCAGATAATAGTAATGCACAAAAAATCATAAATTTTTTCATAAATTCTTTATCCTTTCGAACTGATTAAAAGGTTCAATTACCTGATAGGGTAAACCAACCAAATATTACTAATAGTATAGCAAAAACATGATAAATGAGATAAATTATATGATTTTATGTTACCAACTGTTACACAAATCATGAGTTGTTTTAATAAAAGAGTCATTTTATCCCTACTTGTTTATAATTATTTAAATGTTACAATGATTATAAGCAAAGGGTTAAGGTCTATGATGAGTCAGACAAAAAAATTATCCATAGCTTTTTACTGGCATATGCATCAGCCGGTTTATTCTTTATCAGTGAATGGAGATTTTTTAATGCCATGGGTAAGACTTCATGCAGTGAAAGATTACCTTGATATGGCTCTTTGGGCAAAAAAATTCGATAAGTTAAAATTAAACTTTAACTATACTCCTGTATTAGTTGATTCAATTATTGATTATGCACAAAAAGATGCCCATGATATTCATTCAAGACTTACAATAACTCCTGAAGATCAGCTTACAAAAGAAGATAAAATATTTATTTTAAATAATTTTTTCGATTCAAATTATCAAACAATGATTCTCCCTAATGAAGAGTATCATAGGTTATATCAAATTGTTCAAGCCGAAGGGACAAGCGATATTTCTGTTTTGACAAATCAGGAATATGCAGACCTAATGGCATTATTCAATTTGGCCTGGATAGATCCTTCATTTAAAACAAGTAATCAAGAATTAAAAAAACTTGTTAAAAAAGGAAAAAATTATACACTGGAAGACAGAATAAAAATCATCGAGCTTCAAAGAGATATAATAAGGAAAATTATCCCTACATTAAAAAAATTAGTCGAAAAAAATAAAATCGAAATTACCACAAGTCCTTATTATCATCCGATTTTACCTATATTGCTTGACTATAAAAATATCAAAAAAAATCCAGCTCCGGATGAAGAATTATCAAACTTAAGAACAGAGTTAGATGCAAAAATTCAAACAGAAGCAGCGCTGGACAGAATAGAAGAATTATTTGGGAAAAGACCGAGAGGAATTTGGCCATCGGAACAATGTGTGAGCGGCAAAACCCTTGATTTACTCAGTTCTTTAGGTGTGGAATGGTCAATAGCTGATGAGGGAATTTTGGCAAATTCAATAAACTTTGAATTTGAACATGATTTTAAAGGTTACTTGAAAGAACCTTATCATTTATTAAAAACTTATCAGTATAAAACAAAAAATTCTGATATAAAAATGGTATTTAGAGATTCTACCATACCTAATCTTATAGGTTTTGAGTACTCTAATCACAATCCTATATCAACTGCAAATGACTTATACGATAGAATAAAAGTATTACAAAGTAAAATTTTATCTTCACCTGACAATGAACACCTTTTAACAATAGCATTGGATGGTGAAAACTGCTGGGAAAATTATTTGGAAGACGGAGCTTCCTTCTTAAAAACTCTGTATACTCTCATCTCAGAAGATGATACATTAGAAACAGTTTTAATCAGTGATTATCTTGATAAGGCAAAAGAAAATAAAATCTTAAACAAAATATCTTCAGGCTCCTGGATAAACAGAAATTTCAAATTGTGGATAGATGAACCCGTAAAAGATCTGGCTTGGACATATTTAAAAAGAGTAAGACAGGATTTTTCCGCATTTGTCAAAAGAGAACCGCTTAATCCGAATATAGAACTGGCAAGAAGAGAACTGTTTATATGCGAAGGCAGCGATTGGTTCTGGTGGTATGGTGAACCTAATGATTCAGGACGGGATAATATATTTGATTTTCTGTTTAGAACACATTTAAAAAATATCTATAGATATCTTGATTTAGATACACCGAAATATTTGGATGAACCATTATCTAATATTTCTGCCTCAAAACCGTCAAAATACCCTAAATTTTTGATATCACCGGTTATAGACGGTAAAAATGTAACCAGTGAAGATGATATTTGGAACAATGCAGGATATATAGAAATCCCTGACGGACCTGTGTTAAGAGAATCAAAGTTATTTGATAAAATCAGATTTGGAAATGATGAAGAAAATTTCTATCTGAAGTTCCATTTAAACAGATACATAAAAGAAAGAGCAGATTTGAGCAACAGAATATACCAGATGTATATTTATCTGCGAAAATCCACACACAAACAGGATTTAGCTCCGGTAAGACTAATACACAAAACCCAGAATATTCTTCCTGTTTCAATGGAAAAATTCCATAATGAAATACAAATTTCAATATGCAACAGCGAATTGAAATCCATAAGAATTATTAAAGCAATCCCTGGTGATATGTGGATAATTGGGAATTCCAAACCTATAGAATACGCTTATGACGAAGTTTTAGATTTGAAAATTCCTTTTGAAACCCTCGAAATCAAAAACGGCGAAACTCTTGAATTCATATTCGTTAATGCAAACGATGAAATAAAAGATTTTTATATTCCAAATGAAATGGTTTTATCAATCACAAGACCGTCATTAATTCTGCGCAAGTAAACTTTTAGAAAGAGTACCAATAGCAAGTACCTGTATTGTTATAAATAAAAATCCCATTTTCTTTTCCCCTTTAATTACATGTGTATAAAGGATTTTTTAACTTCAGAATTGCTAATATGTTAACTTTTATGAAAAAACATTTTAATTATACAGAAGTAATTTTACCCATAACAACTCGTTTATTTGCTCCCGTACAACATGGAAGATTGTTTGGAATTCCATAATATGTACAGTAACCTAGAAGAGCAAAAGCCATTACTTCTTTAAAATTATTGGAAATTCCATAGTTTTCACAAGTTGTTAAATCAATATGCTTTGGCAAATATCCTCTTAACATTCTCATCAAAGTTTTGTTATATGCACCACCACCGCATATTACAGATTCATGAATTCCGACATTCGGATAAATAAAACGTTCATAACTTTGAGCAATTGTTTTAGCAGTTAGAGCAGTAACAGTTGCAATAATATCTTTAGGATCATCAGGTGCAAATTTTAAAATATTTTCTATATAGTTATTAGAAAAATATTCTCTGCCTGTCGATTTTGGAGGTTCCACTAAATAATACTCATCAGACAACAAGCATTCAAGCCAACTATCAGAAACAACACCCGATGAAGCAATCTCACCATCTTTATCATAGGGAACGGAAAAATATTTATTTGCACAATAATCAATCATAATATTTCCAAGCCCCGTATCAAATCCAAATGTATCAAAATCCTGAGATACAACAGTTACATTTGAAATTCCTCCAATATTCTGGATTGCAAAATTCTTACCTTTATTTTTAAACCAAGCTTCATCTGCAAAACAAACCAATGGTGCACCTTGTCCATTTTGCGCAATATCGGCCTCTCTGAAATTTGATATTGTCATACATCCGGTATTTTGAGAAATTACAGAACTTTCTCCAATTTGCAAAGTGCTTTTTAAACTTATATTATCAATACTTTCATCAAACGGATAATGATAAATTGTCTGACCATGACTTGATATAAAATCAGGTTTCCCGAATTCGGAAATTAAAACATTTGCCGCATCTGCAAAACATTTACCTATAACAAAATTCATCTGACAAATATCTTTTACGGAAGCTTCACCTCTAAATAACTGAAAAATTTTTGCCTTGACATGTTCAGGATATTGATAATTTATACCCTGAATTAATTTAACACTCCTATCAGGGAAAACTTCACAAAATCCGGCATCAATACTGTCACATGAGGTTCCTGACATCAATGCTATAACTTTTTTTGACTCTAACTCTTCCATATATTAATAATATAAAAAAGCCTGTACTTATTCAAGTACAAGCTAAGTTAAAAGTTTACAACTATCCTTTACTAACTCTCTTCTAAAAGTCTTTTACTTTTCTCCCAAAAATAAACTAGATATACATAACTTTCAGATGTAAACTATAAAAATATCCCTAATCCACAGTTAATAATACTGTACCTCAATAATCTCTTTTCCCTTTTGGACTTCTTCGCCATCACCTCTATTTCTTTCGTCCAACTTATTTATTTTTCCGATTATCTTTTTTGATAATCAACCCTTCCACATTTCTGGTAGCCGGTGATTTTTAATTCGGCTTTCTTTTATGTTATTTAATTTATCCCTAAATTCAGATGATTACAAGTAAAAAAATATTATTATTTTTTTACATTTGACCATGCCCCTTGAAAGCGTAAGTAAAAATTCGTGTTATTAAATCTTAATGAAGAAAATTTAATGAAATCATGTAAAAATTTTATGTATTTTTATTTGACATTATAAAATTACAAAAATGTCATGGGGCATGCAGCGTTAAAAATTAGCAAATCATAAAAATTTATGATAGACTTATTTTGAATAAATAAGAGAAGATAGATGAAAGAATTTCTAAAAACAAATACCGTTACATATAATCTTATGTCTTTTACCGGATTTAAATCTATCTTGCTATTCTCACTATTGACAACAGGACCAAAGTCATATAATGAACTGCAAGAAAGTTTCAAAAACCATGAATACCTGCATGAAGAAATTTCAAAAGATACTTTAAGAATTTATTTAAATTCATTAAAAGAAATAGGATGCCAAATAGATAAAATCAGAGAAAATGGTGTAACAAAATATACAATAACCTCGCATCCTTTTGTTTTAAAAATCAATGATAAACAAGCCAAAAGTATTATAAAAATATATAAAGCAATTTCAAAGTCCATTGATGTTTCAGACCTTATGGCATTACAAAAATTCTTTGATAATATTTCCCAATACGTCGAAAATGAAAAGTTAAAAGAAAAACTACAAAATATCTCACCACTAAATAATATTGATCAGCAACTTGTTGAAGATCTTATGAATTTTACCCAGAATAATACCGAAATTACAATACACTATAATTCAAAAGTATCCGGGAACAAAAATATTACTATCCTTGCAGATAAAATAGAAATAAATAACGGTAAATTATATTTATACGGTTTTAATTCAGAGTATCAAAATTATTCAAGTTTTCTTGTATCAAAAATAAATAAAATTGTCAGCATAAATCTGAAAGATAAAACCCTAGAAATACCCAATATTACAGTAGGATATGAATATACAAAAGATTATAATGAAAAATTGGAACTTCTTGATTGCGAAAAAATTATCAAAGAAGATAAAAATAAGGCAATAATAGAATTGACTTCAAAAAACAAATTTGAAATAATCCAAAGAATTATGTTCCAAGCAAACAAATGCAAAGTTTTATATCCTGACAACATTAGAAAAGAAGTTATAGCTAATCTGAAAAAGATGAAAGAAGGATATTTTGAAAGATAATAAAAAATTAAATGAAGGCTGCCTAAAAATTTTTCAACTTCTTGAACTGCTATATGAAGATAAAGCAGATTACAACCGCGTAATCGCCATTTTTAAAGATGAATTGGCAGATCAAACAACCAATAATATCCAAGTCATCCTAAATAAAAACATGAATGCTTTAAAAGTTTTTGGGATAAAAGTTGTTAAAATAAATAATAAATATAAATTACAAAGTAGCTTATATTCAATGCCTTTTACATTAAATGATCTAAAAGCTATAAGCATTTTGGCAAATTGTATTAAAGATTTTCCTGATGAAGAAATTGATAAAAATATTTTGAGTTTTATAAATAATATACAATTTAGAATGAGTAATAGCGATAGAAACATTCTAAATAATCTATCCCAAAACAGTAATTATGATTTTTCATTTTTTTATTCCAATATAAAAGAACAAGTTGAACAATGCAGAAAAATTTGCAAAGAAGGATTTATAATAAATGTTTATTATCTTAACAAGGGAAAAGAAACCTTCTGCAAATGCACTCCCCAAGACGTTTTATACGATACAAAAAATGCATATTTGAAAGTATATGATACAATATCCAGACAAAATATTGAAATTCCTATAAATAATATTTTGTCAATCGCAAAACTTCCACAAATAGCAAAAAAAGTAGAAATGACAACAACAGTTGTTTATAAATTAAAAAACCGACTTGCAAAAACCTACCATTTAAAAGAAGGGGAAACTTCAGAGGGCTTGAATGCTAACGGCGAATTAATTGTTATAAATAAAGGAGAACCGTTTGACAAACTAATACAAAGACTAATGAGATATACATTCAATTGTGAAATTCTTTCTCCTAAAAATCTAAGAGAAGAAATGATAAAACTTATAAATGAAACACTGAGCCAATACGAAGAAAAAAATAATAAATAAAATTATTTTTTATCTTGACGTTCTCTAACAGAAATTCTAATAGGAGTTCCAAAAAAGCCAAAAGCTTCTCTTAATTTATTTTCCAAATATCTCTTGTAACTATCCTTTAATAATTCTTCGTTATTTACAAAAAGAACAAATGTAGGCGGTTGTGTTTTAGCCTGAGTGACATAATATATTTTTAATCTTTTCCCTTTAAAACTAGTAGGAGGATTCAAGGCATACGCCTCAGATATAACCTTATTTAACAGTCCGGTTGAAACACGTTTTATACACTGTTCATAGACTTCTATACTCTTATCAAAAATTTGTCCTAAACGTTGTTTTGTCACAGCACTTATAAAAATCTTCGGAGCAAAACTCAAAAAAGGAATATCAGAAGATAACTCTTTTTCAAATTTATTTATTGTCGTTGAATTCTTCCCTTCTATCAAATCCCATTTATTAACTGCTACAATTAACCCTTTACCAGCTTCGGTAACAATAGACGAAATTCTCTTATCCTGATCAGAGATTCCCTCTTTTGCATCAATAACCAATACTGCAATATCACAATCTCTTATTGAGCGAATAGCCCTATCTACAGCAAACTTTTCGACTCCATAATCGACTTTTGATTTTTTTCTTATTCCTGCAGTATCAACAATTATAAATTCTTTATCATTATATGTAATATAGCTGTCAATACTGTCACGAGTAGTTCCTGAAACATCCGAAACAATCACTCTTTGAGTATTCAATAGGGCGTTGACAATTGAAGATTTACCTGCATTTGGACGTCCGACAATTGCAATTCTTATATGATTATCTTTTTCCTCTTCGTCAGTAATTTCAAAATCTTTTGTCACTATATCCAACAGATCACCAACTCCACCTGACCCATGAAGTGCAGAAATGCCTATTGGATCTCCAAGAGCCAAAGCATAAAAATCGCTTGTCATCATTAAAGATTCTTTATTATCACATTTATTAACAGCAACAAAAATCGGCTTGCCTGATTGACGAAGAATATTGGCAATGTCATAATCAACAGGATTTATACCCTCTTGTCCGTCAACAAGAAATATGATTTTATCGGCTTCCTCACAAGCTAATTTTGCCTGATCAAAAATAGAAACCATAATATCATCCTCATCGCCAGGAATAATCCCACCGGTATCAATTATTGTAAAACCTTTATTTTGCCATTCTACATCAAAATAAATTCTGTCTCTTGTTACTCCTGGTAAATCATCAACTATAGAATGTCTTGCACCCATAAGACGATTTACAAATGTAGACTTTCCTACATTTGGTCTTCCAACTATTGCGACTATTGGTTTTCTTTTCATAAAATTATACTATCATGAAAATTAAATATTAGGAAAAAATAAAACTTACAAATTAACTTTGGCTGCTAATTTTTTTGCAGGATTATATTCAGGTAAAATTGCAAGACAAGATGCAAGATACTTTTTACACATTTCAATATTTTTATCAATGTAATAAATATATGCCAAAAGGTAATGAAGTTCAGGATCCTGATAGAACTTATCTTTAGCCCGTCTTAAGAAAAACATTGCAGCAGACATCAGATTATTTGCCCAAAAAACTCGTCCAAGAAATTTGTAAGTTTCAGGGTTATAATATGCCATAAAATCTGCAAATTTTATAACCCGTTCAACATACGCACCCTTACAATACAATATAAGAATACTTAAATCAATTTCCAAAAAATTTCTGACTTCAAAATATGTAGGAAAATACTTTATATCACCTCTAAGCATCTGGATCAAAACCAAAGCCCATCTGGCTCTTATATCAATATCCTGTACTTTTTTGAAAAATTCTTCGGCTTTATCAAGTTTATCCAAAATTATACAACAATAACCGGCTTCAAGATAATAATGATTCTTTTCAAAATAAGATCTGCATCCTTTTATCCTGCCTGATAAAAAGTCTTGTTTTACTTTTTCATACTCAGATGTCATTTAGGACTTACCGATTTTTACTTTATAAATTGAGATCACCCATCATTGACTTCATCATCATTGCTTGAATAACTTCAGGTGGTAAATTTTGATTTTTATTTTCTGAATCTGACATATATGGTAACAAACTCATTAAATCACTACTATCCTGAGATTTATCATTCCCAAGCAAAAGATTCAATTCATCAATTTCTTGTTTACTTTTTATATACTGAGGATCATTAGCTATATCACTCCAAGTTTGTGAAGAATTATTATAAGCTAATTTATCAACTCCGAGATCGGATTTTTGGTTATCAAATTTTTGAATATACTTCAAATCTCTTGTATCTTTCTCTTGAGAAGGCTCGCCTGTATTAATAGTATCTCTGATTTTTCTTAATTGAAGTTGTTTATACTGTTTATTCAAATCAGGAGACAAGCCATTTCCATATGGTGCATTAATGAACTTATCCAATTCTTCATCCTGTTGACCAAACGGAAGCACAATTTTATCCTTATCTTTATCATCCTTAGATCTTGAAGATGATGGACCTTCTTCTTCTTCAACCTGTGGAGATAATTTCTCTCTAAGTTTTGCAAGATTTTTATTAATCAAGGTTTCAGGATCAACAGGGGTCAAATCAGCAGTGACGACATCAGCATAAGGATATACTAATTCTGGTTCATTAACATTAGGATAACATTTTTCATCGACATTACCCATAATACAATTACGTCCATTCGTAGCATATTTTACAATCATAGGATTGTCATTCAGTTCAATAACTTTTTCATATGCTCTTATAGCATTATCCTTATCATTAACTTTAGTATAAGCCATTGCAAGATAATAATAACCTAATGTATCAGTAGGATACATTCTTACATAAGAAATACATTCTTGCATACAGCCAGCGAAATCACTCTTACGATATTTTGCAATAATACTTTCTAAAGTAGGATTTTCATAGAAAGATGGTCCCTCCATCCAAGCAGGAGGAGTTGAATTATCGGCATAAACATTTCTTGAAGAATCTCTCAAAGTTTCATTACGTCCTTTTTCCTGTTCTTCACCTTCTGCCATAGAACCATCATCAGAAACAGTAGGTACACTCTTAGGTACAGAACTCATTGAAGAAGATCCTTCGCCAGGATGTGTATCTGCATACAGATCATAACTTTTCAATGGATTTGTAAACCCATATGCTACCGAAGATACGGTATTTAGTACCATAACTGCTGCCAACAATAAACCTATGCGTTTCTTCATTCTTCTATCCTCTTTAGATTCCTTTTAATAAAAATATCTTCTTTGTCAAAGATATTATATGATATTATAAATTTATCGTCATAATACAAACGGATGATATTCTTATTTTTTTATTGCAAATTTACATCCACAATAATTCTGTCTATACAAATTTAACGATTTTGAAATATTATTTGTTTTTAAAAAACCATCATGTTTCCTAAAATTTGTTGACAGGTATTTTAAATCAAATTTTTCAGCAATTTTTTCACCTATCAACGTCAATTTTTCATAATTTTTATGCGGACTGATTACCATAGAAGTTGTAAAGGTTCCAATACCTAAATTTTTAGCAACTTCAGCAGCTGAATACAATCTCAACTCGAAACACTTATCACATCTTAATCCTTTTTCCGGTTCATCTTCATATCCTTTGACGAAATCATAATATCTATCAGGTTCATAAATTCCTTCAATCAATTCACAATCAAAATGTTTACATAAGATTTTCTCAGCATTAAGACGTTTTTCATACTCTTCATAAGGAAAAATATTTGGATTATAAAAATAAACGCAAACGGAATATCCCATATCCTTTAAATAAGATATGGGATAAGCCGAACATATACCACAACAAGCGTGCAGTAAAATTTTAGAAAATTTTATGTTTTGGTTTTCCGCCATGTTTAATAATCCATTCCTTCAATTTTGGATAACCTTTGACACCCATTTCAAAATCATCACCCATTTTCATTGATGGTGTACCGAATTGACCTTTTTCAACCGCAAACTTAATATCTTTTTGCAACATTTTATCAACTTCTTTGCCATGAGCATCCTTTTTCAATTTATCCATATCAAGAGCGTAATCTGCATCTTTTAATACTTGGAGAACCTCATCCTCAGTTGCAGGTTTCTTCTCAAAAAACAAATTATTTACTTCCCAGAATTTACCTTGCATACGAGCAGCCTCTGCATATTTTGCCATAGTGCATGAGCCATGGTGGAATTCTTGTTGTAAATAGGTATTACAAGCAGTATCCAATGGCATACTATGCGGTTCTATCCTTAAATTTTCAAATTCCTTTACTACAGCATTAAGCATATTGTTACACGCATGACACATCGGACACATATAATCTGAATAAATTTCTAATACAACAGCATCTTTATCTTCTGAACCTAATATATTACCAGTTGTACCATATTCTGTAGCTTTAGCATTAACAAAAGTTCCATATTCTCTTTGGAACTTCAACGCAGGCGAAAATTTTGCACTTGTATATGTCCAGCTCAAAAAAGAACAAGCACAAATCATAACTACAATAAATGCAATTCTGTAAGGAACAGGTTTCAATGCCTCAACAAAATCCAACCAGCTCTGTTTTATAGCACCGATAAAATTTCCTTTTATTCCTATAACAGCAACAATACCTATACATAAATCAATAAAATAAGTAACTGCACACATAACACACAGCTTGTGTATTCCAAATAAACTTACACATAACAGTATCATTGAAATAATAAATGAAATTAACCCTAAAGATGCAATATAATGAAATTTATTCTTAAATACTTCCAAGAATTTTAAAAATGGAATCTGTTTTAACTTATCAACACATAATAACATTGTGATAAATGAATATAAAAATAAACCCCAATATGCCAAAGGAACTCCGAAAAATTGAGATTCTGTAGTTCTTGCAACTCCATCACAATCTATAAAATCACTTATTGAACAAAAACTTGGCAACGCATATTGATTAAAGTTAGCTTCATGATATATATATGCCAAATCAATTGTTACTAACAAGCCAATAGCCAAAAATATGCCTATCAAAATCGTTTTCTTAAACTGAAGTTTATTGTCTTCCATAATAATTTCTCTCCATTTCTTCTTCTAAAATAATCTTACCTTTTTACATGAAATTAATCAACTAACTTAATAACTATAAAGCTTGAAGAAAAAAAGTATTAATGATAGAATATAAAAACATTTAAGGGGTAAAAATTTGAAACGAAATTTCTTGACACAATTTTTGAATAAAATCTCCGGATTCCCAGGATGGATAAAAGAAATTATCTATATTAAACTTTCCGAAGATGTTGATAAAGATAACAAACTTGCTTATACATTTGCTACATACAAGCCCATATTAACATACAAAGGCAGATGTGAATTAGACTTTAAAAAGTCAGGGTTTGACACAAATATTTATAATATCTTAGAAGCAAGCGACAATGACTGCAGTATTTCTGAAATGATACTAAACACTTACTTATCAATGGAAGAAATTGCAGGTTATTTTTTATTTTGTGTTGATGAAGGATATTTCGAACTTCCTGATAATTCCCAAATTTTAAATATTGCAGGTTTTCTTGCTGGTAAATATAGAACTGGAGAATTTTTTGTAAAAGATGGTATAATTTCCGAAAACGAATTAGATACTGCGATTAAAACCCAAGAAAATGATAATCAACATAAAAAATTCGGTCAATATCTGATTGATCTTGGGCTAATTTCTCAAAAACAATTAGATACAGTTTTACATATCAAAGAAGAAGCAAAGAAAAGATTTATCCTTGACCATAATGAAGTCCCCAAAATCAATCAAGAATATTCTAAAGAAATTGACAGTTATAAAAAACAAATTGAAGACTTAAAAGAAGAGAATACAAAATTAAAAACAAGACTTGAACAGTTACTCACAATGGTAAAAAAAGATGATGAATAAAAATACCCAACCCGCAAAACTTGTTATATACAATAGAGATGGTTTAATTGAAGAAGAACATTTTGGTTATGTCATAAGATGTGACAAAATGCATGTTATTGAACAAATAGGTGATGACAAAAATTACCCGTTTTATCTGCGTTCTTGCGCTAAGCCTTTACAAGCTTCACTTATTATAGATTACGGTCTTGATGAAAAATTTAATCTTACAGAAGAAGAAATTGCTGTTTGTGCGGCATCTCATGCCGGTGAAAAAATTCATGTTAACTTGGTAAAAAATATATTAGATAAATTTGAAATTCCGGTATCAAAATTAAAATGCGGTGAACACCAACCAATTTCAAGAACAGCTCAAGATGAACTGTTGACAGAAGGACATAATCCGACATCACTTCACAACAATTGTTCAGGTAAACATGCTATGATGCTCGGCTTATGCAAATTAAATGACTGGGATATGGACAATTATGATAATATACATCATCCTCTGCAGCAGGCTGTTAAAAAGAAAATTTATGAACTGTGTGAAGTTAAAAATGAATACCCGATAACAAAAGACGGATGCGGTGTACCAATTCATTCTATGCCGTTAAAAAATATAGTTAAGGGCTATTTGAATTTGTTTTGCAGCCCTAAATATGAAAAAATTAAAAACGCATTTTTAAATCATCCGTACATTATCGGTGGAGAAAACAGAACAGATACAAAAATTATTGAAAATTCAAAAAATCTAATTGCAAAAGTAGGTGCTTCAGGCTTATGTGTTGTAGTAAATACAGAATTGGAAGAAGCTTTTATTGTAAAAATTTGCGATGCCGATATGAAAGCAAGAGAATTTGTTACGGTTGACTTAATAAATAATCTTCGTTGGGCAAATATCAAACTATCCCACAATATAGAGACAAACCAAAATGAAAAAATCGGTGATATCATTACTTTGTTATAAGTTTAATTTTATTTCCTAGGTAGCTTTGAACATCTTTATTATACCCGACAAGTTGGGAATGAAAATTTTTGCCTTCTTTCTTACACTCAGCACGCAATAATTCTATCCCTCTGTTATAAACCTGCTGCGCAGTATTAATGTTGCTCTGAGGAATTTTACCCTTGTACATTTTCACAGCCAAAGATATATCAAACAATCTGCGTTTGCTTAAACCTGACATTTCTTCACCCGTCGCCGTAGATTTGTTATTTGTAAATTTATTTATTGCAGCTTCATATTTACCTGATTTTAAACAATATAACAGGCCAGGAGTCTTCTCGATGATTGCAGTTCCTTTGTTAAATGTCATATCAAGTAATGCCTCCTTCATACCCTGAGGAAGTTTATCATATTTTTGTTTACCGCCTAATAATGCACAAAGATTTTCTTCCATTCTTAACAAATCCTTAGCACACAATTCACAAACCTGAGTATTAGAAAGCTCTCTTGGTTCGCCTTTTTTTAATACATGCCCAATACCTATTGTTTCAACTCCTGCTTTATCTTTATAAGGTGTGTTATGAAATTTATTAGGCGGAAGATTTTGGCTGTCCTCAGCCTGTTTTAATCTTTTTACAAAATCTAAGCTAACCCCCATAGATTTTGCAATATCATTCAAAGATTTAACATTTTTGATTTTTCTGGTATTCGGAATTTTTAAAACTTGTCCAAGACGAAGCTTACCGGCAGAATTTTTGTCTAAACCATTTAAAGCCAAAATGCTATTTAATTCTACACCGTATTTCTTTGCAATTGAGTATACACTCTCCCCGCTTTTTACTTTATGAGGAGGATTCTTTATAACAGTTATATATTTGGAACGAACAGCATTAGTCTGAATTTGTTCATCAGAAATGTCATTAACCATTTTAATTTCATTTTTATGTTCAGTTTTGTTCATTCCGTTGAAAATAGGCTTTTTAGCAGAAGAACTTTTAGCCGGCTTTGCTTCCGGCTTCATCCCGAATATATTAACTTTAATATAATTCCATATATCTGTTAAAAAATCCATAAATTAAAGTCCTTTACTCTAAACCAAAATATCTGTTCAATCCGACAGTCAATTTATCTAAAAATCTGCCTTGAAACGCTGAAGAATCTAAATTTTGGCTTTTGGAACCGTTAACATACTCAACCTCCAACAAAACAGAAGGGTTACTTTCAGTTTGATGAAGAACTTGAATACCACCATTTCCCCAAACTCTTTCAGATAATCCAGCCTTAATCCAATCATCCTCATTTAACGAAGCTTGTAGAGTTTGTGCAAGTTTTGAATCATCATTAAATCTTGAATCATAACATATTCCTGAACCTGATTTACCAGGTTCAGAATCTGCATGCAGTGAAACAAAAACTATATCTTTTTTATCATATTTCTTATTTGTTAACTTACCACTTGAAATATCATTAACCAAGCTGGAAACCGTACCTTGAGCAGAAATAGTTTGAGCATGGCCGCTGGCAATAACCACAGTATAACCTTTTGCTCGTAATTTATCTGCAGTTTTTTCCGCATAATCCTGCATTTTTTCATATTCTAATAATGGAGCATATTTACCATTACCTTTTTTAATAAAACTGTATGAACCAGGATCAAAATTTCCACTTTTAACGCTATATCCGCCATGTCCAGGATTTAATATTACCACCTTTCCATTGGGTTTTATTGTAGGTTTTAAAACAGGGGAAATATTTGCAACAACTTTACCATTTCTTACAACCGGTGCCGGAATTCTCTCCATCGGAGTTAAGTCTAAATCATTTTTATCAAATACAATATCGTTTTGTATACAAAACTCTTTGTATTTATCAACAGCCTCATTTTTAGCGGATGCTATTGCACCCTTTCTCCACTGCTCTGCCGTTTTAATTTCAGATTTTCCGGTAAATTTAACTTTTGGACTATTATCAACTTTACTGCCGGAGGATTTAGTTGAAGATGAAGCTTTTGGTGTTCTATTATATTTTAATAGCATATTATTTATCATTTTATCTAATTCTTTAGTATTTACCATACCAAAAGAATTAAATTGATCATTTAATTCCTGCAAAAAACTATCTCGCGCTGATTCGGGAGCATTAATTTGTGCAGCCAAGGAATTATAAATATACATAACAGCCCTAATTCTGTCTTTTTTACTGCTTCCAATCTCACTTGTAATACCATTTATCAATGATTCGCCGGTATTTAAATTATCATAAGCCTTAATAACCTGTGCCGCATTTTTAGAATTAACTAAAGATATCAATTCGTTAAAAGACTCTTTACCAACAGCAGCACTTTTACTATCGATATCATGCTCCATTTTAGCTGCTAATTCACTAGGTGATGCCATCATTCTATTTATAGTTTCGTCCAATTTTTTAGTACTTACCATTCCCCAAGAATCAAATTGGTCATCCAATTCCTTAACAAATCCTGCTCTTACTGATTCTGGAGTGCCGAATTTTTTTGCCACCGCATCATATATTTTCATAACTGCAGCTTTCCGTAAATTTTTATCACTGCGAATTTCACTTGTAATAGTATTTATCAAACTTTCTTTATTCTTATTTTTAGTATTCTTAGTATAACTTTTTAACACCTCTTCGACATTATTAGAATTAATCTTATTTATTAAAGCATCAAAATCAGGCTTTCCTACCGCACCAAAATGCTCACAAGATTTTTGATAGAGGGCTTTAGCAATTTCTTCTGGGGAATATGAAGAACCCCATTTGCCATTGTTAGAATGAGCTCCATTATGCCGTACTACAGGTTTTGAGCCGGAAACATTAGCTCTGGAATTTGATGAACGTGAAGGTACATGTCCAGAGGCGACAGAAGATGATGAAGAATCAGAACCTGAATGTTTTATGACATAAAATTTTTCTCCAACTGCAGCTTTGTAATCTTTATAAGGCTTCGGAAGATTATTTAACTTGCCAAACTCTTCCATTGTCATATTATATTCACGAATTATTGCCATAATGCCTTTACCCTTAGGAACTTGTGCCATTGGAAGATTAATTTTTTGGCCTTTTGATAAAGAAGACTTCTTAAGTCCTGTCCACTGCATAAATTGTTCAGTAGTCATACCAAATTTTTTTGCTATTTCAGACATTGTATCGCCTGATTTTACAATAATTTGTTCAGCTCTTGTTGGATTTCCTTTTTTAGTGCTAATATCTGTCGCATTTACAGCACTCACACCACCTGACATAATAGTTCTCCATCTAGAAATTACACACAAAAGCTTTAACGGCAAATGTAAAAATAAACTTTAAAATTTACCATACTATCATTCATAAAAATTTACATATAATATTTAGGTATTAAAAATCCTATCACCTGCATCACCCATGCCAGGAACAATGTAACCCTTTTCATTCAAATGATCATCAACTGCAGCTGTAATTATCTCAATGTCCGGATAATGATTTTGAATATTCTCAATACCTTGTGGGGCAGCAATAATACAAACACATTTGATATTTTTAACAGGGATACCTTTGTCTGCATACAGATCAATCGCAGCTAACAAAGAGTTTCCGGTTGCAAGCATAGGATCAGTAATATAAACGTAAAACTTTTCAGGATTATCGGCTTTTAGAGGAACTTTGTTATAATACCATACAGGTTTAAGAGTTTTTTCATCTCTATACATTCCAATATGACGAATAGTCGCCTGCGGAAGGATATCAATAGCTTCATCCGTAAATATTAAACCTGCTCTCAAAATCGGAGAAATAATCAAATTTATATCAGGATCAACAGTTTTAGCTTTGAACGTTGCTAATGGAGTTGTTACTTTACGTTCAACAAGCGGAAGATTTTTAGCAGCTTCATACAAAAGACACCTTGTAATTTTTCTTGTCGCGATTCTTACCCCCTGACTATCAGTATCTTTATCCCTCATTGTACACAAATTTAGTAATACAACAGGATTGTTTATAATTTTCACTTTATCCAAATTCATTAGATGCCCCCAAACTTCTTTTATCTAAAATTATCCATAAATTTATTTTTTGTTTCCATAATATTCTCAACAGCATTATCAACCTGAATTAGACTTTCTGTAGCATCAGCAGGTGTAATAACATTTTTAGGAACCTTACCTTCAGATGTAAATTCAAACTGCCCTGCAGCATGACCTAGTGTTGTAACTATAGAATCCAACTCCTTAAAAATGCTATCAAATAAACCCATCACCTTACTTAACCTAGTAGGCTCTTTAGGAATAATTATTCTATCTGTTTTATTATTTTTATCAGGAGAATATATCTCTAAAGCTTTGGAACCGCCAAGACCAGAAGCCTCAACAGTAGCAATAGAACCTGCAGGAAGAGATAAATCTTTCTGAGTTACAACAAATTTAATATACACCTCGGTTGAAATAATCTGAATCTTCTTTACATAACCTATCTGAACTCCTAAAAATTTCACAGGAGAACCAACAATAAGTCCATCTACATCTTCCATAAAAATTTGATAATTTTTATACTGTTTTTGATTTTGATAATTATAATACCTAAAACCTAATACTATAAATGCCACTATAAAGAGCCATATTATAAATTCAATCCACGCATATACCCTTATATTACCAAAAATTTTCATATTTCATATTATACACAAAAGTCGACGATTATAAAATTATGTTATTTCGTTTTATGTATTTTTGTAATAGATTTGTAGAATGCTAGATCTAATAAAATCAATCATTTATGAAACATTATCCTATTTCGTACCGGAACAGCTGACCTACGAAATAACAGGAGAATGCAAAAAATGCGGCAAATGCTGTAATTATATGTATAGTGTTGATACTTATACGGAAAAAGAATTTAGAATAATGCAAACGTTATTTCCTACATATAAAAGATTTTATATAAAAGGAAAAGATGATGAAGGGAACTTAATATTTGCCTGTAAATTAGTAACACCTGACGGCTTATGTTCAGACTATAAACACCGTCCCAGAATGTGCAGAAAATATCCCGCAAAAAGAATTGCCTACCCCGGGAAACTCCATGACGGCTGCGGATATAAAGTCAATATAAAAACATTTAAAGACTTTCTGAAATAATAAAAAAGCCTTATGATAAAATATAAGGCTTTTTTAAAGTTGAAATTCTATGCTGTTTTATATTTGATCTTAATATCATCCCCGTATGGATTAACATTAAATTTTCTTAAATATTCCCCATCTAAAGGAGATACTCCTTTTTCGTAACCTATTCTGCCATTGTGAACTGCTCCGCCGGGGAACTTCAAACCATTCAATTCAAAATATTTCTTTACTGATTTAAAATCTTTATCCAATTCCCTATTGACAGTTACTTTTGTAATATTCGGACGTTGATGAACAGAATAACTCCATGTATTGTCATTCGGTATTGAGTAATTAGTTCTTGAATCTACTAAATCATTGCCGTTATATTTTGCAACAGATCTTTTATTAACTGTCTGTCCACGATAAAAATATCTATCAAGCCAGCTTGTATCACGAGTAAGAGTAGTATTTGTATTTTCAAGCTGTATTGTTTCATTTGCCGGATAATTTTTTACTGTCGTAGTATGCCCTGTAATCCTTTCATATATATTTGACTTATTTACACTTTTCTTTGTAATTTCTTTATATACCTTACCATCTTTTAAGGATGTAAGAACTTTTGTACCATCTTTACCTACCTTTTGATAAACTTTAATCCCATTATTTGATTTGCCGATAAGTTTTCCGTACTTTGCACCCCGGCCAACAAAACGTAAAGCATGTCTAGCAATACTAAATAATCCCATTATTTTCTCCTTTCAAATATTTTCCCCGTATATATATTAAAAAAATTTATGTAATAGAATTGACATTAATCTAAAAAATATTTCTAATATGTAATAATAGGAACTTGTATCGTAGTTTGCACCAAACACTAAAATGACACCCTAAAATTGGATATTCACAATTCTTTACAATAATATAAAACAGCTGCCGAGAATCATAATTATTGAGCCTAATAGTTTTTTCAAAATATTATGTTCATGAAAAACTTTATACCCAAAAATCACCGCCACAATACTTGATAATTGAAATAATGCTAAAGATAAACCAACATCAATGTATTTAAATACTATATTTGTTGATAATTGCATTATCCCTAAACATAATGCAATTAAAAAACATCCATATAAACTTTGTCTTGTAAATATCTTAAATTTTATTCTATAAATAAACATCACTATAAGAGTAAATATAAAACCTGAAAAACACCATAAAATAAAACTTTCAGTAATCGAAGACATTAAAATAATCTTTTTTAAAACAACAGCTTCACAACCGGTAAAAAATAACGCACAAAACCTTAAAAGTATATCTCGACGCTTAAATAACTCAAAACTAAAGCCTTCTTTTGTAGTATCAAAAATATACCAACTTCCCCAGATAATTAATATAACACCGATAAATCCCGAAAATTTTGGGATTTCGCCCAATATAATAAATCCTAAAACTAGCCCAACAATACATTTATATGAATTTATAGGACCCAAAAGTGACATTTCGCCACTCTGTAGTGCCTTTATCAAACAAATAGAGCCCAATGTACACAAAATTCCTGCCAATGAAACATAACCCCAATAATTTAGCCCATAATGCCAATTATTACCCACTGCAGGATATAGACAGAATAAACTTAGAAATAAATAAGAATATAAATTAATTAATATAGCAGAATTTTCTTGTGATAAACGCTTTTGCATGGCATTTGCCATAGGATTTGACACAATTCGTGCACATAATGCGGCTATAGAAACTAACATAAACTACAACATACCTTTTCTATTGAAAAATATTGCAACAATACAAGTTGCAAGTACAGAAATCAAGATTACAATAGAAAATCCAAAATGTGTATGGCTAAATGGCACAGGAACATTCATTCCCCAGAAACTACCTATAACAGTAGGTATAGACATTATAATTGTGATAGCAGCCAAAAATTTCATAATAAGGTTTAAATTATTATTGATAATTGAGGCCATACAATCCATCATACTCTCAAGAATTGTTCTGTGCATTTCTACCATCTCAGCAGCCTGCTTATTTTCAATAATAACATCTTCCAGCATATCAATATCATCTTCAGTAAACTTTAAAATCCGCTGCAATGCAGGTGTATTAACCAATCTTAAAAGTTTTTGCAATACAAGTTGATTATCCTTTAATGCAGTTGTAAAATAAACTAGAGATTTTTGAATTTCCATTAACTGGAATAATGCTTTATTATTTGTTGTTTTCTTTAACGAATCTTCAATATTTTCAGTCTGTTTATTCAATATATTCAAATACCTTAAATAAAACTTTGCAGCTCTGAACAAGATATTAAGCATAAAATTGGCTTTATGACGTGTATCAAAAAACTTCGCTGTATCTGCATTAAAAGAATTAATAATTTTATTCTCATGCGAACAGACAGTAATAATACTCTCCGGAGTGAAAATTAAACCTAATGGTAATGTATCAAAATTACCCTCATCATCCATAACAGGAACATTGGTAATTATAAGAAGATTTCCGTCCTCAAAATCCATACGTGATAACTCATCAGCGTCTAACGAATTATTCAAAAAACTTTCGTCCAAACCCAAAACAAGAGAAACTTGTTGTATTTCTTCATGAGTCGGATTTATCAGATTAAACCAGGAACCTGAAACAGCTTCATTCAAATTCAATTTTTGTAAGGAGCCATTATCCTGAGTCTTTGTAATTTCTAACATAAGCAACTATTCCTAAAATAATCTGACTTTATCTAATTAAACTACACATAATGATAAAGTTCAATAGTCCAAATTAAGGAATTTAAACATTTATACCACAAATAAAAAGTTATTCGTCATCCTCAAAAATATTGCTATTATCATCTTCATCTTTATTTTGATAAGGATTTTGCTGTCGGTTTTGTTCTTTTTTTATTCTTAGCAATTCTTTTAAATCTTCAGCTATTTTCTCTTCTTCATCAACAACCGGTTTACGCTTTTTTGCATTCAATACATTAGCAACATTCATCATTGCAAGTGAATTCAAAGTCGCACGCAAAACTGCACTTTGGTCCATATACTGATTACTTTGAGGGACAGGTTCTTCTTCGGCATGTCTTTGAGAAAAATACTCACCGCCTTGTCCCATTTTATCATCTGATAATTTTGCTGCAGTTCCAGATATATCACCACTTTTAAAATTAAAAGAGCCGCCTATACCGAAGAACCCGGCAGATCTGTTATCGACCATAGTTTCTAACCTTTACTTCTTTTTTGGAATATATAATCCCAAATATCCGTGTTTAATTTACCATGCACATTATAAAATGTGTGATATGTTATTAACTCATCTGAACGGATTATTTTGCTACCTTGTAAACAAAATTTTACAATCCGCAATAAAATATTACCTCTTATTTAAACTTCTACTACTAGTATAATAACACATTATATTGAAAAATACAAGGAGATATGGTATAATGAGAAATATATTGATATTATAGAGTTGAGGACTGTAAGAGATGAAAAGATTCAATAATGCGTTTACGCTGACAGAATTATTGGTTGCACTCGGAGTTATTGCAATTCTTTGTGCCATATTAATGCCGGTTATATTTAACCTAATACCAAATCAGAACACAATTATGGCTAAAAGGGCATTTTATACCACACAAACTATTATAAGTGAATTAATAAATGACGAGGCTTGTTATCCTGATAAAACATCTTCAGTAACAGATAGAAAAATTGGTTTTGATGATGGTGCAGGAACAGCAAATTGTCTAAAATGGGATGAAGCATATATAAACGGAGGCGATCAAAACAAAAAATTCAGAACTCTTTTCTTAGATAAATTAGGAATGGATCATGTAGCAAGCAATACTGTATTTTCTACTAGTGATGGTATAGATTGGGTGTTCACAAGTACAAATTTTTCAACAACAGCAACTGATGGAGGATTTACATACCTTACTGTTGATGTAAATGGAAAAGACGACCCAAATTGCAGTAACGGACATTCATATTCCGGAGAACTCCAAACCGGAAGCGATGGAAATTGTACCTCTCGCAAATCAGGGTTTGACAGATTCCGTATGAAAATATATGGAAGCGGCAAAATTGAAATTGATAGCGGAGACAAATGGGCAATTGAAGCTGTAAAAGTCAGCAAGAGCCTAACAGAAGATTAAAGCAGCTGGATAATCGCGCTTGATATATTTCAAGTGAGGAAAGTCCGTACATCCAAGAACAGGCCGCCGGAGAAACTCCGGGCGATGTGAGTCGGCGGATAGTGCCACAGAAATGAAGACTGCCAATGGGCTTGTAGCCACAGGCGATGGTGCAACGGTGAGTTAAGAGCTTCACCAGTGATACCGGAAGGTATCAGCTAGGTAAACCCCGGTCGGATGCAAGATTGAATTGAAGGTTAAGGTTGTTCGCCATCTTCAGAAAAATCGCTAGAGATTAGGAGTAATCCTAATACCAGACAGATGATTATCTATAAACAGAACACGGCTTATGGGTTGCTTTATTATATAAACGAACTTATGTTTTCATAAGTTCGTTTTTTACGTTATAATAATTATTATCAATAATGAGAGGATTTTATGCAAAAAGGTTTATTTATTACATTTGAAGGTGCAGACGGATGCGGAAAAACTACCCAATTAAATCTATTAAACGATTATCTTATAAAAAAAGGGTATAAAGTGTTATTAACAAGAGAGCCTGGAGGAAAAGGCTTAGGAGAAAAAATAAGAGAAATTCTTTTAAATTATGATGGAGAAGTTTCAGACAGATGTGAATCATTTTTATTTCTCGCAGACAGAGCACAAAACATTGATGTGATAATAAATCCTGCAATTAAACAAGGAAAAATTGTTCTTTGTGACAGGCACACCGATAGTTCAGTGGCATATCAAGGTTATGGCAGAGGATTAGATATTGAACAAATTAAAATTTTAAATAATCTTGCCACAAACGGCATACAACCGGACTTAACTCTTGTTTTTGATGTTGATATTGAAACTTCAATGCAAAGAGTCGGTTCGGACAAGGACAGAATGGAAAATTCAGGGAAAGAATTTTTTAACAGGGTTAGAAACGGATATTTAGAACTTGCTAAACAAAGTCCTGATAGAATTAAAGTTATAGATGCCACAAAAGCGATTGATAAAGTTCACAAAAATGTAATTGAAATTATTGAAACATATTTATAGTTCAAAAGTTACAATACAACAAAATTGAATAGAATAACCTTCAATACTTTTATGAAGATAAAAAATTCACACACTAGAATTTATCAACAACAAACTCCTGATCAGTATAAGAAGGTTCATATTTCGGAAGTTCAGCAGGGGAAATTTGCGACATAGCAAAATCCATCGCCGCACCTACAGTATCACCCATATGTTTTTTTGTAAATCCACGTTCTGCTAACAACGAAACTAACTGTTTCCCATACTGTTTTTGATTACCTTGCGCATAAGAAACTAACATATTATAAACTTCCAAAGCTGATGCATATTCTCCCATCAAATACAATATATAGGCCTTATCCGAAGATAAATAAAACTGATTATCAGTATCTTTAGAATCCAAAGAACTTATCAAATCATCATATTCTTGTACAATACCCTCAGGTATATTATTTTCTACTTTAAATATTGATTTTATCCATAACATTTGAGAAGTTTCTAAAATAGATAAATCCTTTTTAGTCACATACTCATTGAAAACATCAACAGCATCCGTTGGTGTTGTAACCTTTTTTTGCATAAACAATAAATTTGCAAATCTTACATAATCCTGTTTACCAAAGTGTTTACCTGAAAGTTCCAATACCATTTTATAATCACTTAAAGAACCCTTATAGTCACGTTCCATAGCTCTTGCATAAGCTCTCATGTCATAAACTTTCTGAGATTTAGGATATAAGGCAAAATAAACATCTGATAGTTTAACAACCTGATGGAAATTTTTTTTCGCATTAACACTTAACTTCATTACATATTGCATAATAAAGGCAGGGAATAAAAATAATACGATAATAATACTTATAACAGCTATTTTTGAACGATAAACTGCAGCAAATTCTTCTTTCTTTGCTTTTGGAACATTTGGAGCAAACTTTGTATATTCAAACTTCCCTAAATTTCTGGCTAAAAAAACATTATATAAATATGAACAATATAACCTGCAAGAATTAACCAACACAAGCCATAAAAATTCAAAAAATAACAATCCAAACAATGAAAATTTGACATGGATAAAAATAAAATATAAAATTACAGGAATAAAAACGTATGAAATCTTCAAATACCGATCTAACATAAGTCTATATTCTAAAATTTTACCTGCATTAGCTTTTGGAATTGTTGTTCGATACAAAAGCCCGGTATAACCTGTAATACTATAATTTCTAAATACAGAATTTCCTGCTTTATCAACATAATATAATATTGGATTACTTAAAGTTTCAAAAATTTCTTTCAACATAACACTAATAATTATAATCTATAAACTGATTTATGCCAAATCTGACTTTACAGCAAGACTCCTTTCAAAATTATAAACATCGGTTGATATATTCAAATTATCTTTTATATCAATAACATCTAATCCTCTAAAATTATAAATAACATTTATCATCTCAGGATTATTAGCATATTCTTTTGCAAGGATTGCACCTAAAATTGCCTCCAAATGTGACATTGGAATCATATTCACAGGCAAATCGTCAAATCCCCATTCATACTTCAATGCCTGCTGCAAAAATTTACAATCAGCAGGAGATCTGTCTTTATAACAAGAATTCAAATGCATACTCTGCCTTGTCATGTAAATATCAAAACGACTAACCGTAATCCCTCTTTCTGATAACTCTTTAAGATATTCTGAACCTCTATTTGAATGTCTTTGTGTCCAATTATCCCGATTTGGCATCAGCTTGTTAGAAGAAACAAGTTGATATGGTTTTGATAAAATTCTCCATTTCCCTTCAAGCATCGTTCTATCCGATGGTACAGATACACATATTTTAGAATTTTTAAGCGATGAAAAATTCTCAAAAAAGAAAATAACATCATTCATTTTATACAGTTTATCAAGCAAGATAATTTTGTTATCTTCATCAACAACAGCAATGCCCGAATCCATACTCGAACCTGAAGCTAAAGACAAACCTATATAATAATTCATTTAAATCTCCTAATTCATCAATTTTGTTGTAATTAATGGCCCATCATCAGTTGCAATAACCGTATGCTCAAAATGTGCTGAAGGTTTACCGTCTTTAGTACTTACGGTCCAGCCGTCTTCTTTAGAAACAACAACATCATCTCCGCCAAGATTCAACATCGGCTCAATCGCAATGGCCATATTTGATTTAATTAAAGTATTATCTCCTACACTATAATTAAATAGGAACGGATCTTCATGCATTTCATGTCCTACACCATGCCCTCCGTATTGACGAACAATCCCGTAGCCTTCACGATTTGCTACAGCTTCTATAGCTTTTGAAATATCATCTAAAACATTTCCTGGACGCATCTGTTCAATACCTGCATATAAAGACTCTTCCGTAACCTTCATCAATTTATCAACTTCATCAGAAACTTTTCCGACACGATATGACCAGGCACTGTCACCAACCATTCCTCCATAAGTTGCACCAACATCGATTGCTATTATATCTCCTTCTTTCAATATAACATCTTCTGATGGGATTCCATGTACAACCTGCTCATTAATAGATGTACAAATACTAGCAGGAAAACCCGAATAGCCTAAGAATGTCGGAATTGCACGATTTTCTTTAATAATATGCATTGCAATATTGTCTAACTCTTTTGTTGAAATACCCGGTTCAACAACCTCTTTCATTTTCTGATGTACAAGAGCTACAATATGACCGGCATGACGCATTCTTTTAATTTCATCTCTTGATTTTCTATTAATCATAATTATTCCCTACCCTTACCTTTAGGGTATCACAAAAAAGAAGATAAAATCAAATTTATAAAATTTTATAATATCTGAATTTAGTCATATTTTATTTTACATAGCATTTCTTTTGTAATAAAATAAAGACACAGATTTATATTTAGATTATGAGGGAAATAATAAATGCAAGTATCTTTAAATTGGTTAAACGAATTCGTAGATTTATCAAATATTGAAACATCTCAAATTGCTCATGAATTGACTATGAGCGGATTGGAAGTTGAAGGTATTGAAGATGTTAAACCAATGTTTACAAATATAAAAACAGTTAAAATAGATAAAATTGATGCACACCCGAATTCTGACAGATTGCATCTTGTAACTGTTAACACCGGCTCCGGAGAAAAAACAGTGGTTTGCGGAGCTCAAAATATTCAAGAAGGTCAAATAGTTCCTTATGCAAGTGTGGGATCTCAAGTTTTGGACAGAAAAACAGGCGAGATGTTTACGCTGACTCCCGCAGTAATTAGAGGAGTTGAATCTCAAGGAATGCTCTGTTCTGCAGATGAATTAGGAGTTGCAGAAAGAGGATATCAGGAAGAAGATGGCATCTTGATCTTAAACAGAATCTTCCCGAATGTTCAAATTGGTCAGGATGTTAAAGATGTGTTGGGATTTGAAAAAGATACTGTATTAGATGTTGCTCCAACTGCAAACAGAGGCGATCAAATGTCTGTTATAGGTGTTGCAAGAGAATTGAGTGCAATATTTAATATTCCTCTAAAATCTAATAAAGTTGAATGTACAAAAGATTTATCAACTGACAAATTCAAAGTTGAAATTAAAGATAAAGATGTTTGCAAATACTATTCAATAGCAGTTTTGAAAGATATCAAAATAAAACCGTCACCTGATTGGATGCAAAAAAGACTGTTAGCTTCAGGTGTACGTGCAATAAATAACGTTGTTGATATTACAAACTATGTTATGCTTGAATACGGATGTCCTCTACACGCATTTGATTATGACAAGTTAAACGGATATTTATGTGTAAGAAGAGCCAAAGAAGGGGAAAAACTGGTTACATTAGATGGCGTTGAAAGAACACTTACAACGGATTCCGTTTTGATTGCTACAGAAAAAGAAGGAGTTTGTTTAGGCGGAGTATTTGGCGGCGAAAATTCTGAAATTGATGACAATACAAAATCTATTGCTTTAGAAGCAGCTTACTTTACTCCTGCAACAAACAGAAAATCTGCAAGAAGCGCAGGATATAGAAGTGAAGCAAGTGCAAGATTTGAAAGAGGCATTGATATAGAAGCTGTTAAACCTGCATTGATGCGTGCTATGCAATTACTTGTAGAATATGCAGATGCAAAAGTTGAAGGTATGGTTGAAGACGGTGAAAATAAACTTGAACCAATTGAAATTACTCTAAGATACAATCAGATTAAACGAATTTTAGGCTGTGAAATTACACCTGAAAGATGTATAAATATTCTTGAAAATCTTGGATTTAAAAAATTAGGCGGAAATGATGCCGCAGCAAAATTTCTTGTTCCAAGCTTCAGAGCATATGATGTTACAAGAGAGATTGATTTGATAGAAGAAATAGCAAGAATTAACGGTTACGATAAAATTGCCCCGACTCTGCCGAATAAATCTCAAACTCCTGTTATTACACTTGCTGAAAAAGTAATAAAAAGAGTCCATGAATTGATGCTTTCTGCCGGTCTGAATGAAATTCAAACAAGTTCACTTATCGGAAAACCATTATTAGATAAATTTAAAATTCCTTACGATGATGTTAATGCAGTGAAAGTTGCAAATGCAGCAAGCGAAGATTACTCAATGCTTCGTCAAACACTTGCCGCAAGTGTACTAAACTGCATGAAATACAATTTTGATAACGGACAGAAAAATTTCTGGGCATATGAAATCGGCAGAACATACCTGAAAGTTGGTGAAGCTGATGAAAAATACTCAGGAGTAAAAGAAACACTTGTACTGGAAGGAATCTTAACAGGTGAAGTCCAAAACTCAAAATGGCAAATAAAAACTAAAACAGATTTTTATACAGTAAAAGGTATTATAGAAAATCTGTTTACAGATTTAGATGTTACAAGAAGAATTAAAATTGTACCATTGGAAGAAACCGAACTTGCGAAAACACACAAAATTTTCCATCCTTATAAGACAGCAGTTATTTTACTGTTAGGTAAAAAACCACAAACTATTGGATACTTTGGTCAACTACACCCAACACTGCAGGATAAATTAAAATTAAATCAGGATGCATTTTTATTCAAAGTCGATTTAGATGAATTGATCTCTGCAGTAAAAGAAACAGTGCCAAGATTTAAACACCTTCCTCAATATCCTGAAGTGAGAAGAGATCTTGCGTTCATTATAAATGATAGTGTATCTTCTGATGATATACAACGAGTTATCAAAGGTGCAGTTAAACAAAATATCTATAAAGGCTCTGAAATTTTCGATGTTTACCAGGGTGAACATATCGAAGACGGATTTAAAAGTGTAGCATTCAGAATTAAAATGCAAGATGAAAATGCAACTTTAACCGATGAAATTATTGATCAGCAAATGCAGTCAGTTAGAGAAAAATTACAAAAAACATACGCTCAAATAACATTCAGGGAGTAAACATATGAAAAAAATATTTTTATTCATTGTTATCGTACTAATGAGTTTTGTAACAACAGGATTTAATTGCGAAATCTATGCAAAAGATGTTATACCTAAAGCTCCAAGCACCAATACACAAACTATAGGATTATACCAAGTGGGAGATGATATAACAATCTATAAAGAACCTGATGAAACCTCTCAGATTTTGTATCGTGTAAGATGGAATAAAAATAATGAATTCTTCCCTGAAGAAATCGGCTTTGATAAATTTTTTCTTGTATTTTTAGAAAAAAAGGCTCTGGCATTTGTAGAAGTAACTGATTATACTGATGAATGGGTACAAATAGTTTATGACAACTCTACAGGTGCAACCGGCTGGATAAAAAAAGACGATCCGTATAAATTTATGACATGGATAAATTTCTATAATACTTATGGAAAAAAATATGGTCTGACCCTTTTACATGGTGCGCCCGAATCATGCAAAAATATAAAATCTGAGACAAATGACCTTGCCCAAAATATTTCAACAATGAATTATCCACAAAAAATTAATTTAAATGTAATTAGAGGGAACTGGGCTTTAGTTAGTGTTATGGATCTTGACAGAATGCCTAAAACCGGTTATATCAGGTGGAGATCAGATGATGGTATAAGATACTTTTTCCCTGATTTAAAATAATCATTACATATTCTGGATAAAAGGACTTAGTAAAATTTAAAAGACCTTGAATTTTTTTAAAATTCAAGGTCTTTTTATATAACTTTTAAAAAGGTTTTGTTTGATTAAGTTTTAATCTCAAATCCCTAAATCTTGCGATATCTTCCTGAGTTTTTCCGGAATCTTTAAATACAGCCTGAGTTGTCGGATGTACCATCAAAACATAATCCATATGAATTTCTAAAAAATTATATCTTCTCGGCGACTGATTTCCTCCACGAGGATAAATTTCAGCATTTGTAACAGCCAAAAATCTTCTTTCCTTATCATTTAATAAATCTGTCAGTTCTCTATTCGTGTTTGTATATTTTGACACATGAACGACACCTTTTATATCATGATCAGCTGTCAATATAGTAACTTCTATTGGAACCGTATCGGTATGTTTTGCCATATTTTCTTTACCTCTTCTCAAAATTTAGTATATTATATTTTCAAAAAATTGTCCAGCCGTTAAAATTTATTGATGTTTTTTAAACCTGCCGCCATAGGCCTCATGCACATCCACAACTGCGACAAAAGCTCTAGGGTCAATTTCCTTAATAATTTCAAGCATTTTAGGCAGTTCAAGCCTTGAAATTACACAATAGATTATATCTTTATCCTGCCCTGAATAACCGCCTATACCCCTTAGATAAGTAACACTTATATCTAACTTTTCTATTAAAGCATTACCTATCGTACCAGCTTCATCGCTTATAATCTCGACAGATTTTGAACTGTTCAAACCTTCCATAACGATATCAATAACTTTTGAAGCGATAAAATAGGTTAAAATCGAATACATAGCATTCTCCCAACCAAATACTTTACCCGCCACCATATATATAAAAAGGTTTAAACCCATTATAAATTCACCAACGGAACAACTGAATTTTTTAGACACTAACAGCGACAAAATTTCAGTTCCATCAAGAGAAGCTTCGTTTTTTAAAATAAAACCAACCCCGGCTCCTAATATAATACCGCCGAAAACAGTTGCTAAAAGCAGGTCACCTGTTACTTTATATTGCTGGAAAAAATTCAAAGCTAATGCTAAAACAATGTTAGCATATGCAGTTTGAAATACAAACATCTTACCCATTTTTTTAAAAGCTAATATAATAAATGGTGTATTCAAAATAATAACCAGCAAACCTAAATTCCACTTGGTCACATGACTTATTATCATTGAAATACCAATAACTCCACCGTCAATTATCTGATTAGGAACCAAAAAACTTTCCAGGGCAAAAGCCGCTATAACTGCACCTATAGTGATAAAAAGTATATTTTTTATAAATTTGAAAATAGTATTGCTTTTTGCTCCATCAGTTTTACTTGGCATTTATTTTTTGTCCCTTTTTATAGTAATCAATTTTTCTAAATTAAATATAGATTTTTTCTCAGGCTGCTCCAACTTTTTATATCCTAAGATATTTTCCAAATCAGCTTTTAATGTAGGAATATCATCATATTTTTTCAATACGCCATCAAGAGTGATAGAAACATCGCCAGTTTCCTCAGATACGACAAGACAAGCAGCATTACTTGATTCTGTCATTCCTATTGCGGCTCTATGTCTTGTTCCATATTTCCAACTTAACTTTGGATCATCTGTTAATGGTAATAATACACCTGCAGAAATAATTTTAGAACCACTTATGACAACAGCACCATCATGCAACGGAGTATTTACATGGAATATTGTTAAAAGCAATTCGGTTGAAACATCTGCATTTAACATTGTTCCTACATCATGATAAGTATTACTTAAATCATTTTGAAAAACTATCAACGCTCCTGTATGTGATTTTGACAGATACTTAACAGCTTCAATAATCTCTTTTATTACATCAATAGATTTATTTGATTCTTTCTTTTTATCATTTTCAAAAAACCTTTTGAAAAAGTCAACCTGCCCAAGATATCCTAAAAATCTACGCAATTCGGGTTGAAAAACTACAATCAAACTCAATGCAATTAAAGAAACAATTGACCTTAAAAATACACCCAAAATTGTTAAATCAATTGCTATTAAAATTTCGCTCATAATCCATAAAAATACAAGAACAATTGCTCCTTTTACAAATTTTTCCGAATGCGTATTCTTAATGAATTTTCGATAAAATACAATTAGTACTGCGGCAATTATACAAATTTCAAAAATATTTTTCCAGCCGAAAGTATCTTTAATATAAAGATGCCAATTTCCTATTAAATTATGAAACAACATTAATAAATCATCTATCATTTTTTCAACCTGTCAGGAATTATTTCATGTGACATCAAATCCTCAAGAGTTTCTCTACTGATAATGATATCAGATTGAGAATTATTTACAAGCACCATCGCCGGCTTTGAAACTTTATTATAATTAGATGCCATTGAATAATTATAAGCACCTGTATTATAAACACAAATAATATCACCCTCATCTAACTGTGGAAGTTCTATTTCAGGAATTAAAACATCGCCTGATTCGCAAAACCTGCCTGCTAAAGTAATTTTTTCTTTCGGAATATTATCTCCTTTTTTATTAGCAACTTCAGCCAAGTAGTTAGCCTGATACATGCTAGGACGAGGATTATCAGCCATTCCGCCATCAACTGCTATATATTTTCTTCCATGTGGAACCTGTTTTGAACTACCTACTGTATATAAAGTTACACCAGCAGTAGAAATAATACTTCTACCAGGTTCAAGAAATACTGTAGGAGGTTCAATACCATATTTTCCAATCATTATATCTAATTTATCAACAACCAGTTGACCAATATCATATATAGAAGGAGGCATATCAGTTTCTGTATATTTAACACCAATTCCGCCACCGATATTTATTTCATCAAGCTTTAATGAAAACTTTTCATCTAAACGAGCAATTTCCCTCACTAAAATTTCAATCTCATCCGGATAAATACTTGTCTCAAATATTTGAGAACCAATATGTGCATGAAGCCCATGGATTTTAAGATTTTTATACTCATTCAAAATCAGTTCAACAGCTTCATCTATTTGAGTTAAATCAAAGCCAAACTTTGAATCCAAATGACCTGTCTGGATATACTCATGGGTATGACATTCAATACCAGGAGTAATCCTTAACAGGATATCAACATTTTTATTTTTGCTTTGAGCAATTTCATTTAATAATGCAAGTTCAAAAAAGTTATCAACAGAAATTCTGCCAACACCCAAATCTAATGCTAAAGATAATTCATCATAAGATTTGTTATTGCCATTGAATAAGACATGGCTCATATTCACACCGGATTTATATACAGTATAAATCTCACCTGAGGAAACAGTATCAAATCCAAATCCTTCTTCATCCAAAATTCTTGTAACAGCAGAAGTACAAAGAGCTTTTGAAGCATACATCATATGAATTTTAGAATACTTCTCAAATGCCTTTTTATAATCCCTGCACACTGAACGAATTGTGTTTTCATCAACAACGTACAATGGAGTCGCATATTTTTCAGCCAAATCGACAAGGTCACAGCCGCCAATTTCCAAATTTCCGGCATCATTTACTCTTGTTGTAACAGGTTTCAGAAACTGATTGGTACTGGATGTCATCTTTGCTCCTTTACTTTACAGACTCACCTTTATAATAACATAACCACAGACATTTTTCATACTACATATTTTGTATTAATAAGAAAAATATCTGTCAAAATCTACATCATCAAAACTGCACAACAGCATAAAAATTTCATCGTCTTCGTCCATTCTTTGAAAGTTATATTCATTAAATTTCCAATACTTTGGATTTATACCTTTTACCCTGACAATATCTTTTTCTTTAAGAATATTTAATTTTTTCTTTACAACTTCAAGCGGAAGATCAACTAATTTTGCCAATTCTACAGCAGTGATACCCTCTTTTGAAGAACATTTTTCAGGAGTCAGAAACATTAATTCCAATCCTACAGATTTTAATTGTTTATCCTCTTCGTTTTGGTCATAGTTATCCATACTTATATGATAACGTAAACATATCTATTGGGATATCCTATAAATATAGGAATAAAAAAGAAGGACATTAAATCCTCCTTCTTATATAGGTTTGATATTTATTCTTCAGAACCTTCTTCAGTTTCATCTTTCTTTATTTCTTTAACGACTAACTGAGCCATTTCTTTAGCAATAACTTTTTGAGTATCAGCAGGACAATTTTGAAGCATGTTCATGGCTGTTCTCAATGTGGTGTCTATATCATACCAACGACCACGCCTATTATCATCCAATCCTGAACCTACTGCACTGATAATATCATCAACAGCTTCATATTTTTCATCTTCAATATTATGTTCAATAATGATTTTGATCAAATTTAAAGCAATTCTTATTTGAGTTTGGTCATCTGTTTCCTCTAAAGTTTTAACCGCCTCTGACAACACAGGATCTTTGTCATACCAGCGTCTGTACTTGTTAGAATATTCTTCTTTCATACATTTTCTCCTTTTATATGTACTTATCCTTGTTTAAAAGTTACACCTTTTGTCCCTTTTGGGTATTGCCAGTCAATAGCTTTTCTCTCGCAGGCAATTCTACAGGCCCCGCATTCAAGACAGTTTTCATAATTCACAATAATTTCCTGCTTTTCCTCATTCCATTCATAAACTTTTGCAGGACATATATATGTACAATTTCTGCTTTTACATAATCTGCATTGTTCTTTATCCGGATTCAGATGAGATTCCGTATCAGGTGAGTATTTTAAAGTATATAATTTTTTATCAATGTCTATATTCATATCAAAATACTCCACAATAATCTGATAACAGCCCAGGCATCTTTAAAAAGTTCCAAAATTTTTCTGTCAGTAAAAATACTTTTTATAAACTTCCAATATTTTTCTTTCTTAGGGATTCCATCTGAAGATGTAAACATCTCAAAAAATGCATTAATCTTTGTCAAATAATATGACAAAAACGCTTTCTTTCTAAGATGCATAACATCAAAAAGATTTCTGTAAGTTTTCATATCTTTTAGAACAAAAGAATTTTGCAGTTTTTTCTCATATTTTGATAATGTTTTTCTTGAATAATCTTCTTTTTCCAATGCAATAATTGCGGTTTCCCCTGCAAGCTTGCCGCTAATCATAGCAAGATTAGTACCTTCCCAGTGAAGATTATTAACAAGCATAGCCGCATCGCCGACTACCATAACGCCATCATCACAAAGCTTTGGAATTTTTTTATACCCGCCTTCAGGAATTAAGTGTGCAGAATATTCTTGTAATGTTGCCCCCTCAATCAACGGTGCAATTGAAGGGTGCTGCTTCAACTGTTCAAGCAGTTCAAAAGGTCTGTAGTTATTTTCGGCAAGCTCATTTAACGTAACTCCGAGTCCTATTGTCACAGACTCTTTATTTGTATACATAAACCCTAAACCTAGCATACCGAGCATCGGGCCGCCAAAAATCTCAACAATAGAACCTTCATCATCTTTAATTCTAAATCTCTGATTGATTAGATCTTTATCAATTTTTAAAACTTCTTTTACACTCAAGGCAACATCTTTTGTTTCAATCTCGCTTCTTAAACCAATTTGCTTGGCTAATAGAGAGTTTACTCCATCTGCCAAAATAACAATATCTGCGTAAAACTCTTCAAGTTCCGTACGAACCCCGACAACTTTACCCTTTTCTTTTATTAAATCTCTTACTACAGTTTCTTCAACAAGATAAACTCCGGCCTTCTTAGCCTCTTCCGCAGCCCATCTGTCAAATTTTCCGCGAATAACCGAATAACTTGAGTTATCATCCTTGCGATAAGAAATATTCGTTGAATCCTCAGCACCCAAAATTAAGTAATTATGTTCAATATTGCGTCTTTCAACAGGTGCCTCCGTTTCAAAATTCGGGAATATTTCTTTTGTCGCCTGAGTATATATAGCTCCGCCAAAAACATTCTTGCTGCCAGCAAACAAACCTCGTTCAATAAGCACAACCTCTCTGCCAGCTCTTGCAAGAGTAATCGCACAAGCCACACCACCCGGACCAGCACCAACAACTATAACTTCTGTTTTATTTTCTTTTTTTAACATAAAACTTCTCTTTACCATTGATTATACACTAAAACCAAAGACTTGTAAAATAGTTAGAATAGCTAAATCACCCAGATTTTTATATATAAATTATTTAACCCATAATTATAATAAATAAGAAATGTTAAATTACGTAAAATTTTAGCAAAATTTACTTGCCTTTTGTTTTAGTATGAATGAAAATACTTAAAAATGGGATGTGTGAAATGATAATTAATAGTGTGACAAAATTCCGAATAGAAAAACAGCGACCGAAACAGGAATACATGTCCTCAAAATCAGACTCTCCGTTTTTAAATTCAGATTTATATTCACAAATTAATAAAAAAGATATTAAGAGACCTTTAAAATCAAATCCTTCAGATTTAAGTTTTAAAGGTCTTTCTTTAGGCTTATATAAACAAATTGATAAAACATACAGCAAAAAAGAATTTTTAGAATTTGCACGCAAATATCTCGGCGATATGGGCGAAGAATTATTGGACAATATAACAAATGTTCATGGTTCAAAAACAAACAAGCTTATCTCAATTGATCCTAAAGATCCTGATAGAATTATTATCAACAAAAAAACAATTCCGCATTTAGCCTGGGACGGAATTATTTATCCGTTCAAAATCCTCCCGGGAGATTTATTAAACGGAACAGTTGAACTTTTAGGAAAAATTCCCGGACTAAAAAATTGGTCTGAAAATATTTTGAAAAGACCATTGTTTAAAAATATCAGACAACGTTCAAAAATAGATGCAAAAGTTAATTCCCTAACAGGTTTGCTTACATATAGAGACATGAAAATCGACAGTGCCAAAGAAGCATTTGCCAAAAATGCAGGGAAAAAAGTAAATGAATTAACAAAAGCCGAAATAAATAAAATAATAGAAGATGTAGATGCCAATATGGATTCAAGCGTATTTCAAAGTGCATTAAAAATGTTTGATCCTAAATCAGGAAACTACGATACAAAACATGAAAGAGCATTGAACAGATTAGTTTCAGGTTTACCTCCAGCAATATTTTTAGCAAATGATGCTTATAACCTGTCAAGAATGATGGATGATGACCCAAAAGCCGCTGAACACGAAAGAAAAGTCAGATTTAAACAGGAAGTCAGCAGAATTTTAACAAGCGGCTATTTAACCCTTATTACAATGGGTGCTTTCCAAAAATTTATTAACAAATCTAAAGCTGGTATTGTATTAACAACAGGTATTACAGTACTTATTACAGAAATGTTCTCACGTTTATCCAATGGTAAATATATAACAAGATTAACACCTGAACAGGCAAGAGAAATAAACGAAAAAAATCATGCTGCAGAAGCCAGTATAACACCTTTAACATTCAAATCAGAAGAAGAGAAAAATGTTTCTTCAACCGGAAACGAACAAAAACAAAAAGAACAGCAAAAACCGCTATTATCATTTGATACCGTTATGAAAGCCTCACTTGCAATATTAGGTGTAGGTTACGGAATAAAAGGATTCAAAAATATTCCGGCTATTAAAAAAGCTGCATTGAAATATTTTGAAAATATGAAAACAAATAATGCTGAAAAATTTGCAAAACTCGGAATAAAAGATCTTGATTTAGATAATGCGGTAAAAACGTTTGAAGATAAGGTTATATATAAACCATTTACTGATTTATATAAACAATTAACTTCAGAAAGATATATTGTAGATGAAAAGAAATTTGATGCGGTAGTTCAAACCCTAAAAGAAAATGGTTTTACAAAACTTGCAGAAAAATATGACCAAGTAGGGAAATCAGCACTCAAAACAGAAAACGGAAAAACATTTATAGATCTTGAAAAAAGAGATAAAAAAGTTAAACCTTTTGTCAATTTTGTAATTGCACCATTTAAATTTATGTGGAATACAATAACTCTTCCATACTGGATGATTGACGAAAAATTGATGAGTGTATTTAGAAAAGCAAAACCTAAAAAGAAAATGAAAGATATCGAAGCTTTAGCAAACAGCTTTGAAAAAATTTCAAAACAAGCTCAAGCTCTTGCGGATAAAAAGATTTCAAAAGAACAATTCCAAGACTACATTCAGGTAAATCTTTTAAAAGCATTTAACGTAGATTCATTATCAAGCGTTTCAAATGCAGAATTATCAAATCTGGCCAAAACTGCTGCAAGTATTGCTACTATCTGGTTCTTGATGACTGATAACTACAATATGGTTATGCTAAAATCTAATGGTAATGATAAACAAGGTGCTGATACGAAATTCAAAGAAAGATTTGTACAGGAAGGCTCCAGATTATTCTATCAAACATTATTGATTGACCTGTTCAATTCAACATTCAGAAATCAATATAACGCTTCTCTATTAGGAATGAGCTGGGTAACATTAACTGATACAACATTAGGTGAAATTTTAACCAGAAAATCTGTCGGGACACCGGTTAAGGCACATACAAGAGATGAACTTATTGCTGAAGAAACCAGACAAAATAATTCAACAGGCTTTAAGAAAGATTATTACAAATTTATGCAGCGTTTGACAGGCAAACGTTCAATAAAATCTTATGAAGTAGCTCCGAAAAACAAACAGCCTTCCCAACAGCCAAGCTATCCAACCGCATCAATACCAAGTATTTCTGCAAATAAAGATATTATATTTAAACAAAACGATACCTTAAAACAGATGATAGAAAATAAGTAAACATTATTCATTACATTGTACAAGCTTACATTTACCTGCATTAGCATCATTATAATAATAGTTACATGAATAATGTCCCGGTTTGAGATTTGTTACAGCAAAAGCAAAACCTGAAAAGGCAAATATGCCAACCAGACCCAACAATATCTTCTTCATTCAAAAATTCCTCATAATTTCTATGTATCAATATTAGTAGCATAAACAGCATTTGTTTCGATAAAGTCACGTCTTGGCTCAACTTTATCACCCATTAATACATCGAACAATTGGTCACACATCATTGCATCTTCAATATTAACTTTTAACAATGTCCTTGTAGCAGGATCCATTGTAGTTTCCCAAAGCTGCTGAGGCATCATTTCGCCTAAACCTTTGAAACGTTGAATTTGCAGACCCTTTTGACCTCGTTCGTCAATAAGTTTTTGAAGTTTTTCAAATGAATTAATTTCATATTTTTCGGTATCAGTTTCCAATAAAAGTCCGTTTGATTCTTCTATTAAGAAATCCCTGATTAATGGATAAGAATTTTTTAACTTTTTATATTCAGAACTCTTTATAATATTTTGATTTAAATTGACATGCTCTTCTTCATTTAAATGAAGCACAAACGAATACTTAGCATTTTCAGGATTATATTTAACTTCAACTTTATAATTTTCTGCTTCCTGAATGTTATAATTCGTAGCATGATCAACTAAATAATGATTTAAGTAATCACAGATTTCATTCATTTTCGCCTGATTATCAAAATCTTCCAACGAAATATTGGATCTTACAAGCCCTCTTAAAAATACTGCAGGGAACAGATTTAAAATAGGGTTATTATAAGAACGATAAAATTCTGACATATTTTTAATCAAATCAAGAAGCTCACTGCCTGTTTTAACAGTCTTCTTATCCTTATCAGATAAACTCAAGTTTTTAATACCACGTTCTTTTAACATTTTATCCAGTACATGTTCATTAAACAAATATTCTGAAGTTTTTCCTTGAGTAACCTTGAATAAAGGCGGCTGAGCTATATATACAAAACCGTTTTCAATCAATGGTCTTGCATATCTAAAGAAGAAAGTTAACATCAATGTTCTAATATGAGCACCGTCAACATCCGCATCTGTCATAATAATAATTTTATGATATCTTAATTTATCAATTTCAACTTCTTCAGGGTTTCTGCTGATTTTAATACCAAAAGCCTGCACCATTGATTGAATTTCATTATTACCGTAAATTCTATCTAATCTTGCTTTTTCAACATTTAAAATTTTACCTCTTAAAGGTAAAATAGCCTGAAACATTCTGTTTCTGCCTTGTTTTGCAGAACCGCCTGCGGAATCACCCTCAACCAGAAAGATTTCACATTTTTCAGGTTCTCTATTAGAGCAATCTGCCAATTTTCCTGGTAATGTAGAATTTTCAAGCACCGTTTTTCTTCTTGTCAATTCTCTTGCTTTTCTTGCGGCTTCTCTTGCACGCTGAGCCTGAAGAGTTTTATCAAGAATAGTTTTAGCTATTTTTGGATTAAATTCAAGCCACTCTTGCAATTTATCTCGAACTGCATCCTGAACTGCGCCCATAGCTTCCTGAGAACCTAATTTTTCCTTTGTCTGACCCTCAAATTCAGGATTAGGAAGTTTGACAGAAACAATAGCGGTTAAACCTTCTCTAACATCTTCGCCTGATAGATTTTGATCAGAATCTTTTAAAATATTATTCTTTCTTGCATAATCATTTAAAACCCTTGTAATAGAATTTCTAAAACCGGTTAGGTGAGTTCCGCCTGAATGAGTATTAATATTATTTGCAAAAGATAAAACACTTTCAGTATAAGAATCAGTATACTGCATTGCCACTTCTACCTGCAAATCACCGACAACTTTATCAATATAGATAGGTTTTTCATGCAAAACTGTTTTATTCTTGTTTAAGAATTCTACATAACTGCCTATACCGCCTTCATAGTGAAAAGTTTCAATTTCTTCAGAATCATGACGGTTGAAAATAATTTTTAAACCTTTATTAAGAAATGCCATTTCTCTCAAACGATTTGCAATAACATCACAGTCAATTTCAGTTGTTTCAGTAAATATTTCAGGATCAGGCCAAAAAGTCGTTTTTGTCCCAGTTTTATCAGTAGCTTCACACTTTTCAACAGGAGCTAAAGGCTCTCCTCTCATATATTCCTGACGCCATACATAACCTTGACGTGAAACTTCAACTATATATTTTTCTGATAATGCGTTAACTACAGAAGCACCAACACCATGCAGACCGCCAGAAACTTTATATCCGCCATCACCAAACTTGCCGCCTGCGTGAAGTACGGTATGGACAATTTCCAATGCTGATTTACCGCTATCAGGTTTAATATCAACAGGAATACCACGACCGTTATCTTCAACAGTAACGCTGTTATCCTTATGAACAGTCACATATATATCAGTACAAAAACCTGCCAAAGATTCATCAATAGAATTATCTACGATTTCATAAATACAATGATGCAAACCTCTTTGAGAAGTTGAGCCAATATACATACCAGGTCGTATTCTTACAGCTTCCAAACCCTCGAGAACTCTTATGTTGCTTGCATCATAATGTTCTGATGTATGAGTTTCAATTTCTTCATACTGTTGTTCTAATTGTTCATTTATCTGCTTGTCTTCAACTTCTTTTAAAGCTTCCATTCCCTTATCGTTGATGATGTCTTGTGCATTCTCAGGCATAAAATTCTCCCCATAATATACTGAAATATAGTAATAGTATAGCACAAAAGAAGATTCTATGCCAAATTTATTTACTTAAATTAACCTGTTGTAAAGTAAACTAAATATCAACACCCTGCATCATATCAACAAGCTGTTTTATTGTCCCTTCCATAGTAACACTTTCAGAAGTTCTTTGCTGCAAGAAAGCATTAATCTTAGGCATCATTTCAATAGCAGTATCCAAGCGAGGGTTAGATCCCGGTTGATACATACCGACATCAATCAAATCCTTGTTTTCTCGATACAGAGAAAGCATAGTTCTTAATTTTGCCGCAGCCTGTTTATGTTCCGGACTTGCAATCGCACTCATCAAACGTGAAATACTTCCCAAAACATCAATCGCAGGATAGTGATTTGATTCTGCAACCTTTCTTGATAAGAAAATGTGTCCGTCAACAATACCACGCACGATATCAACAATAGGGTCAGAAATATCATCACCTTCCATCAAAACCGTATATAATGCTGTAATGGAACCCTTTGGACTGTTACCGGCACGTTCCAAAACCTTTTGCAGCCATGAAAATATTGAAGGAGGATAACCTTTCATTGTCGGAGGTTCCCCTAATGACAAACCGACTTCTCTTCCAGCCATAGCACAACGAGTAACAGTATCTGTCATTAAGAAAACTTTTTTACCCTGATCTCTAAAGTATTCACAAACCGCAGTTGCTGTTAATAAAGCTTTTTGCCTAATCAATGGAGGCTGGTCACCTGTTGAACATACCAAAACGGATTTAACCATACCTTCTTCGCCCAAAGAATCTTCTATAAATTCCTTAACTTCACGTCCACGTTCTCCAATCAGAGCAACAACGTTAACATCAGCATCGGAATTTCTTGCAATCATACCTAAAAGTGTACTTTTACCGACACCTGAACCGGCAAACAACCCCAAGCGCTGACCGCAACCCATTGTCATACAACCGTCAATAGCTCTGACGCCTGTTGAAAATTGTTCCGTAATAATAGGTCTTTCAAACGGTCCGGGCGGCGGCCCCTCTATAGGACGCCATAATGCTCCTGTTGTATCAAGAGGTTTACCGTCAAGCGGATTACCTAAAGGATCAATAAGTCTGCCCAACAAAAAATCTCCGACAGGAACAGTAATAGGACGTCCCGTTGAAGTTACCAAACTTCCCTGTCCTATGCCGCTGCCGTCTAATAATAAAGACAACTGTGCTACTTCTCCTTTAAAAGCCTGAACCTCTGCAGGTTTTTGCTTGCCGTCGTACGTTTCAATATAACAAAGATCGCCGACCTTTAATCCAGGCAATTTAACCTCAACAGTCAAACCCAATAATTTTGATACAGATCCCCTATATGTATATAACTCAGTTGTTGCGAGTTTTTCTTGGACTTTTTGTTTTATTTCTTCTAAACCACTTTTATCTATATCTAACATACCTATAATTATAACAATATTTATAAAGATATCAATTTGTTAAATTGACATAAACCAATATAAAGTATAGTATTATAAAGTCATTAGTGAAAAGGCAGTTTCAAATCCTATCATAAAAATGCGCAACGGTTTTGGAAAATTAATGGCTCATTTCCAAAGAGCATTAAAAAAATAATTTTAAAATTACCAATAAAAAAAGAACCCTGAAAAATCAGAATTCTTTTTTTATTATAAATTCTTATAAAATAATTTAATCATTTATAACTTTTAACAATCTTTCCCATACTTCATCAATAGAACCGTCTGCATTGATAGTTTTTAAAACCCCTTTATTTTTATAGTAATCAATCAACGGTGCTGTTTCATGGAAGTAAGTTTCGAAACGAGCTTTAGCAATTTCTTCATTATCATCTTTTCTTTGGACAAGTGCCGTTCCGCAATTATCACAAATACCTTCAACTTTTGTCGGTTTAAACTTAATATTATAAATCTCACCACATTTCGGACAAGATCTGCGATTAACTATTCTTGAAATTAGAACATGCTGGTCTAAATCAAAATAAATTGCTCTGAAATCGACTTCAGTATCTCCATTGATTTCTGAATTAATAACAGTTAAAATATCAGCCTGTTCCAAGCTTCTTGGATATCCGTCCAATATATAACCATTTTTACAGTCATCTTGAGATAATCTGTTCTTAATAATAGAGCCTACAAGTTCAACAGGAACCAATTCGCCTTTATCAATAAAAGATTTTGCTACCTGACCGTCAGGAGAACCACTTTTTATTTCAGCTCTTAAAAGCGAACCTGTATCTATATGCGGAAGATTTAAATATAAAGCAAGTTTTGTTGTTTGTGTTCCTTTACCGCATGCCGGAGGGCCCAAAAATATAAGTTCTTTTTTCATAATGTCACTCTCTTCTATTTTTTATATGACAACCAAGCATTGTATCCAAATACAAATACAACATAATTGTACTACAATATAAATCTTATTTCAAATTTTTAAATTATTCGAATAAAAAAGGAAGAAAGCTTTAAAGCTTTCTTCCTGATTTTAATATTACTTTTTAACAACATCCCTTATTTCAGGACTTTCTTTAACATAATTAGTAAGCTGCTTCAATGCAGGTTTGTATGCATTTATCGTACTTGAACCGCCTAAACAGCCACCCGTACATGCCATAACCTCAATCAGATTACCTAATTCACACTTACCATTTTTGGCAAATTTTTTCAAATCTCTGATTGATTCCTTTGTCAACCCGTCAACAACATACGGAGTTGCTTTTTCACCTTCATCCAATAATGCATTAACAGCACCTGCAACACCGCCTGTATTCGCAAAGTTTCTGCCCTCAGCAGAAGATTCTTTTCTGTATTCAGATTCATCACAAGCAGAAACCTGAACATTTAAAGCAATAAACCAAGCACCTAATTCTTCAAAATTAAGTACATAATCTATATCCGGATTTTGCAATGCTTCGCGTCTTTTGGCAACACAAGGACTGAAAAATACAGTAACAGCCTCCGGAGATTCTTTCTTAACAAGCTCAGCAGTATAATATGCAGGAGTTTTTGTATCTGAACGAAACGGTTTTAATTCAGGAACATGTTTTTCAACCAATTCATTGTATCCTGCACAACATGAAGTAGTCATAAAAGCCTGTCCCTCAGCCATTCGTTCTTTAAACTCTGCAGCTTCATTTTTAGTAGTAATATCAGCACCTTCTGCAACTTCAACAACATCTGCAAAACCTAAAGATAAAATTGCCTGCTTTAATTGTTTAGGAGTACAAGGTAACTGACCCATTATTGCAGGAGCCAGCATTGCAACAACTTTTTTTCCTGCTTTAATCTCTTTTAATATATCAATTATTTGGCTTTTTTCATGTACTGCGCCAAAAGGACAAGCACTTACGCATTTCCCACAGGATATACACTTATCAAAATCAATATGAGCCAAACCTTCTTCATCTTTTGCAATAGCACCTACAGGACAAGCGCTTTCACATGGAACAATAATTTTTGTAATTGCATGATATGGACATACCTGAACGCACATCCCACAATTTTTACACTTTTCAGGGTCAATAACAGATTTTCCGTTTTCAACTTTAATTGCGCCAAATCTGCAAGTCGATTCACAAGGTCTTGCAACACAGCCCTGACACAAATCAGTCACGTATATTCTTGATGGAACGCAGCCTTTGCAAGCAGTCTGTAAAACCGTTAGAGGATTATCCTCAGGTTCAGTTCTATCTTGTGCTCTTTTCGCCAAAGTTGATAACAACTCACTGTCATCAGCCTCTTCAATAGATAAGCCTAAACCTGCAATAGCTCTGTCTCGCAAAATTGCACGTTCTTTATGAATACAACACCTGAAAGGAACATCACTGCCTTTAGGCCTCATATCAAATGGTATCAATCTTGTATTTTCTTCAAAGTTATCACTTAGATATGCTCTTATGAGCCTTACCAGAATTTCACGTTTTAAATGTGATGTTTGTTTAGGGGTATTTATTGCCATTCTTTCAATCCTTTTCTTTATCCTTTATTTTTTCGCTAACTTTTCATCAATTGCATGTAAAACTTTTTCAACAGTAGCTTCTTTGATAACATCATTATCAACTTTTACATACGGAGCCTTTGAAAATTCCCAGTCTGTAGAACATAATCCAAGACAAGGAACACCGGAAACATCAACTTTTTCACCATATTTTTGAGGTACAATTTCAATCAATTCTTGAAGGTTTGCAGAACCCATTACAAAACAAGTTGTTCCTAAACATACTTTAACACTAACTTTTTCCATCTTTTACCTTTCTTCCGTTTAATCTCTTTCTACATATATTGTACACTAACTTTTTTAAAATATTTATCCTGCAGTACTGCTGCCATTTTTTTGATTATATTTTTTCTGATTTCAATTTCGACAGGCAATGCCGGATTATAATGCGCCTGATTTAACTTTGCACCTACCATAAAGTTTATGCAATCGCTATCCAATAAAAATTTTATCAGCTTTCCGGCAGCATTGTCAATATCCAAATTCCCGGATTCCAAACATTCCCAAGTTTCCGTTAATGTAAGAATCCCTTCAGTAACCAAATCGACACCTTCCATATATGAACAGCTCGGAAGTTTTCCTATACTTATTTCTTTATCCATTGTTATAGGCAAATTCAATTCTCTTGATATAAGATTTGCAGTAGTGCCGCCACAAATTGCCTTCTTACCAGGAAATTCTTTAAAAATTCTTGCATACTCCGCATCTTTTTTCTGATTAAACGGAGGACCTGTAAAAACTAAAGAGGTTCTGGGTTCTCTAAAATACAATACACAGGCAGAAATATCATCTTTCGGAAGCCTGTCTGTTTCAATGTTTTCTGCCTGACGAATTATATAAGCAGACAATTCAGAACTTGAAATATCAGGTTCTTTTTCCAATTTTGCCTGTAATAAATTTATCAAACCTTCACGTCTCAAGCCAAGCTTTAACCTTCCGTTGCCTAAACCTGCTTGAGTAACTCCGTCTGAACAAAATATCAGTCTGTCACCTAATTCCAGACGAATTTTATAACTTTTCATACACCTGTTTTTAAAAGTTTTGGAAGGAATTGTATCATAATGAGGTTCCATAATTTCATTATTATGTTTTATCCAAATAAATTCAGGATTACCTTCTTCAATAATTTTTGCATACCCGTCGTCATTAACATCAATAATAGAAAAAGTTGAATAACTTATTTTTCTGATTTTACAAACTGGCAGAGAGTTCATAACAATTTCTGCAGCCTGTCTTATTGGAATTTGCTGACCTTCAACAAATTTTAACAACATTGTCGCAGTCATACAAGATAAAATATTAGCCTTAATACCACTGCCAAGACCATCTGATAAAACTGCAATCAATTTTGCTTCATCAGGATATCTTTTAGAAATAAAATAATCACCAAATGCATTTTGATTATACTTTTTAACCTGATTACAATCAATATCAATAAACATTATTTTTTATCCTCATCAGTTTTATCATCGTAATCATTAGCTATAGAATTTAATAATGTTTCTGTTTCTACCATATGTTCACCTAATAAACATGCAATTTCCTGAACAATTGAAATATTCTTTGAAATAACTTCTTTAGCTTTTTCAGAAATTTTTTCTCTGTTTGTTTCAGACTGAGTAACATCAGTTATAATTGCACCAACAATTTCATTAGGTTCAATCGTAAATGCATTTATATCATAAAGCTTATCTTTAACTGCATAATGTTCTTTATGCAAGCCTTTTCCTGTTTTTAAAATTGTCCTGAATATATCAGAAAACTCAACGATTCTGTCAATAGCGGCTCCAGTTAATCCATCAGGTCTTGCCTTGAATATCTCATACATATCACCGGTAAACATTCTCATAAAATTATCATTTGCTTCAAGAATATTCATATTATTGTCAACCATTACAATAGCGGCAGGCATACATCTTAGCATTGCAGCTGCTTTTCTCATTGCTATTTTTCTCATATAAGAAACACACATAGAAGGTTCAGCAACACCATCTAATAATGCAACTGCCAATTCTCTGCAAGAAGAATAACCACAACCACCGCAGTTTAATTCATCATCTATAGTATGTTTACCTATTTTCTTAAGAGTTTTTGTAATTTCCTCCAATGAATATCGAGATTCCTGAATTCCAGCAGGCTGATAATCATATTCAACAACAAATTCGGGCTTTTTAGGAATAACAGGTCTGTCTTTAACCTTTGCAAGAACATCCGAAATTATACTTATACTTGCTTTATCTGTGGAAATACATGGTCCTGCCACGCATCCACCTTCACAAGCTAATGCCTCAACAAAAATAGGACGATTTATTTTTTCAGGATCTAAATTATTCAATGCTTTTTCAAATGCCGGAATTGAACAAATTTCTAACAATTGGACCTCGTTTTTTACCCCGATTTTACGAATGGTTTCATTCATACCGCCGTCTATAGGATATAAAGAACCTTCATAAGCACTTCTTGGAACAAAAGCATTATTTTCATCCTTCTGAATTTCGGAAATATCCGGCAACTGATCATTAATCCAAATTTTCAATTCTTCAAAAGTAATTGCCAAATCTATAAGTCCGTCATGTGCATCCGCTTCTTTTTTCTTACCGATACAAGGTCCTATAAATACAACGGCAATATCATTACCATATTCTTCTTTAAGCATTCTGGCATGGGTTCGAGCCGGAGACCCAATAGGAGTAATGTATTTTGAAAATTCAGGCTTGTACATTCTGACATAATCCACAATAACCGGACAAGCACTTGAAATCCACAAACCTTTATCCATTTCATTAAGCATTTCTGCAGTTCTTATTGATACTTCCTGAGCCCCAAGTGCGGTTTCAGAAACAGCTTTAAATCCAAGACGTTTTAATACCGCAATCATCTTTTGCGGTGACATTTCAAAAACTCCGCTCCAAGAAGGCGCCAATGATACATATACATCCTTACCGCTTATTAAAAGGTTTTGCACTTTCTCCAAGTCACTTCTGACACATTTCGCATTTGCCGGACAAACTTTTACACAAGTTCCGCAAGATATACATTTTTCAGGAATAACCGAAGCATGATTATTTTCTATTTTGATTGCCTTTACAGGGCATTCCCTGACGCATTTGTAACAATCATGACACTCATTGACCAAAGTATAAACAGGATATTGATTATTCATTTGTTAACCCCTAAATTTTTATTTTAAATTCGCTAAAAGATTTTCTAATTTCTCTTGATTGATTTCACTATATAAAACATCATCAATATATATATTCGGACCTGAACTGCATTTTTCCTGACATAAAGCCCCTGTTAATTCTAAATCAGCTTCCAGATTATTTTCCTTTATATAAGTTTCCAAAAAATTTAAATTATCAAGGTTGCCTCGAGCAAAACACGAACTGCCCATGCAAACCTTTATATTATGTTTCGCCATATAATCCTCACTTTTTACTATATATTAATTTTATTACAGCTTAAATTTTTAGGCAAGTATTAAGGGGTAAATAAAATATTTACCCCTTAATACTATCAGTTTTATCAATTTATATTCTTATTATAAATTACTTTAAAGCTTTGGTCTTATCAGCCAATTCACTGTCTACTCGCAAAAATACAGGATGAATATCTTCTTTTGAAATCAACTTGCCGGATTTGATATTACCGATTTTTATATCATCAAGCTTTACGGATAAATCATAAGAAAGCTGACGAGCCATATCAGCAGCAATATTCGGGCAATATGGATAAATCAATGAAGAAATTATACACATAACTTCCAATACAACCGCTAAAACGGAACCGCATTCGGTCATTTTATCTTCTTTAGCTAGAGTCCAAGGCGCATTGTCTGTTACAAATTTGTTTGCGGCATCAACAAGAGAGATAATTTCCTGAGCAGCTTCCTGAATTTCAAAATGGTTAAAATGATTTTCAACTATTTTTACAGTACCCAATGCTGTTCTTAAAAGACTTTCAGCCTCTTTCGAACGATTTGTCAAAAATTCATCCTTGATTTCACCGTCAAAATATTTAACAAGCATTGATAAACTTCTGTTTAATAAATTACCCATACTGTTTGCAAGATGAGCATTAACTTTTTCCTTAAAGTCCTGATCAGAATAATTACCATCACGACCGCAAGGTGCTGATGTAGCCATATAATATCTGAATGCATCAGGGTGTTCAAGTTCAAAATGCTCTAAAACAGAAGTTGGAGAAACAACATTGCCCAAGGATTTAGACATTTTTGTTTCATCAATCGTTATCCATCCATGTGCAAAAATATGTTTTGGTAACGGCAATTCTAATGCCATTAAAATTCCAATCCAATAAATACTATGGAATTTTAAAATATCTTTACCTATTACATGAACATCTGCTGGCCATAATGTTTTAAACTGCTCAGACGGATTTTCAGGGTCATAACCAATTGCTGTAATATAATTTGATAATGCATCAATCCAAACATATATAGATTGTTCGGCATCATCTAATACATCAATTCCCCATCCTACATTTGCTTTATTTCGAGAAACAGAAATATCCTGAATATCTTCTAACTGATTCAAAACTTCATTTGCCCTGAAGCTTGGCACAATAAATTCAGGATTTTCTTTTATATGTTTAATAATTGCATCTTTATAAGACGATAATTTGAAAAAGTAATTTTCTTCCTTAACAACCTCAGGCTTTTTTAAATGATCAGGACAAAGTCCGTCTTCTGTCAGGTCTTTAGGGTTTAAAAAACATTCACAACCAGAACAGTACAAACCTTCATACTCGTGTTTATATATGTCACCTTTTTCTACCAGCTTTTTAAATATTTTTTGAACAACTTTTTCATGATCCTCATCTGTTGTTCTAATAAATCTGTTGTAATTAATATCAAGAGCTTTCCAAGCATCCTTAAATTTCTGAGCATTTTCATCGCAAAGCTCTTTTGGAGTTTTACCTAAAGATGCTGCTGTCTTTTGAATTTTAATACCATGTTCGTCTGTTCCGGTCAAAAAGAACATATTTTCAGTTCTTTGAGAATAATGTCTTGCTATAATGTCAGTTAAAATCTTTTCATAAGCGTGTCCTATATGAGGTGCACCGTTTACATAATCAATTGCCGTTGTTAAATAATATTTATCCATCTATAAATTCCTCTTGTGTTATATAAAAATACTATCATAAAAATCTTATATATACTGCCAAATATTTACAAAACTCTCAAAAAATGATATACTACCTTTACAATAAGGAGTTATATGAAAAAGATTTTTTTTACATTACTGGGAATAATTATTAGTGCAAACATTGTTTTTGCAATCTCTCTTGACGACTTTGAAGGAGTGAAACCAGGAACATATAAATGTCCACAAAAAACAGAATTTGATAGCACATGTGTTGTTACTCTTTATAAACATGGCGGAAGAAGTTTATCAAATTGTGGAGATGACAAAAAAGTTATAGCAGATATGATTAAAAATAATAAATGTAAATTTGAGCCAGATGAAAGTAAATATTATTCATGCCAGTATTCCGAGGGTTCCTGCGAGGTTACACTAAGAAAAGAAGGACATGGTGTAACATGTATGGGTACAGTACCTCCAACATCAGAAGTTTTAAAACAAGCTCAAGATGGAAAATGTTATTTAGAAGAGTAAAGTTATGAAAAAAATAATTACAATATCAATTCTTGGAATATTATTAGTTCAATGTTATGCATTTGCAAACGGGAAAAAATATAAACCTGGACGATATAATTGTCAATATTATGCTCAAGGCAAAGATAATATTTGTGCAATAGATGTTGACTGGACAGGAAAAGCTTCGACTGAATGCTCATTTTTAGATCTTGAAAAGATTAAAATGTTATTAGACGGAAATAAATGTACATTTGAATCATATAAATATTATTCCTGTAAGTATAGTCCCAAAGTAAGATGTGAAGTAGCCTTGGGAATAAGAGAAGATATGTATATTGTGGGCTGTGAAGGTGATGACACATTCAGAACCAAAGCTCTAAACGATGCTAAAAACGGCAAATGTATCCAACTGCCAGCTTCTATAGTTGAAGAAAACTTTTAACGAAAAATAAACAGGAGATAAGAATGAAAAAGAAATTTATAATTTTGGCAATGATAAGTCTTATAACAACAAGTTCAATCGTTGTTGCATCAACAAATAATGAACCCCCACAGGAATATATAAATAATCTTAAATCCTGCAAAGAGAGTTCAGTTAATAAAGAAGGCTCAACAGTCAATCAATACACTATTAAAGGGTTATTACCGGATGGCAGATGCGAAGTTGAAATCTCCAGTTATACAAATTTTGCAGACCCAAAAATTTATGAAGGCTTCATAACAATTATGAAGGGTTTTGCAGGAGATAAGCTGAAAGAATCTGACATCCCGACACAAGCTCAAATGATAGAACAAGGGAAAAAAGAAAAGACTATTACACACTGCAAATTCACAAAAGAACAAAGGTACGCATTACACGCAGCATATTTGAAACATGACGGAAAAAATAACTGTGTAACAAATGGTGGAACAACCAACTGTCATTTCAGCACATCTGATATGAGTTCTTATGACAGATTAATGATGAACTACAGTGTTGGTACCTGCTCTCAAAATCAATAAATTGTTAAAAAAAATTATCAATAACGCAATTTTTAAGACAAAAAAAACTTTATATATATGTAGGTGAAATATAAAGGAAATTTTTATGTCTTCAGATTGGATTTTAGCGTTAGACAGTTTAGCTTCAGGCGGAGTAATAGATTTTGATGCTCCGGCATATCTTCTTGATAAACCGGCAAGATACGTCGGCCATCCGCATTTAGAACATTTGCCAAATGAAATCTCACTTTTACCTGAAGGCACAAAAATGAAGGAGCAGCCTAAACACGACAATTTTCACCATCAGGAAGAAGGTATGGTACAAAATCCTGCATGGAAAAAATGGACTCTTGGAGCAATTATTACTGCATTGATAGGAGGAACAGTCGGAGCTGTGTTATTAAAAAAGGGAAAATTTAAATTATCCAAAAATTTAAAATTGCCTGATATGACAAAAATTAAAACTTCAATGAAAAATTTGGCGAAAACAACATGGACATATATCAAAAAACCATTCATCTGGATAGGAAATAAATTCAAAAAAACTACGTAAATTAAATTTGTTTACTTTAAACAGATTTTTCTATAAAATATAATATATGATTTACTTTTTCTATGGGGATGAAGAATTTAATCTGTCAAATGAAATTAAAAAGTTCAAAAAAGAACTCGATCCTAATTTCATTGAAATGAGTTACAAATATTACAACAATCCAAAATTCCCCGATCTTATAGCAGCTGTCAGAACTCAACCTATGATGTTTGGGAAAATGCTTCTTGAGATAAACTGCTTATCTTATTTCAGCGGGAAAAAATCTGAAGAAGGAGGTTTTGATGATTCTCAAATTGCCCAATTAGCAGAAGCACTTGATAACTGCAGTGAAAATCTTGATATAATCTTTACGGCGCTTATTCCGCCTGACAGTCAAAAAAAAATTGATAAAAGAAAAAAATTATTCAAAACACTATCAAAATATAACTCAAAAGAATTTATACAAATACCTTCATACAAAACTGCAGAACTCGAAGCCTGGATAAAACAACAAGCTAAAACAAAAGATTTAAAAATTTCAGATTCAATCGCATCAGAAATTTTAATACAAATAGGTTCTAACTTAAGAATGCTTGACTCTGAACTCGAAAAATTAAAAATATTTGCAGGAGATGCACAAGTTACAAAAGAAATGGTTAAAGAAATTTGTGTCACAAATGAAGATTTATTTACATTTGCGGACTACCTTATAGGAGAAAATAAGCTAAAAGCACTTGATGAATACCAAAAATTATTAACCAAAAAGCATCCGCTTGAGATACTCTCAGTACTACATACTCTGCTTCATGGGAAAATTCAAATAAAAGCAAACTCTTCAAAATACAGTGCTGATGAAATTGCAAAAATGATAAATATGCATCCGTATCGTGTAAAGTTAGAAATTGGAAAGTTAAAAAATGTATCACTAAAAAATCTTGTAAAATTAAAACAAAATCTTACAACCGCCGAATACAAAATTAAATCAGGTCAAGCATTATTAGATATAGATAAAGAGGTTGAATATGCTATATTACAATAGTGAAATTGATAAAAAACTTCCAAAACTTATACACTATTTTTCAAAAGGAATAACTGATGAAAATAAAAATATCAGCCATTGTCTACTATTCTGGGGACCAGATATAAAAGTTCAATGCGAATTAGCCCTTGAAATAGCACGACTACTCAATTGTACAGAAGATAAATCTATAGATTGCAACTGCCTCAACTGCCGCTGGATAAAAGAACAAACCCACCCTGCAGTAAAAATATATACACGTCTTGATTTTAAAGAAGGAGGAACTGCCTCCGAAGATGAAGACTCTGTAAAAGGCAAAAAAAATATTAACATAAATCAGGCAAAAACCATTATAAATGAACTGTCAGTTACAAGTGATTACCACAGAGTTTATATATTTTGCGACAGAGATGAAGACGGGAACTTACTTCCGCTAAATCAAATCAATTTTCCTGAGGCGACTTCAAATGCACTTTTAAAAACATTTGAAGAACCTCCTAAAAATACAACTTTTATATTTTTAACCAAAGATCGTTCAGATATAATCTCAACAGTAGTTTCTCGCTCTCAGTCTTTTTTCGTTCCGGCAATTCTAGAAAAGAATTATAACTATGATTTAGTTGAAAAAGTAATTACAAATTATTGGACAACAGAAAGAAACAGTGTACTTGATTTTGAAAATAATTTATATAAATTGGCATTAGAAAATGATCCAAAAGAAATTTTAGAACAAATACAAAACTATATGTTCAACGTAATAAAAAGAAACCTTGATAACAAACAATTATTTTATAAACTAACACAGGATATAGCATATGTAGAAGAAGCAATACGCCAATTATCTCTAACCCCTTCAATGAATTTACAAACAGTGATTGAAAATTTGAGTTTTAATATTATCCTGAAATAATTTGCAAAAACAGAAATAAACATGGTATAATCTTTGCAAATAGAAAGTTTTGGAGAAAAGGATTATGGAATATACAGAAATATTAAGACAATTTGCCCTTGTAATGGCTTCATCATATTTAATAGGCTCAATCCCGACAGGATATATTATTGTTAAGCTATTTACAGGCCAAGATATAAGAACATTAGGCTCAGGTTCAACAGGAGCAACTAATGTTAAAAGAATAATGGGTAAAAAATGGTTCTTTACAGTTATGATATTAGATGCATTGAAAGGCGCAATTCCTGTTATTCTGACTGCATATTTTGCAACAGCATTATATCATCTTGGGGTATTACCTGTTGTAGCTGCAATTTGTGTTATTTTGGGACACAGCAAATCTATATTCCTAAACTTTACAGGCGGTAAATCTGTTGCATCAGGTGTAGGCACTTTAATTGCACTTAATTGGCAGGCAGGTTTAATAATTGCGGCAATTTGGGGAGCAATTACCTGGATTTCTAAATATGTTTCACTAGGTTCAATTGTAGCATTAGCTTTATCTCCTATTATTATGTGGCTTTTAAATGCTCCTGTGGCATATATTGTTTATGCGCTACTTGCAGCAATTTATGTTATTTATCTTCACAGAGAAAATATCAAAAGATTACGTGAAGGAACTGAAAATAAAGTAAGAGAATAAAATATAATCATACTAACTATTTACTAAAAAATATAAAAAGAATATAATTAGTTGTAATGACAATTTTAGAAGTTAAAAACTTAAACTTGGGATTTCAATGCGAAGAAGTTTTTCGCCCTGCATTATTTGGAATTTCGTTTTCTTTAAAAAAAGGAGAAATGCTTTCTATAGTCGGGGAATCCGGTTGCGGCAAAACCATGAGTGCTATGAGTATTTTGCAACTCATACCAAAAACCGCAAAAATTACCTCAGGAGAGATACTATTTAACGGCGAAAATCTGCTTGAAAAATCTCCAAAAGAAATGCAGCACATAAGAGGCTCAAAAATTGCACTTATTCCTCAAGATCCTATGACTTCTTTAAACCCGTTATATACAGTCGGAGACCAGCTATTAGAAATTATAAAAATACACCAGGGCTTAATGGGTGATGAAGCTGTCAAAAAAGCAGTTGAAGCTTTTGAAATGGTACAAATTCCTGCCGCAAAATCACGATTGAAAAACTATCCTCATGAATTTTCAGGAGGAATGAAGCAGCGAGCAATCATCGCAATGGCACTTGCCTGCAATGCAGAAATTCTGATTGCGGATGAACCTACAACAGCACTTGATGTAACAATACAAGCTCAGATTATGCACCTTTTGCAAGAAATAAAAGTGAATAATAAAACATCAATACTTCTTATCACACACGATTTAGCATTAGTAAGCGAGCATACAGATGATATTGCAGTAATGTATGCAGGAAGAATTGTGGAAACTGCCACTAATAAAGAATTCTTTTCAAATCCAAATCATCCGTACTCAAAAGCTCTTTTAAAATCACTGCCCTCAAACAGAACAGAAAAACTTGAAACAATAAAAGGACAGCCTCCTACATTAGCCCAAACAATAAACGGTTGTAAATTTAACCCCAGATGCGATTATTGTATGGAAATATGTAAACAAGAAATTCCACCACTTCAAAATATTAGCCAAGCGCATAAAAGTGCATGCTTTTTAAATAAATAAAAATTAGAATAAAGACTTAACGGCTAACAAAATTAAAATCATACCGCCTAAAATTTCTAAATATTTTGAAGGGATATTTTTTACATAATTTCCGCCCCAAAAACCTGCAAGCGACATAACAAATGACATCAAACCAATTATAAGGGAAGCTTCAATAATATTTGTATGAGTTAATCTTATTGAAGCACCGGAAACTAATGCATCAATACTTGTTGCAATTCCTAAACTTATCAAACACTTAAAACCAATACATTGTATCTCTTCTTCTTTAGGCTTAAAAGAATCAACAATAAATTTCAAGCCAAGAATAAAAAATATTCCAAAAACAATCCACCTGCTGAAAGGAAGAAGGATTTTATATAGAGAATTTGCCCCGACATAACCTATAACAGGCATAAATCCCTGAAATAAACCCATCGTCAAAGCCAGACTTAAAGAATTTTTTATCCTGTTATTTTTAAAAATTAACCCTTGTGAAAAAGAAACAATTAAACAATCTATACCAAGAGCCGCAGCAAGCAATATAATATCAATTAAACTCAATTTCTACCTCAAACAAACGCTTCCATGGGTATCTGTAACTCACATTAACCTCTGTATTTAAAATGGTTTCAATAACTTTTTCAAAACTTTTCATATTTAAATTTAATTGTTCAATATCAGGAATTGACAAAACTTGCCGTACATTTGCCTGATAAGCCCAATCATCCAAAAATCTGGTTACCTGTAATTTTCTAAAAACCTCAGGATTATATTTTCTTGCCAGAAATTTAATTTTAGCAGCACAAATTAAACTGCCTAAAGTATTAGCAGAAGTATTCCAAGCAGAATATCCGTAAAAATACTTATCCTCGATTTTATTCTTGAATAATTCATATATAAAATTATTATCTGCACCGTTTGCAAAACGAACATCAGCAATCATATAAGGCTTTTTTGGAACAACAAAATTTCCATTAAATTCCTCTGTACCGATATTCATAACAATTTCGCCCTGATTATTTTTAAAATTATTAACATATAACAAAATATCAGCATCATCTTCATCACAAACTCTGCAGCCTGCAATGTCTATTTGTCCATATACACAACTTTCAATAGAAATATCCTCATAATTAGAAATTAAATCCTTACATTTTGGCTCTAAAAATATCGGACAAATTTTTACACACCCATCAATTGCACGTGATAATAAACTCAACGGAATTTCATCAGCGCCTGTTTTAACATAAGCTCCCATACGCTCTAAAACCTGAGCTTCTCGTACATTAAATCCATATTCGGCACAATCATCTTTTGAAAAGATTAACGTATCAAATAATCCATCTTTTTGCCATTCAAGATAAATTTTATTTATTTCAAAATTTCTTCGTCTTGTTTCTATATAATCATCCAAAATCTCTGACGGAATACCGGTTTCTACACAATGTTCACTATTTGTTTTATGAGAAAGATATGAATATTCAAAAATCTTTTTCCCCCACATTGACCAATATTCTTTTTCTTCCTCATTTATATTATTATTTGAAATCCTCATAATACTTGAAAATGCATATATTTTACAATCCTTTCCTTCAAGGATTTCTTTCAAAGTAAAAATACGATTTCTTATTTCTTCAAAAGTTTCCGGACATCTGCGAGATGGAATCAACCCACCGTATGCAAGAGTATCCAAAGATAAAACTGCAGCATCTATTTCAGGCAGGGATATTAGCCACTCAAACAAACTCTCTATATCTGCTGATTTATTTAAATCACCCAAATATTTTCTGTCAGGAATTAAAAACTCAATATCTGAATCTATCTCTGCAATAAGCTTTGGAAGCGTATAGCACACAGGTCTGTTATCAATAGGAACAAAAGCAATTTTCATAACAAGATTGTATGCTAAAATAACAATTAAGTAAATGGAGTATTTTGTTAATGAATTGTGATAAAAACCCGCAAAAAATAAAAAATATGTTTGATGAAATTTCAAATTACTATGATTTTATGAATAACGGAATTTCACTTGGTACGCACTATTTTATAAAACATATGGCTCTAAAAATTCTCAACATAAAACCGCATGCCATAATACTTGATCTATGTTGCGGCACAGGAGATTTCAGTAAAATAATATCAAAATTATATCCAACATCAAAAGTCATAGGGCTTGATTTTTCAATAAACATGCTGAAGCTCGCAAAACAAAAAAATCCTCAATCCGTTTTTATTCAGGGTGATTGTACAAATTTAAGTTTTCAAGATAACGAATTTGATTATATTACAATGGGATTTGGACTCAGAAATATAGAAAACAGAGCAAAAGCAATATCTGAAATATATCGGACTCTAAAACCTCAAGGAAAATTTCTTCACCTCGATTTTGGACAGCATAATAAATTAAGCAAAATTTTTGATTTAATCGTAATAACGGCAGTCAAACTCACCGGAAAAAATTTCAAACACTACAAATATCTGCTAGCTTCAAAAAAAGAATTTCCCTCACCAGAAAATTTAATAACAGAATTTGAAAACCAAGGATTTAAATTTATCAAAAGACAGGATTACCTTTTCGGTATAATATCTGCTCAGATTATGGGGAAATAGGTTTATAAAACCCTGTTTTTCCTGCCGCCTTTCAGATAATCCGATAAACTTTCAAACGTACTTTCCAAAATAAAATCTATGGAGTCCTGAGTATTGTAAGCCATGTGAGGAGTAATAATAACATTTGGAATTTCCATTAATTCTTTAACAGATTTAGAATTTTCAACACAAAATAATGTATCATTTTCAATATTATCAGCGGTAATATGATTGACATCAGGACATGCCACAACATCCAGAGCAATCCCTTTAAATTTATTTTCTCGTGCATATTTTAATAAAGCATTAGTATCAACTAAATTTCCCCGCGAAACATTTACAAAATACGAACCGTCCTTCATCATATCAAACTGCTCATCAGAAAATATATGATAATTGTCTTTTGTATAAGGAAGATGCACTGTTACTATATCAGAATTTTTCAATAAACCTGTCAATTCCATATACTGAACATTATATTCAGACTGCAATTCAGGCTTTGGCCTCATATCAAATGCTAAAACCCTCATACCAAAACAATTTGCCAACTTACACACACTGCTGCCGATTTCACCTGTTCCTACAACACCTATTGTCAATGTATTTAAATTACGCCCGGTAAAATTATTTGATTTAAACAAATCTTTAACTTCTGCAGTGACAGCTGAATATATATTTCTCACAAGCATTAAAATCAAAGCAAAAACAAATTGAGCAACAGAAGTTTTACCATATGAATCAACATTTATTAATGCAATATTTTTTGAAATACAAGCATTTATATCAATATGATCATAACCTGTAGAACGTGTAGTTATAACGCGTAAATTTTTAAACTTACTTATTATATTATCATCTATGGTTGAAGATATAAAAACACTGATTATCATTGTTTTTTCAAAATCTTCCTCGGATAATTTCGAAATAGTTTCTTCATTAAGACTTTCAGAAAAAAATTTTATATCATAATTACAAAATTCATGCTGCTGAAAAAAATTTTTTTCTGAATCCCTAAAATCAAAAAATAACATTCTACAAGTCATACATCTCTCCTTTTTCTATAAATTATTTTCCTTTGAAAGAAAAAACTATTGCCGAAAGGTCTAAATTAAAAAAAACAAAACATTAAACTTTCGAGCAATGTTAAATAATAACAAAACCCTTATCTTAATAAAGAAAGGAGTTAACATGAAAAACGATTTAATAGTTCGCGAACCTGAATTATATTTTGATAGCATACATCAGGAATTAGATAACTTTTTGCGAGATACATTTTTCACACATACATTCGGACATCCGCTTAATATAATTAAAAACGTAACACTTCGTCCGGCAATAGAAGTAATACAAAACAAAGAAGACTATAAAGTAAAAGTACAGCTTCCGGGGGTAAAAAAAGACGACATAGAAGTTGAAATAGATAATGATTTTATGACAATTTCCGCAGAAACCCACGAAGAAAAAGAAGAAAAAAAAGAAGCTGAACATAACCGCCGCTACCACACATCAGAATTTCGATACGGCAAATACCAAAGAACTATCTCATTTGATCAACCAATAAAAGCAGATGAAGCAGATGCTATATACAAAAATGGAATACTGACAATAACTCTGCCCAAACAGATAACTGAAACAAAAGAAGCAAAAAAATTAAAAATAAAAGAAGAATAACAAATTTGTATTCCACAACCGAATTATCCCATGATTTTATGGGCATGCAATTAAGCGGTTGGAATACAAACGGCTGTCCAACCGGTCAGCATGAACCGGTTTACTTTAGAAATTTAGGAAAATGACAGTCGATAAATAAAAGGGACATGGTTTTATCAACCTGTCCCTTTTTAAATAAAACATGCCCAGTTAGGCTATATGATAAAATATTTTACAAATCTTAATAAGATTTCAAACCATGTAAAACCATGATATGACATGGTTTTGCATGGTTTAAAGTTTCTCAAATCATGTCACATCATGGTTTTCAGCTATTTAGATATTCAAAAGGCTGAATACAGCGCTATCAAAGCGATACGTTACAAAACTTCATAACAACATGTTCTGACCTTGAAAAAATAATCTTATTTTTTATAATGAAAATATGAAGTCGCAAGACATTGATATATACGGCTTTAGGGGAGATGGATCGATATACAAAAGATATCGATTGGATAGTTAAAAGAAAGTGGAGATTATATAATTGTTTAGAAGTAGGGATATGGGAAGAGCAGTTGCCGTTAGAAGATGGACTACTACGGCGCTTGAGTGTTATAAAAGAGGATGTAATTGTGAAGGCTGTTTTTATAGAGATTTCTTCAGCGGTTCCTCACAAAAATGTCAGATGAAAGCATCCGTTTTGGAACTTGTAAGAGTAATCGGAACACCCGATGTAGAATTACCTCAATTTTTAGCAGATGAATAATCAATTTACCCTTTAAAAATTATTCATTATGTGTTATACTAACAAAGCAGTGGTATAGAAATTGGAGGTTTTAGATGCACATACATGTAAACGGAAGAAACATTGAAATTACAGATGCTATCAAAGCTTATGTAAAAGAAAAAATTGGAAAAGTCGCAACTCGTTACGATCAAATTCAGGCTATTGATGTTGTACTTTCAGTAATTAAAAATCCTGCAGCAGAAGGTAAGCACATTGCAGAAGTATTATGCAAAACAAGTTCCGGAACGATTCGCTGCGAAGAGGCAGGTGAATCTATGTATGCAAGTATCGATTTGCTGGCTGATAAACTGGCAAGACAAATTACAAAACTGAAAGATAAAAGTATTTCATCAGCTTCATTTAAAGAATCTATTCGTACTGATATGAAAGAAGAAACTGTAGATGAAGAAGAAACTGAAGAAGTAAAAGCAATTGAAGACTAGTTAAATATTAAATTAAATCGATAATTAAGCCGCTGTATTATTATATGCAGCGGTTATTTTTGAAAAATTATGTATGTAAAAAAGACGACTTTTAAAGCCGTCTTTTATATATAATAATAAACAACCATTAGCTAATTAAAAAGTACCAGCAGGTTTTTTCTGAGGAGTAGCCCCTGGAATAGACTGCCAATTTGCTGCCATAATTTTCTTGAATGATTTTAAAGCTGTATCTTCCAATTCACCAAGTTCTTCAGCTTCCATAATCAATTCTCTTAACGGCATCAAAGCTCTTTGGTCTCTTAAAACACCTAAAGCAGCTGCAGCACCTGCTCTAACCAATTCATTTTCAGAACGGTTTTTCATAACGTCAATCAATGCAGGAACAGCTTTTGTATCATTCAATTTACCTAAAGAAGTTACTGCATAAATTCTTACGTTAACCCATTCGTCATATAACATATTGATAATTTTATCAACAGCTTTTTTATTTCCGATTTCACCTAAAGCTCTTGTCGCATCACATCTCACATTAACCTTTTCATGATCTAAAGATGCGATTAAAGCATCAGTTGCAACATCACCTATTTCAATTAATGCATCAGTTGCTGTGATACAAACTTGAGGGTTTTCATCGTTTAAAGCTTCAACAAGCGGCTCAACAACAATAGCACCGCCTAAACGACCTAATGCACGAGCTGCACGAACTCTAACATCAACATTACGGTCTTCACGTAAAGATTCAATCAAGTGAATTGTTGCAGCGGAATCACCAAGTTCGCCTAATGCTCTTGCAGCATACAATCTTACAGAACCATTCTTGTCATGTTTCAAAACATCAATAAGTGGTTCAACTGCTTTTGAATCACCCATTTCACCAAGAATACGAGCTGCATTATATCTGACTTTTTCTGAATTACTTGTTTTTAAGTCAGTTAATAATTCATCAAACGTTTTCTTCACTTGTTTTTTCTTACTGTTCACACTAATTGTCATTATTTTCCTCCGACACTACACAATAAATTCACACCTACTCTTTTATAAAGTTTTTGGAGATGAAAATATTGCCTTTTTAACACCTATTTATTAAATTTTGTTTACAATTCATATATTATACAATTTTATGTCCTACTACTACGCAGTTTGCTGTCAGAAAATTTTGATTAAGGGTAATACTGACACTTATTTATGCTGTACTACTATAATAACACATTTTTCTAATTATTACCTCAGTTATATAAACTATTTTAAAAATTTTTATAACTGTTTTTATAAAAATAACTTCAATTTATAAATATTACAAAAATTCTTGTTACATTTCTTAATGATTTATTACTATCCATGGATAGTAATAATAAATTCCGTACCAACCCCAACCTGGCTAATAGCCTGAATTGTACCATTATGTTTATTTATGATCTTTTGACTGATTGCAAGCCCTAATCCTGTACCAACTCCTACACCTTTTGTAGTAAAACCGGCCGCAAAAATTTTATTTAAATTTTCTTTAGGTATTCCTTTACCGGTATCTTTTATTTTTACAATCAAATTTTCATTATTATATTCTGTCGTTATAGTTATTTTACCGTAACCGTCAATAGCCTGGCACGCATTTATCAAAATATTCATGAAAACCTGATTAAGCATATTAGGATAACATTTTACAGGCGGAATATTCCCATAAAATTTTTCAATCTCTATTTTATTCTTTGTTTCATGGCGAATCAGCTCCAATGTTAAATCTAATTCTTTATTTATATTTGCTTCTTGTAATTCAGCTTCATCAAGACGCACAAACTTCTTCAACGAAATAACAATATTACTTATCCGTTGAATAGCCTCGTTGTCAATAGTATTTATCTCAGAAAACATTTTACGCAAATCTTCTTGTTCAATCTGCGCAATAAGTTTAGAAATTATTGAATTATTAGATTTTATTGAAGCAACAGGAGTATTAATCTCATGCGCAACACCTGCAACTAACTGACCTAATGATGCCATTTTTTCAGAATTTATTAATTGTAATTGAGTTTCTTTCAATTCATTCAATGCGGCCTTTAAGTCTTTAACGTTTTTAGCATTTTTTTGATAAAGTTCTGCTCTTATAATAGCGTTCCCAAGTTGAGAAGAAACGGCATCGAGAATTTCTATTTCTTCATTAAGTTCACGTTTTTGATAACTCAACAATACAATCACACCAATCATCTTTTGCATATGAAATACCGGAACAATAATCCTCAGAACAGATTGTTTAAAAGGCTCTGCTTCTGTATATTCCATAATTGAATAGCTTATTGATATTCGGTTTGCCTTTAACTGTTTCATTGCATATGCATCAAATGATATATGAGTTCCCTTAGATACATTATTTTCCCCAAAGGTTTCTTCTATACAAAAACCTGAATCACTTGAAGATGCATAATATGCCCTGAAGCAACCAAACATTATCGCCAATTCTTTCAATGCAGAATTCAAAATCATAGAAATATCCATCGATTCTCTTATAATATTTGAAACTTTATTAATTAAAGCAATTCTAATAGCTTGCGATTGGGCTTTCAATCGGATTTTTTGAAGTTCATCATTTTCTTCCTCAAGTTTCAAAAGTTTTTCTTTAAAAGCTTCCTGTTCTTTTTGATTATCTTTTAACAGAACCTCTGAACTTACATCAACAAGAAACATAATAGTATATGCCCCTCGTTTTACGGCAGTTAGATCATAAAAAGTAGTTTGCCCCAACGAATTTACATATGATATTCTGGCAAAGAAATTTTCTTTTGAAGCGATAGCCTGAAATATTGGTGAAAATAAATCAACATTTTCACTATCAACAGGGCACATATCAAAAGTCATTTGATGAGCAAATTTTCTTATATCCTCAAAGTTTTTAAACACACGACAGAAAGTATTGTTTTTAAAAACAACATTTTCATAATCCCTCACAACAATAACCGGATCCCTATATTGATTGAAAAAATCAAACTTTTTCATATTAAAATTATAGGTCAAATCTAAATTTCAGGCAACAAACCCTCTCCTAATATTATATTTGTTTGCTAAAAAAAACTAGCTTCAAGAAGGAAAGTACACATTTATAAATTTTTAAGTCCAACATAGAAAATAAATCCAAATACACGCTTATTGCAGTTTGGATATGTTTGTCTTACAATTTTGGTGAGAATTAGCTTTTAAGGAGATATTATGAACGAGCTGTTACAAAAGTCCGCTGCGGAACAAAGCAGAGCTTTAAAAAATAAAGAAATTTCTGCCGTTGAACTTACAACTGCAGCATTTGAAAGAATAGATACTTTAGAAGAAAAAATTGGGGCATTTAATTCTTTGACAAAAGAAATTGCTGTTTCAACAGCAAAAAAAGTTGATGAAAAAATTGCAAAAGGTGAAGAATTACCTCTATTAGCAGGTGTTCCGCTTGCACTAAAAGATAATATGAATCTAATAGGTTCAAGAACAACTGCTTCATCTAAAATTCTTGAAAATTTTGTATCTCCGTTCAATGCAACGGTTACAGAAAAATTGTTAGGGAATTTAATACCAATTGTAGGTAAAGCAAATTTAGACGAATTTGCAATGGGCTCATCAAATGAAAATTCTGCCTTTAATAAAGTCCATAACCCTTGGAATTTGAATAAAGTTCCAGGAGGTTCTTCAGGCGGATCCGCAGCCAGCGTTGCAGCTTGCGAAGCCACTTTAGCTCTAGGCTCTGATACCGGCGGTTCTATTCGTCTTCCTGCAAGTTTTTGCGGTATTGTTGGGATGAAACCTACTTATGGCAGAGTATCTCGTTACGGTTTAATTGCTTTTGCATCATCTTTAGACCAAATTGGTCCGTTTGCAAGGACTGTTGAAGATGCCGCAAATTTACTTGAAGTTATTTCAGGACATGACCCTAAAGATTCTACATCATTAAATTTACCTGTTGAACATTATTCACAAAATTTAAATGGGGATATCAAAGGTAAAAAAGTTGGTGTTATTAAAGAGCTGATGGAGGAAGGTTTAGCTCCGGATGTAAAAAAAGCATTAGAACATGCGATTGAAACTTATAAAAACTTAGGTTGCGAAATTGTTGAAATTTCTTTGAAAAAATTAAAATATTCTATCGGTATTTATTACATTTTAGCAACTGCGGAATGCTCTTCAAATTTGGCAAGATTTGATGGTGTAAGATACGGTTATCGCTGTAAAAATCCAGAAAATCTTATGGAAATGTACACTAAAACCAGGGCTGAAGGATTTGGTCCTGAAGTTAAACGCCGTATAATGCTAGGAACTTATGCACTATCTTCAGGTTATTATGATGCTTATTACAAAAAAGCTCAGCAAATGAGAGCATTGGTAACAGAAGAATTTAAAGAAGCTTTTGAAAAAGTTGATGTTTTAATTTCTCCTACTTGTCCTAATACGGCATTCGACTTAGGTGCAAAATCTTCAGATCCTCTTGCAATGTATTTAACTGATATTGCAACAATAAGTTGTAATTTAGCAGGTTTACCAGGTATTAGTGTCCCTGCCGGATTTGACAACGACGGAATGCCAATAGGGTTACAAATTTTGGCTCCACAATTACAGGAATCAAGATTATTTAATTTTGCATATAAATTTGAACAGGCTAATGACTTTTATAAAAAATTGGCTAATGTATAAATATAATATCTATAACAGAAAAGAGATTACATAAACTGTAATCTCTTTTCTTATTTATTGAAATCTTGAAATACTTATATCGCTTTTCAAATCAAGATTCATATCATGTGCAAACACTTTGCTTATTGTTATTACTAAGATATTGATACAAGCCAGTATACCTAAAATAATCAAAATCGTTCTCATATTTCCCTCTTGATTTAATAATATTATAATGCATATTAGTCAATTAAATCATCTTTTTAACGGAAATTCATACATAATGAAAGAAGAACCTTGTGATAAATCACAAGGTTCTTCTAAATATTCATTTATCAGATTTTATACAGATACTTTTGCTTTTGGACCAGCATTAACTATTTCTGCAGGCATATTAGGATATTTAGCAGCAAAGTTATCTGCAAACATTTGAGCCAATTTGTTAGCTTGTTCATCATAAGCTGCTTTATCAGCCCATAAACCTCTTGCATCTAACTGTTCATCAGGAACACCAGGGCAAGATGTAGGATAATCTACATTGAATATCTCGTGATGTTTAAATTCAACATTATCAAATGAGCCGTTCAATGCAGCAGTAACCATTGCACGAGTGTATGACAATTTCATACGTTTAGCACCAGATGATGCAGATCCTCCAGCCCATCCTGTATTAACTAAGTATACTTTTGTACCGTATTGATCAAGTTTTTCTCCTAACATTTTTGCATAAACAGATGCATCCATAGGCATGAATGGTTCACCGAACAGAGTTGAGAATGTTGGCTGTGGTTCTGTAACACCACGTTCTGTTCCTGCCAATTTAGAAGTAAATCCTGTTACAAAATGATACATAGCAGCATTCTTATCTAATCTTGAAATAGGAGGCAGTACACCGAATGCATCAGCTGTTAAGAATACAACAACTTTTGGAATGCCGCCTTTTGATGGAATCTGAGCATTGTTGATATAATTAATAGGATAACCTACACGAGTATTCTCCGTCAGACTGCCGTCTGCAAAATCAAACTCACGAGTGTTCGGGTCCATAATAACATTTTCAACTAAAGAGCCGAACTTAATTGCCCTATAAATATCAGGTTCATGTTCTTCTGAAAGATTGATACATTTTGCATAGCATCCACCTTCAAAATTAAATATACCGTCTGGAGACCAACCATGTTCATCATCACCTATAAGTTTACGAGCAGGATCAGCAGATAATGTAGTTTTTCCGGTTCCTGACAATCCGAAGAATACAGCAGTTTCACCTGTTGCAGGATCCATATTTGCAGAACAGTGCATCGGAAGTACATTTTTCTTAGTCATAATGTAGTTCATTGTTGCAAATACTGATTTTTTGATTTCGCCTGCATACTGAGATCCACAAATAATAATTTCATGAGCCTCATAATCAATAGCTATACAAGCTTCTGAATTTACACCATCAACTTCAGGATCACATTTAAACCCTGGAGCACAAAGAATTGTGTAATCTGCTTCTCCATAATTTGCTAATTCTTCAGTTGTAGGACGAATTAGCAATTGATGAATAAATAAGTTTTGACTTGCTAACTCATTAATTACACGAAATTTTTGAGTATAAGTTTTGTCTGCTCCTGCAAAACCATCAAAAATAAATATTTCACGATTTTGTAAGTATGCAGCAATTTTTCCTTTAATTGCATTAAATTTTTCTCTGCTTATCGGGCGATTAACTTTCCCCCATGCTATTTCATTATGAATTGTTTCTGTATCAACAATAAATTTATCTTTAGGAGACCTTCCTGTATATTTACCTGTTGTTACAACTAAAGCTCCCGTACTACTTAAAGAGCCTTCGCCCAAACGTAATGCAGCTTCTGTTAATTGAGCAGGGCTCAAATTGCGATAAACTGCTTTTGGACCGATAATACCAAATTTTTCAATACCATATGTTTCCATATAAACATCCTCCTTTTACCTTCGCAGATATCTAAACTGTATTACAAACTGTTGCAATTTGCAATATTATATTTTATAGCAATTTGTTAATTATATTTAATACTAGCCTTTACATATCATTTATGCTAAAATATTATCGATTTAAGAAATTATAGGAGAAGGTATGGAGAGCTTAAATAAGTTTAAAATTATAACAATAGCTGTATTATGTATGTTTGTATTTGCAGTTGCAGCTATATACTCCAATACAAAAGACGTTTCGCAAGGTAAAATTAAATTACAAAATGAAGAACAAAATGAAGAATTACAGCAAAATCTCAAATCTGATATAACAAACGCATCACAAAATTCAGACAGATTGAACAATATAGAAACAGATCTATCAAATCTTAATATGAGAGTAGATGAACTCAACGAAAAAATAAATTATCAATCTGACTCAAGCACAGCTCTAAATTGTAAAATTATTGGTTCTATGTCTGACTCTGGAATAGAACAGCTTTCTCCTGAAGCTGCAGTAGAAGAAGCAAAAGTAAATAATAGACAGCTTGTTATAACCTGTTCATTCCAATAATTTTAATAAAGTTTGTTAATAATTCGGGGAACTGGATATCACGTCATTTGTTCAAAATGATAAAACATTGTTATTGGATTAATTATTCAAAAAAATCGCAGATAAACCGTAGAAATTAATTGGTTACGATGGTGTTCTAACATAAAAGATCTCTCAAAATATTAACAAAATAATAAGCAATGATTTAATAAATAAAAAGGGCTTGATGTAAATAAATACATCAAGCCCTTTTTACTGAATAAACTATTATTCTACTTCAATAGCAGAAACTGGGCAAGCTTCAGCAGCTTCTTTTACTGCATCAATGTTATCAGCTACAGCTGATTCATTAACTACTGCCTTGTCTTCAATTGAAAATACAGCGTCGCAAATTGATTCGCAAGCGCCACAGCTAATACAACTGTCATTTACTCTAACTGTCATTTTTATTCTCCTTATTTTACATTATGTGAAAAATTTTCACATCAAAATTATACAATAAAAAATATAAAATTTCTAGATTTAAAAATTTTTAAATCCAATCTTTTATAAATCCTGCAATTGTATCAAATCCTTCCATCTCTCCAAGATTTCCACTTGATGGTAAAGATTTTGAATAAACAATAAAAGGTACTTTTTCTCTGGTATGATCTGTACCAGGAACTGTCGGATCGCACCCATGATCTGCCGTAATAATTAATAAATCAGACTCTTCCATTGAATCAATAATAGGAGCTATATAAGTATCAATTTCTTCGATGGCTTTTCCGTAACCTTTAGGATCATTTCTGTGACCATAAAGCATGTCTGTATCAACAAGATTTGTAAAAATTATTTCAGTATTATTATATTCTTTATTTTTTTCATAAGCTATATCTTCAAGCGGTAATTCATACCTTACTGCCTTTAGTGTTAATTCAAGCCCCTCTTTATTTGAACCGGTATGAATAGCATGAGTAATTCCTGATTTTGAAAAGATATCTTCTATTTTTCCAATACCGATTACTTTGCCTCCTTTATCTTTAACTTCATTTAAAAGTGTAGGAGCAACTGGTTCAATTGAGTAATCTCGTCTATCTTTAGAAATTCTTGTCGGTTTACCATCAATTATTTTATACGGTCTTGCTATTACTCTTGAAACATAATAATTCCCCTCAGTGAGGATTCTTCTTGCAATTTTACACCAATCATATAGAATTTCTAATGGAATTAAATCTGTATCAACTGCAATCTGGAATACACTATCTGCAGAAGTATAAACAATAGGGAATTTTGTTTGATGGTGTTCTTCATTTAGCTCTGCAATAATAGCAGTTCCGCTTGCAGGACGATTTGCAAGCACTCCACCACAACCGGTTTCTTTTATAAATTTTTCAATTAGTTCTTCAGGGAAGCCATTAGGAAAAGTTGCAAATGGTCTATCTAAAGTTATTCCTGCAATTTCCCAGTGTCCAGTCGTCGTATCTTTACCCTTAGACTTCTCTAATAATGTTCCATATGTTGCAAGTGGGTTTTCAACTTTATTTATTCCCTCAAAATCTTGAAGATTACCTAACCCCAACTTTTCTAAATTCGGAACATTTAATCCTTTATTAAACTCACAAACATGTTTTAAAGTATTACACTCCGGAATATCACCAAAATCTCTGCAGTCGGGCATTGCTCCTATACCCATAGAATCAATTACCATTATAATTGCTCTTGCCATATAAAATCCTCCTATTTACTTCATATTTTACCACAAGCTGGGAAATGTGTGCTACTAAATAGTTAAAGGATTTATTAAAGACTATACAATTCATTCCCATACGTGATATTCTACAAATTACTTATCTTAAAACTTATGCATACCAAACCAATTAAAAAATTCGTAATTATCCTTATTAGCCTGATACATATCTTTGGCTTTACCTCCTGCTTCTCTTGCCTTTACCTCTAAATAATTATCTCTATACAATGGATTATCCATACTTTTATTCTTTACAGGATAAACATCCCTTGCTATTGCATATTTTACAGCACTTTTAATTTCATTAGTTTCTATAGGCGGTAATAATCTCTCTGCTTCCGTTTCATATCTTGACTCTGATTTACCTAATCTGCCTATTTGAGCATGTTGATATGCGTGCTCAACTTCATGAGCAACCGTATCTACAGCTTCACTTGAAGGTAACTTTTGTAATCTTTTGGAATAATGTAATTCTCCATTCCAAAAATAACCTAAACTGGATTCACTAACAGAACCGGATGAAGGATTTACATATATATGTAATGGCTCAAGACCACGTTTCTTTATAAAATAATCCGTTAATAATCTCAATCCTTCATCACTTCGAGGATCAATAAATCTGTATTTTAAAAACTCATCATTCAAATCTATTTTTAAATTATCTGTTTTACGAACATCTGTCAATTCAACATCTTTACCATTTTTAACAAGCGTTCCGCTTATAACTTTTTTATCGGAAGGATCTTGGAAACCAAAATTTATAGGATATTTTGTGAATGTAATATTACGAACGGAATCTTTATCCCCGGATGGAGAATATTCAACCCTTTTGGTATACAAACCGACAGGACTTTTATCAGTTCGCTTCCCTTTAATGTATTGTTTCAAAACAGGATACTCTTCTATTATTTGTAGTTCTGAAATTCTGTCACGCCACCTTCCTGCAAGGTTTTTTAGTTTTAAGGGAACATTTATTCCAGCTTCAATTTTAGGCTGTACAAACTCTTTCGTGACTATTGTTCTAGATTTATAACCTTTCGAATAAATTTCTTTTCTGGTATTCATACCATTTTGCCTGAATAATCTTTCGATTATATTATTATCTTTATCATAAAAAGAGATTATCTCTCTACTAAAAGTTGGATCAGATCTTTTACCTACTTTTACAATATTAAAAGTCTCAGCCCAATGCGGCATCAACCAATCTCTATCAGTATCACTGCTTACATCTATATTTTCAGCTTTATACAATAATTTATAATCTTGTAAAGGTTTTAAACCTATAGATGTTCTACATTTATTTAAGGTTTTAAATCGTACTGCACACATTTTCGGGGTAAAAAAACTTAAAATTTTTAACATTAATATTCCTTACTACAATTTTTTGATATAAACAGATAAACAAAATAAAAATTGCTATTTACAACTTTTTACCCATTGATTTTGAAATTTTTGAATGAATCATATTTGCCTGATTTAAATACTCCGTAAGTTTTTCATAATTCTGAACTTTCTCTCCATAAGGAACGTTCATTTCAATAAGTTCATCCACACTTTTACTTATCTGCGAAAGCTGCTCCAAAGAATCACTCAGAGTAATAACAGAATTTACCTTCTTAGAAACTCTTGCAAGAATTTGTCGTGATATAAATGATTGAATTTTGTATATTAAAGGCATTTTTTCTTTAAATTTTTGATGAGAAAACTGGGCTTTTTCCCCTAGCACCCTGCCGCCATACATCTGCTGTTTTCTTAATGTATCCAGCTCCTGCATTATTCTTTGTCGTTTAGCTTTTAAGCCTAAAGCTTCATTTTGAGTTCCGTAATTATCTGCAATTTTAATCTTAGAATCCAAATCTTTTATAATAGACTCTTTTTCTTTAATTCTATATTCAATACTTAGTTCTTCATCATCTGCACCTTCAAAATTAGTTTTATTTAAAATAGCTGAGTCATAACCATTTAAACGTTTAACAGGATTAGCAACTATTTCCGGCTTTTGAACTTGAGAACTCTGCGGAATTTTTTCAGGATCAAAATTTCCGCTAAAAGGATTTACCGGTGAAAAATTATACTTTTGTGAAAATATATTTCCGCTAACTTTGTTATTGTTTCCGCTACTATCCATACAAACATTTTAAAACAAGAACACAAAAATTTTCACCATTAAAAGTATGATTTTACAAAGTATTAAGAAATCGTATAAACTTTCTTATAATACAAACAAGTTCCCCAAACGGTCAAAATAATATTCGGAAGCCAAGCTGCCAAAAATGGAGCCAGAGAACCCGCTTCTCCAAATGATAAAGACAAAGCTCTGACAAGATAATATGCAAAAATAATTAAAATACTGAATAAAAATCCTCTGTTATATCTAACCCTTGGAGGTGTAATAGCTAATGGAACACCCAAAAGAACAAAAACAATAGTTGTTACAGGCAACGCAATTTTATCAAATAATTCAATTGTATAAACTTGTCTGTCTTTTTGAGATAATTTTGAGTTAGTCAAAAATTTCAACAGTTTTGGGAAATTCATTTCTTTTGCAACATTTTTATTCATTTCTTTTGACAAGTCTAAACCAAATTTTACAACAGAGGTATCAAACAAAGTAGTATTCAATACCTGCCCATCATTTGCAATAGTATACGCTGCACCTTTTTCAAATTCCCAGCCTTTTGGAGAAGTTTTTCCTTCACGAGCTTGAAGAACCTGAATTGTTCCGTCTTTTGAATTATCCAAAACCGTTACATTATGAAGAGTTTTCTTTTCACAATATCCTACATAAAATAATCTTTTTAAACTGCCGCCATCATTTAATTCTTTAAAAACAAAATTTTGCTTACCGTCAGGAATATTTTTTTGCCCTAAGGCCCATAATGCCAAATCTTTAGCCTGTTTTGTCATCACAGGAACAATTGTTTCGTTAATAAAGAAACTGGATAAAGCCATAACAATGGCAAAAATAAAAATAGGTTTTGCTATTCTGTTTAAACCGATTCCGCACGCTCTCATTACAGTAATTTCAGAAGATAAACTCAATCTGTTTAACGTCATAACAGTAGACAATAATACGCCCATTGGAATAGTCATAACAATAACAGCAGGTAAATTCAATAATATTATTATAAAAGCAACCTTGAACGGAATACCGAATTTTGCAATCTGTTTAATCAAAGTTATGAATGTATCAGAAGCAAAGATAATTGTTGTAAAAACAAATACACCCATCAAAAACATTTCAATAACTTGTTTTAGAATATATTTATCCAAAATCTTCAGATTATTATATTTACTTTCCAAACTTGCCAAAATATCTATGAATTTGTTTTTAAACATAATATGATTTTAATCGAAAAATAAGTTTTAAGCAAACGAATTAATTAGACTCTTTTAAGATTAAAATCGTCTGCTGGATTTCAGTTTTCAAATAACCAAGCTGCTCAGTAATATTATTGGGATTATAGATATATCCTGAACTTCCGTATGCTAAATAAGGATTATATTTTTCTGCCTCATTACGCAGCAATGCTATTGATCTTGCATGCATACTAAGTTCCATTAATCGTTTATATGATACAAACTGACTTTCTGGTTTATCTTTATATTTATCTCTAAAATAATCAGCAGATTTGTTAAAATAATAAACTTTAGCATTGAAAATTTGAACGTTGCTATCCTCTTCAATTAAGTCATATATTTTTTCTAGAATAGGTATAAATTCATTTAAATCATTAACATACTGTGATGTTTTATCAGGCTTGAGAATAATATTTACAAATGCAGGATTATCTCTGGGAACAGGTTTAATCTCATCTTCGGAATTAAAATCTTTTGCCTTATTAATTTCAGGCGAAGCTTGTTGAGGCTCAGCAGATTCGTAATTTCTTGTAAGATCCGGCAAAGTGCCGACATAACCACGTCCGTCAAAACTTTCCGGACGTTTCTTTGCCAAACACAAATTACTCTGTAACATTATCAGAGTTGATAAAAATATAATTATAAAAAGCCGGAATTTTTTCATACCATAATTATAATAATTATCAGTGAAAAATCATCCTTTATTAGGGGTAAATAATAAAATATCCTTAATTTATTCTTCTCCTCTTCCTATAGGCTGATGGCATCGAACAGGATTTCCAAAAGGAACCATCTGAGGATTTGATTTATAATAATCTTTGCGGCGAGCTTCTTCATCAAAATCGTTCTTTTCAAGTTTCTTTATTAATTTGTACTTTGAACGTTGCAGACTTGTTAGGGATTTTGTAAATGTTTTATTTTCCTGTTTTATACAACGTTCAATATCTTTTTTAATATTTTTGATATTCTTTTTATGACAGTTAATCTCGGATCTGTCAGCATCTGCACATTCTAAAGCTTGTACTCTAAAACTTTCTTTTAACAATTCATCCAATTTTTGATCATAATAAGGAGAATACTCTTTTATCAAATCTTCTCGCAATTTGATTTGATCATCTGTCAAATTCAACGCATTATAAACAACAGCCCTATCTTGCTGAAGTTGTTTAATGTAATTTTTATATCTAACAGCTTCTTTAGGATAATCAACTTTGTCACATTTTGAACTAACATCAGTTTTTTCACAAGAAGATATAACCTTCTTATCTCGACCTGTTCCTGTAATTTGGCATACAGCAAATACAGATTGACAGCTAATAAGCATACAAAATACTAATAACAATATTAAATTTTTTCTCATATACTAATCCTCATTGTAGTTTTATTTTTACATTAACAGAAAAAATATCAAATACCAAATCTTTGTAGTAAAATCAGCATATGAATGAAATAAATTTAAGAAATTATGCCTACCTGGGTGACGCATTATGGGAACTGTTTATCAGAGAAAAAACAATTCTAAAAACAAATAATGCACAAAAACTACACAAATTAACAACCGATAATGTTAAAACACAATTCCAATGCGATTTACTTCACTTTCTCGAATCATATCTAACTGAAGAAGAATTAGAAATAACAAGACGTGCAAGAAATCTTCCTATTCCAATAGGAAGACGTAGTATTCAAGCAGAATACCGTCAGGCAACCGCATTTGAAACTATTATAGGTTGGCTGTATATGCACAACAAAGACAGGTTTTATGAATTATTAAAACTCGCTGAAACACAATTGAAAATTTAAAAAGACCTCTATTAAGAGGTCTTTTAATTCACTCGGGTTTATATAAATATTGCCTTTGTAAACCTATATAATTTATATTCATCTTAAATCTGGACAAAAAATAATTTGCCAATAAGAAAAAAATATTATATACAAAACTTAATATATAGCTATGGTTGAGCCAATTTTTCACGAACCAATGTTTCAACTTCAGCCAAAATTTCAGGATTTTGCTCTAAGAATTCTTTAGCTTTTTCTCTGCCTTGACCGAGTTTTTCTTCGTTATAACTAAACCATGCTCCGGCTTTTTTAACAATATCAAGGTTAACTGCAACATCTAAAATATTACCAATCTTAGAAATACCTTTTCCGAAAATAATATCAAATTCTGCAGTTCTAAACGGCGGAGCAACTTTATTTTTAACAACTCTGACTCTTACATGATTACCAATTTCTCCGTCATCTCCTTTGAGAGTTTCAGTCTTTTTAATTTCCATACGAACAGATGCATAATATTTTAGAGCATTACCGCCCGTTGTTGTTTCAGGATTTCCATACATAACACCAATTTTCATTCTTAATTGATTAATGAAAATAACAGTCGTATTTGTCTTACCAATAATACCGGTTAATTTTCTCAAAGCCTTTGACATCAAACGAGCCTGTAAGCCCATCTGTTGATCTTCCATAGAGCCTTCAATTTCTGCCTTAGGAACCAAAGCCGCAACTGAGTCAACAACAACGATATCAACAGCTCCTGAACGCACCAATTCTTCAGTAATATCAAGTGCCTGCTCTCCGGTATCCGGCTGGGAAATCAATAAATCATCGACCTGCACACCTAAATTTCTTGCATATTCAGGATCAAGAGCATGCTCAGCATCAACAAATGCAGCAATACCGCCTTTTTTCTGGCATTCAGCAACTATATGCTGAGCCAATGTTGTTTTACCTGAACTTTCTGGGCCATAAATTTCAATAATACGACCTCTGGGAATACCGCCGATACCCAAAGCAACGTCTAAAGATAATGCACCTGTCGGGATAGCATCAACATTAACGGTTGTCTTGTCGCCAAGCTTCATAATTGAGCCTTTGCCAAAATCTTTTTCAATTTTTTCAATCGCTAATTTTAGCGCCTTATTCCTTTCTTCGCTAATGTTTACCGGTGCTTCTTCTTTAGCTGCCATTATATCTTCCTCTTATTCCCAAACGTAAACTTCTTTTTTCTTGTAAAACCCTAAAGCAACAGGTTTATAGCTATTTAATTCATTCTTTAACTGATAAACTTCTTTATTTAAATCTACAATTTTTTGTTTCAAGGTTTCATTATCAGTTTTACAGCGAATAAGTTCAACAACAACATCATCCATGCCTTCAAGCTTCTCATCAATAACTTTAGCAATTTTGTTGCTCAATTTTACTTCTAATTCCTGCAAAGTTGTTAAAATACTTCTTACCGCAGCACTGTTAGTTTGAGTTGCTGATGCAGCAACCATAGCAGGAGCAGCTACAGCAACAGGATCAGATACAACTCCTCTAACTTGAGCTTGAATTTTTCTTAAATTTTTAACTTCATCATAAGAAAAATAAGTATGACCTTTTGCATTTTTTCTTGGTCTGATTGCAGCTCTCTTACATAAATCTACGATTTCTTTGTTGTCTGCTTTTAAAATAGTTCTTACCTCTTGAGGCGTTAAAGTTCTCTCATTTAATCTGTCTTTTATCATTCTTACCTATCCCTTAAAAAACATTCCCAACATCATTTTATTACATTCATAAAAAACTGGCAAATGATTTTTAATAATCATGAAGAAATGTAAAGAGTTAAATTACCTCAAATTAAACATCCACAACTATTTAACATTTTTAATTATAACAAGGAATAGTTTCAAAATCCTCACAGAAAAACAATCAAGGTGTAAAATAACTTTTCAAATATTTTATAGAACTTTGTATCCTTAGGAAGGTGATAACCTGAAACTAATAAAGTATTTTTTGAATTAAACTAAAATAAAAAGACCTTATAATAAGGTCTTTTTATTTTAGAATAATCTTTTATAAGCTTAAAAACTATATAGCTTTTTGAACTTTACCTGCTCTTAAGCAAGAAGTACATACTCTGATTCTTTTTGTAGCACCGTTAACAACAGCTTTTACTGACTGCAAGTTTGGTTCTTGAGTATGAACAATTTGTTTGTGAGAGAAAGTCAATTTAGCTGCTTTAATTGGAGCTTTGCCGCATATTTCACAATGTTTTGCCATAATTTATTTCCTTTTCTAGCTAGTTATCACATCAATACATCTATAATACTCTAAAAATACTTTTTTGCAAGTAAGTTGTTAAAAATGGTTTACATATACAGCTCTTAACACTTGAGCATAAAAATAATATTTATGATATTATATACCCATGGAAAAGAAAATTAAAATCGGATTAATCGGACTGGGAACTGTCGGCTCCGGAGTTTTTAAAACTCTCAAACACTTTGATAATGTAGAAGTTGTAAAAATTGCAGTTCGGAATAAAAACAAAAAACGCAATATTGACGGGTTAGATGAAAGCATTATTACAGATAATGCTTATGAAGTTGTTAATGATCCAAATATTGATATAGTAGCAGAGTTAGTCGGAGGAATTGATCCGGCATTTGACCTTATAAAAACTGCTATAAGAAACGGAAAACACATTGTAACCGCAAATAAAGAACTCCTTGCAAAGCATGGAGAAGAACTTTTCAATTTTGCGGAAACAAATAATAAAGTTGTTCTCTATGAAGCTGCAATAGCAGGCGGAATTCCTTTGATTATGCCTATCAAGACTATCCTTGCAGGAAACAAAATCAATAAAATCAAGGCAATTCTAAATGGAACAACAAATTATATATTAACAAAAATGGATGTTCAGGGAGCATCTTACGAAGATGTGCTAAAAGAAGCTCAGGAATTAGGATATGCAGAGGCTGACCCGACAGGTGATGTTGAAGGTTTTGATGCGGCATACAAAATTACGACTCTTGCTACAATCGCTTTCGGGAAAAGAGTTAAATTTGAAAATGTTTATCGTGAAGGAATTACAAAAATAAGTCCTGAAGATATGAAAGCGGCAAATGAAATGGGTTATAAAATAAAACTCATAGCTTCTGCTGAATTAGACGATGAAGGAAGAGCAGATGTAAGGGTTCACCCTATGCTTGTTCCAATGTCAAAAACATTAGCTCATATCAATTATGTAACTAATGCTGTCAACCTTTCAGGACATCCTGTAGGAGATATAACTTTGTCTGGCCCCGGAGCAGGGGAATTTCCTACAGCAAGCTCTGTTGTCGGTGATATTTTAGCTATAGCTTCCGAAATAGGTAAAACGGATTATGTTCTGCCTATGATGAGATGCAACCATACCGAAACTGCTGTGCCGATAGAGATTGCAGAAACCCAAAACAAATATTATATCTCAATAACAGCCCAAAACAGCTTAGGTGTAATTGCAAGAATAGGTAAAGCATGCGAAGAAAACAAAATAAGCCTTGCAAGTATTGTTCAGAAAGAAGTAGCAGGCGATAATGCAGCAAAAATTACTGTTATTACAGAACTTTGCAAAGAAAAAGATATGCAAAAAGTTATTGATATATTTAACAATGATTCTGCCATAACAAAAGTAAACAGTTTAATAAGAGTCCAAATTTAGTCGAACCTGAATAATTGTTAAAAAGGGGGCTTTATGATATTTAAATTTGGAAACAGCGCAGAAAACAGTAACTCTGATGTTAATCCAGTTTTGGAAATAAAATTCAGAATACTATAATTATGAAGAATTAACAAAAGGCCAATAATGTCATCATCATACGAAAATAATAACTCAAAAAAAGATAATCCGGGACTTGGAATTTTATTTTTTATTATAATAATTCCTCTTTCAATGAAATTGCTTGCTCCGCCAAAAACTTATTTTGTATGTAAAAAACACATTTGTCAGGTTGAATATAAAAAGAAACTTTTTAATAAGGGCAAAACTGTCCATGTTGAATTAAATATGATAAAAGCCTTTACATTAAAATCATTTGCACGTCGCAATAGTAGTGGAAGTCCAGACAGTGTCTATTATATCTATGCACAAACAATTGACGGACAAGAATACAGGTTCTCGGAAATAGGTTATAAAAATAAAAACGAAGCATCTGAATTAGCAGACAGTTTGAATGCTATATTATATATAAAACCTGCAGAGTTAAATATGTCGTTAAATTAAGCATATAACCACAAATAAAAATAAAAAATTCAAAATGAAAAGCTATATAGATTTTGTAATTTTTAGAATAGAAATAATTAAAAAATATTGGTTAGTAATCTTAATAGGAGCACTATTAGGTTTTCAATTTGTATTACTTAATTCAACAGAATTTACTTGTATTTCAAAGCAAAACAAATGTGTAATAAAAGAAACTGCATTCTTTGGATTATTAAAAACAAAAAAAGAATTGAATTTGTCAGATATTAAACAATTTAAATTAAGATACAACAGTGCAACCATTCCGGTATACAGAAATGACGGGAATTGGTATTATATATATGCTAATACAAAAAATAATCAAAATAAACTTATTATGGAATCATTCCATTCCAACAAACCAAAAGCAGAAAAAATTGTTAATGATTTAAATAAATTTTTAATATCTGATAAAGAAAATATACAAATTAAATTTTAAAACCAGTGTATTGTCAAATATTAGCAACTTCACAAGTATTTATTTATATGTTAAAATCAAGTACATAATAAAATAAGAAAAGAGGATACTATGTACTATCAAGGATTAATCAATAAATACAGAGAATTTTTACCCGTAACGGAGTCCACTCCTGTTGTTACACTAAATGAAGGCAATACACCATTAATTAAAGCAGAAAATCTTGCAAAAAAAATCGGGGTTGATGCTGAAATTTACTTAAAATTTGAAGGCTGTAATCCTACAGGCAGTTTTAAAGACCGCGGGATGACAATGGCTGTTACAAAAGCAAAAGAATCAGGTTCAGGTGCTATAATTTGTGCCTCAACAGGCAACACTTCCGCATCTGCTGCTGCTTACGGAGCTAAAGCAGGATTAAAAACTTATGTTTTAATTCCTGACGGGTATATTGCACTTGGCAAATTATCCCAAGCAATGATGTACGGGGCTGAAATTATTGCAATTCAGGGAAATTTTGACAGGGCATTAGAAGTGGTAAGAGAAATCGCTGAAAAATACCCGATAACATTGGTTAATTCCGTAAACCCTTACAGAATTGAAGGTCAAAAAACAGGAGCTTTTGAAATCTGTGAAGCATTAGGTCAGGCTCCTGATTACCATTTTATACCTGTTGGCAATGCCGGTAATATTACTGCATACTGGAAAGGCTATAAAGAATGGCACAAATTAGGAAAAATTCCTGCACTTCCGAAAATGATGGGGTTTGAAGCAGAAGGAGCTGCCGCAATCGTTAAAGGCGAAAGAATTATGAATCCTGAAACAATCGCAACAGCTATCCGTATAGGAAATCCTGCAAGCTGGAAATATGCTGAAGCAGCCAGAGATGAAAGCAACGGCATGATCAATTTTGTTACGGATGAAGAAATTGTAAAAGCCTATAAACTCATAGCCTCTTCAGAAGGTATTCTGGCAGAACCTGCATCAGCAGCTTCTGTAGCAGGACTTATAAAAGTAAAAAATCTAATCAAAGAAGGTTCCAAAATAGTTTGTATCCTAACAGGAAACGGCTTAAAAGACCCTGATAATGCCATAAAATATTCAAATGACGAAGTTAAAAAAACTTCTTCAAATTTGACAGATATTCTCAAAGCCATGAATATATAACATTAAAGGTAGGTTAAGATGAAAAAAATGTTTTGGGTCGTTGGAATTTCAGTAATAACTTTATGCAGCTGTATTTGTACAAGAACTTTTGCCTATAGTGACGATACTGCAGCTAAACTGCAAGAATTTAAAAAATCACAGGCTCAAATAAAAAAATATATACCATATTACAACAATCTTGCAACTTGCACTCCATATAAAAGTGATTTGTATAAAATTTATGGAAAAGTAAACGGGGGATGTCATATTTATCTGCAAGATACCATCGGAAACGGTTATGACTGTTCATGTTCCTATGACCGTAGCAGAAGCTAACAGTTCTTATGGTAAAAGTACATTTAACAAAATATCTACTATAAATTTTGATAAACTTGATTTTAATTCTAATAATGCTGAACAATCTATGAAAGATGCGGAACAAATTCTGAAAGATCTAACACAAGCACAAAATGACTTGAAGCCTCTGATGCAAATGGAATCCACTATTTTACAATATCATTGTAAAAAACTATAAAATAGATGAGAACTGTATATTTTAGAAAATTTGGAAATATATAAATAAGGCAAAACTATAATAGTTTTGCCTTGTTATATGTTTAAATTATATTCATCTGTTACAGAAGCTTAGGTTCAGAATCTCCGCCTTCTTCTCCAAGTGCCATTGTAGTGATTTGCCCGCCGCCTTCTTCTCCGATAGACATTGTGGTAACAGGAACATCACCATTTTCATTTAATCCGTAAGTGCCTGCATCAACCTCGTTATTAGGCAGTTTAATTTCACCGTTTCTTATTTTTTCCAATAATTCCAGTATATTTTTTGTGGCTTTTTCATCCAAAATAGGCTTATCATTTTTATTTTTTAAATCTTCAATTAGTTTACGGAATTTCTCTTTAACATCATCAGATAATATGACAGAATCTCCGCCTTCTTCGCCCATAGCATAAGTTGTTATTGTCTCAAAGCCACCGTCTTCACCAATTGCCGCTGTAAAAGCTGTACCACCCTCTTCATTTGTAGCTTTGGTTGTTATGCCATCGCCGCTTTCACCAATTGCCGTTGTAACAGCTGAGCCGCCTTCTTCATTCATGGCTTTGGTTGTTATGCCATCACCGCTTTCACCAATTGCCGTTGTAACAGCTGAACCGCCTTCTTCATTCAAAGCCATTGTGGTAATATTTTCACCACCCTCTTCACCAAGTGCCATTGTTGTTGGTGTTGCATCGCCAGTTTCACCCAAGCTATATGTACCTGACTCAATTGGGCTCTTCGGAAGCTTTATTTCTCCATTTTTTATTTTCTCTAAAACTTCCTGAAGTTTTTTCCAAGTATCGTCATCAATTTTTACGTCAGCACCTGTTTTATTTTTCAACTGTTCTACTGCCTCTTGAATTTTTTTTGACATTTCATCATCGACTTTTACCGAACCGCCACCTTCTTCACCAAGGGCCATTGTTGTTGCTGCATCTCCGTTCTCGCCTAAAGCATATGTACCGGCTCCGATTGGAGGTTTTGGAAATTCTACTCCTCCGTTTTTCATTTTCTCTATATTTTCCCGAATTTGTTTCTGTGCTTCTTCATCCATTTCAGGAAGTTTTATTTCACCGTTTTGAACTTTCTCCCAAAATTCCTGACCTATTTTTGGATCTATTAATTTTCCAATAGTCATTGGAGGTTCGCCTTGTTCTTCACTTAAATAAGATATACCTATCTTAGGATCAATACCTTGTTCTTTATCGGGGTAAGATATATTAAGTTTCTGGTTTCTTGCCCCATCATTGAAGTTTACAAAAGTATTCTCATCAGGATTTTTTTCAATGTATAAACCTTTTACATTCAAATCGTTTACATCTTTTTTAGATTCACTATCTTTAGCCAATTTCTCAATCTCTGCTTTTATTTGCGCGGAAGTAGGTTTTTTGTTGCCTTCTGCTTTTAATTGATCCTGAGCCTTTTTATACAAATCCTTATTGTAATCATCTCCTGAATTACCTTCCACTCTAAATGCCATAAATGCTCCTTTCAAAAATTTGTACACACAGAACTTTAACGGTTGATTTAAGATAATCTTTAATCAAAATGTTTAGATTGTTACAATTTGAAATATCACCAAAAATCCTCTAAGATAACCATGGAGGCTGAAATGATTCTTATTATAGGAAGTGACGAAGATTTCCATTCAAGATATATTTTAGAAAAACTGCACACCCAAAACATCTGTGCAAAATACTTAGATACACGCAAGTACCCCATTATAAATTGGTCGCCCGAAGGAGAAAATGACTATATAATACTTGATGATGAAAAAATTTACCTCAAAGATGTAACGGGAATTTACTGGAGATGGTATTACGGAGTAACTTACGGAACATCCGAGATTGTTTATAGAGAAAAAACCTCAGCACTTGAAAGCTTTTTATGTTCACTTGAACCTATCAGCTGGAATTCTTTACAAGCTGTTGAACTCCACAGAAAAAAAGGGCTTCAAAGTAAAATCATGCAAAATAACGGAATACGAATTCCGAAAACAGTTGTAACCAATGATCAAAATGCTCTTGAAAAATTTTATCTTGAAAACAACAAAAATATTATCTACAAACCTGTCCGAGGCGGAGCATACACACAAAAATTAAAAGAAGAAGACCTGCTTCGCAAAGAGTCTTTGATAAATTGTCCATGCCAATTACAAGAATGTGTCGACGGAATAGATATAAGAGTTTATGCATTCGAAACAGGCGAAATATTCTCCGGTGAAATCCTGGCACAAAGTATTGATTTCAGGGCAGATGATAATGCAAAAATCAACAAGCACAAATTACCTGAAAACATACAAAAAGACTGCCTTAAAATCCTAAACCTCTTAGGCCTGAAATACTCAGGAATTGATATAAGGTTGAATAATACCGGCGAATACGTATTTATTGAAGCAAACCCCGCTCCGATGTTTACTCATTTTGAAAACATGACAGGGTACGAAATTACCAAAACCCTTATAAGAAATCTAAAAGGGGAATAAATTTTTACTATTCTTGAAACTATTGTTCGGTCATAAATCAATCATAACTATCCATCAAATTGAAAATAGCAAACAATATTAGAAACTCTTTTTAGTAGTAAAAATTGCAAAAGTTTTTAATGTAGATATAGATACTTTTATTGAATAACAACCTAGATACAAAAACTTAACTCAAATCAATATCAAAACGGGTCTTGCCCTCGCCGCTGTTTATAATACCGTCGCCATTTTGATCAACATAAAAATATTTTTGTTCTCTGCCATCAGAAGATTGAATGTTCATCTGATCAATAGAAATAATATTACCTGAGTTATCTTTCTGCACAAAAGCTATAGGATTTTTCCCGTCTTTATCATAATAATACTCGACAATCCTGCCGTTTTCTCTTTGTTCAGTCTTTACTTTATATCCGCTGTTATTCTTTAAAATTTCAGCAAGAGCATCATTATATGACTTGTTATCTTCCGAAACATCATAGTTTCTGCTCATCACAACACGATTATCAATAATACCATCATTACAGTTGCTGTCATTTAAAGAAATTTCACCACCATCAGAAATATTTAATGCCACATTTATTATCTTACCGTCCGCATCTTTATTGATTGAACCCATACGATTACCTATACTGTCTTCATAAAGATAAATCTTACCTCCATCTGCAGCATTTATTGTATCTGCAACATGATATAAATTATTTGATTCAAGATACTTTACATATGTATTTATATCTTTGTTCTCATCTAACTTAGCTCGTAAATTATCGGAATCATATTTCATTTTCCGAATTTCTTCGATCTGAGCTTTTTGTTTTGGAGTCAATTCATTACCGGAAACAGACGATGTCGGAGAAGCTCCATTGCCGGTTGCCGAAAAATTAAACGTCGGAAATACAGGGTATGAAGGCACAGTAAAATTAAAAGGTATATACCCCATATTATACCAGCCGAACTGTGGAAACGGCATCCGTATTAAATTATAATTATTAAAATTATAATTCATATTATTGTTATACATTTGCCAAAAATTTATCATTTTTATACCCTCATATTTCACTATACATATTTATTAAAAAATATAAAATAAATAATTGTTATATAAATTAGATATATTAAAAAATGTAAATATGATTTTAGATTTTAATAGCAGAAAAGCTCCTGAAAATCAGGAGCTTTTCTTGCCTTATACCTAATTTATAAAAATTAGTGTTCATCATCAATATTGAAATCAGGAGCGCCAAACATCCCTTCAATTTCTTCCAAAATTGCAGAAGGTTTTCTTGCTTGATTTCTTTGAGCAACAGCACGTTTTCTTTCTTCTCTGTCACGTTCTTCATCAGCATTGATAAGATGATGGAAGCCCGTACCTGCAGGTATTAAACGACCGATAATAACGTTTTCCTTCAAACCTCTTAACATGTCTTTTTTACCTTCAACTGCTGCTTCTGTTAAGATTCTTGTTGTTTCTTGGAATGATGCAGCTGAAATAAAGCTTTCAGTATTCAATGAAGCTTTTGTAATACCTAACAACATATATTCACAAGTTGCAGGATTTTTGCCTTCATCAACAGCAGCTTTATTTTCTTTTTCAAATGTCTGCATTTCAATCAATTCCCCAGGCAACAAATTAGTATCGCCTGCATCAATAACCTTAACTTTCTTAGTCATTTGACGAACGATAATTTCAATGTGCTTATCAGCAATTTCAACACCTTGAGAACGATATACACGTTGAACTTCATCTACCAAATACTGCTGAGCTGCTTCTGGACCGCATAATCTCATTACATCATGAGGATTCATAGGACCTGAAGTTAACGGCTGACCTTTTGTAATTTTTTGTCCGTTAGAAACAATTACATTAGAGTCAATAGCATATTTAATTTCAACAGATGAACCATCATTATCTACTAAGAATAATCTTGGCAATCCATCGTCATCAATTTCAATTTTAGCAGTACCATCATACTCTGCCAAAATAGCACAATCTTTAGGTTTTCTGCCTTCAAGCAACTCTTCTACCTTCGGAAGACCCTGAACGATATCGCCTGTCTTTTCTCTTTCAAATACTAAAGTTGCCAGTAAGTCACCTCTCAATACCAATGCACCTGAATCTATTTGAAGCATTGTACCTGGGCTGATTAGATATGGACGACCATTTCTGATAGAAATTTCGCCTTTATTAACAGCAGTAACAATACCTGAAACAGGAGAAGTTTCACCGCTTTCGGCTAAAACTTTATCAGTTTTGATGAATTCGCCTTTCTTAACAACAGCTTTACCGCTCACTGTAACCTTTGTTTCTGAACTTTCTGATATTAAAAGAAGTCTTCTGACATCTTCATCATCAGATTTTATAGAAGCCACAGCATCATTCATTGCTAATACCTGAGTCTTAGCAACAGGTGTTTTCGGTTCAATAGTTTCACCATCTTTTACCAACAATTCAGTTTGTAAAGATGAAGCTTTTGAAGATCCTTCAAGTTCACGACGAACAATTAAGTTTTCCAATACAACAATTCTTAACGCACCTTTGGCATCTAATTCAACCATACCTTTTAAGTGTGATAAGTAACCTTGCATTTGAAGAACTAAACTTGTTCTAGTAATCGTAGCACCATCAACATTTCGTACTCTTGCTCCGTCTTTGTATTGAAGCTGAGTTACAGGAATGATATCAATTAATTCATCAGTTGTGTTGAATTTAATTGATACATCTTTTTGTGTAACTTCTAATACCTGTACTGGTCTTATAAGGATTTGAACTGGCTGATTTGCAATAGAATCATCATCTAATGATAATGCAGAATCCAATTCTTCATCCAAATCATCTAACGGAAGATCATCAACTGAAGAATCCATAATTGTAACAATTGAAGTTTCTTTAGCTTTTATACCTTCTGCGATAACCGTTCCTTTTTTAACTACTTCACCTTCATCAACTTTTAATTCTGAAATACTTGATAAAGTATGAACTTCACCAGGTCTGATTGTAATTTCATGAATTACATCATTGTATTCTTTGAATTCAACAACACCGTCAATATGGCAATATACGTCTTTTACGACCTCAGTACCAGCAGTAACCGCAGTACCGTTTTCAACCATTTTTAAGGTGCTGTCTTTATTTATCTGGTGAATTTCTTCAGGTATGAATACAACCTTACCAGGTTTTGTAATAATTTGATTTTCATCAACTTCAACATCAACATATCTGATTTCACCTGAAGATGAAACAGAACACTCATCATCAATCAATTCGGCAATAATCATACCGTTTTCTACTGTAGTATCTACAGGAGCTTTAACGATATATTTTTCGCCTGTTTTGTCAACTGTCCAAAGCTGTTCTTTTTTAGTTTGTTCAAATGAGGCATTTTCAGGCTGTAATGAAGCAATAACAATTGTTAATTCTTTACCATGAACAATCTTCTTAATCTTCTTGCCATCAAATTTATCTTCCTCAATAACTAAATCTTCACCAACTCGGACTTCACCGCCATGTTCAGAAATTGTTAATGTTTCTGCTAATTTTTCACCTGCAGAAATTTTCTGACCGTCTTTTACAAGAACTTTTGAACCGCCAGGCAGAGTATAAACATCACCGCCTAATACCCAAATAATACCTTGCTTATTGGTTGTTCTTGAAATATTACCTTGTCTGTCTTTCTTTTCATCAGCTTTAAAGTCTTCAAACACAACTTCACCTGATATATCTGTTGTAATATCCTTTGTAGCTTTTTCAGTAAGACGAGAACTGTCACCTTGAGATGTTGGAGCATGTTCAGCCATTTTAAAGCCTTTTTCAACTTCCATACCATCTGTGATAAATAAAGTTGCACCTGCAGGAATATGATATTTAGTTGTTCTCTTTTCGCCTTTAACTTCAATATCAGCTTCATACATAGAAACTTGTACAATATCACCGTGACGTGTTCTGAGTTCTCTTGCTTTAATTTTTGAAATAACAGTACCGGCTTCTCTGGCCAAGATTTCTTTCTTAGCTTCTTTAACACCAACCGCACCGCCTGTGTGGAAGGTTCTCATTGTTAACTGAGTACCAGGTTCACCGATTGACTGAGCAGCAATAATACCGATTGCTTCACCGATATCAACAAGTTTCTGAGTAGTCATAGCCCATCCGTAGCACTTTTGACATACACCGTATTCCAAACCGCAGGTTAAACCTGAACGAACCTTCAATTCCTGCAAGTCAAGACTTGAAATTTTCTTGATATCGTCACGATTCATTGTTGTGCCTTTAGCCACTAAAATGTTACCTTCAGCATCAACAATATCTTCTGCGACAGTTCTTCCTAACAATCTGTCAATTAACGGAACTATAACAACATCACCATCCATAATAGGTTTCATGTTGATATATTTTTCAGTATGACAATCATCAGCTCTGATAATTACGTCTTGTGCAACATCAACCAAACGTCTTGTTAAGTATCCTGAGTCAGCTGTTTTCAACGCTGTATCTACAAGACCTTTACGAGCGCCGTATGATGAAATAATATATTCGGTAACTGATAAGCCTTCTTTAAAGTTAGATTTAATAGGCAAGTCGATAATCTGACCTTGTGCGTCTGCCATCAAACCTCTCATACCTACCAACTGTGATACCTGTGATAAGTTACCACGGGCACCTGAGAATGCCATCATATATACAGGGTTTAATTTATCAAAGTTTTCAACAACCTGTTCTGTCAATTTTGCAGTTGTTTCAGACCAGGTATCGATAACTTTTGTATATCTTTCAACCTCTGTAATTTCACCTTTTAAATATCTGTTTGTTGATTTTTCAATTTCTTTTTCAGCTGATTCCAACAACTCCTTCTTAACAGATGGAACTGATAAGTCTGCAATTGAAATTGTGGTACCTGAAATTGTAGCGTACTTGTAACCTAGGTTTTTCAAAGCGTTAGCCAAAGCTGCAGCTTTTGCACCGCCGTATTCCAAGTACATCTGACCTAACAATTTTTTCAACGAACCTTTGTCCATTTGTTTGTTAATGAAATCAGGTGTTTTCTTAGTATTTTTATATGTTCTTTCCATTCTAATTTTCCTTCAATTAGTTTAATTTTACACTGATTTTACACTTATTATACAAGTGCTTTTCTAACCTCTTCGTTGAAGATAATTCTACCAACAGTAGTTTCTATTCTTTCACCTTTATCATCTCTTACAATGATTTTATCGTGAAGTTTAATTACTCCGACTTCAAGAGCTGAAATTGCATCCTGGAAGTTGTAGAAATAACCTTTAACTTCTTGAGCAGGATCTTTGATAGTAGTCAGGTAGTACATACCCAATACCATATCCTGAGAAGGTGTAACAATAGGCTTACCGTTAGCAGGAGCTAATAAGTTGTTAGTTGCTAACATCAACATTCTTGCTTCAGCCTGAGCTTCAATAGACAGAGGAACGTGAACAGCCATCTGGTCACCGTCAAAGTCAGCGTTGAATGCTGTACAAGCCAACGGGTGTAATTGAATAGCACGACCCTCAACCAATTTCGGTTCAAAAGCTTGAATACCTAATCTGTGAAGGGTTGGAGCACGGTTCAATAATACAGGGTGTCCGTCAATTACCTCTTCCAAGATATCCCAGACAATGTGTTCTGAACGTTCAATTTTCTTCTTAGCAGATTTGATGTTTTGAACATATCCTCTTTCGATAAGTTTATTAACAACAAACGGCTTAAACAATTCAATTGCCATTTCTTTAGGCAAACCGCACTGATTCAATTGCAGTGACGGACCTACTACGATAACTGAACGACCTGAGTAGTCAACACGTTTACCAAGTAAGTTTTGTCTGAAACGACCTTGTTTACCTTCAATAATATTTGATAATGACTTCAATGCTCTGTTGTTAGGACCAACAACTGTTCTGCCTCTGCGGCCGTTATCGATCAATGCATCAACAGCTTCTTGAAGCATTCTTTTTTCGTTTCTCACGATGATTTCAGGAGCGCCCATTTCCAATAATCTTTGTAAACGGTTATTTCTGTTAATTACACGTCTGTACAAATCATTCAAATCTGATGTTGCAAAACGTCCACCGTCCAATTGAACCATTGGCCTCAAATCAGGCGGAGTAACAGGAAGTACGTCCATAATCATCCAAGTAGGATCAGTTTCTGATGAAATCAAACTGTCTAATAATCTCAATCTTTTAATCAATTTAGATTTTTTCTGAACTGAAGTAACATTACCTGCTAATTCTGTTCTGATTTCTTCTGCCAATCCTTTTACATCAATTTCTGAAAGAAGTTCTTTTATAGCTTCAGCTCCGATACCAACTTTTAAAGTTGATTCTTCATTTTCAGCCATAAAATCTTCATACTCTTCTTCTGTCAGTAACTGAAGTTTTTTGAAATCACTATCGCCGCCGTCTATTACAACATAGCTGTTGAAATAGATAACTTGTTCAAGATCTTTCAAAGTCATATCTAATAGTAAGCCAAGGTAAGATGGTATTCCTTTTAGGAACCAAATATGAGAAACAGGTGCTGCTAATTTGATATGTCCCATTCTGTGACGACGAACTTTAGAATCAGTAACTTCAACACCGCAGCGTTCACAAATAATACCTTTGTGTCTTACTCTTTTATACTTTCCGCAATAACATTCCCAGTCCTTTGTAGGCCCGAAAATTCTTTCGCAGAATAAACCGTCTCTTTCAGGTTTTAATGTACGGTAATTTATTGTTTCCGGTTTAGTAACTTCGCCGTGTGACCATTGAAGTATTCTTTCCGGAGACGCTATACTTATTCGTATATAATCAAAATAATCAATACTTGTAGACAATTTTAATTCTCCTTATAACTTATAGATCACCGAAAGTAGTTGGAGTTTCAAAGAAATTGATATTCAATAACTCTGAATCAACATCTGACAGAGTTCTTTTTGGAGCTGCCTTTCTAAGGTCATCCATATCTGTCATTAAGTCTACTTCCTGACCGTCTTTTTTCGCTACTGTAATATCTAAACCGATACTTTGCAATTCTCTTACAAGTACCTTGAATGATTCAGGAATACCAGGTCTTGGAATATTATCACCCTTAACGATTGCTTCGTATGCTCTGTTTCTTCCGTTAACATCATCTGATTTGATAGTTAACATTTCTTGCAGAGTATAAGCTGCACCGTAAGCTTCCAATGCCCAAACTTCCATTTCCCCGAATCTCTGACCGCCGAATTGAGCTTTACCGCCCAATGGCTGTTGAGTTACAAGTGAGTATGGACCGGTACTTCTTGCGTGAATCTTGTCATCAACTAAGTGAACAAGTTTCAAGAAGTATGTCAAACCAACAGCAACAGGTCTGTCAAACGGTTCACCTGTTCTGCCGTCAATCAACATTACTTTACCGTCTTCGCCAACCCAATCGCATCCTGATTCTTTTATACCACGTAAAAGTTCAGCTTTTGTTGCGATTTCTGATTGGTTATCACCGTACATTTCGTCAAATGCAGGAGCTTCATAATAATCTCCTGTTAAGTATGATGCCAAACCTAATAATAATTCATAAGTTTGACCTACGTTCATACGTGATGGAACACCAAGAGGGTTCAATACGATATCTACAGGAGTTCCGTCAGGCAAGAACGGCATATCTTCTTTTGGAAGAATACGTGATACAATACCTTTGTTACCGTGACGTCCTGAAAGTTTATCACCAACAGAAACCTTACGTTTTTGTGCGATGTAAACTCTGATAACTGTATTTGCACCAGGTGGTAATTCATCACCTTTTTCTCTGTCAAATACCTTAACGTCAAGAACTCTGCCGCCTTCACCATGAGGTACTCTCAGAGAATTATCTTTAACATCTCTTGCTTTTTCTGCAAAGATTGCTCTTAACAATTTTTCTTCAGGCGGATGTTCAGATTCACCTTTCGGTGTAACTTTACCAACCAGAATATCATCAGCATAAACTCTGGCACCAATTCTGACAATACCGCGTTCATCCAAATGTCTTAAAGCATCTTCAGACACATTAGGAATTTCACGTGTAATTTCTTCAGGTCCGAGTTTTGTTTGACGAGCTTCGATTTCAAGTTTTTCGATGTGTAATGAAGTAAAGATATCATCATGAACACAACGTTCTGATAACAAGATAGCATCCTCGAAGTTGTAACCTTCCCAAGGCATATATGCAACTAAGATATTTTTACCTAAAGAAAGTTCTCCGCCGCATGTTGAAGCACCATCAGCGATTACATCACCTGCTTTAACCTTATCACCCTCATGAACAATCGGTCTTTGGTTAATACAAGTATCCTGGTTACTTCTTACATATTTCATTAATGTATAAATATGCGGTTTGCCATGAGTATCTCTTACAACAATTTCTTCACCGACAACTCTTTCTACGGTACCGTCAACATCTGCAACGATAACCATACCGGAGTCTTTTGCAACACGAGATTCAAGACCAGTACCAACTCTTGGTCTTTGAGTAATTAATAAAGGTACTGCCTGACGTTGCATGTTAGAACCCATCAATGCTCGGTTAGCATCATCGTGCTCAATAAACGGAATCATTGAGGTTGCAACTGAGATAATCTGAATAGGGCAAACACCGACATAGTCAATTTTTGAAGCTTCACACATGATGAATTCAGAACGATATCTTGCAGGAACAACTTTTTCTACAAAACGTCTGTCCTTTGTTAATTTAACGTCAGCAGGAGCACAACGATAATTTTCATCAGCGTCAGCTGTCATATAAACAACTTCATCTGTTACTACACCGTCTTTTACAACAAAGAACGGAGATTCAACAAATCCGTAATCATTAACTTTAGCGTGTGTAGCCAATGAACCTATCAAACCTGCGTTCGGACCTTCAGGAGTTTCAATAGGACAAATACGTCCGTAGTGAGAAGGGTGGATATCACGAACAGCAAATCCTGCTCTTTCTCTCTGTAAACCACCAGGTCCTAATGCTGAAATACGACGTTTATGAGTCAATTCAGCCAATGGGTTTGTTTGATCCATGAACTGTGATAACTGTGAACTTCCGAAAAATTCTTTTAATGAAGCAACCAAAGGTTTAGTGTTCAATAAGTTTAACGGAGTTAAAGTTTCAGAATCTTGAAGAGTCATTCTTTCTTTAACGATTCTTTCAATTCTTGATAAACCGACTCTGAATTGGTTTTGTAACAATTCGCCTACTGAACGGATTCTTCTGTTGCCCAAGTGGTCGATATCATCCAACTGACCTTCATCGTAAGTTAAGTTGATTAAGTATTCTATTGTTGAAACAATATCTTCAACAGTTAAGGTTCTTTGGTTATTCGGAATATTTAAGTTTAATTTTTTATTTAATTTGTAACGACCTACACGACCGATATCATATTTCTTTTCATCAAAGAATCTTGATTCCAAGATTTGGCGTCCGCCTTGAGGAGATGCAGGATCGCCCGGTCTTAATTTTTTATACAATTCTATTAAAGCTTCATCTGTTGTTTCTGTAGGATCTTTTTCCAAAGTTTTTTTCAAAAATTCAAAGTGAGTGAATTTTGATTCCATTTCAGAAACAGTAATACCCATAGCTTTTAATAAAGTTGTAGCTAAAATCTTTCTGTTTTTATCGATTTTAACGTGGATAATATCGTTAGAATCTGTTTCGATTTTTAACCAAGCACCGCGGTTAGGAATCATTGTAGCGTTGTATAAACGTTTTCCTGTCGGTGATGGGTCACATTTAAAGTAAACACCAGGAGAACGAACGATTTGTGATACAATAACACGTTCCGCACCGTTTACAATGAAAGTACCTTTGTCTGTCATTGTAGGAATATCACCGATGTAAACTTCCTGTTCTTTAATTTCACCGCTGTCACGGTTTACAAGTCTTATCATAACGCGTAATTGTTTTGCATAAGTTGCGTCATGGATTCTTGCTTCTTCTACTGTATACTTTGCATTGTCAAAAGTATAATTTGGCAAGAAGTGTAATTCTAATCTGCCTGTATAGTCTTTAATAGGAGAAAAAGAAAGCAATTCTTCTTTTAAACCTTCCTTTAAGAACCATTCAAACGATTTTTTTTGCACTTCAATAAGGTCCGGTAAATCATCCAAACGAGTATGAGGAATACCCATTGGTGTTACTCTTTTTGCATATTTTGTCTTAGACATCAATTCACCTCATTTAATAATGGTGTACGTACTATAAAAATTTTCTTTTTCTAACTTAAGGCTGTAAACCCTCTACCGAGAATTGTGAAAACATTTTAAATATGTTACCCTGAACTTGATTAGGGTCTTTTAAGTAGATTCTGAAAACAAGTTCGGAATGACATGCCCAAAAATGTCAAAAACCAAAGTTCAAATTCGGTAGATAAATGCAATTTTTAATGTTCTGTGAAAGTTGGTAAAATCCGCTCATAATCAAACTTCCGGATATCTTCAGTTTATCGGGGCACACTTCACCCAACTTTACTTTTGCATGTTACTCCATCATATTACATCAATATGAGCAGTCAAGCTAATATGGCATGCTTTTTGAGAAAATTTTTCATTTTTCTTAACAAAAATTTACAGAGATAAAATGAAAAATAAGCACCGGACTGAAAATTTGATTTAGCAAGCATTTCAAGGTAGCCATTTAAATACAATAAAAGCTGAACATTGCATAAATAAAGGGTTTTGGCGATACCGCCAAAACCCTTTATTAGTGAAACTTCCAATAATATATACCGGAAAATGTTTTTTCTATTTATATTGGAATATTTACGCAAAAATTTTATATAAATAAATTACTTAAAATTTATATTTACATTTAGTTACAAATAGAATATTTAATATCATCAAGATAAAATTATTTTATGTTTTATTTTGAAAAAATTGATGGGAAAAGAATTTTAAAATCCGATTTTGTAAAAAATGCCCAGGCATTTTTTACAACTAGAGATATCTGTATTTGTGACAAAATTTTGGAAGGAAATACTCCGGATGAAAATTTGAAATCAGAAATTGAAAATAAAATTCAAAATGACAAAATTTTAATTGCAGATTATTTAAAAATCACACCTGAAAATCTGATTTCCCCGACTCAAACTCATAGTGCAAATATAGAAACTGCAAAGGTTGGGAAGCACAATTATCCTGATTGTGATGCTTTAATTTTAACCGATAAAAATATTGCTATATTTTTAAATTTTGCAGATTGTACACCCGTAATTTTATATGATGAAAAACAAAATATAGGAGCCATTGCACATGCCGGATGGCGCGGAACAGTTCAAAAAATTGCACCAAAAACAGCTGAAAAAATGATGATGTATTTTGGTTCAAAACCTGAGAATATAGCTGCTTTAATAGGACCTGCAATAGGATTTTGCTGCTATAATGTAGGCGAAGAAGTTTTTGAAAAATTATCGGCATCAGTAAAAAATTTTGACAGACTTTCTGAAATCCGACAAGGTAATATTTATGTTGATTTGAAAAATATAAATAAACAACAGCTATTCGAAATTGGAGTAAAAAAAATTGATATTTGTCCATATTGTACAGTGCATAATAATAATATGTTTTTCTCCTACAGAAACGAAAATGCAACCACTAAAAGACACAGTGCCATTTTAAAATTAGTTTAAAACTATATACAAATATACAATGACTTTTTTGTAAAATACAAAAATCATAACAATATGAATTTATGGTACAATACGTTGCAAAAACCCCCGTTGACGCCACCTGCATCATACTTCCCGATGGCATGGGGAATTTTGTATTCATTAATGACAATAGCCTTTTTTATCATTTTATCCAAACCTCATTCGCAGGATAAATATATTGCAGTTAATTTGTTTTTATTTCAGCTTATATTAAACTTCACTTGGAGTTATGTTTTTTTTGAAATGAAATCCATAAGACTTGCATTATTAGATGTAATATTTTTATTAATAATTCTTTTCCTAACAATAATTTATTTTTTTAAAATTTCAAAATTGGCAGGAATACTCTTAATTCCATATTTATTACAGGTCATATTTGCACTGTATTTAAACTTTGGTATAACAATATTAAATTAAACTATGAAGAAGTGTAAATTTAATATAAAAAATTAGCACAAATTTTATTCACACTCGTTATATAGTTAGGAAAAGGTAGAAGGATGTGTGTTTATGAAAAAATTTATAGCAATTTTATTTATGATGGTCTTAAGCTGTGATATAGCATTCGCAGGAACAGTAGTAGTAAAATATAATAATGCAGGAGCTGCAATAAGACACCGATACGGAGCAGGAATTCATCAAAAGTTCGGGAGAAATGCAATCTATGCTCCGCATACTAATCAAGCGATTATAAATCGCAACAGACAGAGACGCTATGAAGAAGCAATTATCAATTCCCTAAATAACAGAGGTCAATGCTGCTACAGAAACCCAATGATGAATGCAGGAATTCCCGGAGTAGCCAGCAATTCTGTTGCAACCTCTGCTCCTATTTCAAGATTTGATAAAAATTATACAATTAAATCATCTCCTAAAACAAGAACCGTAGGCGGGGTTACTTATTATAACTAATTAAAAATTATTATGAAAAAATTTTTAATCATATTTTTAATATTGCTTTTTGCTCAAATTGATTTGACAGCTTTCGCTGACAACAAATATTATATTATTGAACTGCCTAACCGTTCAGGAACAGGCACATATACAATCACAAGACAAAAAAATATATATGTTAAAAATCGGTTTTCAAAACCTCGAAGGTGCTGTGCAAGAAAGAGAATAAAATCGACTAATGCTGAAATTCATGAACGTACTAAATATAGATTAGAGCTGCGAAAAGCATATAGAAATGCCAAAATTGTAAATACAATGACACCCCAAAAAACTACACCGTCAAGATTTAATAAAAATTACCATATTAACAGTAACACTAGAAAAATATCTTGTAATGGTGTAACATATTATGGTAATATGAACGCATGTAAATAAATTGAATGGAGAAAGAGCTATGAAAAAATTTTATGCAATCATATTTGTATTACTATTAAGCTGCAGTACAGCTTTTGCAGGTAGTGTGTTTGTTAAATATAACAATGCTGGAAGTGCAATAAAATACCAAGAAGGTGCTGGAAACCAACAAAAATTCGGACAAAATGCGATTTATTCCCCTCAGACTAATCAAGCGATTATAAATCGCAACAGACAACGAAGACTTGAAGAAAAATACATCGAAAATATGAATAAATCTAATATCAATATAAATTTGATTAATCCAAAGCCAAATAATAATACTGATATAAATAATAATATCAATAACGATAATGAAACTACAAACAGCCAGAAAAGCTCTGCCGGAACATCTGCAAATAGTACAACAGAAAATTTAGAAAATTCAAACTCATCTAGCAATAAAACTAACAAAAAACGATCTCAACCAAAAACTATTAATGGTGTAACGTATTATTAATACTGGATTTACACAATTTAAAATATATAGGAGGGCAAATGAAAAATTTCTTTATATTTTTATTTACTATTCTATTAACTTGCAGCACTACAGCTTTGGCAAAGCAAACTATCATTGACTATAATAATGCTGGCGGTTCAATACACTCAAATAATTTTGGTTCAAATGCAATAACTCTGCCTAAAAACAGCACAAGCCAACCAAAACAAACTCAACAGACAACACAACAACCTTCTGAAAATACAGGTTCTTACAAGACATATTATTGGAAACCTGATTATTATTATAATAACTATAGTACAACACCCTCCGTTCAATCCTCAGATTCATCCTCAAATTCAAGTTCAAGTTCTTCATCTGGATCCTATTTCCAGGAAAAGAGAGCTCAACCGGTTACAATTAACGGGGTTACTTATTACTAATAAATATTAGCTAAACTAAAATATTAAAACGAACGAAAGAGCTGTGTAATTAATTACACAGCTCTTTTGTTTATAAAGAATATTTATTTTCAAGTTCAATCAAATATTTCTTAATATCAAGTCCTCCCGCATAACCTGTTAAATCGCCGTTAGATGCAATCACCCTGTGACAAGGAATAACTATAGCAATTTTATTCCTGTTATTTGCCATCCCAACTGCTCTTGATGCGTTAGAATTACCAATTTTAGCCGCAATGTCTTTATATGATACAGTTTTACCGTAAGGAATTTTCAGCAATTCCTGCCAGACTTTTACCTGAAAAGATGTACCATCAATATGCAATGGGACATCAAAAATCTTTCTTTTCCCCTCAAAATACTCACATAATTGAGCATACATCTTTTTTATTACAGGAGTTTCAATCTTCTCACCTTCAATCTCTGAAAAAGAAATATTCGAAATTTTACCGTCGTAATCCCCAATCCAAATCATTCCAACAGGTGTTTGGTAATTATACTTTTTCATAATTTGTCCCCCAATAAAAAATATTATATAATAAAATTTATGAAAAAGATTTTATGTTATGGAGATTCCAATACTTTTGGCTTCAACCCTCAAACAGGCGGAAGATACGACAATAATACCCGTTGGAGCGGTATATTATCTAAAAATCTCGTACCAAAATACCAAATAATTGAAGAAGGTATGAATAATCGTACCGGATTTTTTAAAAATCCTGAAGGGTTAAAACAAAGCGGCGGAGAATATCTTTCCATATATTTACAAAACCATAAAGATATTGATATTTGTTTATTGAGTCTTGGCACAAATGATGCTCAGATATTTTATCCGCTTGACAAAACTTCAACAGAAAAAGGGCTGCAAAATCTTACTTCAGAAATAATCAAAACAAATTTCAAAACAAAAGTTGTTATAATTCCGCCTGTAAAAATTACTAAAGACTTATTGCACAGCGGTTTTGCAGTAATCTTTGATTTGAAATCAATAGATAAAATTCAAGATACGTTTTCTGTATATGAACAATTTGCCAAAGATAATAATTATCTTTATTTTGATTTTAATAATTTTGTTAGACCTTCAAAATTTGACGGAATTCATTATACCGAAGATGCTCACAAAATTATTGCCACACACCTTACAGAATTTATTTTGACAATTTAGCTCCCCTAACTTGATTTCTAAATCCTTCAAAAGCAGGACTCATTTTTACAAAGTTTTGAGAATTTTGGCTATCAGCTGCAATATTATTCTTAAATTGATGGTTGTACCTATATTTTGTCCAAATTCGTGTTATTGCACTCAGTGTGAAGCCCATTACAGCCAGTCCAAATGCATATGGAACACCTGTTATTATTGCTTTTTGTTTAATAAGCAATGCCAGTTCTTTATCAATTGATGAATTATTTTTCTTTGCCAGCTGCTCTGCAATTTTAGGCAATTCACTACGTGACGGAATATTTATTATCCCGTTTTTATCTTTTTTAACAAGTTCAGGAAACTTTCCTTTTTTTGCAAGAATATTTTTGAATCCCTCATCAAAAATTGAAGACCCAAAAATTGTATACAGTACTACAAGAGGAACCCTTGTCCAAACCTCATAAAAATCAAGTTTACCTCTATCTTTGGCTGCATTTGAATATCCAAACAGTCCTGTAGTACAAATAACAGCAAGCTGCCCCTTACTTAAAGACAATTTTCCGCCGTTATTTTCAAAATCCAATTTCAAATAATCCTTCAAAAATTTTTCAAATTTAGGCGATTTAATTCCTGCTTTATTAAACAATTTAGCAAGTTTTTCACCCGGCTCCAAAATATATTCACTTAATTTTACAATCTTATCTGATCTATGCCCAGTAGCAGCAAGAGTAATGCCTGCTCCAATACCTGCGGCAGATAATATTCCGGCTTTTACAAGTTCCTTTTTGGCATGAGTTTCAACCTGCTTTTGCTGATTTATATCTTCTTTTTTATTTTTATTTAAATTAGCAATATTATTAAAATCACTAACCTTAAAAACCTTTAAGGTAAACAAATTTTTAGCAAAACTTAAGGCATACTCTAAAACAGGAATGGCTAAACAGGCAACTACCATGCCTGATTTTGTGGTAATAAGCCTGTTTTTTAATCCCTTATCCAATTTAGAATTTTTAATAGAATCCAAACTTTGAGGAAGATTTTTTGCTATATCTTCTTTCAAATTTTTAGGTTGAATTGCTCTAAATAAGCCATTTCTATAAAGGTGTTCCCCAAAAAACGGTGCGGCATAATAAAACAAGCCGGATTCTAAAAATTCTAAAAAAGTAAATTCCCAAAAGTCCGCCTTACTTCTGGATAATAAAGCCTTAGGGAGCCAATTGGTAGCAGTATCTTGTATAAAACGTGTAGACGACAAATTTTCCTGAGATTTGATAAATGCATCTAAAAATCTCAAACTGCCGCTACCTGCGCCGCCTTTAAAGTCTATTTGTTTTTTATTAGTTATATAGTTTGTTTTTTTATTTTCTATTAAATTTATACTTGAAATCATCCTTTATTATCCTTTTTGCTTCTATATTTTTACTCACTAAAAAAGCCACCCTTTTGCAGGTGGCTTGAAACTTGTTTTTGCTTATCTATTAACACATTCGATCCGCATAACAATGACCACCTGACATCAGGCTTTGCATCATCATCATTTGCATCATCATTGTGTTATTTTGCATCTATTTTAATTTCCTTTTCAAAAATATATTATGATAATATACTTTTATTGTCAATCAGCTACTTAACTTTATTTAACAGCATTTGTTTAGCAATATCAAAAGCATTTGATAAAGTATAATCTTTAACTTTGCGAAAAAGTTTTTCATTTTTTAATATATCAATAAGTTCATAACCTCGTGCAGTCAACCTATAGCCTACATCTATAATACTATATTCGCCTCCAACGCAATAGACAAAACCAAAAGGATATTTCGAAGAAAAAGATTGTATCAAATCTTTATCTGCAAGTATTAAAATATGCCCCATAAATTTTCGCTCTTGTTCATGCCCTTTTATATTAAGTTTTTGCATCAAATGATGAGAACTGATTAAATAATCTTCTTCATCTTCCATTGCAAGTAAAATCTGTCGGATAAAATCTGAATCAACTTTCATATATCTATTCTCCGTTAGATATCTTATATCACCTTAATCGATTTTTTGCAACAGATAAAGTCATAAATTTATATCACAAGCATAAGTCTTCAATTTGTTATACCACAGCTTCAACTTTGGCAAATTGAGACTCATAAAGATGTCTGTAAATGCCATCTTCTATATGTATCAATTCATTATGGTTGCCTAATTCAACAAGTTTACCATCTTTAATAACCGCAATTCTATCTGCATTTTGAACAGTTGTAAGTCTGTGCGCAATAACAAATACCGTCCTGTCCTTCATCAGATTTTCAATTGCTCTTTGAACAATTTTTTCAGCTTCATTATCCAATGCACTTGTAGCTTCATCCAATATCAAAATAGGTGCATTCTTCAAAAATGCTCTTGCTATACCTATTCTTTGTTTTTGTCCACCTGATAATAAAACCCCTCGTTCACCTATATTTGTATCTAGACCTTTTTCCAATGATTTAATAAAATCTTCCAGATATGAATCTTTAATAGCTTCCTGCAGCTGAGCTTCTGTTGCATTCAGATTACCAAGCATAATATTCTCTCTAATTGTCCCGGAAAATAAAAAATTATCCTGAAATACTATAGAAATATTATCCCTAAGCGATTCAAGAGTGTAATCTCTGACATCAATCCCATCAATTAAAATATTACCTGATTTAATATCGTAAAATCTCGGTATTAAATTGACAATCGTACTTTTACCGCCCCCAGAATTACCAACCAATGCAAAAGTTTCACCTTTTTGAACCTTAAATGAAACACCTTTTAATACCGGTTTATTTTTCTTATATTCAAATTTAACATCTTTAAATTCTATAGAATCATTTAAACCTTTAAGAATTTTTGCGTTCGGTTTATCTTTAATCCTTGGAACAGCATCAAGTTGTTTAATTACACGTTCTAACGCTAAAAGGGCATTCTGCATATTTTTCGCATTATTACCAAGTAATTTTATCGGAGTATAGAGCATAATTAATGCTGTAATAAATGATACAAAGTTACCGCTGGTGATAGTTCCCTTAACAATCATATAACTGCCTAAGCCGATAACAGCAGCAATCCCTATTGACACCATAATGTGCATCATAGGAGATAACCAGCCGGTTTTTTGAGTAATTTTCATACTTAAACCAAAGACATTATCTAAATCTTTATTAAAATTTTTACGTTGATAATCATACAAATTATATGCCGTAATAACTTTATTACCGGCAAAAGCTTCATTATAAGCAGTAATTATTCGTCCACCTGCTGATTCTGATTTATCAGTTATTGATTTAATTAATGCTCTCATTTTTGTAAGAGGAATAACAGCACAAATTAAAACAATTATTGCAATAATTGCTAACTGCCAAGAGTTATATAGCAAAACTGCAACAAGAGAAATTGATGAAAAAACTCTTGAAATACCAGTTTTTAAATTATTCAACAAACTATTACAAGATGTATTGGCATCATTATTAAACCAACGTAAAATATCACCTGAAGTTCTTGTATCAAAAAATGTAGCATCTTTATGCATAAGTTTGTCATACAATGTCTTTTTTAAGTCGTTTGTAACACGACCACCGACCCAGGCATTCATATAAGTAGATAAATAATTTAAAAAACCTTGAGTAGATGTAAACGCAACAATCAAAATAGGAATATACCAAGGTGAATGCACAGTTTTATCAACCATTACAATATCCATATATGGTTTTAAAGATAATGCAATAACAGCATCCAATGAACCTATTGGTATTGCAAGTCCAAGAGCCAAAAGAGTCCTAAACCAGTACTTTTTAAAATATGGGAGTACTTTTGCATAATTCTTCATTACTCCATCTTTATCAAACATTTTCAAAATACTATCTAATTTTTCTTTAGCAATCATTATTTTATACATCCTATTTTTATAGATTTTGTTAATTTATCTTCCCAATTATACGCAGTTAAAATACTTTCTTCTAAACTTCTCTCAGGAGACCAGCCAAGATCTTCTTTAGCCTTTTTATTATCCGCAATCAAAGTTGCCGGATCTCCTTCTCTGCGAGGTTTTATTTCAACCGAAATTTCTTTTTCAGTAACTTTTTCACAAGATGAAAACACTTCTTTTACACTATTGCCTTCATTTGTTCCAAGATTAAAAAAGTTTGTTCTGCCTCCGTTTTCTAAATATTTTAATGCCAAAACATGCGCTTTTGCAAGGTCTTCAATATTGATATAATCCCTTACACAAGTACCGTCTTTTGTCGGATAATCTGTACCAAACATTTGAAATGTTTTTCCACCGCTAAAAGTTGATTTTAAAATATTAGGTATCAAATGAGTCTCCGGTTCATGCCATTCTCCAACTCTGTTTTGAGAATCCGCACCTGCAACATTAAAATATCTCAAACGCACACTTCTTAAGCCGTATGCCTTGTCATAATCATCCATAATGTTTTCTATCATCAATTTTGTTTTACCATAAGTGTTGATAGGCATTTGAGGATGCTTTTCATCAATGGGAACATAAACGGGTTCTCCGTATGTTGCGGCAGTTGAAGAAAATACAATACGTTTAACATTATTCTCAAGCATGGCACATAAAAGATTTAACGTACCATAAACATTATTAAAATAATATTTTTGAGGATTTTTAACAGATTCAGCAACCTGAGAATATGCAGCAAAATGAACAACTGCATCAATGTTATATTTTTCAAAAACAGATTTTATATCTTCTAAATTCTGTAAGTCACCTTTTACAAAATCAACAACGCTGCCTTTTGAATCTATATTTTTCAACGTTTCAACAGTTTCTATATGCCCGAGTTCCAAATTATCAAAAATGATAACATCATACCCAGCATCTAGCAATGCTATCACATTATGACTTCCAATATATCCTGCTCCGCCTGTTACTAATATCATTTTTTAATCTCCTCGAATAATTCTATAGCTCTTAAAATTGCTTTATCCATATCATAATACTTGTAATCGCCTAATCTGCCAAGGAAATATATATTTTCTGCCTTTTTAGCCTCTTCCAAATATTTTTCATACAACTTAGTATTTTCATCATTTGGTATAGGATAATATCTTTCATTTTTACCCAATTCAAAGAACTCGGAATATTCTTTTGCTATTACTGTTTTATCTGACTTGTCATCAAGATAATATTTATACTCATGTATTCTTGTAAAATCATAATTACAAGGATAATTTACACAAGCATTTGATTGATAATATTCTTTATCGTATGTTTCAAATTTAAAATAAACACTTCGATATGGCAATTGCCCGAATTTGTAATTATAAAATTCATCTATCGGACCGGTGTAAAACACCCTCTTAAAGCATTTATCCCTTAAATCTTTGTAATCTGTATTCAACTTAATTTTAATATTTTTATGGTCTAAAATTCTTTCAACAACTTTTGTGTACCCGTCTAAAGGAATTCCTTGATATTTATCCTGAAAATATCTGTTATCCTTACTTAAATACACAGGGACTCTTGCCGTTACAGCACCGTCAACTTCCTCTGGAGATACCCCCCATTGTTTTGTTGTATAGTGTAAAAAAATCTTTTCATATACATAATTCGCCAAAAATTTCAAATCATCATCATCCTGCTTTTGAAATTCTAAAATAGGAACTTTTGAATTAATTTCAAAAATGTCCAGTAATTTTTGCTCTAATCTTTGTGCTAAAGTCTGAGGGAAAACATCATATAAAGTATTAAAATTAAAAGGAATATGAGTCTCAATACCGTCTAAAATACCTACAACTTTGTGCATATAAGTATTAAAATCAGTAAATTGTTTTAAATAATTCCAAACTTTTTCTGATTTTGTATGGAATATATGAGAGCCGTATTTATGAATCATTATACCGTTTTTATCACGATAATCATAACAGTTACCTGCTATATGGTCCTTTTTATCAATAACAAGCACCTCTTCATTTAACTCAGTTGCGATCAAATTAGCTATAACTGCTCCGGAAAATCCGGCTCCGACAACCAAATTTATATTGCTAGACTCCATATTGTTCCCTCCAATGCTCTTTTCGTATACCCAATTTTGTAATTACTCTATAAATTTTTGTTCTTAATTGAAAAATATCATATCGTTTTTTATTTGTTTCACAATATACAGTCGGTACCTCTTTAATTTTTAATCCAAGAGTTTGCTTATATGCAACATAAACAGTCAGCAAACGCTCTGCCAAAAAACCGTACACTCTTTGTTGAAATACCTCTCTTTTTCCAATTTCAGACTGAATTTCCGATTCTAAAATCCCCAATATATCAAATAACCATGATGCATATTCATCCAAAAATTCTTTTGATGATATGAAAATATTATATAAATAAATCTCTTTTGTATCCTTCAAAACGTGAATTGCCGTATCATAAATTTGAGGAGTTTTCTCCTTAATAATTTCTAAAATTCTATCTAAATCAGAAATATAATGCCTTTTCTTATAATAATTATAAATAGAAGAACTTTGCGGAATGATACGTTTCATAGGCAGAATTATATCATAATCAGCCAAAATAGAATTAATTTTATCATTATTCAAACACAATTTTTCTGCTATATTATCAGGAAATTTGTTATACCAACGGACATCACTGCAAGACAAATCAAGCAACCTTCTGTAATGCATTAACCCTTTATAATCTGCATCCGAGTTTTTCCACAACCAATATAATGCCGTCAACTCACAATAATATGGATTTTTTAAAGAAATATTGTCTTTTGTATTATCCTTTAAAATCCCTAAATTTTTATCTGATAAAGCTGCGCCAACCTGAATAGGTGTTAAAATTTCATTCTTTATTATTGGGAACTCTTTATGATAACAAACACAAACTTCTGTAGATTTCTCCGGTTTCTTTTCAAAAGAAGAAGGCATAGAAAAACTCTTTTCCAAAAAATACTTCATAGCCATACGGTCTTCATCATTAGTTCTTAAACTGTCATTCAAACAAAATAAATACGGCCTTAATTTCTTAATTTGTTTCAATTTACCCTTCTTTAATTCAATCACCATAGAATCAGGCGACGTTTTTGTAAAAATTCTTGATAATTTATCAGAAAATCCGCCTAAAATCCTGAACTCTCCAAAACCTTTTGCAATAGACCAATATTCATAGATAGAACGCTGAATACAATCAGGCTCTCTAAATTTTTGACTTGCAGTATTCTCAAAACCTTTTTGAAATTCAGCATAACATTTCTCAATATCCGATTTTCTGTAAGCATCAATATTATGATGCGGGAAATACGGCACTGATTCCCCAAGCTTATTTCTTACCAAATTATAAGCCTGAGAAATCATGTAACCATACAGGTGTTTATATTTTTTATTTACAATTCGCCTTCCTGCAAATCTGAAAATCGGTAATCCGTTACTGTTGAAGAAAAAATCTTTAGTGACAAAGTTCCCAAAAAACATATCATCATTAGCAAATAAAAAATGTTCGGATAAACCGGGGATTTTATGAATCGCAGCTTCTATTGCTGAGGCATTGAATGTAGGCAGGTATTCAGGAGGTAAAATTTCTCTATGATCAACAATATGAATTTTAGGATTTGATGTATCAAGCCATTGTGGGATTTGGTTATCAGTGACAATAAATATATTATTAATCCAAGGTGCGAATTTTTCCAAAGATCTAAGAGAATACTTTAATTCATCATTTTGAATAAAACGACATTCACTAATAGAATCTTTATCTAATACTTTTCCATATTTTTTTAATTCATTATTTTTCTTATCACGCCAAACCTTATCCGAGGCATCACACCATAAATAAACAATATCCACAGGATAATTTTGAATATGACATTCTTTAATTCCAACATTCGCAGTCAATTTAATATCTCTCAAAAATTATAGCCATTTAGGCAATTTACTCTGAAATTCTTTATACCATGATTAATTATAGAGTGAAAAACGCCTAATACAATACAAAAATAAGAAATATTAAGAGTGTCTGAAATCATTTTAATGCTATAAAAATTCATATATACTGTACGTGGAGTAAGGAATAGCAGTGATAAAAGAAACATTTGGAAGAAATTTAAAAAGATTGCGAAAAGAAAAACATCTAACACAAGAACAGTTAGCTGAAAAAGTCAATATGAATTCGCGTCAAATTTCCAAAATAGAAACAGGAGAACATTTCCCTACCTGGAAAAACATTGAAAACATTTGCAAAGCTTTAGAAATTACTCATGAAGAACTTTTCATACTTCCAGATACTCTTAAAATCCAAAAAGGTTTACCTCTAAACACTCAAGATAAAAAAACAGACTATAAAGCAGAAGAGTTAATCAGAAATTTGCCACTAGAGGAAAATGTCTGTGCCTTCTTAATTATTGCTCTTAGAGCAATATATCATAAAGAAGAGTTTGATAAACTGGAAATTTTAGTCCGAGGAATGAAACTGGCAAAATGGTAATAAAATTTATACAGCCTTTTCGTCCGGAACCATTTTATTCATAGGATTCCATGAATCTTGCAGATTATTTTTTATAAGATTTTGATAAAATTTCTCTTTATAATCCAACAAGCCTAATTGCTGCTGCAATTCTGCTATCTGCTGTAAAGCTTTAAGTTTAGTAGCGTGAATAATCTCATACCGCTCAGAAATAGTAGAATCACCTATTATACACAAATCAATATATCTTTTAATAGATTTATTATCAGTTCCCACAGAACGCAGACATTTAACAATTTTAACCCATTCCAAATCATGTTCGGAAAACTGGCGAATATTATTTTCATTTCGTTTAACAAAAGGGAAAAGACCACTTTTTGCCCAGAATCTTAAAGTATGTTCTGAAATATCCATTTTTTGAGCAACTTCTTTAATCGTATACATAGATCACCCTCCATAGAATAATTCTATCATAAAAATATTTTCCTGGCAGTTACTATCAACATAGATACATTTAAGTATCTATATTATGAGTAAATTAAAGTATAAAATTCATATAACTTTCATCAATAGCATCCTGTTCAATACCGATATATCTTAACGTCAACTGAGGATTTGAATGATTAAAAATTTTTTGGAGCATAACAACATCTTTATATTTTTGGTAATAGTGATAACCAAAAGTTTTACGTAATGTATGCGTTCCAATATTTTCTTCCAATCCTGCCTTTTCACAAGCATCATTTATCATTCGGTAAGCGGCAATCCTATCTAAACGGTTATTAAATCGTGTTTTAAACAGCGGTTCATCCGGCTGTTTACCTTTAGTATATTTGGCAAACATCGGTTTTAGTTTATCATTTATCGGGAATTTTTTATATTTTCCTGTTTTTTTCTCTACAATTTGAATGTAATTCCTGTCTTTGACATCATCAACATTTAAAGCCAAAATATCAGAAATTCTTAATCCGCAATTTATACCCAAAATGAAAATTAATAAATTACGTTCGTTTTGTTTTTCTAAAATTTTTTCAATTCGTCTGATATCTCTTAAATTTCTAATAGGTTCAACTGCTGTCATAATAACCTGCCTTTCTCTTTTTAACATTTACATAATGCTAAAAAGAGAATAAAAATAAATTATTAACCATGACAACAAACGTATCTAATCAAATCTTCCATAGCATTCGGTTTGACAAAAAACACACTTACTATCCTGCAAATTATATTCTAATAATTCATAGCCGTTTCTAATAATCACTGGCTTACCGCAATTTTTACAATAAGTTGTTGAAGTTTCTTGATTTGTTAAATTACCGGTATATACATATTTTAAACCATTATCCGATGCAATTTTATAGGCCCTGATCAATGTGGAAAAATCAGTTTGCCCTCTATGATTAAACTTATATTTTGGAAAAAATGCACTAAAATGCAAAGGGACATCATCCCCAAGGTTATTCAAAATCCACTCGCATTCTGACTTAAGTTCTTCATCAGAATCATTTTCCTCCGGAATTAGAAGGGTTGTTAATTCAAGCCAGCAATCAGTTTCATTTTTGACATATATAATTGAGTCTAAAACAGGTTGTATATGAGCAAGACAATTTTTATTATAAAAATTTTCACTAAACGCTTTTAAATCAATATTTGCAGCATCCATATACTTAAAAAATTCTTTCGCAGGTTCGGGATTTATAAAGCCTGATGTCACCGCAACAGTTTTTATTCCGTTTTCCCGACATAACTTTGCGGTATCAATTGCATATTCAAAAAACACTATAGGATCATTATATGTAAAAGCAACACTTTTACAGTTATAATGCTTCGCAATTTGCACAATTTCTTCAGGAGAAGTTCTATTCAAACTGTGTACATCTGCCTTTGTTTTTGTAATATGCCAATTCTGACAAAACTGACAGCCCATATTACACCCCAAGGTTCCAAAAGACAACACAGATGTTCCGGGATAAAACTGATACAGAGGCTTCTTTTCTATTGGATCAATTGCAAGTCCGGTATTATACCCGTATGAAGTTAATGTAATTTTATTGTTAACATTTTCTCTGACATAACAAAAACCTTGCTGACCAGCATCTAAAACACAGTTACGAGGACAAATAGTACACTGAACTTTACCATTTTTTAAAATATTTTGATATTCCATAAAATGTATTATAATACTTTTATGAAGAAAATAAAACAGCCTTCTGTTGCAGGAACTTTTTATACAAACAATGCTTCAGAACTAAAAAAACAAATAGAATCTTTTGCAAAAGAGAATAAAAATAATTATGATTATTCTACTCGTGCTGTAATTGTTCCACATGCCGGTCTTATATATTCAGGCCGACTGGCATACGAAGGAATAAGCCAACTAGATAAAAATATAAAAAATTTATTTATTTTTGCACCAGCACACAAAGTAGGGTTTGACGGACTTGCACTAACAAGCTTTGATGCCTGGCAAACACCACTTGGAGAAATTGAAGTTAATCAAAAAATAAACTTAGAACTGAAAGATAAATTTAATGCACAATTTATTGACCAGGCATTAGAATATGAACATTCTATTGAAATTCAAGTTCCGCTTATTCAATCAGTTTTTGAAAATATAAATATTATACCAATTCTGATTGGTAAAGAAGGTTACAATATAATTGAACAAATTATAGAATTTTATTATCCGGATAAAACAAACGGGTTTATTATCTCATCAGACCTGAGCCACTTTTTAACAGACGAAAAAGCCAAACAAATTGACATAGTAACAGCTAAAATGATTGAATCCGGCAACCTTAATGAATTCCAATATCAACAGGCCTGTGGAGCAATTGGAATTGCAGGACTTGTAACTTTTGCCAATAAACATAATTATTCAATGATAAGAATTGATATGGAAAACTCAAGCTCTACAACAGGAGATAAGTCCAATGTTGTAGGTTATGGCTGCTGGTTTTTATACGAAGGCCAAACAAATGAATTTTTAAAAAAATATTATTCAAAATCAATAATTGATTTATGTAAAGTTGCAATAAAAGCACAATTTGAAAAAAACGATACTCAAATAAAATACCCGCAAGTATTTAATCAAGTGGGAGCCAGCTTTGTTACGTTAGAAAAAAATAACAACTTGAGAGGCTGTATAGGTTCAATTATTGCACATCGTTCATTAATACTTGATCTTGTTATGAATGCCAAAAGTTCTGCATTTAATGACCCCAGATTTACCCCTATAAAAAAAGATGAAATTGAACAATTAAAAATTGCAGTATCAATTTTATCAGAACCCAAACAGATGAACTTTACAGATGAAAATGATTTGTTAAACCAAATGCGGCCGAATGTAGACGGAATAATTATTAAAGACGGGAATAATCAGGCTGTTTATCTTCCATCAGTTTGGGAACAACTGCCTGACAAAAAAGAATTTTTAAATACATTGAAAATCAAAGCAGGTTTAAGCCCTGATTATTTTTCAAAAACATTTGAAGCATACAGATTTGAAACCGTATATATAAAAGAAAACTAGTCTGAAATTTTATTTGAATTTAATTCGGCAAACTTTGCAGCCATTGTCGGATTATTTCTTGTTAAACGCTTTATACTTAAATCTTCGGCTTTATTATTTGCCAGGCGAAGATTGTTTTCAGATGATAACAGCGCATCTTTTGTTTTTTGTAAATGATCAATTGTTTTATCAATTTCTTCAATAGCTGTTTTAAATTTTCTGCTTGCAAGTTCATAATTTCTTGAAAATTTTTCTTTAAACTCATTCATTTCAGCTTCAAAATTTGATATATCGATATTTTGATTTCTAATAACCGCAAGCTCCTGCTTGTATTCCAATGAATGTAATGCTGCATTACGTAAAAGCGTAATCATAGGAATAAAAAACTGCGGTCTTATTACATACATTTTCGGATACTTATGCGACACATCAACAATTCCTGAATTATATAACTCATTCTCCGGTTCCAGGAGTGATACCAAAACTGCATATTCGCAATTCTTTTCCCTGCGGTCTTTATCAAGCTCTTTCAAAAAATCTTCATTTTTCTTTTTTGTAGCTGTTTCATCCATCTCATTTTTCATCTCAAACATAATTGAAATAAATTCAACACCGCTCTCATCAGATTCCCTGAAAATATAATCACCTTTACTGCCTGATTTTGCATCATTATCTTTTTCAAAATATGCTCGTTGAAATCCCGTTGCTCGCAACCTGTTAAATTCAATCTCACAGTGTTGTTCAAGACTTTCTCCGACCATTTTAGTGGATAATCTGGCCTTAAATTCTTTATAATGTGCAATTTCTTCGTCTTTAAACTTTAATTTTTCTTCATATTGTTCTTTTAAAGACTGCTCTTTTAATTGACTTTCTTTTTCTCCTGTTTCGATTTGCCCGGTCAATTTGACAATCTGGTTTTCTTTTTCCGCAATCTCTTTATCTTTTTGGCTAAGCACCTTATTTACTGCAAGTTCTTTATCTTTTTCGCAAGATTCAATTTTAGCCTTTAATTGTTCAATTTCTTTATCTTTTTGGCTGGCAACTTCATTGATTGCAAGTTGTTTAGCACTATTTTCAGCATCAATTTTTGATAATAATTCGGCAATTTGCAAATCTTTTTTATTTAATATGTCATTAAATTGCCCTTCCGTTTCAGCTTTTGCGAGTTTTATTGCAGTATCTTTTTCACTTTCAAATTGATTTTCTCTTACTGTAATCTCTTTTTCAAATTCTTTATCACGTACCTGTTTTAAAATCGCAGCATAACCGGATTCATCAACCTGAAATATTTCACCGCATTTCGGACATTTAATTTCCTGCATAACATTAATCCTTCTATCTATAGAATATATTTTACATATCAAGAGCTATATCGAGTGTAGGAGCCTTTGCCACGATTGCGCTTGATGATATTATATCAACACCGCATTGTGCAATTTGTCTAACTGTTTCTAAATGAACATTTCCGCTTGCTTCAACTATTGCTCTATGGTCAATAAGTTTAACCGCCTCTTTCATAGTTTCTAAATCCATATTATCAAGCATAATAATATCAACCCCAAGCGGTAAAGCTTCTTTAATCTGTTCAATAGTATCACATTCAAGTTCAATTTTATGAGCATGGGAAAGGTTTGCTTTAACCATTTTTATTGCATTAGTAACAGAACCAGCAACCTGAATATGGTTATCTTTAATCATTGCACAATCAGACAAATTAAATCTGTGCAAAGCGCCGCCTCCAACTTTTACAGCATACTTTTCAAAAGCTCTGAAATTTGGAGTAGTTTTTCTTGTATCCACAATTTTACATGGCAAATCACCGATAGCTTGTTGATATTTGTGAGTTTCTGTTGCAATACCGCTCATCCGCTGTATATAATTCAGTGCAACACGTTCACCTAACAGAATATATTTTCCGGGCCCTTTAATTGTTGCAAGGACATCTCCTTTTTTAATTTCATCGCCATCCTTAAATAAAAGTTTCACTTCAACTTTGCCGGATAAAATTTTAAATACAGTTCTAAAAACTTCCAGACCACAAATTATTCCTTCGCATCTGGAAACTAAAGAAGCTACAAAAATTTCATCTTCACAAACAATACTTTCTGTTGTAACATCTCCAAACCCTATATCTTCCATCAAAGCTGATTTAACATGATCCTCTACATAAAAATCAATTAACAAAATTTATTTCTCCTTTACTTTTAACAATCAAACTATGAAAACCCTTCTCATTTGTCTGTAAATAATCAGTACGATAATGGGCACCGCGTGACTCTTTTCTGTTTAACGCAGAATTGATAATTAATCTTGCTGTGACAAGCATATTTCTTAATTCATACTCTTCTTTTGAGAGGCATTTATATTTTCTGTTGAATTTTGAACAAATTTTATTCAAACCTTCTAATGCTTTATTTAAAGATTCTTCACTGCGATAAATCCCGACATTTTCCCACATAAGTGCTTTTAGTTCGGACTTTAATTGATTTACATCAACAGGAATTCCACACTCTTCATTTTCATATCTTGCAATAATATCTTCAAAATTATCATCATGCTTTATACTAACTTCGTCAGAATTTATATTAATACCAACATTATACGCACAAACAACACATTCTAACAGTGAATTACTTGCAAGTCTGTTAGCACCATGTAAACCGGTTGAAGAAACTTCTCCTATCGCATAAAGATTTTTAATGGACGTTTCACCGTTGAGGTTTGTCTTAACCCCGCCCATAAAATAATGAGCAGCAGGCGCAACAGGAATATAATCAGTTGTAATATCAATACCGTATTTTTTACAAACAAATGCTATTGTAGGAAATCTTTTTAACAATTTATCTTTTCCTATAACAGTTGCATTAAGATAAACATTAGGAGCATTCAAATTTTTCATTTCCGAAAAAATTGAACGAGCAACAATATCACGAGGAGCCAGCTCTTTTCTGAAATCATATTTTGCCATAAATTCTTCACCGGTCTTATAGCACAGCTTTCCACCCTCGCCTCTGACAGCCTCACTAATTAAAAATCTGTTATGAGACTTTTCATTATCAATCGCCAAAGCAGTCGGATGAAACTGTACAAATTCCATATCCTGCAAAAGCGCACCCGCATTATAACAAATTGCTAAACCATCACCGGTTGCTCCGGCAGGATTTGTCGTATATTTATATAACTGACCTACTCCGCCTGTCGCCATTATCACGTATTTTGAATATATAACTTCATACTCAGAAGTATCACTATGAAAAGCTACCAGTCCTGAACAGCTTTTAGACTCTTTATCAACCAATAAATCAACAGTTGATGTATTTTCATAAATAATAATATTCTTATTATTTTGAACGGCTTTACACAAGGCTATTTCCATTTCCCGTCCCGTTGCATCTCCGCCTGAATGAAGAATTCTTCTGACACTATGTGCAGCTTCCCTTGTCAAAGTAAAATTACCATTTTCATCCCTGTCAAATTCAACTCCGAACTTTAGCAAATCTCTTACGACTCTATCGGAATTTTCACTGATAAATCTTACCGTATCAGCTTCACTGAGTCCAGCTCCGGCTTTTAAAGTATCATTAACATGGGAGTCTACCGAATCAATTTTATTATCTTTCAATACAGCAACCATCCCGCCTTGTGCATAATACGAATTACTTTCTTCTAATTTTGATTTAGTAATAAGTAAAACTTTACCGGGCAAACCAATTTGCTGTTCAATTTTTAAAGCCGCATATAAACCTGAAATACCGCTGCCAACAATAACCGCTGAAAATTCGGAGTGTTTCATAAAATTATATCCCCGTATTCTGTATCCTCATCATACTATAACAAACAGACTTTTTTAGCTATATATCCTGCTGCAAAATTTTATAAAAAGAAATAAAATTCAAACTCAAATTTATACACAAAAACAGCACATTAAAATAATATCCCGAAAATTTAAACATAAAACAGTTACTTTAGGCTGATACACTCAATATAATAAAAATAACCCATAAGGAGTACAAACATGATGAATTCCTCAATAAAATTACTTCTTGTAGAAGACCACAAACTAATGCGAGTCGGTCTAAAGTCACTTTTTGAAGAACAAGATGGATTAGAAGTAACGTCAGAAGCGAATAACGGCAGAGATGCTATTGAAAAATTCAAAACCACACATCCTGATGTAACATTGATGGATATCGGTTTGCCAGATATTTCAGGAATAGAGGCTACAAAAAAAATTCTTGAGTTAAATACAAATGCAAAAGTAATTATATTAACATCACATCTCAGCGAACAAGAAGTATTGGAATCACTTCAATCAGGAGCATGCGCTTATGTAATGAAAGATATAAATACAGACATTTTAAAAATGATAATACAAACAATAAAAGACGGAGCAATGTGGATAGACCCGCTGGCTGTACCAATTTTACGTGATAAAAACTGTGGAATCGTTCCTCAGCGTCAAATGTCACGCGCAATGTTCAGAGAACAACATTCAAATCTTACCCAGCGAGAATATGAAGTGCTTAAACTGGTTGTTGAAGGAAAATCCAATAATGAAATAGCAGAAGCGTTAACAATATCCTCACACACAGCAAAAGCTCACGTCTGTAATATTATTCAAAAACTGCTGGTTGATGACAGAACACAAGCTGCAGTAAAAGCATTGAAAGAAGGACTTGTCTAAAATTATGCCACACTAAAGGGAACCGGAAAGACCGATTCCCTTGATCTACTTGCGACCCAAAATCTCATACTTCCAAAATTAAGCCGCATTTTCAGCACGTATAAATCTCAACACATTACATGCAACCGTTGATTGGACACTACTGTCTGAATCCTTTAAATACTCAAAGGCCATGAATAAAAATCTGTTTTTGTCATACCAACGGCGCATGTGATAACTTCTTATACGATCCAAATAAATTTGTTTGTTAGGTTCATAACCTGCCAACCTCAATTCCTTAAGCATAACCTTGGCATAACGGGTTCTATCCTCTTCCTTGGCAAGTTCAATTTTACTGATAACAATGCAAACATCAGGAGATAATTCATACCAACGTTTTCCCATTTATCCTCCGCATATAGGGTATATCTCTCATATATATTATAAGATATCTTTTTAAAAATTTAAAGTCTAATACTTTAGAATTAATACATTACTTAATAAAATAACAGAAGCCCTTGTCAATAGAGCTTCTGCCATATTTGTATAATTCTAACATTAATTATTCTTCAGTTTCAGCTTCTTCAGAAACACTGCCGTCTTCTATATCGCTTTCATCAATAGCCTGCTGATTCATTTCTTCTTCAATTTCTTCTTGCAATTCTTCTGAATCAACTACGCTATCAAGAGCGGCATCATCATCAGCTTCCTGTTCTTCTTCGTATTCATAGTTATTAACATTTTGACTTTCAGCTTGTTCCATTTGAGAAACGGATTTAATATCTATTTTCCAACCTGTCAATTTGTGAGCCAATCTTACATTTTGACCTTCACGTCCGATTGCCAGACTTAGTTGATCATCCGGAACAACCACTAATGCTTCATGAGCATACTCATCATCAGCCATAATATCAACAGATACTACTCTTGCCGGAGACAAGGCATTTACTATATATTCAACAGGATCTTCCGAATATCTTACAATATCAATTTTTTCATTTTTCAATTCGCCGACAATAGTTTGAATTCTGCTTCCTCTAGGTCCGATACAAGCGCCTACCGAATCAACTTCAGGATCGTTTGACCAAACCGCAATTTTTGTTCTGTAACCAGCTTCACGTGAAATTGATTTAATTTCTACAATACCGTCTTCAATTTCAGGAACTTCAAGTTCAAATAATTCTCTGACAATTTCAGCATGAGCGTGAGATACAATAACTTGCGGAAGTCTTGTCGTTTCTTTAACATTCAGCACAAATACTCTGATTCTGTTACCCGGTTTATAATATTCACCTGGAATTTGCTCTTTTCTCGGCATTATAGCATCAGTTTTTCCGATATTAACAATAACATTTCTTCTGTCATCAACTTTCTGGATAATACCTGTGATAAGAGTGCCTTTTTTATCAAGAAATTCATTTAAAACAAGGTTTCTTTCAGCCTCTCTGATACGTTGGGTCAAAACCTGATTTGCAGCCTGAGCAGCAATTCTTCCGAATTGTTCAGGTGTAACTTCCAATTTAACTTCATCACCGATTTCAACATCTTCATCAATTTCTTTTGCTTCAGCTAAAGAAATTTCGTTATCAGGATCTTCTACACTATCAACAACTGTTTTACCTTTAAAGATACCTATTTCACCTGACTGTTCATCCAAAAATGCTTCAACATTTTCAACATCTTTAATTCTTAAATGTTTTTTATAAGCAGCAACCATAGCATCACACAAAGATGAAATAACTACTTCTTTTGAAATGCCCTTTTCTCTTTCTAATTCTTCGAAAACTTCATTTAAGTTTCCTGCTCCGATTTTAATCATTTTGTTATCCTTTCATTTATAGTTAATTAAGTTTTTAATCAATGTATAATTTTGCAGATTGAATATTCTCTTTTGGAATTTGCAATTCACACCCGTCATCAAATCTGAAAAATGTTAAACCTTCATTATAATCATAATCAATAATTTCACCTTTAAATATTTTTTCGGTTTCGCCAATCAATGGCTCTTTGAGTTTCAAACTTATTCTTTTCCCCTTGAAAATTATAAATTCTTTTTCAGATTTAAATTTTCTTTCTAAACCGGGCGAAGACACCTCAAGGTAATATTTAACAGGAATAAGCTCATCCAAAAACCCTTCTAGACTTCTAGTAACATTCTCGCAATCATCAAGCGTAATATTGCGTTCTTTGGAATATAAAAATATTCTCAAATACCAACGGTGGTTCTCTTTTGAAAAATCTATTTCAATAGGTATAAGGTTATAACGCATAGCGGTATTTTCGATTAACGGAGTAATCGCATTTAACACTTCCAATCTGTTCACATCTTGTTTCATCGGTCTAACCTTTCCCTCTTTCGTGAAAAAAAGAACGGGGTAACCGTTCTTTTTTTCATCTGCAATACTGCTTTGTTGATAATATTTTAATATAGTTCTTATTAAATGTAAAGTGTTTGTAAATATTTGGTTAAGAACCGACACCTTGCGCCTGTTTATATTCTTCCTCTGAAATTAGCTGGTTATCCCTATAATATACTTCATTACCAGCAGGTGTTGTTATGTGTCTGTATTTTTGACCACCCACAGTAAAGTCAACAGAACCTTTTTCTAATTGTTCTTTAATATATTGAGTTTCATTTACAGCTGAAGAATAGCTGTTACGTTTTTGAAGATTTTCTTGGACATCTTCATTTGTATTTCCAATTTTTTTAGATAAACGTCTTTCTCTAAATGTATTTACACCATCATCATAATTTATCTCATTATTTCTTGCTTCATTTTTATCTATACCTTTCTGAGCTTTTGCATCATATTTCTCATATTTATCAATTTCCTTTTCTTCTAATTCAGTCAAGCGTTCTTGCTGCTTTTCAATAGCCTTTGTCAAGTCCTTAACCATTTCTGTATGCTCTTTACATTTCTCGATTATACTGTCATTAGAGTCAAAAATTATTTGAGCCTGCTGATATGTTTCTTGAGCTGCATTGTAACTATCTTGAGCTTTTCCTAAATCTTCTTTAGCTTTATCAACTTGTTTCTGAGCAACTTTTAATTTGTCTTCTGCAGCATCAACAGCCTCTTTCTTATCACCAAGATTTTTATATGCATCTTCTTTAGCTTTTAATGCTTTATCTTCAGCTTCAGCAGCCTGCTCCATCTTTTCTTTTGCCTGAGCTTCTGCCTGTTTAGCTTGTTCTAGTTGTGTTTCCGCATTTTCAACTGCAGCTTTTGCCTGTTCATGAGCCGGGTTTTTAACCTTAACACCATTTCCAGCATCAATATATTCTTGAGTTGCTTTTAATGTTGCTTTTGCTGAATCCAAGCTTGTTTGAGCCCGAGCCGTAGTACTTTGTGCGGTTTGATAATTTGCTTTAGCTGTAGTATGAGCATCATGAGCCTGAGTATAAGCACTAACAGCTTTACCATATTCTGCATCAGCTTTTGAAACAGCATTCAAACAATTATTTCTATTTCCTTCAGTCGCTTCAACTGTTCTATTTGCAGTACCTAAAGCACTTTTTGTTGATGTAACATTATTTCCAGCTTCTCCTACTGCTTCTTTATATCCAGTAACTTTACTTTCTGCTTGAGATTGTAAGCTTGAATATACGGAAGTCTGCGAATTAAGTGTTGCCAACTGACCATTAGCCTCACTAAGTGCTGACCTTAATGTTGTTGAATCTGTAGCTCCTTCCATATTGGAAATATAACTTGCTACACCTGAAGAAGAACTTATTCCGGAACCAGTACCGGTTAATAAGGCAGCATCCAGCTTTTGAGAATTTGTCTGTACAGAATCTCCGCCTTTTAATTTATCAAATACACCAAATTCATTCAATAGTGAGAATGTACCATTTAATACTTGACCAATAATCTGTCCAGTAGCATAGGCATTACTACCGTTATTGATAGTAAATGTAGTTTTATCCGTAGTTACAGACGGTCCAACATATGTCCTTTGAGGAGTAAATGAGCCGTTTAAAGCTCTGCGTGCTCCGTTATAATTAACTTGATTTAATCCTTTAGAAACATTTTGACCAGCAACCCACCCAACCTTGTTACTTTTCCTAAATGAGAAAGTTGACGTACTATTTGCAGCAGAAGCATTAGCCAAATTTCTAGTGGCCTGAGAAGACACACCTGAAGTTTTACGGTTACTTCCAAAAGAACCGCTCACGCCAGGTCTATTTAAGCTTCTTTTTAACTCAATTGACATAATTGCTCTCTCATTTTTTATTCTTAAATATATAAAAACATGTAGAAATGCCCGATTTCACATGCTTTTGGCTTTGTTACATTTGTTTACATTATATTTTTTGGGTAACTAATAAAATTCTTTCTTGAAATTCGCCACAACAAAATTGCACCTAAAAAACACAGCCTCAAAGATAGATAAAACCTTGTAATAGACCTATTGTAGGGAAGTATGGTGAACCAAAAAGTACACAAGTTCATAATGGAATTGATATTGCTGTGCCCGTTGGAACTCCAATAAGGGTGACCGTAGATTATTCGAAATGAAAAGGCTGACTGTTATGAAAATTTGGTTGTAATTGACCATGGTAACATAAACGGTGTCAAAATAACAAATGAGTATGGCCATTTGTCTTCTTTGAGTATTAAAACCAGACAAAAAGTTAAAAAGGAAAAAACTGCGACATCAAATCGAAATTTAATTGATGACGCAAATCTTGTTATCGAACTGTCAAAAGATGCATATTCATTGTTTTTAAGCCAAACACCCAAAGAAAAAGCGGAACTGATGAAATTATTAACAATCGAACTTTTATTCGACGGCGAAAAACTAATAATAACACCGCATTCCGCATTTTCTGCTTTATTAAATTTAAGAAAATGTCATAAACTGGAGAGGGCGGACACGTGAGCAAGAGGCTCCATATAACTTCCTTGTTTTTTGCTTATTTTCAGGGAAAATAAATAAAATAACAGAGAATTTAATATTTTTAATTTTCTCAACACTACATATTACAAGCTTTTATAAGCAAATTCCCTGCAACATAAAACAGGGAATTAACAGGGAATTTAAAAAACTTTTTTTGATAGTTGATGAATTCTAGAATGGTCCTCTGCTGTTAAATAAATCAAGTTTTCTGGTCTATTATCATAACCATCATTGTTAATATGATGAACTTGCCAACCATTACCATCCGGCCTTGTTAACCAAGCATCTGCTACTAATCTATAAACATAGACAGTTGGATAATCTTTTAGTACAAGCCAACCAGAACTACTATCTATAATCTCCAAAATTTCACCATTCAGCTTTACACGTCCATAATTACTAACTTCGTACTTATTACGAACTCTTGAAGGATCTGTTTTCCAATTTTCAATTCCATATTTTGTAATAATCCTAACAGGTAATTCATCATCTTTTTGTTCGATGATATTAAAATCTAGTTCTTTTTCATTTTTTTGACAAATTCTTATAAGTTCTTTTAATGAATAATTTTTAGTCTCTAAACCCACTATTTTTTGTTGAACATTATCAGATACTTTCACTTAATTTTCCTTTATATTTAAAAATTGTTTCTTAATATTCTTTTTTTAATGATTTAGGAGCTATTATTTTACACAAATTTAAACTTTCTGATATAATCACATAATCTCAACTTGCACAAAATGAAGCTACAACATTTCTATTTAATATACCATATGGATGAAGTACAATATTTTTCTTTTTATAAATTTTACAATTAAACACGACTACAACATAGCATGTTACAGTCGTGTTGTTAAGTAATCAACTATTTCTGAAATCTATCCCAGGTTTGATTTCTTATAGTATTTACCAAATCATCAATATTTTTTATTTTAGAATCAAAATTAAAATACATTTTACTTCCAAACATTCCACCTGGAGTATCTTTTTGAAAATTAATATCTTCCCTAAAATTATCGAGCAAAAACATTTGCAACGATTCATCCCAACAATATTTACTTTTTTCCTCGGCCTCTCTGAGGATATCTGATTCATTATAATTATCTTTGTCAAACCAAGAAACAGATATTTTATGCTTTTTAGTTTCTTCATTGTAATCAGCTGTGCACACAGCTTTTATTTCAGATATACAATTTACTTTTTTATTTTCATATATTCCAAAATATTTTGATCTTGAGTGTTTATATGCCCCTTTTGCTTCAGGACAAATATAAATTTTGTGAGCAAGAACATCCTCTTTTGATTTTGCACAATTAACTACATCTAGTCTATATTTCCACGTTGGTAATAAATCACTATCACTCAAAAACTGCTCATATTCTTTTATCATTGTTGATAAAATTTCAGAATTAATTTCCTTTGACACTTCATCTAAAGCAAATTTTAATTCTTCAAACTCAAGGTTTTTTATTATCAAATCCTTATCTTTATGACTTTCCACAAAATCTGCAAACCATTTTTGTTCATCTTTTAATCCATCAAAATTAGCTAAAGCTAGAAAAATCTTTTGTCCCTGTAATTGCTTTAAATTACTTACGTGTCTTTCTAATTGCCCTTTATAAAACCAATCACTATTTTTAGTTTCAATAAATATAGTGAAAGGTAATTGACTTATAACCCCATCAATAATTGATTTCCCTTTATCACACGAGTAACCTTCCTGCTGTGTAAAATTAACTCCTACATTAATAGTGTTAATATCACTAGAAAGTAAATTTTCTATAAATTCTTGAAACACACTAGGGTTTTCATTGTAGATTTGTTTAAACAGTAACAAGGTATAATTAGTTACTCTATTTTCTTTTTGCTCATATTTAGGGAAAAATCCTACTTCTGACATTATTTTACTCCTTATTTATTACGCTATTCTTGTTCCTTTTGACCTGCCCTTTTCGTCATACATGTACAATGTACTTCCTCTTTTAATGTTAATTGTTACCGCACAGCTATGAAATTCGCCAGAGCCTATTGAAATTGTACTAAGTGTACGTCCTTTTTCATCATACACATATAATGTTGAAGCTCGCTGGACACAAACAAAAGTAGATGAAAACCCGCATAATTTAGCACTCCCTAGAGAAAGAATACAACTTGTTTGTTTTTTTTCATTGTACACATATGCAGAACTTCCTTTTTGAACAACTGTCGATATACTCATAACTATCTCCTTTCTTTTTTACCAGCTTAGCAAATAACTATGATAAAAGCTGACGTAACAAAATTTTATTACTAGACTATGAGTCTATATAGTATTGCTTTGATTATAGCACAATTAAGTAATGAACAGTGATATTAGTAAAATGTTTGCAACAAAACTACAAGAACTCAGATTATCTAAAAATTTGAATAAAAGTAGGCTTTCAGAACTTGCAGGATTAGACCTTTCTTATATTGGTAAAATAGAAAGATGTGAAAAATCACCAAATTTACGAACCATTGCAAAATTGGCAAAAGCATTAGATGTTCCTGTTAAAGATTTATTTGATTTTTAAATATATAAAAGAAGCTCCAATATGGAGCTTCTTTTATAAGCGAGGAATTCTTCTACCTTGATATTTAAATTGGCGCATTGCAAACTGACAAAAATCACGTGCACTCATATTTCCAGGAACAGTATTTAACTCTTTTTCTTGATATTTTTTTATTGCTTCAGATAGGGTTTCAAGTGTACACTCGTATTGATTAGACTTAATGCTGTCAATTAATTGTGTTAGTGCATCAACTTGATCATCGTGTTTTCCATTTGGGAAAGCATTTATTTCTGCTCTAAATTCATCAAGCCATCTTGCACCTTTTGCCAACAAAACATCTCCACTTTTTATATACAAGACAGCATTATTCGCTCTCGACGCTTTATTTCCTTTTGGTTTATACTGAATAAATGACATTTTTGAAACTTTTCTTAAATACTGAATCAAAGAAATTGAGATAGAACTCTCCTCGATGATAAGATGATTACATTTCTCAGCTAAATAAAGTTCTTCAATCTTACCTGCTAGGGCCTGTAAATCCAGTTTAAATCGTTGAATATCTGTTATATATATTTTGTTGCCATATATTTTAGCTGTAATACACACAGAGTAATCATTGTTTTTCCCATCTTTCAAGGCAATATCCCAACTCTGAATTGTTTGTGCCTCTATAGGTAACTCTAATTCAGTAAAATATGGAAACCATCCATAATTTACAATATTTCCTGCAAGTGGTATCGGATTTTGTTGATACTGAGCGGAGAAATTGTACTCATTCATTAATTTCCTTTGATTATTTAAAATATCAATAGATTCAAGAGATGAATTTAAAGCTTCTCCTGCTTTACGTCCAATAGTTCTACCGGTTGAAATAGTAAATTTTTCATCATTCTCTGCAATAGCAGGAAGAGATAAGACTTCCCACCCATCTTGTTTCAGTAGATGTCCTGTTAAATCTTCAATATGAAGTCTTTGCATAATGACAATAATTACACCGTTCACTTTATCATTTAATCGTGAAACCAAAGTGCTATCATACCAGTTATTAACACGAGTTCTTACTGTATCAGATAATGCATCATCAGCTTTAATTGGATCGTCAATGATGATGAAATTTCCACCAATACCCGTTAATGAACCGTCTATGGATGTCGCATACCTAAAACCATTTTGAGTCGTTTCAAAAAAGTTTTCAGTATTTTTATCTCCTAAGTGGGTTTTAGGAAAGGTCTTTTTATAAAAATCAGATTCCATAAGCTGTCTTGTTTTGCGTGAAAGACTATCTGCAAGTGTTTGTGCATAACTTACACATATTATTCTTGCTTTAGGATTATGCCCAAGAATGAATGCTGGCAAACAAATTGAAGCACAATGAGACTTTAAATTCCGAGGTGGGATATTTATTATTAAACGTTTAATATTCCCGTATACACATTGTTGCAATGTGTCGCAAATTAGCTCAAGATGCCAATTCTTCATTAAAGGCTGTGAATTGTCAATTTCATAAAACGATTTTTGTATAAATGCATAAAAATCCTTTATACATATACTATTTAACACGGCGCGCTTCTTCATAATTTATACTCCTTTTTATATAATCTTCTAATATTGCTTGATCTTCTTGGCTCAAGTCTTCTTCAAAATCTTTCTCTTCAAAATCTTTGCTTAATAAAACTGGGAACAATAATTTACTAGCTGAAGCTTTTCCACTCAGAGCATCTGTTATGAGCCTTTTTACCAAAGCTAATTGTTTAGTAATTTTTTTTATTTTTCCTTGTTCTTGAATCTGTATCAATTCATTCATCTCATCTTTGATGTCTTCAACAAAGCTCTTATTCTTTTTAGGCCGTCCTTTAGGATTCCCCGACTGCCCTGGTTTGAATTGATATTCTCGAGGCGGGCGTTTATAGCCCACCTCGTATTCTTTTTTATTCTCTCTATCAATAGTCATTGTTTGATTCTCCATTATTGATTAAACTAGCGCTTTTACCTGTCAGATTTTCCCAGCGGAACAAAATGACATCACAATATTTAGGCTCCAATTCTATAACTCGAGCTCGACGTTTTGTTCGTTCCGCTGCTATCAAAGTTGAACCTGAACCTCCAAAGGAATCTAAAACAATTCCACCAATTGAAGAACAATCCAACAAAGCATCCATTATCATAGCCACGGGCTTAACTGTAGGATGAAGTTTAACTAGAACCTTCGCTTGTGGATTAGAAGCGTGCATGCCTTTGTACTTCCATACATTTGTTCTATATTTACCATGTATGCCTAGCTCTATATTGTTAATATGTGGGTTTTCACCATTTTTAAAAACAAATATGAATTCATGTTGAGAACGATATAAAGATCCCATTCCAGCTGTCGTTTTATCCCAGACACAAATGTTTTTAAGAGATGAATAAACTTGTGAACCAGCATCAAGCATTTCTGAGACATGTCGCCAATCCATGCATTGGTAATGTATAGAACCATCAACCGAGAATTTACTTTGCAGATTCATTGCTTTTTGGAGAAAATTTACGAACTCACATTTAGACATTTCTCCTGAGGCAAATTCAAATTCCTCGTGTCGTTTTTGTTTTGTGACATTTCCTTTTACTTTGACATTATATGGTGGATCTGCAAACACTACCTGCGCAAGTTCATTTTGCATAAGAATTTTATAGCTCGTTTCTTCTAATGAATTTCCACAATATAGCAAATGCCCACCTAGTTGCCACAAGTCACCCTTCTTAACTCGTTTAGGTATATCAATAACACTTTCCAGAAACAGCGTATCCGAATCCTTACTATCAATCTTCTTGATAGCTTCTAAACCTTCTGGATTTATAATCAGGTCTAGTTGAGGAATATCAAATCCTGTAATTGTTGCATCAAAACCAAGCTCTGGCTCTAAGTTCATGAGAAATTCTAACTCTATTTTTAAAATTTCCTTGTCCCAACCTGCTTCTTCAGCAAGCCTGTTGTCTGCGATTACATACGCACGAATTTGTTCTTTTGTCATATGATTCAAACATATTGTTGGAATCATAGACAGATCTAATTCGATCGCAGCCATGACCCTACCGTGACCAGCTATAATTACATCATCTGTATCAATCAATACAGGATTGTTGAATCCTAGTTTCTCGATACTTTTTGCAATTTTTTGAATTTGTTTCTTGCTGTGAGTACGAGAATTTTGTGAATTCAACTTTAGTTCTTTTGGATTTTTGTAGAGAATCGCTAACTCATGTTTGAAACCTTTCATTTGTTTTCTCCTAAAATTTCTACGGTATACAAAATGCATCCATATAAAAATTCATGAGCTAACTAATTTTATTTCTATTCATCCCTACAGTTTAATAATAATGCGTCTTCCCACCGAATTTAAAAATTTTCAAAATCCACCATTTTTACGTTTTGGTGTATAATTTATTTATGATTACAAATTGTCCTAAATGTAAAAAGAAATTAGTCAAAAATGGCATAAGAAAAGGGAAACAAAGGTTTCGTTGTAGTAATCCAAAATGCAACTACAGTTTAACCGTCAATAAAAAAACTCCTCAAAAACAGAAAGATGCTTTTGAATATCTGTATAATATAATTAGCAAGATTCAACAAAGATCCTTGAAAACATATCAAGAATTACCCGACATATTTCATAAAATAAAACTTCAAAAACGTGATATAAAATTAACAATTAATGATACTTCTAAAATAAGTAAAATCGATAAACAAAGTTGTATTGTAATAGCAGAAGAAAATGCTATACATATAATACAACTTTGTAAATATAAGAAATAAAATAATAAAAACTTTAGTTAAGTAATGTTTTTAATATTTTAGTTGAATAATTATTTCTAGTGCACAAACTTTATTTATACGAATTGAACATAAAAGTGTTAAAATAGATTCAAATGAAAATATGCAAGAGTGAATTATGACAGAAATCGAAATTTTAAAAGGTGATATAACAAAATTAAAAGTTGATGCAATAGTAAATGCAGCAAATAGAACATTACTTGGTGGTGGAGGAGTAGATGGCGCTATTCATCGCGCTGCAGGGAAAGAGTTACTAGCAGAATGCAGAACCCTAAACGGTTGCAAAACAGGGCAATCAAAAATTACAAAAGGATATAACTTGCCTGCCAAATATGTAATCCATACGGTAGGCCCTGTTTGGTATGGTGGAAGCAAAAACGAACCAGAACTTTTGAAATCCTGCTATACGACAGCCCTAAATCTTGCAAAAGGAAATAACATCAAAACAATAGCATTTCCTGCAATATCCTGCGGAGTTTATCATTTCCCGATAGATAAAGCTTGCAAAATTGCCTATGATACAGTGAATGAATTTATAAACAAATACGATTGCCTTGAAAAAGTCATTTTCATCGACATCAATGACCAAATAATCGAAACATACAAAAATCTTTTCTAAGAACCTTTTTGTGATACGCTAAAGAAAAAGGAGTTAAGTATGGTTAACAAATATTCCGTCGCACAATATTCAGTAGATAACATATTAGGTTTTATTAATAGTGGAGAAATTTCTATTCCTGAAATTCAAAGACCATTTGTTTGGAAACCTAAGAACGTAAGAGATTTAGTTGACTCTTTGTATAATGGTTATCCGACGGGATATTTAATCATATGGCAAAATCCAACTGTACGCTTAAAAGATGGCAGAGAAGCTGGCGGAACAAAAATATTAATTGATGGACAGCAACGTGTTACTGCTTTAATGACTGCACTTGCCGGACAACAAATTTTAACAGAGGACTACGAACAAAAAGCATATAAAATAGCGTTTAATCCTTTAGCTAAAGATGATGAAGAACGTTTTGCCGTTCAAACTCCTGCTCATGTAAAAAGTAAAAATTGGATTCCTGATATTTCAGTAGTTTTCAAACCTGATTTTAATGCTTTTAATTTTATAAATGAATATATTCAAAACAACCCAGAAATATCAAGTGATGTTATAAATAGAGCTATTCAAAAATTATTAGATATCAGGACTTGTCAAATGGGTACAATTATTTTAGTTCCTGACTTGGATATAAATGAAGTTACTGAAATATTTGTAAGAATCAACTCTCAAGGTAAACGCCTGAATGAAGCAGACTTTGCAATGTCAAAAATTGCTGCTGACTCAAAATATGGTGGTAATATCCTAAGAAAGGCTATTGATTATTTCTGTCACTTAGCTGTCGATCCTAATTTTTATGAAAAATTATCAGCAACAGATGATGAGTTTATGAAATCTGAATTCGCTGGATTACTAAAATGGTTAAAAGATGATAAAGAAGCAATATATGATCCTGAATATAATGATATGTTGAGAGTTTGCTTAATGCATAAATTTGGTAGAGGTAAATTGGGTGATTTAGTAAGTTTGCTTTCAGGTAGAGATTTTGAAACAAGAACATACAAAGAAGAAATTGCTGATGAAAGTTTTGCCAAGTTAACAGCAGGCGTTAAAAATTTCATGAATGAATATAATTTTAAAAATTTTGTTTTAGCTATAAAAGGTTGCGGATTTATAAGCGAAAAATTACTAAATTCTCAAATGACTTTAGATTTCGCATATACATTATATTTACTGCTAAGTAATTCAAAAGATATTGATAAAATAGAAGTAAAACGTCTTGTCCAAAAATGGTTTATTATGTCAACATTGACAAGTAGATACATAGGTTCGCCAGAATCTCAAATGGATAAAGATTTAAGAAGTATTGCAACCAAGGGTTTCAAAGAATATTTTAAAGAAGTAGAAGAAGCGGAATTGTCTGAAACATTTTGGACAGTTGGTCTAGTACAGAATTTAGAAACCTCTTCTATTAATAGTCCATATTTTAATACTTATATTGCAGCGCAAGTATGGAGTGCTGAAGCATCGTTATTTTCAAACACAACAAAAGTTGCTGATTTAATTTCAGTTATGGGTGATGTACATCACATTTTTCCAAAAGAATATTTGAAACAAAATGGATATGAAGATAAGGCAAAATATAATCAAGTTGCGAACTATACTTATCTTGATACAGGCGTAAATATTTCCATTGGAAAAAAAGCCCCAAATGAATATTTTGCTCAAGCTAAGGAACAATGCATAAAAGGTCAATGTTGCATTGGTACAATTTTGAATGAAAAAGATTTAGTGAATAATCTAAAAATCAATTGTATTCCAGAGAATATTTATACAATGCAAGCATGTGATTATGAAACATTCTTGCAAGAACGTCGCAAGATGATGGCAGAAAAAATTAAAAATTATTATTACTCAATATGATGTAGGAATGTTTTGAATGAATAATATAAAATCAAGTTTTCAAGAATTTTTAATAAAACAAGGTTATAAAATAACAACTCCTTCAGGGAATCCAAGCACTGTATATGACTATAAAAAAAGAATAGATTTTGTTTGCGAGATTGAAAACATTACTTGGGAACAACTTGCCGAAAATATTGATTCAATAATAAATTTATATGAACCTTCTGGGGCAAAATCCATGATTGGTGCTAAATCACATAATGTAGTTATTTCTGCATTAAAACAATTTAAAATTTTTGTAAATAGAAAGTATTTATTAAATAATGATAGTGCAACTATCTATAAAAATAAAATATCAAACGAGTTTTTAAAAAAGCAATTATCAAAAAACGATATTGAATATAAAAGTCTAAAAAATTCGTTTTATGAGATAAACCTTAGAGATAACAAATATTTATTAAAATGTAGGACTTATAATAAAAATTATACATTCGTAACCAAATCAGAAATACCTGAATTATCAGATAATATTTTAATTGCCCTTGTGGAATGGCAAAATGAACAACCTATAAGTTTATATTTAATCCCAACATCAGAATGGAATACAGGCAAATGGAATATTCTTAAAGACAGAGATTATGAAGGATTAAAATCAGAACCGGAATGGGGTATAGATATAAACCAAAGTAATAAATATGAATTAAATAATTTTAAATTTAGTCAATTTATTAATACTTTCAAGGAAAAAGAAAATAAAAAAATAATAGAAGAAATTGAACGTTCGGAAGAAAAAGAAACTGAAAAACAAGCCTTAATAAAAGTCCGTCTTGGTCACTCAAAACTAAGGGAGGATATTATTAAAAGAAAAGGCAAATGCGAAATTTGTGGAATAAGTCATAACAAATTATTGATAACAAGTCATATTAAACCTTGGGCAAAATCTGACAATTTTGAGAAGTTAGATATTGCAAATATATTGTTACTTTGTTCAATGCATGATGCTTTGTTTGATAAAGGTTTAATTTCATTTGATGATAATGGAAAAATTTTAATCTCAAAAGAATTAAATGAGAAGGAACAGGCTCTTGTAAATATAAATGAAGATAGTTGTATAAGCATTGTTTCTGATAAGCAAAAAAATATATAAAATACCATAGAGAAAATATTTTTATCAAGTAATATCACATTTTCTCAATATACCAATTAGAATTTCCAAAGTGATTAAAGTTCCATTGTAATTGGAAGTAGAAATTGTACTCCATTGAGTTATCATCTTTAAAGTTACAAGAATACTTATTTAGCTGTGTTTTACAATAACTTTCAAAAGCTACTTTAATTTCTTTTGCAAACTTTTTTCTAAATTCTGGATATGTTACATTTAATGTTTCTTTTGTAAGTTTATTTTTTAGAATCATTTTTATTCTCCAGTGATACAATAACTGCAAATTTATTTTTCGCATCTCATATTTTGTAGCAATATTCATCGCTCTAAACTTTTTAAATATCAAGCAAAACTATTCAAAAATTATCATTCAGACACGGTTGATAAAATTTATATTATTTATCTAACGTATCAGAATAATTTATAAAAAACGCATATAATATATCAGCTTTGTGCCTAATCTCCTTAATAACAGGAGTAATATTTCTTAACTCCTCAATCTCATCTTGATTGTTACAAAAATAATCCACTACAACAATTGTGTTATAAATTTCTTCGACTAATTTTTCTACTTTTTCAAAATCTTCTTGCTTAATCTGATAAAATATCACTTTATCCATACAACCTCCTTTTTAGGTGTCGTATTCATCACTCGAAAGATATTAACTATCAAGACAAATATAAAACTTACACCATTATAAGATTTCATGATACAATTATCACATAAGCTGCGAGGTCTTAATGAATAAAAAAGAGTTATCAGAACGTGATATTTGTACAAAGTTTATAACACCTGCAATAATAAAATCAGGTTGGGATAAAGACTCGCAAATTAGAGAAGAAGTTTCTTTTACTGCAGGAAAAGTTATTGTTAGAGGTAAGCTTGTTTCACGTGGTAAAGGTAAAAGAGCCGATTATATTCTGTATTATAAAAACAACATTCCTTTAGCTGTTATTGAAGCAAAAGACAATAAACATAGTGTAGGAGCAGGTATTCAGCAAGCAATAGAATATGCTGAAACTCTTGATATTCCTTTTGTATTCTCTTCAAACGGAGATGCTTTTTTATTCCATGATAGAACGGTTGATTTAGGGAAAAAAGAAATTGAAATACCTTTGGATAAATTCCCAACACCTCAAGAATTATGGGAAAAATTTAAAAAATTCAAACAAATCGAAGATACAGAAACAGAAAAAGTTTACACCCAAAACTATCATAAAGATGTATCAGATAATAAAGAGCCAAGGTATTATCAAAGAATTGCAATTAATAGAGCTGTAGAAGCAATTGCAAAAGGACAAGACAGGGTTCTTTTAGTTATGGCAACTGGTACAGGTAAGACTTATACTGCTTTTCAAATTATTTGGAGATTATGGAAAGCTAAGAAGAAAAAACGTATTTTATTCTTAGCTGATAGAAATATTTTAGTTGATCAGACCAAAAGTCAAGATTTCGCACCATTTGGCGATAAAATGACAAAGATTACAAAACGTCATATTGATAAATCTTATGAAATATATTTAGCCTTGTATCAGGGGATTACTGGGAATAATGAAGACAAAGACGCTTACAAAGAATTTTCAAAAGATTTCTTTGATTTAATTGTAATTGATGAATGCCATAGGGGAAGTGCTAAAGATGATTCCGCTTGGCGAGAGGTATTAGATTATTTTTCATCAGCTACCCAATTAGGTCTAACAGCTACACCAAAAGAAACAAAAGAAGTTTCCAATATCGAATATTTTGGCGAACCTATTTATACATATTCTCTAAAACAAGGTATTGAAGATGGTTTTCTTGCTCCATACAAAGTTATTAGACCGATAATTAATATTGATATGGATGGCTTAAAACTTCCAGAAGGTACAATTGATAAATATGGAAATGAAGTTCCTGATGAGGATTTTAATGTCAAAGATTTTGATAAGAAAATTGTTATTGATGAACGAACAGAACTTGTCGCAAAGAGAATAACTCAATACTTAAAAAATAATAACAGATATGATAAAACAATTGTTTTCTGTACTGATATTGACCATGCAGCAAGAATGCGTCAAGCTTTGGTTAATGAAAATCCAGATATGGTAGCCGAAAATTCAAAGTATGTAATGCAAATTACAGGTGATAACGATGAAGGTAAAAAAGAACTTGATAACTTTATTGATCCTGAAGTTACTTATCCTGTAATTGCGACGACTTCAAAATTAATGACAACAGGAGTTGACGCTAAGACCTGCAAACTTATAGCAATAGATAGCAATATTAATTCAATGACAGAATTTAAACAAATTATCGGTCGCGGAACCCGTTTAAGACCTGATTATGGCAAATGGTATTTTACTATTCTTGATTTTAGAGGTGTTACAAGACTTTTTGAGGATAAAGATTTTGATGGCGAACCTGTTCAGATAAAAGATGTAAAAGAAACTGAAGAAATGCCAAAAGATGAGCAGACAAAAGAAGAAGTTGAAACTTTGCTTGATGAACTTCCTGAAGGAGAAACCGTTGTAGAAATTCCACCAAATATTGATATTACTGATGTTGAAAACCCTACTAAAAAATTCTATGTAAATGGAATTGAAGTTGTACAAGTAGGTGAAAGAGTTCAGTATTATGGCAAAGACGGTAAATTAATAACTGAAAGTCTTGTGGATTATACCAAAAAGAATCTAAAAGCACAATTTGCGACAATGGATGATTTCATAAAAAAATGGTCAGAAGCTGATAAAAAATCTGCAATTATTGAAGAACTACTAGAACAAGGTGTAATGCTTGATGAATTAAGAGAAGAAGTTAAACAAAAAACAGGCAAAGACTTGAGTGTTTTTGATTTGATTTGCCATGTAACTTTTGATGCCCCACCATTATCAAGAAAAGAAAGAGCAGAAAAAGTTAAGAAAAGAAATTACTTTGGTAAATATTCAGAAAAAGCAAGAAAAGTTCTTAATGCCTTAATTGACAAATTTGCAGATGACGGTATTGAAGAGATTGAAAATAGAGAAATATTGAAATTTCAACCTTTTGATGAAATCGGGACGCCTATGGAAATAATCAAAGAATTTGGCGGCAAAACCAAGTATGAAGAAGCAATAAAAGAACTTGAAAAAGAACTCTTTAATGATAACGAGGTAGCCTAGATGGAAATTGCAAATTGGATAACAGCAATATCAACGTTAGTAATGGCACTTGCAACAATTGCCATGGCTGTATTTGCAGGTAGTGCTTTAAACTCTTGGAAAAAAGAAATTAAATTAAAAAAGATTTATAGAATTAATAGAAATTATATAAAAACAATTGATGAGTTTTTAAAATTATTACATAATTATGAACTAATATCTAAAGAACAAGAAACTAGATATATATTAGAAAAATTATTAGAAGAAATAAATATAATATTATATGAATATAAGTTAGTTCAAAAAAATACTGAAACTGAATTTTTAAAGAATCTAATATATTTTAAAGCGGTTATTAAAGAATACACAAAAATAAAATTTCAAAGCTTAAATTCAGGAGTAAAAGTTTATTATGAAAATTTTTGGGATGACTATGCACCAATTCAAGAAAATGATGGTAATATTTCTTATACACAAGAATATGAAAAATTATTAAATAAATTAAATAATGCAAAAAAATTATGTGAGCAAAATATTTATAAATTTTACAACTAGAGGATAACTAAATGCCAAATATATCAAGTGTAATAAAATCAATACAAGACATAATGCGAAAAGATACAGGTGTTGACGGTGACGCACAAAGACTGTCGCAAATCGTTTGGATGCTGTTTTTAAAAATCTTTGCTGATAAAGAAGACGAAGCAGAGATTATGAAAGATGATTATAAATCTCCGCTTGATGAAAAATATCGTTGGCAAAATTGGGCTCAAGATGATGAAGGCTTAACTGGCGATGATTTAATCGATTTTATTAATAATGACTTGTTCCCGTACCTGCAAAACCTTGATAACGATTCAAATAAACAAGCTTTGATTATAAGTAACATTTTTCAAGATACTTATAACTATATGAAATCAGGCACACTGCTAAGACAAGTTATCAACAAAATCAATGAAATTGACTTTAATTCAAGTGAAGATAGACACCTTTTCAATGATATTTATGAGCAGCTTTTACAAAGCCTTCAATCAGCAGGTAACGCTGGAGAATATTACACCCCAAGAGCCGTAACTCAATTTATTGTAGATATGGTTGACCCAAAACTTGGTGAAACTATCCTAGACCCTGCTTGCGGTACAGGTGGATTTCTTGCTTGTGCAATAGAACATTTGAAAAAACAAACTGATACAACAAAAGAAGGTGAAATCCTTAATAACTCTATATTCGGGATAGAGAAGAAACCTCTTCCTCATCAGTTGTGTACAACAAATATGATTTTGCACGGAATCGATACTCCAATAAATATCAAAAGAGATAATACCCTATCTAAACCGATTAATAATATTTCACCATCTGATAGAGTAAATTGTATTGTTACAAACCCTCCTTTTGGCGGAACAGAAGAAGACGGAATTGAAACAAACTTCCCATCAGCTTATAGAACAAAAGAAACCGCAGATTTATTTTTGCTCTACATTATTGCAAAACTAAAACCTCAAGGCAGAGTTGGAATAGTTCTTCCTGATGGAGCACTATTTGGCGAAGGTGTAAAAACAAGAATAAAAGAAAAACTTATGCAAGAATGTAATTTGCATACAATTATAAGACTTCCAAAGAGCGTTTTTGCACCATACACATCAATTAACACAAACCTTTTATTCTTTACAAAAGGCGAACCAACTAAAGAAACTTGGTTTTATAGACTTGATATGCCAGAAGGGTATAAGAACTTTTCTAAAACAAAACCAATGAAAAAAGAACACTTTAAAGAAGTTGTTGAATGGTGGAACGATAGAAAAGAAATCAATATTGACGGTTTTGATAAAGCTAAAAAATATTCAATTCAAGAAATCCAAGAAAGGAACTACAACCTTGATTTGTGCGGTTATCCTTATGAGGAAGAAGAAATCCTGCCACCTATGGAACTTCTGCAAAAATATCAAGAAAAACGTGCTGAGGTTGATAAAAATATTGATGATATCTTGAACCAAATTAAAATCATGATAGGGGGTATAAATGCCAATTAATTTAAATAATATTGATTGGCAAGATATAATTATACCTTTTGCTTCGGCTTTTGCAGGTGCATTTTTTGCATACAAATTTAATACTTGCAGCGAAAATAAAAAACTCGATGAAGAAAATTTTAAACAGTTTAATGTATTATTGAATCAAATCAATGTTGTATGGATGGCATTAATGAACTATAAAATAGTATATTTATCTGAAATTGAAAAATTATTAGATAAAGATCAGCAAAAAGCTGTAAGAAAAACAATACATCCTCCTAATATTATATTTAATGCAAATATAGAGGAAAATATTTTTTTAGCAAAATACAATTTTCAATTTTTATTGTTACTAAGTGAAATAGAAAAGCAGTCTTTACTAACTCAAGAAATGATACAATTTTGTCAACAACAATTCAATGAAAATAATAATTGGGTTGCTTTACCGTTTGAGGAAGTGCAATCTAGTATCGAAACTTTTGAATCAACCAAAAACTTTGTAGATAAAGTTTTAGCTTACTTATTACTATTAAGAGAAAAACTCTTAGAATGTAAAAACAGATATTTTAAATTTTTATATATGGACCATAGAGATATATGGATAAATCATAATTTTGATTCTTTAATCCCAAATATAGGTCAATTTATAGAAATTACCAGTTTATCAGAAGCGATAGAACAGTCTTGGATGCAGCAGCTAAACTTATTAGATTATTTAAAACTCTATAAGGATAAGATAAGTTTTAAAATTAGTTCATTTTTAAAATTTATAGGAATAAACAATAAATGAAATCACAGGATTTAAAAAAATCAATATTACAATATGCAATGCAGGGGAAATTGGTGCCTCAAGATCCAAATGATGAGCCAGCATCAGAACTTCTAAAACGAATAAAAGCTAAAAAAGAACAATTGATAAAAGATGGCAAAATCAAAAAAGAAAAACCTCTCCCACCAATCACCCAAGACGAGATCCCATACGACCTTCCACAAGGTTGGCAATGGGTAAGATTAGCCAATATTATAAATTATAATATTGGAAGAACGCCACCAAGAAAAGAATCTGTATATTGGGATAATGATTATAATTGGGTATCAATTGCTGATATGATTGACGGTCAATATATTACAACAACAAAAGAAAAAGTAAGTCAGTATGCTTTTGATAAAAGTTTTAAAGGGCACATTGTCCCTAAAGAAACTTTAATAATGAGTTTTAAATTAACTGTAGGAAAAGTTTCTATTTTGGGTATTAATTCGTTTCATAACGAAGCTATAATTTCTATTTATCCTATTATAGATAATAATAACTCAATGAGAGATTATCTTTTCAAGTTTTTGCCATTAATATCACAAAATGGAAATACCAAAACAGCAATAAAAGGCAATACGTTAAATACAGAAAGTATAAATAATTTATTAATTCCTCTCCCCCCACTGGCTGAACAAAAGAGGATTGCAGAGAGGTTAGAAGAGATTTTACCTTTGGTTGATGAATATGGCAAGAATGAAGAAATTTTATCAGAAATGAATCAAAAATTACCAAAACAAATCCGTCAATCAATTTTGCAATACGCAGTTCAAGGGAAACTTGTTGCACAAAATCCTCAAGATGAACCTGCATCAGAACTTTTAAAACGCATAAAAGCTGAAAAAGACCAACTGATAAAAGACGGCAAAATCAAAAAAGAAAAACCACTCCCACCAACCACCCAAGACGAAATCCCATACGACCTACCACAAGGTTGGGAATGGGTAAAGCTTGGAGATTTATGTCAAATAAACCCAAGAAACTTTATTCCCGATACCACAGAATCTGGATTTATTCCAATGACACTTATAAAAGATGGTTTTAATAATTCGCATTCATTTGAAATAAGAAAGTGGTCTGAGATTAAAAAGGGATTTACACATTTTCAAAATAACGATATTGTAATTGCTAAAATTACACCTTGTTTTCAAAATCGTAAATCAGCTATTATTCAAAATTTGCCGAATGGTATTGGAGCAGGAACAACAGAATTACACGTTATTAGAGATAATACCAATATAATAAATATGAAATATTTATTATTGAATTTTAAAACAGAATATTTTATACAAAATGGTATTAAAATTTTTACAGGAACTGCTGGACAACAAAGAATCGGCAAAGAATACATTGCAAATTATTTAATACCACTTCCTCCACTAGCAGAACAAAAGCGAATTGTCGCCAAAGTCGAAGAACTCCTAAACCTCGTAAATAAATTGGAAGTATAAATTTGTTTTCTTTTTCTATGTTACTAGAATAGAGTTATAGAAACATAAAAAAACTGGAGATATTCAATGAAAAAAAATAAAATCCTAAATCACATAAATAAATTAATAGAAGAAGGTAAAATTATACTAACAACCAAGTATTATTCAAATGGTGTTATGGGTAATTTATGCTTTGTTAATGAAGAAAATTTTACAAGCTGGAAATGTCAAATAGAAATATTTCTTAATTCAAATCCTGCATTTGAAAATGTTTATAACAATTTTACAAAAAAATATAGAATGTACACCAATTACAATTTCACAAACAGGTATATAAGTCTTTTACAGGGGTTAAAAACTTCTATTGAAGATGAAATTGTTATAGTCGATGATGATATAAAAAAAGAAACAAGTTTAAGTGAAGGCGCAAATGCTATTTTTATAGCTCATGGACACAGTAATTTGTGGAATGAGGTTTTAAGATTTTTAAGAGACGATTTAAATTTAACAGATGTTAACTATTTTGAAAAAGAATCGCAAACAGGACGTTCAATAGCGGATGCTTTGAGAGATTTTCATAAAGAAACAGGATTTGCTATAGTTGTTATGACAGCAGAAGACGAAACAAGTACAAATACTAAACGTACTCGTCAAAATGTTATTCATGAAATTGGTTTTTTCCAAGGAAAACTTGGTTTTGAAAAGGTTGCAATACTTAAACAAGATAATGTTGAGTCATTTTCAAATATTGATGGAATACAATATATCCCTTTTTCAGGAGATAATATTAGTCAAACTTTTTATGAACTTCAAAGAGTATTAAAAAGAGAACATATTATTTAATAGTAAAATTATAATTGGTAGCAATTATAATCTGGAGATATAAAAATGCCTCAGAATTATTATAGATTTTATTCATTAGATATGGACAAATGGATTACTTATCTTGATATAGAAAATAAATATCGAAACGAAGCAACAAAGAAAAAATGTTTGTTGTTTATATTTTTGTGGCAAAGATACAATGAATTCTACAATTCTAAAATTTTAGATAATATAGGAGATAAAGCAAAAGCTATTAAACTTGCTGATGATGAAACATGCCAACAAAAATATAATGAATTAAAAGAGAACTTTCTTAAAAAATTTAAACAAATCGAAGGTGCTGATACTCCTAGAACTTGGATTAAAAATATTAAGAACAATGAAAAAATTTATTATAATAATACACAAAATTCATTAAAAGATTTTTTGACTATTATATATACAATACGTTGCAATATTTTTCATGGAGACAAGCCTCCAAACGATACTAATACAACACTTATTGCTTGGGCATATGATTGCTTTGATGAGCTACTAAATGCTTGTGATTATTGGAATTCTTAAAATCTACATTTTCAAATACACATTAATCTTTATCTTTTATCATATTTAAATAACTAGTTACAATTCTTCTTATATGTACCTTTTGAAAATACTCCGCCATTTGTAAAAAAAAGAAACATAAACCAAGACTCACTATAATATAAACAACATAGCAACAAGGATTTTGGCAAATACCAGTACTTATAAGCCTATAAGTAGTTATTGGAATAAACAAGAGTATTAATGCTAAAAGAGATAAAGCAAAATAGTGATATATATTCGCATATTCTGCAAAATTATTCCAAGAATACTTATTAGCTATACTATAGCGCATTTCATAATACAGTAATTTTGAATATTTTTCATCATCATTACCCTCATATCCACATTTATTCTTGGCAATTTCTTGACACTCATCAAAATTACCGCTAATGCAGGTTTTACATTTATTTAACAGGGTTGTAATATAATTTTTATGTGAAAAATATTTATAAATCTTTATCCCAACGTAATTTAACATAAAACCTAAACAATAACTCATTGCAAAGAAAGTAATTCCAAATGCAAATGAGTTTATACTAACAAAAGTTTCAACTTGGAATAATATGTTTAAATATAATAAGCCAATGCTTCCTACTGCAACATATACCAATAATTCAAAAACACTTATAGCACTTACAAAATTAATTTCTTTCATACTCCCCCTTAAATACTTGTGCTAAAACAATTTGAACAGGAATTTCAAATTTATTATCTGCTATCAAAATACTTAAGTCAAGTCTTTAAAACTAACAAACATTTTCACAGTGAATCTTGTATTTTAATAAGATTTAGTTATTATAACTACATTCCAAAAATATAATAACACTAATTTAATACAGAATTTACATTATTTCGCTATTTATATTTAAGATAAATATTTATCTGTAAAAAGCAAAGATTATAAAAAAGAATATTTTATTAAATTAAAATATTTGATACGAATTGTGTCTTTGGGGTTGATATTTTAGGCAAGTAGAGGGATAGATGTTTATACAAGTATTAATGAGGTATTTGTATGACATTGAATATTTTTGAAAAACGTATCAAGGCTTGGAATGAAAAATATCCGCCACTATCCCCTGAAATTCTACGTAAAATTAACAAACTTGTTGAACAGTATGACAAAACTCAACAAGTAGAAAAAGATTCTAAAGTTCTATCAATAACTGACGGGACAAAATTAGTCCGAGAATTTAAAGGTCGAAGATATACCGTACTTGTTTTACAAGATGGTTACGAGTTCAACGGTTCCAAGTATAAAAGTCTTTCTGCTGTTGCTAATAAAATTACAGGAACTCGTTGGAATGGTAAGAAATTTTTTGGAGTGGCATAATGGTAAAGAAAATCAGATGTGCAATTTATACTAGAAAATCCACAGAAGAAGGACTTGAACAAGATTTTAATTCTCTCGATGCACAAAGAGAAGCTTGTGAATCTTACATAAAATCTCAAAAACACGAAGGCTGGAGTCTTTTAACTAAAAAATACGATGATGGCGGATACTCAGGCGGTACAATGGATCGTCCGGCATTCAAACAACTTTTGCATGACATTGAAAATGATAAAATTGATATTGTTGTAGTTTATAAAGTTGATAGGCTTACTCGTTCTTTGATGGATTTTTCAAAAATTATTGAGATTTTAGACAAGCACAACGCTTCATTTGTTTCCATAACCCAGCATTTCAATACAACAACTTCTATGGGACGATTAACACTCAATATTTTGCTATCCTTTGCGCAATTTGAAAGAGAAGTTACAGGAGAGCGAATCCGAGATAAGTTTGAAGCTTCAAGAAAAAAAGGGCTTTGGGTTAATGGTGCGACACCTTATGGCTACACGAAAGATGAACACCATATTCTACAACCTCAACAACCTTTCGCAGATAACGTTAAATTTATTTTTGAAGAATATCTCAAGGTTAAAAATGTTATTAAACTAAAAGAAAGCCTTAATCAAAAAGGGATTCTTTCAAGAACAGGAAAACCATTCCCAAAATCAAATTTGTATCGGATGCTCGCTAACAAAGTTTATTTAGGTAAAATCCCTCACAAAAACAAGGTCTATGATGCTCAACATTCTCCGATTGTTTCAGAAGAATTGTTTAATGCAGTTCAAAATCTGCTACTTTTAAATGCAACAGAGCACAAACATACGACAAATGCAAAGATTGGCACTCTGTTATCAGGATTGCTTTATGATGATAAGGGTAACCTTATGTCTCCGACTTACAGCAAAAGTGGGAACAAGTTATACAGATACTATATTAGCCAAGCACTAAAAGATCCAAGCAGATGCGAGCGAGGTGATATTACCAAAATTTCAGCAGGTGAAATTGAAAAGTATGTAAAAGATGATTTGACAAAACTTTTGCAAGATACATTATTTATCCAAAAATATTTAGAGAATTATTCAATCGAACAACAAACCAATATTTTAAATACAATGCACGAATTCAGCCCTGATAAAATATTTATCAGAACCGTTATAAAGCGTGTTGATTTGAAGTTAAATTTAATCAAAATCAGCTACGACATAAATTATATAATCCAATATTTTGCAACGCTGGCATTTAATGCAAAATTTACATATACCCCAGAAGATGAACAGATTTACACAAGAGAACAAAATGTCAGAATATCGTTAACTCCACAAAAGCAAAATAAAATTATTATCCATGGAAAAGCTAATTATGATATGAAACTTATTCAAGCAATAGTAAAAAGCTTTTGGTACAACAAACTTGGAGCCGAAAGACGACTACCCCCAGAAGCCAGAAATGGAAACAATAAAAGATTGCGCAAACTAAGATTTTTGCCTCCAGAAATTATAGAAAGCATAATGAATGGAACCCAAGACCCTGAGTTGAATGTGAAAAAGCTTATTGCAATGGCTGATAAGTGTTGTAAATAAAAAATTTTTAATCTAGTATAGATAATTTTCAATCTTACATATTATTTATAATTTATATGTCAGATTGAATTTTTATTTTTTTTCATTTTTTCTATCTCATCTTTATCATTTGCAAATCCATAATTTGCATTTCCAAGTACAGAATCTAGTTCTCCAAGAATAATATTTAATTCTTTTATCGCAGTTTCCATTTTTAATGGGCAATTTTCAGCATTGCTATTTTTGTAGTTCATTAAAAATAAAAATAATTTTTTATAATACAATCTATCTTTTTGATTTAATAAGAAAATAAAATTGCTAGCATTTGCGGTTAACCATTGCAAAATTTCAATTGTTTCACTGCGTTCTCCTAAAAATTTTGAACATGTTTTGTCTAGCTCATTAGCTAATTCTAATCTTTTAAGCCTTAAACTTTGAATATTTTGTTGATGAGTTAGCCAACATTGAATTGCTGTAAAAAAAGTTATTGCAACTGCACACATCCATTCTGCATTATTTTGTAAAAATTTTAATATAACCATTATTTCACCTTAAAACCTGCCTTTTTAAACATTTTTATCATTTCGTTTTGAACATCCTTTCGAATAGCCTCATGTGCTTTGTGAATACAGGTTCTTTTTATGGAAGAAAAATCATTCAATTGACCACAATTTGCACATCTTATTAAATCCCCAGAGACAGGTTGATAACCTTCATAAGGCAATTCAAAATAAGAAGTTTTACAAAATACGCATTTTAAATGTATTTTATAATTTATATCGTCTAACATTATATACCCATTTTTGTTAAGAATTTCATAAGTTCAACTGCACTGCCAGATATAATTCCACTAATAATAGGGTTGTTTATAAAATCTTTTAGCATTGTTAGTGCGGTTTTCTTTTCTTCCTCTGTTGTATTAGATCTTTTAATTTCATCAATTAGTTGATAAAAAGTATTGCTTATATTTTGAGTATTGTTATTACCAGCTTGTAAATTTGTAGCATTTACTGGGCCATTAAATGTTATTTGTGTAGAATCTCCAACTGCGGGTTTATATGTAGCTCGTTCAACAGACATTGCTCTATCAATGCCGTCTTCTGTAATGTACAGAGTTTTGTATCCTCGATATAAATTTGCAATAAATTTATGTGTAATTGCAAAATTTAATACTATATTAAATTCTTCATCTGAAATTTGGTGTTTTGATAAAAAATCAATTCTATCTTCTCCTGCAGGAATTTCTTTGTCATCAGCATTAAAATATTTTTCCAATTTGGCAGATTCAAAGTTAAAGGTTAAATGCTTAGGATTTGATATACCTTTGGCTTCTAAGTCATTTTTCATATATACTAAAAGTTGATTTAAATATTCGTCTTTTTGTTTTGGTGATAATGTTATAGTTTGCTCCATCTTACTTCCTTATTTTCAATTTAAAGTTTAAAGTTTCATACTATAATTATTTACTATAAACAAATCATGCCAATTTAAATTAACATTTTATTAATAATTTGAAAATGATTTAACTGTCGTATGGTTATATAAAAAGGACCTTTTTTATTTGCAGAAAGAGAATTTGAGCTTAAAAAAGTGAAATTCTCTTAAAATCAAATATCGAAAATTCTCTAAAAATCCTGAAAGCCTGCACTGTGTGGGAATTTTTGCACTAAAAAAGAGGCTTCTTATGCCCCCTATTTATAAATACTGGACATGATGTCCGACAAATCGAACTTGTATTTTTATATACAACAATTTATTGAATCAATGTCCGATGTTGTATTTATAGCACAAATTAAAAAATATAAAAAATGCGCATAAAAAAAGCCCGTTAATTGTAACGGGCTTTGAAAAACAAGCATTATATCGTTTTGATAAAATCTTGAAGCGCAAAAACTCTATTTAACCAACCATGTAAAAATCCGCGTTGACTTGGAGTTCTTGCAAATTCGTTGTATTTTCGGATTCTCTCAAGTAAGAAGACATCGGGGTCGGAATATTGACATGCCTGCAAAAAAGGCTTTACCCTGCTAACCCCCATATTGACCGCCGTATCAAAACAAATAACCGCAAAAACAGGGGACATTTTTTCACACCCTGCGCCTAACCAGTAGCGTGAATAATAAATGTCTTCAACTTCTTTATTTGTTATATTTTTGACGTCCTTTGATGCCAGTCCTTTTGATTTCAAATAAGAATTATATGTATTTTGTGTAATACCTTTATTTGTCGCACCGCCTTTGTCGTTCGGGTTATTAACATACCCGCCCTCACGGTTAAGTACAAAATTTAAAGCCTTTTTGAATAAATCTGATGTCATTTTATCCCTTCTCTAAATCATCAATGCGGTGATTTTCGACTTTTATTTGTTCTTTCATTACTGAAATATCGCGTTCATTTTTGTATGTACGTTCAATGACGTTGTTATGTTTATCTTGCTTCGCTTCCAATGCTGTTAATTTTTCGTCAAATTTTCCCATTTTATAAGCAATACACAACCCTTGAATAACAACGGTTAATAAAATACCTAATAATTGATAATCCACGCCACACTCCTTATATATCCCATTCTTTGCGATTGAATGTTGCTTGAAATGCTTGAACGCACCCCGACATAATATTTGATTTTATTGTTTTTGTTCCGTTATCTTTTAATGATTGCCGAAATATTAAAGATGTTAGGCGTCTAAAATCCTTTATGCTTATTGATTCTCTTAATACGTTAGTATATATATATTCTTTGTATTCAAGCATAAAATCATGAATCATTGACGGGATTTTAAATTCGGGACTATCCTTTGAGCCTACGAAAACCCAAAGTAAGGACGGAATATCCGCCCCGTTCCAAACATAACCCGCGGGGATAGTAAAAGAAAAATCTCTTAAAGTCGTCGATATTTTCCATGTTACTTCGTTTTTGACTTCGTACGGATATAATTTTTTATGTTCCGCAAGCGTGATTCTGTTCCCTTTTTTGTCAAGCACGACGACTTTGTCGTCGTTTTCTTCGGGTTTTCTATCAATATATATCGGATATTCAGTATAATTTATTGATAATACTTGTTCTTTCATAATTTCACCCTTATATAAAAGATAATGCCGTTATTTTTCGGCATTATCAGTATTTTTAATCTTTCCGTTAACTTGAATAATGATACAAAACCAGTTATTTTTTACCGCCTGTTTTTGCACTGATTCCGCGTTTGTCGGCTGTTTTTGAACAGTTACAACCGCCTTGTTATCTTCAATATTAATGTCTTGATTTGCTTGAATCTGATTGTCATTAGCAAATACACTTTGAGCGCAAAAGAAAATAATTCCTAATGCAATAATTAATTTTTTCATGCCTGTACTCCTTTATTTATAATTTTGCTTTTAAAAAGCCCTGCCCGAACTCCGACGCACAAATGCGCGCCGTGCGTCGAATACCCAACCAACCCAACCAAAAAATTATATTTCGCCGTATTTTGCTTTGAACGCGTTTTCGACCATTTCCGCCGTTATTGTCACGTCTTCAAAAGTTATCGGCATTAAACTTTTTGCAACTCCGCAATATACATCACTGCAATATGTTAATTGTATTTTTACTTCTAAATTCGCCTCAAGATAAGCGTTTATTTGTTCTAAAGTTAACCCGAAGCCCTGCAATACTCCGATAAAATCAAGCGGGGTCATAGTTAGTTTATTGATTCGGATTTCTTCTTCTAATGCTTCCGCCTGCGCAATGGTTATCAATTGATAACCGTCGGGTATTTCGCCGTAATTCTCAATGTCGCAAATTTCGCCGTCTTTAATCATTTTATGGGTAAATCTATAATCGTTAAAAATTTCCCATTCCTGCGAATCGCTGTCAAAAACTGCGACTTCATTTTCTTCAACTTCTGGCGGTGCAATAGTTGTCAACCCCTCTTTAACTTCGGTTTCAAAAGGTAACGTCATGGAATATTCGCCATTTTCAAGATTGTAAGCATAAAGCATGTTTAACTCCTTTTCAATTTTATAAACTGATTTTCGCGCGTTTCTATGAAGCATTGACCCGCGCCACGAATCAAATGCCCTTTTTATTTCTTCGGCTGTCATTTTGCCGTTATTATATAGCCGAATCATGCGTCGAAATCTGCGGCGCGCCCGTGTTATACTTTCACGGCTCGGTTTCTTGATTATTTTATTGCCTACGATTTTATATCGAGTTTTTAAAAATTTAAAATGTTGAGTTAATGGAATAATTTTTGTCTTTTTTAAATTGATTACAATTCCTAAATCTGAATACATTTTAAATAAAATCTTGGAAAAATTTTTCAATTTTTCTTTGTCTTCACTGATAATATAGGAGTCGTCCATATATCGACCGTAGTATTTAAAATTATGTTTTATAAAATGGTCGATTTTATTTATGTATAAAATCGCGTTAAATTGACTTGTTTCACTCCCTAACCCTAACCCCTTTTTATAGGCTGTTATAAAGCGAATAACTAATTTTTTAACTTTTTCGTCTGTTAAATTTTTATTATAAAAATCAATTAACGGTTGATGTTTTATATTTTCAAAATATTTTGAAAAATCAATTGTTAAAATATAACCGTTTTTATGTTTGCGCAAAAATTCCCGCAAATGTTTTTCTAATGTTCTGCTTGCAAATAATGTTCCTTTTCCGACTTGACTTGCTGAATTTTCTTTAATGAACGAGCCTGCGAAACGGGGATTTAATATTTTAGAACATACCAATTTTTGAATAACACGCTCGGAAAACTTTAAACTTTGAATTTCGCGTCGTTTTCCTCTTTCACATATATAAAAATGTGTGAATCCTTTTCGGATGTCTTTTCCTTTTAATAAATCTGTTTTTAGCGCATAAATTTTAAATAAAATATTGATATTAAATCTTTGAACGCTTTGTTTCCATGATACAAGACGCGTGGATTGTTTAACCGCCTTGTATAATTCTTCAAGATTTGCAATTTGTTTAATATTTTCGGGCGGTTTTTGTCTTTTTAATGCCCGACGTTCACGCCTTTTGCTTCTTCTGCTCATAATATGTTATGTGTAGATAATACAAGACAATTGCGTCTTGACCTTTTTATTATTTTTCCTACTAAACCGCCAAATATAAAACAAATATCAATCGGCTAAATTCTTTGCTATGCACGAATTAACGGCGAACATTTGTCGATTACATAACACCAATTTATGAACGATAATCGTTCAAAGGTCTTTCGTTCCTTTCGTATATTGGCGTTGATTTCGCTTTAAATTATTTTAAAGTTACTACGTCCAGCCTTATAGAAATCCGAAGCACGCCGAAATGTTAGTATTCGTAGCATTGTTCTGGTTGACATTACCGTTCGCGTTGACATTGCACACATTCGTAGACGTATTACCAGACGGGTGTTATAACGAAAAACCTATTTTGTTGTATATTTTCTTGTTGAATCCGACTTTTTCCATGCTTTTAATAAATTTAACTCAACGCATAATAAATCAATAATTTTATCAAGACTTGAAATTGTAACCGAATCAACCGTCTTTTCTAATTTAACAATATAATTTTGAAGTTGAAAACAATTCGCAATCGCTTTGACTTGATATTCTTTTCTTTGTTCGATTTCTGTTGTATTTGTCGGAAATATCGAATTTGCAAATGTTATATTGTCGACTAATTCATCAACTTTATTGATTATCGGAACGCCTATCAATAACCGATATTTTTTCGGGATAAATTTTTCTTTTGTGCAATATTTCGTCAATTCCGATTGTAATTCAAGCGCGTTTATTATAAATTGCGTTTCTGTTTCGCCTCTGAATCTTTTATAAACATTTGACATTTTTATTTCTCTTTAATGTTCCGACCGCACGAGGCGGTCGGATTAATGATTGTTTGATTAGCCAATACGAAAGCCGAAGCACGCCGAAATGTTAGGATTCGTAGCATAGCGCTGGGTGACACAACCGTTCGCGTTGACATAGCACACAATCGTAGACGTATCACCAGACGGGCAACATAGCCAATAATTTGAGCGCGCGCCCGTATTTGCCCCGACTTTTGCCCTTGAATTATACATAAACAAAGGATATTGACGCGTCATATTTCGGGTTAAATTGTCAATATTCGCGCTTGCGTCGTTTGACCTGTTGTATGAATTTGGCTGATATCCGCAAACTTCCACTTCATGCGGTAGCCATAATTTACCCATGTCAACCCAGTCATAACCAGACGGATAATTAACTTGTTTTGAAGCGTTATATTGTTTTTCCATCCAGTTACGTTTCTGAATCAATACATTTTGACATTCAGTCGGTAACATTTGTAAAATACCGCCTGATGAACAATTTAAACCATGTTGTAAATTGCCTTGTGCTGATGTCGAATAATTATTAACCCCGTTTAATATTGCATAAAGTCTTGATGATTTATACGGGTTTTGTTCTGCTGACGTTCCGTTATTTGTATTTCCGCCGTTCCATGTAAAACAGGTTTCGACGGTTTTTTCTGATATAAAATCTATATGGTGCGGGATTGGAGTATCACCCCAATTATAATATGTATCAATCCCCGCAACTTGCATTTTATGCTGTTGATTTGCGCTTATTTGATATTCACCGCCGATTGTTCCGCCTGTAAGAGTAACAGGGATATAGTCGCCGATATGTATTCCCGAAAAATTAGCGGATTGGATTCGTGCTTTTATCCATGCCCATACATTCCCGCTATAAGAAGAATTGATTTCGCTTGCATGTTTAACCGATAAATCAACGGGGGTATATAATCCGTCTGTTACTGAACGAATTAAATTCATTGCAGAATCTGACAAATTGTCAAAATCTTTTGTTGCGCTTTCCCCGCTTAATGTTGATACTGATTCGTCCAATTCTCCAACTTTTTCGTCTATTTTATCCCAATTGTCGTTTAAATCACGGTCGAATGAAAAAGTATCGTTGCTATCCGTTGCCATATTGGTTTTATACAAATTCAAATTTTCGGTATAAGTCCCCATTGTTTTATTCTCCTTATTCTACATAACAAAATAAATTTTTCTTGGTTGATTCCATTTCGGCTTTTGTCATAACGCCGTTTATATCTTTTTTAAGCAAAAAGTTATATATCCACGAAACGATTAAATAAGCGGGTTTAAAATCATCAACCATTGATTTTAAATTATCCAAATCGGGCGGGATTCCGTATTCGCTTATAAATTCAATTCTTATTATTCCGTCATTGACAAAACGTTCTTTTTTATATGTTTCCATTTCGCCTTTTGTTAAAATATTATTGATTTCGCCTTTACGAATAGCCCTGTAAAAATCAACCTTAACTTGACCGTTTCGCCATGCGTCGCAAATATCTTGAATTAATTTAACGTCGTTATGTCTGCTTGCATTCCATTTTGCTTGAATTTTTGAACGTCTGTAAATCAAATCGTTATCGGTCGGAGTTATTTTTAAATGATTTTCCCACCACTTTGCGCCGTTTTCGTCTAAACTATCAAAAAAAATATTGTTCTTGATAGAATCGCAAATCATACTTATATTATTAAATACTTTTGAAACGGCTTCGGTAAAATCGTTTATAAACGGGTCTTTTCGATAAACTGCATTTATAAGCGCAATAATTTCGTCTTTTATTGCCATGCCTGTTATTCCTCGATTTCTGTTACTGATAATTCACTTAAAACAGCGATTTCAACTAATAAATCAGTATCGGACAATTGAATATTTGCCGTTCCGCCGTTTATAGTTAAATTCTTATAGTCTGCCACACCCTCTGAATCAATGACGCATGACCCGATTTTTGCATAACTGATATATGTATCAGTAAAAACGGTTGATTTTAAATATTCATTTATTTTGTTTTGAATATTTGTTGTAACGGTTTCTTTATCGTAACCGCTTTTAATATCAACCGCCACCGCAATTGCAAGATTTTTTGCTGTTGCGCTTTCTACTGTTGTATATGCACCGACGGACGCTTGTCCGTTACCATATCCCCAACCGTATTTTATAGCAGAAGTATAGGAAAATTCGTCCGCTTCGGCTGTTTTTATAACTGTTTGCAAATCGTAGTTAGAATATACTTTTTCGCCTGCTTGGACGCCGTTTTCGTTATAATTCTGAACATATCCCGTTATTGTTCCGTTTGATACTTTATACCCGTACGGGTCAATGTATTTTTGAACATCATTAACAAGCGTATTGTCTGCAATTTCTTTATTTGCATTAATTATAACAATCTTGACGGTATTATTGCCGTTCCATGTCGGTTTAATTTTCGCGTCACCAACGCCCGTGACTTCTTTTGCCCATTTTTTATAATGATTAATATTATTTGATGTTATCGGCTGTTGTATATCTTCTAAATATCTTTCAATAATGGATTCTTTTGTTTCTTTGTCATAACCGCCAGACATCGCATTCGGATTTGTAACTGTTGCTATTCCTGCGATACTCACGGGAATAACCGCAATCGAATTAGACGGAACATTGCCGACCGTTCCCGCCGTTACGCATTCAACGGTAATCGTCCCCGAATTAACAATCGTTTTTGTTTCGATTGCTTGAAATTGCAATCCCGATTCGGTTTGAAACAAGTCCCCGATTTTAATTGTTCCGTTACCTGTCACGGTTAGTGTTCCCGTTGCTTTTTGCGCTTCATGTGCAATAATTCCGCGTCTTTGCTTAACAAATTTAACAAGGTCGTCATATTCAAAATTATTAATATCGCCTAATGAACAAACATATTTTAATTTTTCGTAAATTTTTTCTAACGCGCCGATTGCGATTGCACGTGCATAATCCCATGCAATAAAACCTACGCTTTTTTGATAGTCTGACGGCAATTCTTGTAAAATATCCGCCGTTATTTCTTCATTTGTTTTATTAACAGTTATAAACATTAAATCTACCTCACCAGATATGAAACATCTATTGTTTCATTAACTAAATCGCCGTTAAATAATTCTACTTCAACGTATATTTTGACAATTCGTCCGACTTTTTCCATGTTAAAATTTGTCACCCTGCTGATAGCGGGACATAACGGCAAGCCCTCACGGATTTCTCTTTCGACTTCGGCTTCTTCATAACCATTATTTAATGTTTTTTTACCGAATAATTTTCGGATTGATGTTCCGAAATCTGTTCCGTCATAAATTTTGTATGTATTTTTCGGAGTAGTTACAAATAAAACAATCCATTGTCTGACCGCTTCAACATTTGATATTAACTTCGGGCTTCCATTTTCAAGAATAATTTGTTTATTCTGATAATCAAAAAATGGAGTATTGCCCAATTCCGTACTTGTTGAAATTATTTTTTCGCGTATCGGTTGATTATTATTTGAATTGTCTTCAATAATTGTCGGAAACATTATTCTTGTACCTCATTTAATACTTTATCAACCAACAAATAACGGTCTTTTTGTTCCAAACTAACAATAATCACGTGGTCGCCGACCTGTAAATTACATTTCAAATTTAACAATTCGGTTTTAATCCCTAATATAGCATTGACAAGATGTTCAACTGCTGTCGGCATTTGACAACTTGCACCACCGTATGAATGAACTTCTTGAATTGATTTTGCGGAATCCGTTTCGCTCGGAACTGTTGAAGACAACATGCCAGTTTTATCTATATTGCAACGTAAGCGGAAAAATTCCGAAATATAAAGTTCGTCGTTTTCTGTCAACATGATTTTACCGTCCGCAAAACTGACAATAACAAGCGGGGTTATTTGCTCAACCTTTGCCAGAATTGCGCTTTTTAAATCTGTCGGATTATTTCTTTTCTTAAATTCATCCGCAACCAGATTAAAAAAGTCTTTTTGTTCATCACCGCCCATGTCAATCCCTCATTTCAAGAGTTACGGAAACATTTTCAACCTCGCCGTCAATTGCATGTTTTGATTGAGTTATTAAAAAATCACCCTGCACGCCGTATAATTCGCAATCTATCGGCATTATTACCCCTTTGCGCATGCGATAATCACCCAACATTGACATATTTATTGTTTTTGACAATTTATTCAATGTTTTAAGTTTGTCAGACGCAATTTTTGATATATTGTTTGTTTTTGATGTGTCTATTGTTTCAACTTCTTGCAATAATCCGTATTTATTGATTGAAGTTGAATCGGATATCGTAACGCGCGTGCGGTTTTTGTCTGAATTATCCGCAATAATAACGCGATTTCTTAAATCCTGCATTGATACTTTAATCGACGGCGAATTGATTGTTTTTTGCGATTGTGTAGAAAAAACGCTCATGTCACCCGTCAAATCTGATATATTTTGATATGGCAAAATCTCAAATCGACCTTGTGCGCACGTTGAATATACGTCTTTTATACAACCTTTTGTTTTTGCGTATTCAATCAATTGATTAAATACATCCGACAATTTTTTATCCTTAAAAATTTCGGTTACTGTTGCAGACATTTCGGGAATATTCCCGAACGGAATTGAATAATTTTGACAAAGTTTCTTTATTGCGTCCGAAATAGGGATTTTTTTAAACTGTTCAATGATTTCATTTTGATTGATATAAAAACCGCAATCAAAACCAGAAAAACGAAATACATTCGTTTCGCTCTGCTCAAAATCCGTTATTATTCCCTTTAAAACGGTTTCGCCTGTTTCGGTTAATATCTGATACATTGACCCGACTTCATAAGTCGAATAAGTGGAAAATGAAAAAGTATTTGCAAAATTGTTTAAATCGTCCGACCATTCGGGTGTAACTATGTTTTCGACTTCTTCGCCGTTTATCAAGTATCTATATTTCATTTATATTAAACCTACTTTTGCAAGTGCTTTTTTGGCTACGCTTTGAATCGCGAACGTCTGTAAATATTGCCTTAATGACGCCGACCCGTTGACATAATCCCATGCTTTTTCTGGAAATTCTGTCAATGATAAAGAATATCTAATATCACCCGCCGTATCTATTGACCATGAAAAACCGTCGTCAATAGTTGCTAACATATTACAAATCGGACGTTTACTTAATGTTGTTATTATTATTCTAATCGGGACTTTTGCTTCGATTGCGTCTTCTAAAAAGTTTATATAATCATACCCATTAACACGCGACCCGACGGCAACAAATCCGTAGTTTTTATAAACTGGAAAAAAAGACGACCACGAAACGGTTTTCAAGGTTTTTTCGCCAACAAGTCTAATATTCCCCTTGACCGTTTGCAATGTTTCGTTTTCCCCGCCGTTTTTAAAATCTAAATCGGGCGGAACAACGGGGACAACAAAAAGATTTGTCCCCGATATATCGCTTAATGTTATAAACATTTTGTCATCCTCTATAAATTACTATCTTGTTGCCATAGCAATTTGGAGTTTTTGCGCAAATACGTTTGCCATTTGGTTTAAAAATTCTTGATTACCGACCATATTTCCTAATACGGTAACTTGAATATTTATTCCGCTGTTATTGTTTTTTACAATTTCTTTTGAAATATCATGCGGAATTATCCTTGACCCCGTCGGCAAATCGACAATTTCGCCACCGAACTCGTTTATTTTAGTTTTTCCGCCAGAATAAAAAGAAGTCCCGACGGCATTTTTTTTGACAACTGCCCCGTCTTCGGTTTTAACTTCGGTTTTTCCTTTTATCCCGACAAACTTTTTAACCGCGTCAATGGCTTTTTTGATTGATTCAGTTACTTTGTCCCAATTCTCGACAAGAAGTTTAATTCCGTTAATAAACATTCCTATCGGAGTAAACGAAAAAGCAATCGCAATCCATTTTCCTATTACTGCAAGCGCGGGTTGTATTTTTTCATAAAAAGACATAAAGGCTTTTTTAACCGCGTCCCAATGAGTAACAAGCGCAATTATGCCAGTTATCAACAACCCGATACCGACGGCAATCATTCCGATAGGGTTTGCAATCATTAACGCATTCCAAACCCCTTGTGCAACACTAACCGCCTTAATTACTGTTTGTAATGTTTTTATAGTTGCAATTACTCCGTTTATGGCTTTATATGCAATAAATGTCGTTAAACAAATTGTTGCAATCCATTTTAAGGTGTTAAAATTTTCAATCAAAAATTTTACTGAATTAGTCAAAGAATCAAAAACGGGGGTCAATGCTTCGCGAATTTTCGGCAATTCGTTAATTAAAGCACCTGTTAATTGATTGATTATCGGCAATAACTGACCGCCAATCATCGCACCATATCCCGCGCCGATACTTTTTAATTTTTCCATTGAATCGCCGAATTGATTTCCCGCGTCGATTACATCGTCCGAAATGGCAATCCCTAGTTTTTTATATTCTTCGCGTTGTTTTTGGAAAATTTCAATATTTTGATTGAATAATGGCATTAGTTCAGAGCCAGAACGACCCAATAAGTCATTTGCTAACTTTGCCTTTTTCGCGCCCTCTGGCATTCTTTGAAGTGCGGAAACAACTTCATTGAAAACCTGTTCTTGATTCTTTAAACGCCCCGAAGAATCTTTGACAGAAATCCCCAACGCTTTAAAAGTTGCAACTGATTTTTTGTTACCCTGCGTTACTCCGTTAATCTGATTAACAAGGGTTTTAAATCCCATTTGTAACGATTCAATACTGGCACCGTTTTGCCCTAATAGATAATCCCATTCTTGAAAACCCGCACGAGAAATACCGATTTTATTTGATAAATCGTCTATTCTGTCACATGTTTGACTGGATTTAACCGCCAATGCTGACAACGCGCCGATTGACCCAACAACGCCCGCACTAACTACGGTACAAGCCTTTTTTAAATTCCCGCCTAACTCTTTTGATAATTTTCCGATTTGATTGTGAAGTTTTTTTGCTTCTTTTTCGGTTATCCCGATTTTATCAGCAAGTTTTTTTATGCTCGGTGAACATTTGTCTTGAAGCGCGAAAATTAAACCGATAGTGCGTCCCATATTTTCCCCTTTTCCTCAAAATCTAACATCATAGACGCAATCATTAAATTTTTATCATATATTGATATATTGTTTAAATATTCAAGTGTAAAACCGCGTTGTATATAATGATGTAAAAATATTAAATCAACGTCTTCATTTATTTTTTTTTAATATTCTGCAACGATTCTATGTCATTTCCGTATGCTTGAAGAATGGCATTTCCTAACTGCATAAACTCCACGATATTTGCCCCGTATATTTTTTTGGGTAATAAATACGGGTCGTCGATTTCGTATTCTTCTAATAACTTTTTATCCCTAAACTGCGGGCAATTTTCATATATTAAACGCGAATATGCGTATGTTTCATCGTCTGCACCTTTTGCCATTACTGTCAAAAGTTCCATAAACTCGCGCGGGTGTGTGTTTTCAATAGTTAGATTTCCGCCGAACAGATTTGAATAAAACGGCGCGGGGCTTTTTTCAATTAACCCCTTTTTCTTTAAAATCATTTCGGTTGTTACCGTTTTTATTTTCTTTTCTTCCATGCCTGTTTTTCCTTTCATTTTATTTATTGTTTACAAACAAGAATCACGGACAGGTGTTTAACCCTGTCCGCTATTCTTTAAACAATTATGTTAAATCTTGGTATTTGTAGTCTTCGGCTTCAAACGGGATTTCTTCACGTGCAAGGACTTTTTGTTCAAAATTTATTAAGTCCATTTCGCCGAAAGTTACCCCTTTGATTGTTGCACGTTGCATCATGCCAGTTTTTGGGTTTTCCAATAAAGCGATTAACTTTATTTCTGGTGTGTCCCCGTCTTTGTAATCTTGCATTAAACCAACCATTGTATTATCGGTCTTATATTTTGTTATAGTTCCCGTTAATTCAATACCTACGACACGGCGGGATTTTGTTTTCTGTCCTGCTTTGTTAACGTCTTCATATACGTTTGTTTGATGTAACACAAACGATTGAATTGTCGCGCATGGTGTGTCGTTAATCCACAAGCGACCGTCTGTCCCGTTAATTGTTGAATTTGTGTCAAAACTCATGTTTATTTACTCCTTTTTATTCACGCGCGCGATTCTCGTTTGCGTTATTAATACATTTCAACTTCCATGCTCATTCCCTCGATTGCGTCAAGGAATTTTGCATTTACAAGCGGATATATCATATTTTTAAATGTCAATTTTTTAATATCCATATCCGACATTTTGTTTATTTCGTCTGCGTCTTTACCGACGGCAATCCACATTTGACGCTGTTTTGCGACGTTCACATCAACGTAATTGTCATAATCTGGGTCAAGAACGCCCAAATCTTCCAATTGTTCAAGATAGTAGTTACAAGCGGAAAAGAACAAACATTGATTATCATATTTGTTTTTATATTTACCTTTGTAACCTGTACGGAACGCGTAAATAATATCTTCTTTAAGGCGCACCATGCCCTCGACAATAGTAATTGATTTCATGTCTTCGGTTACGTTTTCGCCTAATGTCAACAACGTATTGACAGGATTTGCAACGCGGACGCCTTCTTCTTCGTTATACAAAGTACATTGACCGAAGCGAATTTCGGTCGGTAATTCAACCGATTTTAATTCGGTAAATACTTTGTACGAAATTGATTTGTCATAAGGACAACCCGCAATCACGCCGACAAGTATCGGTAATATTTCAACTGTATTTATAACCGTTTCGGCTTCATCTGCCATTACTGCGGACGGGTTATCGCAAGATACAACATACATTGAATCCGCCTGTAAATTATACACAAGTCCGAATTTCTGTTTTTCTTTACAATAAGAAGCGATTGTCGTTTGTTCTTCCGTGTCTGTTGTAAATATCCAATTCCAATTTATTAAATTGATTTGCTCAACCATAGCCGACAAATCTTTTGAATATTCAAGGACTGTTACTTCAACCGCACCCCCGTTAAATATTTGTTTGATTTGCTTTTCCAATGTTTCTTCATTGTCAAGGCTAAATACTGCCGACCCGAAAACCCTTTTTCGGAAGCCATGTTCTTCGATTTCGTTTTCGCTTGTGATTGTATATGTTGTCGAACTGATTTTGAATGAAGTTCCGTTTTCGTATTCTTCAATTTCTCCGACTTCTGTTTTGCAATTCTTATCAGAATAAACAATCACGCCGACCGCTAACGGGGATTTTGAATAATATGTGTTTGAATCTGCAACATGTTTATATACATTTGCAACATTCAAATTTTTAAGGCAAAATAAAACCCGTCCTTTTGTACCTACTGTAATTAAATTTGCGACACGTTGTTTAAAAATGACCTCAATTGTCGCTTTGATGTCATCGATTGTTAAATTTGCCATGCGCCTACTCCTCTATGATTTATAGTTCTATATCTGACATTAAATCGTCGTTATTCCCTGTTGATTCTGATTTGTCTGTCCATTCTGTTATTTTGTCTTTGTCCTCATTTTCGACGGTCAATTCTATGTTTTCGATGTCTTCGCCCGTTTCTTCGATAATTTCTTCTTGCGAAAGAACAAAATCAACAACAAAATTTAAGTAATAATCGTCTTCGTTCAAATTGCTTTGTATTGAATTTTTTTCAACCTTGATGATGTATTTATCGTCTGGTATGCTTAAAGGGGCGTTAAATGCCTTTATAAACGTTTCTTCAATTTCTAATAATTCTAATAATTCATCTTTTTTAGAAAAATATATAATATTAAATGAAATTCTATCTTCATATAAATTTTGCGCTAATGTTGAAACGTTTTTTCCCACATATTGAATATAAAAAGACGGTCGTTCTATATTCTTAATATCTTTTTGCTGAACTTTAACATTCGGGAACAACGATTCTAAATGTTTGCGAATCGCTTTGTATAATTCTATTGTTGAAATCATTTCTTTTTACCCTAAAATCATTTTGTTAAAAAAATCATCAACAAAATTTTCTGCGTTTTTTTCAAATTGCGGAGCGTATTCTAATTCAGCTTTTTTAAAAATGAATTTACCAGGTACAAAACCGTTACCTTGTCCGCCTTTTCCACTTCTACGCTTCTTTTTGTCATGATTTTTCTTCCCCTCACCACGCGGCACATTAATATGCCCGTTTTCAATTATTTTTGCATGCCGTGCGTTATTAAATGCTTTACATCCGTATTCGCCAGTAGAAAACTTAAAAACACTACTGCTATCAAATCGCTTATGATAACTTTTTGTATCAACCCAATCCTTTTTTTTGCCCTTTGTTGTTCCTACATCGCGTTTTGCAATTTTTTTTGCAACTCTTGAACATTTGCGGGCTTCTTGTTTTATAAATTTTTCAATTGCTTTCGGGTAATCAGTTTTAATATCATGCAATAAATTTTGTCTAAAATCGGATAAATCGCTAAAAATAAAACCCTCTTTCATTACATTAACCTTTCTTAATAAATGTCAAGTTATATCTTGACATTTATTTTGTCATGATATATAATAACAATATGAGTAAAGTTGATAAAATAATTCAAAAGTTCAAACAATCAAATGCGGGTCAAAGATTTGAAGACTGCGAAAAAGTATTATTTGAGCTAGGTTTTGAATTAAAACGCGTCAAAGGCTCTCATCATCAATACAGAAAAGACAATTTTACTTTAACTATTGCAAATCATAAGCCCGTTGCAAAAGACGCCGTAAACGATATATTAAAATTATGGGAGAAATACCATGAATAAAAAATTAAAAACTTTAGAAGATTATTTAAAATTACCTTGGCAATTTGAATTTGATTATTGCCCAGATGAAAACTCTTATACTGCAAGGGTAAAAGGTTTAATGTGCTATTCTAACGGAAAAACCTTAGAAGAAGCAACAAAAAATATTCAAGAAGCCTTGCAGTTTCATATAGAGGGTTGTTTAGAAGATAATATACCGATTGAGATTATTGACGAAGAACGTGCTACTGGTCGAATTGCAATTAGAACATCAAAGGCAACCCATTTAAAATTATTACACATTGCAGAAGAACAAGATGTTTCTATTTCTCACTTAATAAATGACGCAATTATTAAACAATACGGTTAAACTTTTTCAGTAACAAAAACTTGTAATTCTTCGTGCTTGAATCCGTCATCTAAAGAATAATTGACGTCGAAAGTATGATTTTGATATTTAATAATATGTTTATCTGGTAAAATTTCGGGGAAATTATTATAATCCCATGATATTTTATGCGTAACTGTTGTCATGACAGTATCAGCGGGACGACCTGTTAATAACCCGCCGACACGCGTTTCAACACAAGCAAAAAGACTTTTAACCTTGACTTCTGTTTCTATTTTTTCGCCTAAACGGTTTTCTTCTGTGCCTGTTTTTATTTCGTATATTTCAATATAATGTTTATATTTACCCCTGTTTGTCATTATTTCGCGCCCCCGTTTTCGTACGCACCGCGAATTTTAATATGTTTAATAATGGCGTCAAGAGTAAACGGCACGATGTTGACAGTTTTTTCGGTTACTGCTGAACGGTTGTCGTATAAATGCGCAACATGAAATAAAATTCCCTGCTCATATACTTTGTCACCGTCGATATATTCAACCCCCGTTTGCTCTTTAATGAACGCCTTTGATGTTTCGACAAGGTCGGTCAAAAAAGCGTCGTCAATATCATGCGTTATTCTTAAATATGATTTTATTTTCGATAATTCAACCGACATTTGTATAAATCCTTTTACATAAAGCAAGGGCGGGACGCACCCGCCCTGTCTTTATTTATTCCGTTGCTGTTTCTGCCAATATTAAAGCGATTAATGCTTCTTTGTTTGTATATGTATATGTCATTTCCAAAACATCAGCATACACTTTTAACTGCTCAACATTCATCGCTTTTAACTGCGTTTCGGTCGGAGTAACCGCCGCAATTTTTTCGGTTAATGTCGTTGTTGTGTCCGCGCTGTCCCCGTCCGCTTCATAAGTAACCGATAACTTATCCGCGACCGCCTGCAATTGTTCAAGCGTTGGCGTTAAATCGTCGGGGACTATACTTTTTTTGACATGACCGCGATTGCACCCAAATCTGCAAGCCCGCCGTCTGCAAGTGCAAGTATTCTATATACTACGTCGCCAGAAGCAAACGCGGTTTCTTCTGATTTTGAAATAGTCGCGTCTTTTGACCAGTTGAACATATATTCTGACAAATCTCCGAATATAATTGTTCCGTCTGGCACGTCGTCGCATTCAACAACTTCACGACCCAATACCTTATTTGATTCAAGGTCAAAAATAGGTCTGTTGTTATCATCAACAATTGCTTTAATTTCGTTATAAAGCGTATTTGTTGACATAACAAAATATGCGTTTCTACGCGCACGCGCGCTAATTTTAGATACAAGGTTTAAAAGGTCTTTGACAGTCCATGCGGTTGTTCCTGCGGTTTCGCTTGCTGTTAATGATTTTAAAATACCTTTTGCCCCGTTTGTACCTGCCCCGTTGATTATATCAGCGTCAAATGCTAATAATAATTTTTTAGACAATTTTGTTACAATATAATCTTCTAAGGCGTCAATAGCGGTGTTTTCAAGTTCACAAGTTAAACGGACAAGTTTAATATACTTCTTCGCACCTAATTTCAATTCGCCTAAAGTATCATCTTTAAGTGTACCGTCCGCGCCCTCTGCTTTTCTTTCAACGTCGTTCGTTGTTCCCTCAATAGGAATTGACAAGTTCCCGCTCAAATGTGAAACGGTTACTTTTCCATAAATAACCGAATCATTTTGTATTTTTCCATAAATTTTATTTAATGTTTGAGTAGGAACGGCAACGCCTGCAGAACTGGTATTTGTAGTCATGGCGCGTTTTTCAACGTCATTTAATTCTACACCTGCAAGAGTTTTGAAGAATGCGGAACGATATTCTTTTGAATCAACGCCGTAACTTCTTGCTTCTTCTTGTGGTTTTTGAAATTCGTTCCCGATTTCGCCTTTTCCGATTAAAGACATAATATTTGCACGTTTTTCAATAATTCTTTCATCTGCTTCAAGCCCGCGCAATTCTTCTTCAAGTTTTGTCAAATCTTCTTCGGTCAAACTTTCGGATTCTTTTTCCATTTTTGAACGAATTTCTAATTTTCTTTTTTGAATTTCTGCTTTTGTTTTCATTGTTTTTTACTCCTTTTTAATAAAATAAATTACAAATATGTTCTACAAATTAAACGTTTAACCCGTCTTGCTCTCTCCGAAGCAATTTCATTATTTGCAAATCCGTCAAAATAACTGCGGGCTTCCACATTCGTATCATCATAAGCGGGAATATCCACCACGCTTATTTCATATACTCGTTTAATTTTTGTTATTGTCCTTGTATGGGTTTCTTGATTGTATAAATCTTCATCTATGCGAAAAGCAAAGGAACATTTATCAAGTAAACCGTTTTTGACGTTTATATATACATCGTTTGCGTCGGTTGTATCTAACAACGTGGCGCGGAATTTTAATCCGAAATCATCAACTTTTAATTGAAGACTGCCGTTGCGCGTCCTTGCAAGAATACCTTTTGAATCGCCGTGATTGTATTTTAAACAAACGTCTTTTAAATCTGCGTTATCAAATGCGCTTTTTTGTATAATCTCTTTATATTCGACCCCGCAATATTCGTATAATACGGTTGGTTTATCAAAAACAACCGCGTAACCCTCTAATATTTTGCGGTTTTCGCTATCCTCTGTAAACTGCGCGTCGCGAAGTTCAAGCGTCCTTTTTATCTTCTGAATATTTTTCGGTTGTTCCGTTTTCTGATTCGTTTGTTGCGTCATTTTCTTTTTTACTCCCTTGCTTTTCGCTTTCTTTCGCATTATCAACCTTTTGATATTTATCTGCCTTTGATATATCAACATAGTTTAATGACATTAGATGTTTGTCTGCAAAATCTTCTTTGATTTTTGGCATTTCCATAATTTCGCATGCCTGATTTATGCTATAAATACCTAATGGCATTAGTTTTGATATGACATCGGCTTTTGTTGCATTACTAGCAAAAGTCATTCGTTCCGCTGAAAATACAATTTCGTTTCCATGCCCGATTTCTTTATCAGTAAAAGTTTTATAGGTAAATTCAAGCGATAATTGAATCGCTATCGGTTCAATAACAGAAGAATAAAACGCGTTGTATTCTTCTTCGTTATAGGTCGAACGGACAATGTTTTCAGACACATTAAAGAATCTGTATATGTTTTCACGTGCAATAGTTGTTTGTTTGTCGTCCGCCGTCTGGGGTTCAACTTTAAGTTCTTTAAATTCTGCCGACGGGTCAAGTGTTGCGATTCCGTCCGCATTGTTAATATTCAAATAGGAACTAACAAATTCTTCTTTTACTCTTTTTTGTTTATCGGCGGGCGTTACTGTTGCAAATTGCAATAAACCGCGAAGCCCTGCGGATAATTTTATCGAATTGATTATCCCTTGATTTATCGCTGTTAAAACGTTTAAGGGTGCTTGCAATGCTTCGCGCTGTGCTGACCCGAAAATATCATTTTCGTTAAAATGACGTCTTATATGTATTAAATCTTCATAGGGTAAAACAACTTTTTTGCTATTCAAGAATAAAAATTCGACATACAATTCGCCTTGATATTCTAACAACCGCAAATTTGAAAAGTTAATCGGATAATATCCGACTATCTGTCCGAATCCGTCACGATGAATATATACAAATGAATTATTGCAACATAATAATTGCGTTACGATTTTATATACAAAATCATAAGCATTCATATATTGATTCGGTCTTAACGTCAATAAACGGTTTAAATTATCATTTATTACGGTTCTTTCTTTTCGGTGTTGCGGTTTTAATTTTGCGCAATTAGAAGCAATAGCATGAATACAACTTCTTATTGTCGAATCGTTGTATATATCGCCGTTAAAATTCGTTATATGCGCGAACATCTGATTTATTAACTGAAAATTTGTCGCGCCTGCGATTTCACTTTTTGCGTTTTTCCCGAAAAAGGATTGATATAAATTTCTTAATTCAAAATTTTTAAACATCTTTAATTAACGCCTTATATTCTGATTCAAAATCTTTAAATGCAACGTATGAATCAAGCAACGACGCCCCGCCGTCAATTCTCATTCTTGGATTTGAAGTTTTACAAGGTTGTATATTGTCGTTTTTATCTACATCAACCGCCATATTTGATAAACACCACTTTGTTATAGGGTTATCATCATATACAATATTTTTTGTAGTTAATTCGACACCTAACATGCGCATTGGATTTGACAACGTTTGTTTTCCCTGCGCTACTGGGTACATAACCGCACCGAACGCTTTTTCCATTTCCTTAACCCAATATGTTGCCGAATATCTGTCATAACCGATTTTATACGGATATAATTCATATTCATTCATTAACTCAACAAACCATGCGGTTATATCTGACGGGTCAATTAAATTCCCACTGCATAAGCGAATTAACCCCATTGAATACCATTTGTCATAAGGGATTTTGTCTTCGCGCACGCGTAAGTCTAACAAGTCTTCTGGTATCCAGTACATGTGCTTGCAATATAATTTCGGCGAATCTGGCAAGCCAAACAAAATATTTGCAGATGTCAAGTCTGTTGTTCTTGACAAATCCGCCCCGCCAAAATAATATTGCGGTTTTAAATCTTCAATATTAAAACGTTCTTGATTTAATATTGCTTCATACGTCAACCATGCTTTTTGCGAAGTTTCGCGGATATTAAATTCTTTTGTTAATAAGTTTGTAACTTTTAACGGGTCAAGTTTAGCGTTGTTTACTGCCCTTTCTAAATATGCAACTGATTTGCTTACATTTAAGTTCGGGTTTGCTTTTACCCACGCCGTTTTGTCCGTCCATTCCGAACGGTCGTCAAGTTCGTATATTACGGGGAAAAAGTTTTCGTCGAAAAAGTCTTCTGACCCGTCTTCAAGTGATTTTAATAATGCTTCTGCGTCTGCATATTTCCCGTCGTATAAATCTTCACGGACTGTCCCCGCTGTTGATATTGCAAGGATAATCGGTTCTTGACGGGCTGATGTTCCGTCCCTTATGACATCATACAAACGATAGCCGTCTTTCCATGCATGGATTTCATCCAATGACGCAAAATGCGGATTTAAACCGTCAAGTGTGTTATCATCTGAACATAACGGCTTAAATTCTGATTCAGTTGTCGCAAATGATATATTATTTGTAGTAATTTTAGTAACGCTTTTCAATGCGGGGGATTTGCGAATCATTTTTGCAGATTCACCCCAAACAATTTTTGCTTGGTCACGTTTTGTCGCTACTGCGTAGCATTCCGCACCTTGTTCGCCGTCGGCAATTAACATATAATTCCCGATTGCCGAAGAAATAACGGATTTTCCGTTTTTTCTTCCAATTACTAAAAAGGCTTCTTTAAATCGTCTTTCGCCTGTTTTTTTATAAACAACACCGAATAAAGCGCAAACAAAGGCTTTTTGCCATAATTCTAATTTAATGGGCTGTCCGCCCCATTTCCCTTTTGAATGTTTACAAAATTTTTCGATAAAATCAACGGCGCGTTGCGCTCGTTCTTGACTATATGTAAACCTATCACCCTTTTTTAAACATTCGACAATATGTTTATATATTCTTTTTACTTTAAGCGACGTTTTGATTTCGCCACTTTCTATTTTCTCGTAATATTCAAAAATCGGGCTACTTTCGACTACGCGCGAAGTACGTTTTAAGTTCTTCAACCTCGTTGCCATTCGATGATTCGTCCTTTGTTAGCAAGTCAATTAAAATCTTCATTGACGATTGATAACTTTTCATATATTTGTTATACGATTGAGATTCGACGCTCTCTTTAAACCCGAATTGATTATTTCCGTTTTTATAAATTTCTTTTACTCCCTGCGCTTTAATGGTTTTTATCAAATCATCAAGTAAAACCGACATAAAAGCGATGTTATCGAGTAAAGAATCGCAAATTTTGATTAAATTATCATCAATTTTTGATAAAATTTTAAGTAATTTTTTCTTTTCTTCTTTAACCTTTTTGTCATTTTTTTTATATCTGACTTTTGAATCATCTTCGGGTAAAGATTCCGAAAAAGTATTATCTTTTTCGATATCTTCGGAAAATTCGTTATTCTGTTTTTTATTCTCTGATTTCTTCATAAATTTATAAAAATTTCCTTATACCACACCCCCCATGCAACTCAACTTTTATTATTCGTGACTGGGGGTGCGGTCTTTTGTATTTTGTATCTGCGCGATATAGGCGGGGGGGTTGAAAAATTTTTCTTCAAAATAATTAAATGCCTTGTGTTGATTGTCTTTCGGGCTTTTTAACTAAGTCCCCAAACTCATTAAAGCAAACATCATCACGACAAAAACCATGCTTCCTATTATGATGTTTAGCGTGGCATGTCTGACATAATAGTTCAAGGTTATCAAAGTTTAATGTTATTGAAGCGTCGTTGATATTATGTTCATTCAACATTATTTTGTGATGAACTTCTGTTCCCTCTGGACTTCCGCAACGCTCACATATTCCCAACCTATAAGCCTTGTAAGCCTTTTGACAGTTTTTCCATGCTTTGGAATTATAAAAAGGTTTTGCAAACTTTCGCGCCATAACTTAATTTAAAACAAGCAAGGGTTAATGTATAACCCCTGCTTGTGGTTTTCTGAACAAAGAAAACACTTTAAAAGACGCGCCGTAACGCGTCAATACCCGTTCGCACGCTTGGTGCGTCGGTTTCCCTTTATCCCCTCATTGATAATATTTTTTAAAAAGATAATAAGCATATATACAAAAGTCATCAATCGACAAGCCGTTCAATACCGACTTAATATCTTTTATTAAATATGATTCGCCGTGCGTTATAACATAATCGTGGCATTTTGCGCATAATGGCAAAGAATTAAAATCGCGTTTCATTGGTCTTTGTAAATAATAAACCATTCCGCCCCGCGCCCCGCAACGAACGCACGTCAATCGGCTTTGATGTAATAAATAGTATGAATCAAAGTTCGGGAATTTATATCCCTTAATTGTTTTTAATTTTTCATCATCAACATTATGCGTCCAACAATAGCGTAATTCTGGCGGTAAAACAAAATCGGAAAAGATTTCGGACGAATCAATAAAAATAATAACTTTTTCGATAAATTCCGACGCTTCTTGCTTTGTCATATCGGACAAAGTCTTATTGCTCTGGAATGTTTGACCGTTCGGTAAAGTTTCCGTTTCGTAAACTCCACATTCTTGATATAACCATTCTTTAAGAACATAAATCGGATAATTATATCCGATATTATCAAAATATTTATTTATGGCTTTAATCAAGCCCCCAAAAATAAAGCCTAATTGTTTAAGCGTCTTTGTTTGTTTTATGACATCATAAGAAATATTGACCGTTGACCCTTTTTTATACGAATTTAAACAGGTTTTTAAAATGTTGCGCAAATATTGTTCATTACTGCAACTAAAATTCACGCGATTTTTTCATCCTTTATTGTTTCATTTTGACCGTACCAGTCGCAACGCTTAACACGGATTCGGACAACTTCGCCTTTATTATTTTTAATTTCTCGGTTATCGCCATAACATAAACCTAACGGCGCGCCGTTACCCTGTTTTATTTTTAACTCGGATTCTGAATATACGACATCTTTTTTATAAATTGCGTCATCAATCAATTTTGTTGCTTTCGCGCCAACCTCTTTTTGAACAAAAATTCGACCGTCTGATTTTCTTTCTTCAACAAGTGCAACAATATCTTTTCTACAAACGGGGCATTTTCCCAACAATAAACGACGGTTTTTATCGGTTGCATTATCGTATAAAAACCATACATCATAAGAATTAAAATCAATATTACAATGATTTATTTTCACAAAAACCCCCGTAATTTATCGCCTGTCAACTGATTTTCGCGCGTCCCCGCTTTTAAAATGCTACTTCTCATGTCCATGCAAATTACATTTTAATTATTCAATACTTTTCAAAATTTTAAAATAATAAAAACCTCTATTTTTTTTGATTAGATATTTTTAATTAAATATTTTTATCTAATTATTTTTTATTATTTTTTAAATAAAAATTTTTATTAAAAATCAAGTCAAATTTATTGATTCCCCATTTTTCAAAAAATAAATTTTCAGACATGCCAGACGATAAATCGTAATTCATTTCAGCAGGAACGAATATTAATTTTTGTAAATGCTCATATTTTGAATATTCGGCGGGATTGTTCTTTCTGATTGTTTTTTCAACAAAATGATGTCGTTGATAATTCCGAAATATAATCGGGTTTCGTTCGGACATCATTTCTTCGGGTAAAATTGACCGCGTCAATTCGTCAAAGAAGTAACGCGGATATTTTTTTAAATCATCTTGCATTGAATAATTTGGCATGCCTGTTCTACCTCTTTTTTATATTACTTGCAATACTAACAAGCACGACAAGCGTTAATATAGCACCTGTTCCTATCCCTGCAATAAATATATTTCCAATCTCTGCAAAACTAATTGTTGTTATCATTTGTCACCTGCTTTCTGCTGTTTATCAATCGTTTTTCAAGTCTTTTAATTTTGTCCCGTTTAAAGCCTGCAACAAGCGTTTGTATAGCAAAATTTTGTTTTACCTGTTCAAGCATAATTTCAACGTCTGCAACTTCTTCGGCAATTTTTAACCCGTTCGACTCACCGCGAATCGCCTTTGACAATTCTTTTGTCAATTCTGCGCATTCTTCCATTGTTACAACACATTGACTAACCGCGCCGAATTTTTGCCATGCGTATGTGTATAATTTTTCTTTTTCCATAATTACCCGACTTTCTTAATTTCAATTTCGTATATACTACCCCCGACCATTAAAGAAGTTTTATCGCTTTTTATTTTATTTGCTTTAACATCGGGTATATTTCCGAATTTTGCGCACACCAACGCCATTAAATCATTTGCGCAAATATCGTCGTCATTTATCCATTTTTCGATTTTGTCCCACCCTTTGTTGTTATGACCTTTTTCAAATATTTTTGATGTTTTCATTTTTGTTTATAACCTCTTTTCTTTCTTTAATCTTTTTTGACATTTCTTTTATTTTTTGCAACTGTACTTTTGCGCTAATTTCGGCAATTTTTCGCCGAAGTTTGGCGTTCATAAAAGGGTAGACAATCGCGTCGGAATCATCTTCGGACTTTTCCGCATTTGCTTTTATAAATTGATTTACCCACCTGCGCAACTGCCGTGCCTGTTTTTCGCTTAAATATTTGTATATTTCGGAATTGATAACATCATCGGCGGATGATTTTTTCAATTCCGTTTTTAATTTTTGCGCATTCTGGCGCATGTATTCTCTGTCATTTTCTGATTCTGCTTTGATTACTTTTAAATCTTTTTTTTCTTGCATTTTAACTACCTTTCTTTTGTAACGTCTAAAATCATTTTTAAGGCTTTGAATCCCTCTTGCTTGATACTTTTATTATCTCGTTTGAAATAAGTCTTATAATCGACCATATTTAAAGTGTTTTCAGCAATCGTTTTTATCTTTTCGATTTTATTATCTCGTTGCGACAACAATTCCATTTGATATTTGATAACAGACATCAATAATTCAGTACCTGCGCATTTTTCTTTTTCTAAAATTCCCATATTTTCAAGGGCGCGAATATAATCATCTGGGCTTTGTATAGGGTTTGAAAATTGTTTAAAATATTCCATGCCTGCTTAACTCGCTTTCTTTTTTCTGTTCAACCACGTATCATTCCGAATTGATGTATTATATCCGTTTTCGATTGAATCATATTCAATAATCAATCGGCGTTCTAATTTTGCAAGATTTTTAAAATTGTTGCTTCGCGCTATTTCCTCAAAAACAAAATTTTCTTTTCCGTACTCTCTTATTGCTGAATGAAATTTATCTTTTGCACCTCTTGCAAATGCTTCGCTAAAATGTTGATTTTTACGACGTGTCAACGTCTGGCGCGTTTCTCCGATATAAACTTTGCCGTTCTTCAAGTTTGTTGCTTTGTATATAAGCATTTACTCCCCCCCCCGATGATTCACGCGCTTTTCGTTTATTCATTTCGTTGATTATCAAATCAAATAATTTGTACAAAATTTCATCTTCACAAGTTTTAATATAATCGCTTATAGTCTTTTTCAATGTTGCACCCTCTTTAATCTCTTAATTGTATTGGCATTATCAAAGTTTTTGATTTAACTTCTTCATCTTCGTTTTGTGTTTCTGCAACAATGCATGACAAAGGGTTATTATTTTTAAATGAAAGTTTTAAAATGTTATGTCTTGAATTAACAGACATTCTTTTTAATTCTTCCAAAAAGCGAATATTAACCCCTAATGTTGTATAATCTTTGTCATCTTTGTTTATTTTCGGAAACAGTTTTCTATATTCGGGATATTTTGAATCTACCGTCCCGATTTTTGGAATACAATAAGTAATCCTGTTTGCAACATCTTTAATTGTTAATTGGTCGGGCGTCATTTCAAACTCTAATAAGTCGACAAAACTTCCGCCGATTAACATATCTTTTATAAAAGTTATTTTTTCTAAGATATCACCGTTAAAAATTGCTTCACATTCACCCTCACCGTCATTTACAAGTATTTCATTGACAAGAAGTCTGTTTCCGTCTGTTGAAACAAGCGTCAATTTGTCGTTTGAATATTCAAATTTAATCCCGTTTAATATGTGATATTCTGCTTTTAAACGCGTCGCGCAATTCTGTTTGATAATCTTCTTAAAGACTGATTTTAAAATTCTAAAATTTGCGCTGCTTTCTTTTTTTGATTTTTTGTTTGGATTTTTCATCTTCTTTATTCTCCTTTAATTGTCAAAACCGAATACGATTCGTATATTTTCGTAATTATCAATATTGTTTTTTAAAGCAATTGCTTTTAAGTTTTCAATTCCTCTAAACAAAGGGAAATTTTTTTGTTCTTCTTTTGATGATTGCCATTTGATTATTACTTCTGGACAATACGCCAAACTTAAAGCGTCAATAATTGAACTGACTTTGAAATTTTCTTCGATTTCCATTCCAACAGGTAACACGCCGCCTAATTCTTTGAATTTATCCCAAAAAGCACGGACAATACGGCATTTTTGCGAACAATAATCGCTTTTGTTTGCTTCTTCAAGTTCTTTTAAAGTTAAAAAAGATTTTGAATGCAAATCACTGTCCCACTCTTGTTCTAGTGCGCGGGCTTTTTCCGACATATCTTCGGGAAATCCCTTTGCTTCAAACCCTTTTGTGTTGAATGAATTTCTAACCCCTGCAAGAAATGCAAACAACGAATAATTACGTTCGCAAAATTCCGACGGGCATTCTTCAAGCCCTACCCATGTATTACCTTTTTTAATCTCTACGATTGTATGAATATCGCAACCCATTTTTAAATCCTTTCTTTTAAACTACCAACTGATTTTTGTTCCGCTCATTTGTTGCGCTACTTTGTAGCCTGCATTTTTTAAAGTTTCTTCGACTGTTTCGGTCACGCACGTCATTGTTATTATGTAGTCGCGCCCTTTTTCAATCGCCTTTTTAATTTGTTTTTCTATTTCTGCAATAGCACAAGCGGTTTTGTTTGCGTCCGCTAATTCGCGGGCTTTTTTTGCGTTTAACATGCTATTTTTACCCCCTGTTTAATTTGGTTGTATGTTATTTCGAGCAACCCGCGCGATTCTAATTCATTAACCCTTTTTTCTGCATTCATAAAATAAGGCAATGCAATTTTTCCGTAGTCGCGGGCTTCATAAAATCGGCAATAATACGCATACAACCATTTTTTGATAAATTGTTGTCTTTGTTGTTTTCTTTTTTCGATTTTGTTTTTAAATAATTGAATAACTTTCATGCCTGTTTTTCCTTTCTTTTATTTGTGTACCTGCATTGTTAAAATCTTATTTTTGACAAACATTTCGCAATTTTTCGCGTCGTCGTCAATTGCGCAAATGATGTCATAATCTGAACTTATATCGTTCAAAATATCTTGTTTTACTTCTTCTGAACTGCGATAATCTGTTACCCCGCGCATTGCTAATTCATAAGGGAATATAAAATCGGAATATTGACCGATAATTAAATCAATTTTTGCGCGGGTATGCTTCCATATTTCGACACTTCTTGCCGTTACAAATATGATTTTATATCCTACATTTGCAAATGCGCTTAAAATAGCCACGACACGTCCGTCTGCTTCGACTTCTAAACCGTTTGCATGCCTGTTAAAATATTCCCACTTTGAACTGCCTGTTAATCCTAATTCGTCAATCTTTTTGAAAATATGTTCCGTATCTAATAACACCCCGTCGATGCCAATTGTCTAACCATTTAAAAAACCCTCATTTGTTCGTAACTTGTTTCATCTGCTTCAATAAATTTCATTTGCAAGCGGGCATTTTCTAACCGCTCAACACTTCTTTTGTAATAATCGGGGTCTTTTTCAAAACAAATAAAATTCCGCCCCGTATTATGACACGCAACTGCTGTCGTTCCGCTTCCAGAATAGCAATCAAGAATCAAATCATTTTTATTTGTCCTTAATTTCAAAATCCATTCAAAAAGTGCAAGCGGTTTTTGCGTCGGATGTATTTTTCTGTCTTTTAATGCCTGCGCGCGTGAATAATCAAAAATCCTTAACGCTTTATCGAATGAAGTCCACGCAAGTTCGCCGTCTGCAAGCGAAAAATCACGCTGACATTTGTCCCATACAAACCACCCTTGACTTGCAGGCAATAAATCAGCAAAGTAATTTCCGCCCCATATAATTTGATTTTTAGAAACACGTATCATTTCTTGAAAATCCGCGCTTGTCGGACGTTCTTTGTCCCATTCTTTTAACTCACACGATTTATAACCATGTTTGTGATACGGGTCTTTTTTAACAAACTGCCTTGTAATATCTATTGCATACGGCGGGTCGGTTAATAACAAATCGAATGAATTGTCGGGAAATTCGCCGATATAGTCATGAAAATCCGCGTTTATTATTTGATTTTTTAAATCTTCAATTCTCATGCCTGTTTAACCTCAACGATTCGATATTCAAGACAATAGACGGGCGCATTTTTCTTGACGCGCTGTTTAAATTCGTACCCCTCTAAACCTTTTTCACGGGCGCGTCTAAATGCTCTATCTGCTGAACTGGATTTCAATTTTTGTTGCATTTGATAATTTGAAAACCAACCGCGTTTTAATAACGAAACGACTTTTTCTTCTTGCGTCTGCTTTTTATCTGCATTTTGCATTTTTAAAGCCCCCCATTTTTGTGATTTCTTTTCTGAATATGTGATAAAAAAGACATAGCGTTATTTTTGGATTTGCATTTGCAGGAATCGCAATTTTTAAAAAAACATTATTGATATGCACGCGCGCTGTATTTTCCGAAACGTTTAAAATTTCGGCAATTTCTTTGACGGAAAAACCAGAAGCGTATAAACTTAAAACTTCGACTTCGCGACGCGTCAAATCCTTTGATAATAATTCTTTTAAATTTTTGCCCTCTAAAAACTTCCTAATGTCCATTTATTCACCCTGTTTTTTAGATTGCGTCTTTATTTGTTCAATAAGGACGTATGTATTACTTTTTTGAATGCCGTTTGAATCCTGCCATATTTCTTTTTGCAGACTGCCAGAAATAAAAACGAAATCCCCTTTTTTGATATATTCGCCGACATACTCGGCAAGACTTCCCCATGCGACGCATGGAATCCATGAAACAATTTCTTTTTCCGCTTTTTTGTTCCACCTGTTTACGCCGATAGAAAACTTGGCATTCTTTGAACCTGTTTCAAAGTATTTAAGTTCGGGGGCTTGCCCCAATCTTCCAGTTAAAAATATTTGATTTATATCTGACATTATTTGCCCCCTTTAAATTCTTTTTTGAAAACCATTTGCGAATATTCCGACAAAACTTTAACAAGACATTTGCGAATATTTTTAAACTCGTCTTTGTCCTTGCAATCCTCGTCAAAATATCGGCTGATTAAATATTTTGATGTTAGCAACGCATAAAAGCCGATATATAAGTCGCTTTTACCTGCAAACGCAAAAGACAAAACTTTATTCATTCTGCGGATAGTATTTTTTATTTTTTGTTCTTCTAAATCGTTTATTTGCATTTTGCACCCGCTTTCTTTCTGTAGTCTTCGCCTTGCATTACTGACAAAAAGCAAGATTCGGTTAATCTGCTAATCATCGAAACGCCTTTATTGACTATTTTGTCGTTGATTTCAACTTTGTAATTATTTTCAAGGTCGGATAAACTGCCCTCTGTTGTAATAATTGTCGGCAATTCATTTTCGTAGCGGGCGTTTATAATTCCGTAAATTTCGGAACATAACCAAACCGTGCCGTTTTCTTTTCCTAAATCATCAATCAATAGAACTTTAACCGTTTTTAATTCTTTTTTGACGGCGGGTGTAAATTCCTTTAATTCATCGACAAGCGAAACAATGTTAATGACCTTAACAGGGATTCCGCGTTCAAGAATATAATTTGCAATTGCACATGCAAGATGTGTTTTACCTGTTCCGACGCTTCCTTTACCTATAAAAATAATATTTGTTCCGTTTTTGATATATTTATCAATGTTATTTGCATATTCAAACGCTTTATTATATGCGTTTTTTTGCATTTCAGTTTCAATATTAAAGGTTTCAAAAGTTCTTTTTGAAAAACGTTTGCTTAAATTAGCCTGTTTTTTGTATTTTTGTGCTTGCTTTTCGTTATATTTTTTTCTCAAATAATCATCAACGGCTTGTAAATTGTTTGTTTCATCGAATATTTTTTGTGCTTCCATAACTTCGGCGGAATGTTCTTCAAAAAAAGTTATAGATTCCAAATAAAATAAATCAACTGACGATTTAATATTTTCGGGTTTCATATTAAAACGCGTTTTTATTAAATTTAAAGAATTACAAGAACAAATTTCCGTTGATTTTTCTGTTGAAACAACTTCGTATTCTGCGTCAATGATGTTCATTACATGCACCTGCTTTCCCAATCGTCCGATTGATTCTGATTTTGCGTATTTTTAAAGGCTTTTTTCTGTTCTACTGACAAGTCATATATACCCTGCCAACCTCGCGCGATTGTGTTATCAACGAGCGCACGCGCGTATTTTTCATCACCCCCCGACAACCTAATAAAATCAAGAAAAGCGTTACGGACTGATTTTTCAGTCTTAAACTGTTTTTTGATTGCCGTTTTATATTCTAAAAATTCAATAAATAAATCTTTTAAAGAAGAATATTCTTTTAAATCTTCATCTTCTGCGATAAGTTTTTGAAAAAAACTTTTCGCAACAAAATTTTTCTTTTTTTCTTCTTTATTTATTTCTTTATCTAATTCTTTTTCTATATCTATATCTATATCTATATCTTTATCTATTTCTAGTGGCGTGACTGTCACGTGACAGTCACGTAACGTCACGTCATTATTTATTTTTTGTGCTTCCAACAACAACATCTTTTCTTTTGAGCGTTGTTTTCTTTTGCGCATTTTCGCCAATTCACGGACACGTTCCATTCCGCCTAAATTTTGATATTTATCCCAATTAGAAATAAAAATCCCGTATGTATCAGTTATTTGAATCATTCCAAAACTGACAAAAGTTTTTAAAGCCAGACGGATTAAATTTAACGGACGGTCAAAAACTGTCGCTAACATTTCATCGGTGTATGGAATTTCTTTTCTGAAATAAATATAACCTTTGTCGTTGACTTTGCCTGCGGAAATCAAAAGTTTTAACCAAATAATAATTATTGAGTCACCCTCTGGCATTTTTTCAATAATTTTTATCGCTTCATCGTTGAAAAAATCACAACTTATTTTTATCCATTTTATATCTGCCATAATAGCCGACCTTTTATTCTCTCTTAAACTGCCTTTTCTAATTCCGCACGCTTCCATTCAAAAAGTTTTGCGATGTATTTTGCGCGCATATAGTCGCATTCTTTATCTGAACATTGTTCGGGCGGGATTCGGATAATCAATCCGTATTCTTTAACCCTTGACCCGCTGTAAACAGGTTTTTTGATGATGTATTCTTCCATGCCTGTTTGCCTATTCTTTTAAATCTTCTACGTCGTTATGTTCGATAAAATATTCAATTATTTTCCGTCCTACATCTGCCCTTTTTAAATTCAAGATTTTTGAAAATTCATCAAGTTGTTGCATTGTTGTAATTCTTAACGAAGTTGAAAACCCTGTCTTGAACTCTTTTTCCTCTGCCATGTGTTCCTCTTTCTCTCTATTTTTTGCACCACAAAATACGCATACATGTTGCGTTTTTTGTTTTTGTGTTATTATCTAATTAACTAATTTATTTAATTAGTTATTTATTTAATAATTTAATGATTTAATAATAATCCAAATGTTATGAATTTGTCAACAAGATAATAACAAATATGCAACATTTGGATTAGATAGGCGGTTAAAATATGGATATTAACGAAGCACAAGCAACTTTACAAAAGTTAAAAAATTGCAAAGTTACTCAAAGCGAAATCGCAAAGGCTCTTAAAAAAGACCGAAGTAATATAAACGCCAAAGCAAAGCGTGGTACTGAATTAAAATTAAAAGAAGTTCAAGAACTTGAACAATATTTTAATGTTATATTAACGGATTCTGCATGCCAGTTAGCACAACAAATTAACAACATTGAAACAAAATCACAACTTGCACAAATTGAATATTACCCCGATGTTTATTTATCTGCGGGGTACGGTTGCGAAGTCATGGACGAATATTCCGAAACAGTTGTCATTGATTCCAGATTTTTAATGTCTGAACGGGGCATGCGCGTTAATCCGAAAAATTGTAAAATGGTTTGCATTTCTGGAAATTCCATGTTCCCAGAATATCATCATGGCGACCGCGTAATTATTGACGAATCAGACACAAACTTAACAGACGGGCAAATATACGCTTTTCGATATGACGGACAATGTTATGTTAAAGAAATAAACCGCGCGGGAAACAAAATTAAATGTATTTCAGTAAATAAAGAATACGAGCCGTTTTTTATTGAACGTGATGTCGATTTTAAAGTCTTCGGGCGGATTCTGCCACGTATAAGATTATAAGGGGATAAATGATTATATTTTTATCAATTATTTTTATTTTTATACTGCTGATTATATTTGTTGTTTATGCAATTTGCCGTCCCGACCCAATAGAAATTGATAATTTGCGCCCTTTTTTATGTTCGGTTAGCAAATTACGAAAAAAGGACGGGAATATTAAACGTGGCGATTGTGTAATCATATTTGAAGACGATTTGTTTTTTATAATCCAGAATGAAGAAAAAATCGAAAACGAAATCAAATCAATTTACTACTTTGATATATGGGAATATAAAAACGAAATATATTTTAAATTCCGCATGCGTTCTTTAACTGAATATATTTTTAAATCAATTCATTTTGAAGCTGATAAAATAGCAAATTATTTAAAAACAAAAGGGGTTAAAATTGAAGACAACCGCGAATAATAAAGCCGTTTTATATGCTCGTGTATCGTCTGACCGTCAAGAAAAAGAGGGTTTCTCAATTCCTGCGCAAATAAAATTATTAAAAAGTTATGCCAGCAAGAACAATTTAAAAATAGTCGGGGAATTTGTCGAAGCAGAAACGGCAAAAAAGGCGGGTCGAAAAGAATTTAACAATATGATTTCTTTTTTAAAAAAGAATAAAAATGTTAAAAATATTCTTGTTGAAAAAACCGACCGACTTTATAGGAACTTAAAAGATTATGTCATTATTGACGAATTGGAAAACATCGCGATTCATTTTGTAAAAGAGGGCAATATATTAAGCGAAACAAGCAAAAGTCAAGATAAATTCATGCACGGAATCCGCGTTTTAATGGCAAAAAATTATATTGATAATTTATCCGAAGAAATCAAAAAAGGCTTGAAAGAAAAAGCCGAACAGGGTTATTGTCCGACAAAAGCCCCAGTTGGATATAAAAACAAAATATTAAAAAGCGGAAAAAGAATCATTATTGTTGACCCCGACACCGCGCCGTATATAAAACAGGCTTTTTCATTATACGCAACGGGGCGGGAAACATACGCGTCAACCGCTCGGATATTAGCCGAAGACGGTTTTTATCCGAACGGTCATAAATGTACAGAAAAAAATATCGAAAGAATATTAAACAACCCTTTTTATATTGGCGCGTTTAAATATCGCGGGAAATTGTACCCAAACGGTCAACATGAAGCGTTAATTACAAAAGATGAATATTTTATCGTTCAACGCTTGCTTGCTCTTAAATACCCCACAAAACCCGTCAAACATGATTTTGCATATAACGGAATAATTAAATGCGCAAATTGCGGTTGTATGCTGACAGGGGAAATTAAAAAAGGTAAATACATATATTATCATTGTACAAATGCAAAAAAACTTGATAAATCCAAACCGTCAATCCGTCAAGAAAAAATTGAAGAAACGTTTATCAATAATTTTTTGAAGCATTTATCTATGCCAGTATCTGAATTTGAAAGACTTAAAAATCAAGTTAAAGATTTTGTAAATCAAGGTTGCGACTATATAGAAGAAAAAACCGCCAAAATAAAACATCGAATTGATGTTTTAAATCGACGGTTAAGCAAGTTATATGATGACCGTATGGACGGCATTATAACGGATGATTTTTATTTTGAAAAACGGGACACATACCAAAAAGAACTTGACGAACTTTGTTTTACATTTGAACAAATAGCAACGTCCAATCGAAATATAATTGAGAATGCGGAAATAATAATCGAACTGTCAAAAGACGCGCATTCATTGTATTTGCGCCAGACACCCAAAGAAAAAGCGGAACTGATGAAATTATTAACAATCGAACTTTTATTCGACGGTGAAAACCTAATAATAACACCGCATTCCGCGTTTTCTGCTTTATTAAATTTAAGAAAAAGTCATAAACTGGAGACGGTGGGAGTCGAACCCACGTCCAAAATGGATCAAAACAGATTTCTACGAGTGTAGGTACTTATCTGCTCAACTGATTCCGGAAAGCACCAAAACCGTTAAATCAGCCCTAGGTTTTATTTAAAGGAAACTCTAAACCTTTGATAGTTATCTTGATACTGCTACTATCATCACAGTACTGCGTCTTGCATAATTGACCCATAAAGCCGGCAAGCTGGGCTTTATGAGTAGCTATAGTGTAATCTAAAGATTATGCAGCTAATGCAGCATATCTGTCAGCACCAAATACGCCTTCGATTACATTGTTTTCGTTTTTAGCATTTAATTTGTTTTGCTCGTTGATAACCGTGAACAGCGCACGAACCCGCAATCTATTTTCACCAAACATCCTGTCAAATCCAAAACGTCCCCATGAATTTGTTATTAGAATATTTTTTAACGGTGTTGTTAATGTACTGTGTTCTATATTATAAACATGTGATTACAATTTTTCAATATCATCCGGTATTTTTATTTACTATATATATTACAATTTCTTAATATTTTTCTCCGATATATTAAAGTACACATAATATATTACCGATATACCTATTAGTGATACTATTTTCAGAAAGGAACAGACGACGCCAATGGGCATGAGTGCATCACAAGCTAGATTTTTGAGTTTGACTGCGCGTAAGAACAACGTAGAGTTCGAAGGGCAGCAGATCAACCAGCAAAGGACTACCTTGTCAAACCAGTCAGGTAGTTACTATAGCGAACTGTGCAACATGGTCGTTCCAACCCCTCCTTCAGTAGATGATTATACAAAAGTAACTTATACATTCGATGACGGTGCATTAACTAATACAATTACAACAATGATTGCAAAAGGCAATAATGAATAT
>CASGEL010000004.1 GCA_949300485.1 uncultured bacterium
AAGACGATTAAGCTCCGCAAGGAGTAAGATATATATAATTTTTCCTTTCCCTTTTTCCTATTGATTTTCCAACGACTTATTTACAAGTCGTTTTTTTTTATTCTGTAAGGATAATTTTATTGAGGTAGTACTAGGTTTGTATTTTTTTATATAATATTAAAATTTAGTTATTTAGTATTAATGACCTTTGAAAAGGTTTATTATATAATTCGTATATAGTAAAGAGGATTTTATATGTCAATAGATGATGCATTAGTTATGATTTTAGCAGGTGGTGAAGGTAAAAGACTTTATCCTTTAACAAAGGATAGGGCTAAGCCTGCGGTACCTTTTGGTGGTCGGTATAGAATTATTGATTTTGTACTTAATAATTTTATTAATTCAGGGTTCTACAAAATAAAAGTTTTGACCCAGTATAAATCAGATTCATTAAATAAACATATTACAAGAGGGTGGGCTTTATCACCTTTTTTAAACCAGTATGTAGACCTTGCTCCAGCTCAGATGAGAACAGGTAGTGATTGGTATAGAGGTACAGCCGATGCAATTTATCAGAATATTTTCCATATATTAGATGAAGATCCTCAGTATGTTTGTATTTTTGGAGGGGATCATATCTACAAAATGCAAGTGGGTCAAATGCTAGATTTTCATAAGAATAATCATGCAGATTTGTCTATTTCTGCAATTCCTATTCCTATTGAAGAAGCATCAGAATTTGGCATTATGGAAGTAGATGACGATTGGCGACTTATTAATTTTGTAGAAAAACCTCAAACTCCTCCAAGGACTATTCCTGGTAATCCTGGTATGTGTTTGGCATCTATGGGTAATTATATTTTTAATAAAGATGTATTATTGTCTGCTTTGAACGAAGATTATGATATTCAAACTTCAAGTCATGATTTCGGTAAAAATGTTATTCCAATGCTTTTGGAAGAAGGAAAGAATATTTTTGTTTATAATTTTGCAAATAATACTTTTCCTGGAATGTCTGACAGCGAGAGGGGTTATTGGCGAGATGTAGGAAGTATTGATGCCTATTGGCAAGCTAATATGGATTTGTTAAATTATACACCCGAATTGAATTTATACTCTAAAGAATGGCCTTTAAGAACATTTAACTATAATTATCCTCCGGCAAAATTTATTTGGGAGGAAGGTGATAGAGTAGGTATGGCAACAAATTCAATGGTATCAGAAGGCTGTATTATTTCAGGAGGTGGTTTATCTCATTGTGTATTATCTCCTAAGGTTAAAATTAATAGTTATTCAAGTGTAACGGATAGTATTTTAATGGAAAATGTTGAAATCGGTAGATATTGCCAAATACGAAAAGCTATCATAGATAAAAATGTAACAGTTCCTCCTCACACAAAAATAGGATTTGATAGAGAAGAAGATCTTAAGCGCGGATTTCATGTTTCAGAAGGAGGGGTCACTGTAGTTCCCAAAGGTTCAATTTTATAAATTATTTTTTAGTGTTTTTATTTTGGTGTTTTTGGGGTACATTTATATAGTACCCCATTTTTTGTTGTGTAAATTTTTGTGAAAATTATAGCAAATTGGGGCAATTAATAACCTTTATAGTCTTTATACTTGTGGGTAGGAATGTTATGTCTATATCATCAATTTCTAATAGAATATCTAATGTTTCAGCTTCTGTAACGCAGGGTATAGCTAATGTTGTGCCCAAAATGACAGTAAAGAGTGATAGGGCTAATAGAGTTATTGGTTGGATTGGGGATAAGATTTCTTCTCCTCAAAATCGTTTAATATTAGGGGTAAGTGCCCTTATGAGTCAACCATTTATCGATTTGTATAACAGAAAAGTTGATGAAGATACAAGAAAAGTTTCTGCTGCCCGTACAGTGGCGAAAATTATTGCAGGAACAGCTACCGGTGTTCTTATTCGCTCCGGTTGTATTCATGCGATTGATGCATTTACGAAATATCCAAGTCAAATTACTCCGGATATGAAATTTAAAAAACTTCGTTCCTTGTTCGCCCCATCTGAAGGCATACTAGATAGTTTAACTCAATATAAAAAATCATTAGGAACTATAATATCATTAGTAGTAATGGTATTTACTAACTTTTTGATAGATGCCCCTTTGACCAAATTTTTAACAAATAAATTTGTAGATAGAATAAATGAGAAAAAACAACAGGCAAATTCTGTGAAAACAAAGGAGGCAGCTAATGAGTAATGCTTCTTTGTTTATGAGCTTTAAGAATTCTGTAGCTAAGCATTATGGTGATAATCCTGGAAAAATGCTTATTCATACAGGTGTTATAGGTTGGATATTATCAGCTGCTGCTCAGGTTGTTGCAATCGTAATAAATGATAAAATTCCAAAAGAACAAAAAATGTTTCTGATTCCTCAGGAAATGGCTGATGCTGCTGTTAATATTGTATCTTTTTATGTGGTAACTCAGTCATTTGCATCTGTAGCAGCGAAGCTTGTTAAAACTGGTAAATGGCTTTCAAAACCAGTTAGAGATTTTTTAGAAAAAGGTGGGTATGGTGCAAAGCTCGGTAAAAAAGGCTTTGATGTTAAAGCTGATGGAAACTTAACTGATGAAATTGCTAAAAAGTATGATAAATTCGAGAAAGGCATAGATGTAATTGCTACTACTGTAGGTTCTATTTTATCTTGTAATATTATTACTCCTCTTATTCGTAATGAAATAGCTGCTGACAGACAGAAAAAGAGTATCTCTAAAATGAATGCTAATAAAAATGTTCAAGCAACTATAGAAGCACCTAATTCAACCTCTTCATATTCTGTTAGGAAACCTACTTTGAAAGAGTTTCAGAATCTTAGTTATTCCAACCTCTATAGTGCAAATTCGTCATTAAAAATATAGATATATAAAACCTCCTATTATTGCAGTAATAAGAATTGCAAACAAAGCGGCAAGTTTATAAAAGTAATTTGTTGTATATTCTTCTCCATTTTGTATTTGTTTTAGTATATTTTTTGAATAATCATATTTTGAGTCATTTTTTGTTTTTTCATATGCTGAATGTAGAATTTTTTGAAATTTATACATTGTTTCGAGTTCTTTTCTTGCTGTAGGATTTGATATTGTCAATTTTTTTATTTTGATATTATCGTTCGAGTTTAGTTCATTATCTATATAAGCTGACAAATTTTTTATAAATTCAGGTTTTATATTTACATTTGCATTTATTGTTTCAGTTAGTTGTTTCTTGTTAAATTTTTTGAGTATTTTTTGCAGATCTTCTATTTTTTTTCTGCATGACGGGCATTTTGCAATATGTAGATTGATATATTCTCGTAATCTTGGATTTAATTTCCCTTCTATATAAAAATTTATTAATGCAGATACCTGATTACAGGTTAGGTCTTTATTCATTTTTGTATCTCCTCTATTTAAATATAGTTTTTTAGAGCTTCTTGAAGTCTTATTCTGGCTCTTGATATTCTTGATTTAACTGTTCCTACATTTGAATTTGTAGTTTGAGCTATTTCTTCATAGCTTAACCCTTGAAATTCTCTTAATATAATTGCAATCCTAAAGACTTCAGGCAGTTCTCTAATTGCAGATTTTATAAGTCGTTCGCATTCTGCAGTTATACATTTTTCAATAGGTTTATTTTTTTTATCAGGAATTTCTATTTTTACGGCAAAATTTAATGGGTCACAGTTGCAGTCAATAGATATTGTTTCAGGAACTTTTTTCTTTTTTCTGATATCATCATAGTATGTGTTTGTTATTATTTGATTTAGCCAGCTTTTAAAACATTTTGGATTTTTGAGATTTTGAATATTTTTTGCAATTTTTAACAGAACTTCTTGTGTAAGGTCAGAAATATTATCATTATTTTTCAATAAATAGCTGAGTGTAGCATAAACTTCACTTTGAATTTTCTTTATGAGTTCTTCTATTGCTTTATAGTCATCTTTTTGTGCTAAAACAACAAGTTCCTCAATAGGCATTTTTTTGTAGAGTAACTTGTGTTCTGACATAAAAATATTCCTCCTTAATTAAGATATTAAAGAGAAATATTTCTAATTAGTATCAGCATATTATTAAGTAAACTGGATAATTTTTTTTATCCTGTAATAGTAATTAAAATTATTTGGATAATTTATATCTGATTACGGAATTACTTCCCTGTGATGATATAAACAGTAAATCATCTGTTATATGCATACAGTATGGTTTTTGAATATTTGATATTAGCTCTGTAATCAATCCATTTCTGTCTACTTTTAAAATATTATCTTTATTATAGTTTGCTATATATATATTTCCATTTTTGTCTATAGCAAGTCCAATCGGTCCATCAATTTTTTCACTTTTAATATATACAATTTTTTTATTGTCAGATCCTATTTTATAGATTGTATTATCAGAAAATCCTGCTATATAAAGATTCCCGCTATTATCTGTAACTACTCCGGTTGGGCTTGTTATATCACTGTAAACTCCATCTGAATTATTCTTAGGGTTAGCATCAGAGAACGTTTTAGGTTGAGATTGTTCTGCTTTTGCAGTTGGTATATCTGTATTCATTGAGTCTGCAAGCTGTTTTGCTCGTTGTCCTATCATAGTGTTTGTCGGTATGAGTGTTAAATACATTTTAGCTTTATCATACTCACCTACTTTTTTACTCAATAATGCAGCTTTATAAACAGCTTCATAATCATCAGGTTTTCTTAGTATAATCTGTTTAAAAACGGCTAATGCTGCTTCATCCTGTTTTAGGTATTCTAATATTGATCCGAGATTATAATAAGCATCAATATAATTCGGATCAAGTTCTATAGCTTTTTTAAAGCAGGATGCGGATTCTTCAAATTGACCGAGTTGGTAGTAGTCAATTCCTTTGTTGTATTGCAGTTTTGCATCTGTAGCGATTGCAGCATAGCTTGCTGTGCAAGTTCCAACTAATACTAAAACAGTTAATATTGTTTTTAATAGTTTATTGTATTTCATCTAATTCCTCAATAATTTTTTTGTTATCGTTTGCAAATTTTGAACCTCGTGCAATAATTGCTTTTTTTAGCAATCTAGGCAGATCTATTGTTTGCATCTGTTCAAAATTGTTTGGAAGTCTAAGACTCCAGTTTTTGTCTCCTGATGTTCCCGGAACATTGTATGTTTCTGTCATATTAAAATAATCAGTAAAGAAAATTTGAATGTTTTCAGCTTGACAAGCAAATAATTCAACAAGTTTTGTCTCTTTTAGAAAATCTGCATCGTTAGTCATTTTAACAATAAGAGCATCTTTATCGTCAGCTTCTTTAAATAAGTCTTCTACAAGGTTTTTTACATGCAAATACCCTTCATGCGTATGAACCATATTATTAGCCCAAACGGTTACCGGTTGATTGTCATGTGTTCCTATCATTGCCCAGCATTTTTCTGTAATATTTTTACATCTATATGGATCGTCAGGTTCAGTAGGTACTGTAAATTGGGTTAATCTCATGCCTAACAGTTCGTATTCTTTCATAACTGCTGCAACAGGATTTGTTAGAGTGCCTAAATCTTCACAAACTATTGAATCTTTGGTTAAACCTTCTTCGGTAGCTGCAGCGATAACAATTTTTTCAATAAGTCTACCATATAATTTTATTTGCTCATGGGATAATGATTTGACTCTTTTTTCATTATCTGGGCTTAATGTTTCATCCAAATCTTCTAGTTTTGCAATTGAGTATTTCTTTAATTCAGGATGTTCAGGAGATGAATATAATCTTCCAGCACCTTGCTCTGGCATAGGTTTTTTCCCGACTTTATATACCCATGGGTCTATAAGTCCTACTATATGATCAATTCTGACCCCTCCAGGGTTTTCTCTAAACATTTTTTTATATAGGTTTTTCATTAAAATTCCTGCTTCACCTAATGAACCGTCTTCATTAAACATTTTGTCAGGATCAATTACCGGAAATCCCCATGCTTGTCCGTCTTTAGAAAAATAATCCGGCGGACAGCCCAAATACCATCCTTCTAAAAATAGTGATTGATATGCCCAAGTATCTCTGTCTGAAAATGCAACTTGTCTGTCTGCAATCATTTTGATACCTTTTGAGTCAGCATATTTTTTTGTTTCTAGATTTTGTTTATAAAGTACAAATTGAATAAATTTATATTTATCAATTTCTTTTGTATATTTTTTTGAGATTTCATCTATTCTCTTACCGTATTCTATTTTTTCTTCAATAGATTTTGGATTGAATAAATTTTTATCAGCTTTGTTTTTCCAATTTGGCCAAAAATCAGTTCCATGCTCAATTGATAACGCTTCGTATAAACTATCTTTATCAAGCCAAGAATCATTTTCAATTTTATAAACTTCAAATTCTTTGTTCAGATTGTGGTTATTCAATTTGATAAAGTTGTCATACGCTTCAGATAGAGCCTGAGCCTGGCGTTTTGTTATATATGAATAGCTTGTTTTATTTTTATCTTTGTTAGGATTATTTGCGACGATATCGTTAAAAGTTTCAATAGATAAAATTTTAAACCATTTGTCTGTCGTAAGCTGTTTTAGGTCAATAAATAAAGGATTGTTTGAAAAAATAGTTCCAGTATAAGGCGAAGAATCAGACATTTTAGTTTTTCCTGCCGGACCCATTTGAATTGCGTCAAAAAGTCCTGCTGCGTAATTTATGAAATTTTTGCCTGCAGTAGAATTACTTGTTCCAAATCCTGTATTTTCACTATCTAAAGAAGGGAAGCTCCCATTATGCATAATAAATACAAAATTTTTCTTTCCAAGGATTTTCAACGCTTTTCTAATAGTGCTTATTTTGCTAGTGTTATCCAATGTACAAACCATTTTTACCCCTTCTTATTTTGACTATAACCCTAAATTCTTATAAAAAATGGGCCCGGTGGGACTCGAACCCACGACCAATTGATTAAGAGTCAACTGCTCTACCAACTGAGCTACAAGCCCATTTATAAGACAAATTTATTTTATCATAAAAGATATTTATAAGTAAATAGTAAATATAAAAAAAGACCTCAATGGAGGTCTTTTTTGTATTAATATTTGAAGAAAAATTTTAATATCTTTCAAGGTATCTATCCAATTCCCATTGGGAAACGTAAGTTCTAAACGCATCCCATTCTTTTTTCTTAGAAGTCATAAATTCTTTATAAATATGATCTCCTAGTGCAGCTTGAGCAACAAGTGATTTATCAAGGTTTTCAAGAGCTTCCGCAAGGCTGCCAGGTAAGGAATCTATTCTTTGTTTTTTGCGTTCTTTAGATGTTAATTTATATATATTACTTTCCACAGGAGCCGGTGGATCTATTTTGTTTCTGATACCATCAAGACAAGTTTCAAGTATTGCTGCAAATGCTAAATATGGATTGCATGCAGGATCAGGTGATCTAAGTTCGACTCTTGTAGAAACCCCTCTTTTGGCAGGAACTCTTAATAATGCGCTTCTGTTTGCTAATGACCAAGCCAGATAAACCGGAGCTTCATATCCTGGAACCAATCTTTTATAACTGTTTACAATCGGATTAGTAATTGCAGTTATGCTTTTTACATGTTTTAGTAAGCCACCGATTGCATACTTAGCGGTTTCTGATAATTGGTATTCTGATTTTTCGTCATAAAATGCATTTTTTCCATCTTTGAATAGTGAAATATTACAATGCATGCCTGAACCATTAATCCCAAAAATAGGTTTTGGCATAAAGGTAGCGTGCAGATTATGTTTTGCAGCAATTGCTTTTACTGCAATTCTAAATGTTGTAACATTATCTGCTGCTGTCAAAATATCTGCGTATCTAAAATCAATTTCATGCTGTCCGTCAGCGACTTCATGATGAGATGCTTCAATATCAAAGCCCATTTCTTTTAGAGTTAGTACTATATCCGATCTAACATCTTCTCCAAGATCTTCTGGTCCGACATCATAGTAACCTGCGTGATCTTGAGTTTTGGTTGTGACATTTCCGTCTTTGTCTTTTGCAAAGAGGAAAAATTCAGCTTCAGGACCAATATTCATTGAAAATCCCATCTTCTCTGCAGCTTCCATAACTCTTTTTAAATTGCATCTTGGACATCCTTCAAATGGGGTTCCATCAGCATTATAAATATCACAAATTAATCTAGCAGCATTTATTCCATTGTGTTCTCTCCAAGGCAGAATTTGAAAACTGTTTATGTCAGGGTGGAAAAACATATCGGAAGTTTCAATGCTTCTAAAACCTTTGATAGACGATCCGTCAAGCATAATTTCATTATTTAACGCTTTTTCTATATGCTCAGATGGTATTGACATATTTTTTACTTGGCCGTTTATATCCACAAATTGCAGTTTTATAAATTTAATATTGTACTGCTTAATTAAATCCTTAACTTCTTCCGGGGTAAATTTTTTTCCGTCTAACCTTGTGTGTGTAAATTTTGTCATACTAACCTCTTTCCTGAATCCTGTCATTTATTTTTTTAAGATTACTTTACTAGAATAAGAATTTTATTTCTAAAGGTCAAGTTCTTTCTTATAAAGAATATATAAAGGTATTTTATGTATTTTGTTTTTTGAAAGAAATTTTATATTTTTTTTTCTAAATATAAAAATATTTTTGTATTTTGCAATAAAAAAAGACCCGATTTAAATTTTTTTGATTTTAAAATCAGGTCTTTTTTTAAATTTTGAATTTTAAAAAAAGTTAACAATTGTCTACTGTTTGATAATTTTATTATTGTCATCAACTATAACAATTGTTGGTTTGTGATCAGCAATTGCTGTTTCTTCGAAATATCCATAAGCAACAATAATAACTTTATCTCCTGGCTGAGCTTTTCTAGCTGCAGCTCCGTTAAGACATATTTGTCCAGATCCAGGTTCTCCTTTAATTACATAGGTTTGAAATCTTTCGCCGTTGTTTACATTTAGAATTTCAACTTTTTGCCATTCACGTATATTGGCAGCTTTCAAAAGGGATTCATCAATAGTGATAGAACCTACATAATTAAGGTTTGCATCTGTAACCGCTGCTCTGTGTATTTTTGAGTATAAAAATTCTAATAACATTTTTCTTACCTCGCTTAAATATTATATAACAAACAATAATAATTAACAGAGGTAATATTTCATTGCAAATATTATAGAAGCCCCCGATTATAACCGGAGGCTTCTATAATGTTTCCCAAATCTTTCGCCTTATCCCTTACCAGCTTGATTATTGCAACAACGACTCCAGTAAATTTGCATTTTGGAGTGCACCTGTTGATTCTTTAATCTTTTGTTTGTAAATGTAAGTTCTGAGTGCCTCTCTGATAAGTTCACTTCTTGAACGATTTTCACCTTCTGCAACTTGGTCAATTCTGTTCAAAAAATCCTCAGGCATTGAAATTAATACTCTAGCCATATATTCTCCTTTTTACTTTATGTGGTCGCTGATTGCTTATATTATTATAAAAAATTTTATATTGAAAAAAGTGCTAAAAAGTATGTAAAAAATATATATTAAATTTTAAAAGTCTTGTTATTATTGAGTTTATCGGTATTTATTTTATTTAATATTTCTTAATAATTGAGAAAATCAGCCCAAAATTATAGCAATACATGCTAAAAGCATGAATAAGGTTACAATGTTTCTTGAATAAAAAAATCTAAAATAAAAACTTGCTTCTGGAGTATCTTTAATTTGCTTCCAATTATCAAGCGGATAGTGCCAGATATATACATTCGGGAGTTGATTTTTATTTTTATTGTATAGTCTTAGGGAGTTATAAAGGTCTAAAATTAGCGGAATTGTCAGATATGTAAGATAAAACCAATGGTTATGCAATGATTGTGCGATTAGACCTATAAGAATATAGCTGGAAACATAGAATATGAGTATAAAATTTAGTGCATTAGTCTTAGTTTTTAATTTTCGGCAGAGAGTAATTTTATGCGAGCATTCATCTCCGTCAAAATCCATAAGCATATGTGCATATAATATTGTATTTGTAAATAATGCGCAGGCTAGTGAAAGTATAAATATTTCTTTAGAAAAGCTTTTTGTCATGACATAATATACACCTTCAAACATCAATGGGCCATATGCTATTATGACTGCAATTTCTCCTAATCCGATAATTGATAATTTTGGGTAGATTATCGCTATTATAAGAGCAATAATTGCCAATAGTAAAACATAAGGACCTGATATAAAAAATAATAGAGCTCCTATTATAGATGCTAGTGCTAAAAAGATTATAATTGCCGTTTTTAACTCTTTAACTGTTGTTTGATTATTTTTTAGGTATGCACATTTGCAGTGTTGAGCAGAATTCATGTATTTTTCATCCTTAAGTAAAATTTTATAATCAAAATAGTCATCAATTAGGTTTGTAGCCATATGAACAAGGCTTATTCCAATAAGAGCAATCAATCCTGCAAGTATACATCCATTATATTTAGTAGAATATATGAAAGCTACAAGCCAGCTTAAAATTGTAATCGGCAGAGAATATACCCTTGCACAATTCAGCCAAAATTTTATACTTTTAATAATATTTCTTATATTATTCATAATATTATTTTTTAAAGATATTCTTAATAGCTACAACCGATTCATAACTTGCACCAGCTTCAAGTAACTCTTCAGCATCCAGGCCAAACATTGTGATTATATCTTTAGCTTCATTTTGGATATTGGCATTTAGTAATTTAGCTGCATTTTTTGTAGCATCTTCTCTTGTAACTTTTGTTATTTGGTCATTTATTCCTTTTCTGAAAATTCTGGATTTTGATTTACCCATTTAAATCTCCTTTTCCAAAGGCAAGCAGAGCCGCTCCTATCATCCCTGAATAGTTTCCTGCTGTGGCTTTGTAAATTTTGGTTGGAGATGTCACAATTTCTTTATTAACTTTTTGTTCTACAAGTTGAGTATCAACAAATTGAGCCAATGAACCTGATAACACAATGCATTCTGGATCAAAAAGATTTGCCAGTCCGATAAATCCTGCAATAATATCACTATGCCATCTGTTGTATATTTCAATCATTTGAGCATCCTTTTTATTTACCCCATCAAATATATCGTAGGTTGTAATATCCGGATTTTTTGTTATTTCTATGGCCGTTTTTGTTAATCCAGGGCCAGATGTATATATTTCAAAACAGTCCCAACCTCCGCATGTACATTGTCTTCTTTGATCGGGATACATTTTGAAATGCATAGCTCCTGCAGCTCCGCTTTTACCCTTGAATAAATGCTTGTTGATAATTATACCGCCACCAACACCTGTTCCAAAGGTTACCATAACAGAGGTTGCTGTTCCTTTTGATGCTCCGATTTTATATTCAGCCCATGCTGCGCAGTTGGCATCATTTTCTACAAATACTGGTTTTGTAGACAGGCTAGAGAAAGCCATTGTCGGATATTCTTTTGCAATATTGCCAGTAGAGCCTACAATTTTTGTATTTTCATTATTTACTTCACCGCAAGTGGAGAAAGCAATTATATCGACATCGTTCTCGTGTTTGTTTATAATTTCTTTGAACTGTTGTTCAATTTCAGTAAATGTCTTTGGAGTGTGATGCTTTTCTATTTCCCCGATAATTTCTCCGTTTTCGTTTATAATTGCGTTATATATTTTGGTTCCGCCAACATCAATTGCAAGAGCTTTTTTCATATGTTACCCCTTTTGTTTTCAAATTTATCTTGATGTAACATTTTTATTGCATTTTTATATTCTGAACGAAGTTCACTTTTTGTAAATTCAGCATTTATCAGTGATACTTTATCATTTAGAGATTTTTCTGTTATTGGAGGATACTCTTTCATTATAAACATTAGATTTTTTAATTTATCTATTGGTGCAAGTGGTCTTAATGGAAATATTTTCATAAAATTATCCTTATATTATTATTTTTCTTTTCTAAAAACAAATCTTTTTGTAATAAGTTGTGGTCTGGTAATAGCAGAGCCTATAACAACGCAATGGGCTCCCAATTCAAATGCTTTATCAACCTGATATGGCTCCCAGATTCTTCCTTCTAAAACTACCGGAAGGTTAGTTGTATTTACTAATTCTTTTAACAGGTCAAAATCGGGTTCGTTAGCTGGGGATGAAGAAGATTCTAAAGTGTAACCTGCAAGAGTTGTTGATAGAATGTCTGCACCTGCCTCTTGTGCTTTTATTCCTTCTTCTACTGTTGAAATGTCTGCCATAGCCATTCTTTTATTTATATGAATGTATTTTATAAGGTCAGATAGTTTTTCATTGTCAGGACGCTTTCTTTGGGTTCCATCTGTGGCAATAATATCAGCGCCTGCATCTACAAGTTCAATAACATCTTTTACAGTCGGTGTTATGTAGACAATTTCTTTCCAATTTTTAGGTATAATGTTAGGTTTTGTAAGTCCAATTATAGGTACATGAAATAATCTTTTTGCATTTTTTACATCCCTGGCACCTGCCACTCTTAAGGCTCCGGCTCCGCCAGTTACAACGGATTTCATCATCGCTACCATACATTTTTCTAAATATAGAGGCTCTGATGGCATTGCTTGGACAGATACAATAACTGTTCCCTTAATTTTATCAATTACATTATTCATACATGAATTATATATTAAACAAAACTTTTTGCATTATGTTATAATGAATATTGTAAATGAGGGAATTTTTATGAAAAAAGAATTAGTAAAATATCCTTTTTTGACAGAGGATGTTGAAATATATGAAAGAGATAATGGTCATAAAGTTGTATTGGCTCATAAAAAGGGCGATATGGTTCAGGTATCTTCATGGGTTAAGACAGGTTCTATAAATGAAGATGATAATAATAATGGAATTTCGCATTTTTTGGAACACTTAATGTTTAAGGGCACTCATACATATAAAGTCGGAGAATTTGACAGAATGCTTGAATCAAAAGGCGCTATTGTCAATGCCGCTACTTGGAAAGATTATACATTTTATTATGTAACCCTGCCAAAAGGAGTAGACAATAAGGATTTTTATCTTGCTTTGGATTTGCATGCTGATATGATGATGGATCCTGTTTTCCCTTCAGAGGAATTAGGGGCACCGTTTGATATAAATGATAATTCAGTTAAAGATAAACGTGAGCGGCATGTTGTTATTGAAGAAATTAGAATGCGTAAAGATCAACCTTGGACAAAAGTTTATAATAACTGTAATTTCAATATGTATACTTCACACCCTTATAAAAGAGATGTTATAGGAACTCCTGAGATAATTTCAAGACTTACAAGAGAGGATATTGATAATTATTACAGAAAATTCTATACCCCTGAAAATGTAACCACAATTGTAGTCGGAGATTTTGATCATGACAAAGTTTTAAATATGATCTGTGACAAGTTTACTTTCCCGGGCAGGATTAAATCAGAGAAGAGGGTAAATTCTATAGATAAACCAGTTACATCTACCAAATATGTAGAGGAGTATGCAAATATTCAAACATCTTATTTGATGTTTGGGTGGCTTGGGCCTAAGGCTGATGAATTAAAAGCTACTATATGTCTTGATTTAATAAGTATTATTTTTGGAGATGGCGCAAGTTCACGATTACAACAAAATCTAATTGAAAAACTCCCGGAAAAGATCTTTAATTTTGTTGATTCTGAGCATTATCAATTCAAGGACGGAAATAATTTCTTTATACACGCTAATTTTAATAATGGTTATAAAGATAAAGCAGTTGAATTGATAAAAGAAGAATTGTCTAAATTACTCAGTGTTAAAATTTCAGAAGAAGAACTTTTGAAAGCTAAGAAGTGTACTAAATCAAAATTTGCATATTCTGCAGAGACCGTATCTGAGATAGGTGATACAATAGGTTATTATATGACAGTCTGTGATAATTTAAAACTTGTAGAAGAGTATTTAGCAGATTTAGACAGTATTACTGTTGAAGATTTAGAAATGACAATAAAGAAATATTTATCAATTGATAATGCTGTTATTTCGGTTTTGTTACCAGAGGCATAAATATGCAAGATGCTTTTTCTGAAAAATTAGAGCAAGTGCGTCAAGAGTGTTTACGTTGTGATAGATGTTCTCTTTGTAAAACTCGGACTAATATAGTTTTTTCAGGTGGGGTTCCTAATCAAAAGCTGATGTTAATAGGAGAAGCTCCTGGATATTATGAAGATCAAAGGGGAATTCCTTTTGTTGGAAAAGCTGGTCAATTATTGGATAAAATTCTAGATTGTGTTGGCTTTTCTCGTGATCGAGATATTTATATTTGTAATACATTAAAGTGTCGACCGCCTGAAAACAGAGATCCATTGCCTGAAGAAAAAGCGGCTTGTAGAGAATATTTAGATGCTCAAGTCGAGATATTAAAACCAAGAATTATTTTATTGTGCGGACGAGTTGCTGTAAATTCTTTTATTGATACGAAACTGGGTATAACAAAGTTACGTGGAAAGTGGTTTGAAGGCCCTTATTATTCTAAAATGATGCCAATATTTCATCCTTCGTATTTGTTGCGTAATGATAGCAGGGAAAAAGGCTCTCCTAAATGGCTAATGTGGCAGGATATAAAAGAAGTCCGCAGAGTATATGATCAAATGGACTAGTTTATATTGTAAAAGTTTGTGAATTTATATCAAATTTTTTTATTTTTGTTTATTATAACTACAAAACCATTTTAGGAGGTATATAATATTATGATACATCCTGTTAACTACTATAATAAGCCATTCTATATCTATAATTCTTATTTTCATTATTCTTTAAAGGCATATGAAACTCGAGAAGAAATGGAAAGTAGGTTAAGAGAAGAACGTGCTCAAATTCAAAATGTTATTGATCAAAATAATAGTAAGCAAAGTGATTGTAATAGTAAAATATCATCTTTGGAAGGTAAAATTAGTGAAGACAAATCTGATATTGATTCAGATAGATCAAGATTGTCATCCAATAGGCAAGAGTATGAAAATAGACGCTCAAGATTGCAAGATGAATTAAATTCGGATGAGCAAAAATTGCAAAGAGACAGGGATCAATTGGATAAAGCTCGCTCTGAGTTATCTGATCTGAAAACTAAGCATGATAGTCTGGAAAGTAAGTTAAATAACGTAAAATAAATAATAATTAAAAGACGTGATTTCAATTTAGAAATCACGTCTTTTATAATTATGATGATTTTATTATTATTTCATCAATTCTCCAACAGCTTTGTATACAGCCATACGTTTTGCTGCATCTTCTTCTGCTTGAGCATATAATTCATCAGCGTGTTCAGGGTTAGTCTTCATAAGTGATTTATAACGACCTTCTGATTTGATGAATTCCTGATAGCTGCCTTTTGGATCTTTAGCATCCCAAGTAAATGGAGCTTCAGGGTTAGCAGGATTGTATCTGTATAATGGGAAGTATCCTGCTTCAACTGCACGTTTTTGTTCTGTTTGAGTTTTACTCATATCGATACCATGTGCAATACATGGTGCATATGCAAATATGATAGATGGTCCGTTGTAAGCTTCAGCTTCTTGGAATGCTTTAAGAGTTTGAGCTCTGTCTGCACCAAGAGCAACTGATGCTACATATACATAGCCATATGACATACTCATTAAGCCCATGTTCTTTTTGTAAGTTTTCTTACCACCTGTAGCAAACTTCGCAACAGCACCTGTCGGTGTAGATTTAGAAGCTTGACCACCGGTGTTAGAGTAAACTTCGGTATCAAGAACAAGAATGTTAACGTTTTGATTTTGTGCCAATACGTGATCAATTCCGCCGTATCCGATATCGTTAGCCCATCCATCACCACCGATAATCCAGATAGATTTATCAGTAAAGTAGTCTTGAAGTTCTCTTACTTTTGCTAAATCAGGACATTCAACATCAGCATATTTAGCAAGAACTTCTTTTGCTTTATTTTGAGCAGCGATTGCTTCTTCTGTTTTTGAATTTTCCCAGTGTGACATAGCTTCTGTTAAAGCTTCTTTTAAGTCAGCCGGAGATTTTTCATTTTCAAGAACTTTTTCAACATAAGTTTTTAACGTTTCTCTGTTTTGGTCAACTGCCAATCTCATACCATAACCAAATTCAGCATTATCTTCAAATAAAGAGTTAGCCCAAGCTGGACCTCTGCCTTCTTTAGTTGTTGTATAAGGGATTGTTGGGAAAGTTCCTGAGTAAATTGATGAACATCCAGTTGCGTTTGCAATTATCATGTTTTCACCAAATAATTGAGAAACCAATTTAACATAAGGAGTTTCACCACAACCAGCACAAGCTCCTGAGAATTCAAATAATGGTTTTCTCAGCATAGCACCTTTAATTGTTTTGGTTGTATTTTTACCCATTACGTTATCCGGTAATGCATCGAAGAATTCTTCGTTAGTCATTTCACCTGCAGCTTCTTCTTTTTCTATTGAAGACCAAGTAAGAGCTGCTTTTTCAGGGTTTTTAGACATTGGACATTGATCGATACAAACACCGCATCCTGTACAATCTTTGCAATATACCTGAACTTTGAATTTTTCACCATGGTCATTTGGTTTTGCATCAACTGTATTAAATGTTGAAGGTGCATCTTTTAAATCATCCTGTTCCATCAATTTAGTTCTAATTGCAGCATGAGGACAAGCAGAAGCACAGATACCGCATTGAATACAATTTTCGGCATTCCAGTGAGGAACTCTTGGAGCAATTCCACGTTTTTCTAAACAAGCTGTTCCTGTTGGAATAACACCATCAATTGACATTGCAGAAACTGGAATGTCGTCACCTTTTTGTCTCATTGATGGTTCAATGATTTTCTTAGCAAAGTCATCTGCATTATCAGGAATTAATTTAACATCATCAGCATGAGCAACACCATCTAATGAAGCTGGAACCGGAACTTCTTCACAAGCATCAACAGCGGCATCAATCAATGCTAAGTTCATATTAACAACATCGTCGCCTTTTTTCTTAAAGGTTTTCTTAGTCATTTCTCTCATACCTTCTAAAGCTTGTTCAAAAGGAATGATTCCAGAAACCTTAAAGTAAGCTACCATCATTACAGTGTTGGCTCCTTTACCTCTTAGGCCTGGTTGTTTTTCAATAAGAGATTCAGCATCTATATTATAGAATTTGATTTTCTTATTAACGATAGTTTCTTGCATTTCACGAGTCAAATGAGAGAAAGCTTCTTCTTTTGACCAAGGGCTGTTAAGTAGGAATGTTCCGCCTTCTTTTATCCCTTTTAATAAATCATATCTTCCGATATAAGCGTGTGCTGAACAAGATACAAAATCAGGTGCAGTAATCAAATATGTTGATTTGATAGGTTTGTCACCAAATCTTAGGTGAGAAACTGTTACACCAAATGATTTTTTAGAGTCATAAGCAAAGTATGCCTGAGCATCTTTGTTTGTATATTGACCGATAATTTTAATTGAGTTTTTATTAGCACCGACAGTACCATCTGAACCCAAGCCCCAGAACATACAATTTGTAGTGCCTTCAGGTTCTGTAACAATGTGTTCTGTAACTTTTAATGATCTGTTTGTTACATCATCTTCAATACCAACTGTAAATCCATGGAAACCGTTAGCTTCAGCGTGTTTGTATACAGCAAGAACCATAGACGGAGTGAATTCTTTTGAAGATAAACCGTAACGTCCGCCGATAATTCTTATATCTTTTCCTTCTAAAGCGGCAACAACGTCTAAGTATAAAGGTTCTCCGATAGAACCAGGTTCTTTTGTTCTGTCTAGAACTGTTACACGTTTAACTGTTGAAGGAAGAGCTTCCTTGAATCTTTTAACATCAAACGGTCTGTATAATCTTACTTTAACTAAACCGTATTTAGTACCACGTTTAGCATTTAAGTATTCAATAGTTTCTTCTATTGTTTCACAGCCGGAACCCATAGCAACGATAACATCTGTAGCATCAGAAGCCCCAACATAATCAAATGGATGATATTGTCTGCCTGTTAAAGCTGCAACTTTATCCATATATTCTTGAACAATATCAGGAACTGCATCATAGTATTTGTTAACAGTTTCACGACCTTGGAAGTATACGTCAGTGTTTTGAGCACCAACTTTGCAAATAGGCGCTTCCGGTCTCATTGCTCTGTTTCTGAATTCTTCAATATATTTTGGTTCAACTAATTTAGCAATATCTTCATAAGAGATTTCTTCAATTTTGTGAACTTCATGAGATGTTCTGAAACCGTCAAAGAATTGTAAGAATGGAACTTTAGCTTTATATGTTGATAAGTGTGCAACTAAAGCTAAATCCATTTCTTCTTGAACTGAATTTGCGGCTAACATAGCAAAACCAGTATTACGACAGCCCATAACATCAGAATGGTCTCCAAAAATTGCTAAGGATTGAGCTGCTAATGCACGTGCTGCTACGTGAAATACTGTAGGGAGCATTTCACCTGCTATTTTGTGCATAACAGGAATCATAAGTAATAAACCTTGTGAAGCTGTATATGTAGAAGTTAAAGAACCTGCAGCCAAAGCTCCATGAACAGCTCCTGCTGCACCTGCTTCAGATTGCATTTCTGCAACTCTTACTTCTTTGCCCCAGATGTTTTTTTTGTGTTGTGATGCCCATTCATCAATCCATTCACCCATTGTAGATGAAGGAGTGATTGGGTAGATAGCTGAAACTTCGCTCATCGCATACGCAACGTGAGCGGCAGCGTAATTGCCATCAACTGTAATTGTTTTTCCTGGCATAATTAATAAACCCTCCTTATTTATATGCGCTATTTCTTAAAGTAACTGTACCTTTACATGATAATACAAACATATATTTTGACAAAATTTTGAACTTGTAAATTTATGTTAAGAGTATTTTATTTTATATTATTTATGTAGTAAAATTTTTTCTTGTTTGGTTTTATTATTTTTGTATTTAATTTGTGTAGAAAGGTGTTTTATGAATATACAAGCAATTACTCCGTTAAACTTTATAAATAATAATGTTAGGGGTGCTAAATTTTCGAATAACAGTACTGTTATTCAACCAAAGTATAAAAATACTTTGGCTGCAGATACGGTTTCTTTTGGCAGTGGAGTTTCAACTATGTCAAAGGTTTCTGATTTTGTTGAAGCTCAGGTAAGCGCGGATTCAGGCAGGCTTAATCGTATCGCAACAACATATTTAGATGTATTAGAATCAGTTGCTTTAAAATTAAAAGAAAAAGGTTTTTCTTTTGACAGGGTTTATTGCGAGCAAAGTCCTGTCAAATCTCCTAAGTCTTATACAAGTAAAATTGTCAGATCCGGGAAATTTAAGGTTCCTGATACAATAAGGGCTACACTATATTGTAACGATCCTTATAACCTATCTTTATTAAATGATGTACTTCTTCCTGAGATGAAAAAACGAGGTTATGTATTAGCCGATACGGAAATGTCTGTAAAAGATTTAATCAAGCGAGGTTACATTCCAACCGAAGAAGAATTAAAGAATACATCTATAGAAAAAATTGTGCCTGATTTAGATATAAGATTAGATGATGTATCAGACCAAGTTTTAAAGCTGGATCCTCATTTAAGATATAGTATAAGCAAACCTCAAAAATCCGGATATGAAGATATCCAGATGAGATTTATCAGAGATTTTGATAAAAAGAAAAATCCAGTCCAACATGAATTGATTATTCTTTTCGGACCGCATACTGCGATTGCTAAACATGAAGAATCTGAAAGGGTTTATACTCATCTTCGTAATTTAGATGAATTAAGGGTTGATTTGGCGAATAAAAAGGAAATAGGTTCTCATGCATATAGAGCAGGCAGATATATTGATTTAATTAAGCAAATGTTCAGAGGAAAAATTTCAGAAAAGCTTTATTTAAATGCAAAGAATAAAGATTTATACGATATATCAGATGAAGTTCCTGTTATGTTTTCAGATACTGATGTTTCAATGTTTGAAAATTACTTTTCCGGCTTGAGAGACAGGATAAATTCTGTATACAGTGAAATGAGAAAAGGTGCCGAAATAAGTGATTCAGCAAAGAAACAGCTAGCAAAAGATGTTCGTTATGACAGATCTCTATTAACAAAAATCCATGATAGTTTAAGGGAAACTATAGAGTATTATAATTATAAGCATGATTTGAAAAACGGTTAAATTTTTATTATTGCAACATTTTCTATATGATAAGTGTGGCAAAACATATCGAAAGGCTGTATGGATTGAATTCTGCAGCCTTTTACTTCTGTCAGGTATTTTAGATCTCTTGCAAGGGTTGCAGGATTACAGCTCACATATATTATAGTATCTTTTGCAAGTTTATAGGCATAGTCAAGACTTTCTTTTGTACATCCTTTTCTTGGCGGATCAAGTATTATTGCATCAAATTTGCGGGTTTCCTGTTCAAAGAACTTTGCGGCATCCATGTTATGGACTTCAACATTAGTAATATTATTTTCTAGAAGAACTTCATTGGCAAGAATGCAAGAATCCTTGTTTTCTTCAACACTTACCACTTGTTTACAAACGTCTGATATTACTATTCCAAATGATGTAATTCCTGCATAGGCATCAAGTACAATCGGACTTTTTAAGTTTGCTTTTATATAGTCTTTTACATATTTAAAAATATTCTCTGCACTTACAGGGTTAATCTGGAAAAAGGTATTCACACCTATTTTGAAAATTTTATCCAGAATTTTTTCTTCAATATAGTCGCTGCCAAATAAACATTTTGTGTCTTTTCCTAAAATAACATTAGTTTGCTTGTTATTAAAGTTTACACATACTCCTGACACTTCATCAAATTCGTCAAAAATACTTTTGGCAAGTTTTTTTATATTATCCGAAGCTTTAGTATTATTAATCACTAATGCAACAAGATTTTTATTGCTATATGCAGAATTTCTTATTACAACATGTCTAAGGTCTCCGGAGTGTGTTTTTTCTATATATCCTGTTATACCAAACTCATTAGCTTTATTTCTTATAAACTCTATAATCTTGTCGCAAATTTCAGGTTGAATAGGACAATATTTTATATTAACTATTTCATGTGTTTTTTGCTGGTAGTATCCTGCAAGTATTCTTCCTGAATTTTTAGTTTGGGATATCGGATATTGAATTTTCCTTCTGTAATTTTTTATTTCAGGGCTCGGAATAGTTTTAGGTATTTCAATGTCAATGTTCCCTAAATTTTTAATTGCATCCTGTACTATTTTTTGCTTTAATTCAAGCTGATATTCATAGTCTATAAATTGCAGCTGGCATGCTCCGCACACTTTTTGCATAGGGCAAAAAGGTTTGACTCTATGCGGTGACTCTTCAAGTATTTCTAAAATATCAGCATAGGCATAGCTTTTTGTTACTTTTGTTAATTTGATTTTAGCAACATCCTTTGGACATGAATTTTTAACAAATATAACAAATCCATCAACTTTGGCTATTCCAAATCCTAGGTTTGAAAATCCTTCTATTTTTACTGTTAGTTCATCTGCGGTTCGCATAAAAGAATAATAGCATAAAATAAACATTACATAATTGTTATAATTTAACATACAGATAAAAGTATGCTATTATATTTTAAGAAATATAATAGGGAGAGTATTGCATGAAAAAGATTCTAATATCGTTATTATTGTTAGCTCCGTTATTAACAGGCTGTGCTAACGTTGATACAAGAATTAATATTAATAAAGATTATTCAGCTTCGGTTGTTACTTCTCTTACTTACCAAGGTGATTTATCAAATTCTTCTGATGTAATTGCTGATAATATATTGTCTAACTATAGATCTTTTATCGATCCTTTATATAATGTTGAAAATGCATATGGTGCAAAATTGTCAACTATTACGGCTGAGAAGAGTGTTAAAAATTTAAAATATGAAGATTTAGATTTATCAACTTTAGGCTTTGTTTCTAACCTTAAAAGTAAAAAATTTATTGAAGTAAAAAAGAATTTTTTAGTGACTTCAATTAATATTAATGCAACTTATAATATGCCTGCGCAGGTAGAAAAGTTTAATTCATTTGTTAAACAAACTGAAGAAAAGAAAATGACTCAATCGTCTACAGGAATGCAGCCGGAATATTTCCAAAAATATGCAGATCCTTCAGAATTTAATTCTGATACTAATTCTGAATTCGATATGGCAGCAAATCTTGATGATTCTGCGAAACAGTTGGTTCAGGATACAATTGAAGAAAGCACTGCACAGAATGATAGTAATCAAACTCAAAAAGAACCTTCTGAGTTTTCTACTTCATTCAGTATTAAAGTTCCGGGATTAGCTTCTTATAATAATGCAGATTCAGTGGATGGTAATGTATATATTTGGAATGTCAAAAAGGACGGAGAAACCGTTATCAAACTTCAATATGTAAAATACAGCGGTTGGGCTATTGGAGGTGTGTTACTTGCCGGGATGCTTCTTTTAGGTCTGCTGGCCAGAAAGATTATAAAAAGAGATTCTCAAAAACGAATTGATAATATTGAAAATATTGTATAATTCTATTGAAAAAGGAACTATAAAAAGAGCTATAAATGTAATTTATAGCTCTTTTTATTATTATTTTTGAGTTGGAGGACTATCGCATCTTGTGGCTTTCGTCCAACTAATTCTTGTTCCCGCCTGACATTTCCTGTATTCCATGTTTCTATTTTTTATAGCCCAGGCGGTGCAACCTAATCCATTAGTATTTCTGGCTCTTGGTGTTTCTCTAAGACAATTATAGTCAAATGAAAAATCATCTCCGTAAAAACCCATAGGAATAATACTGTTATTAGACAGATAAAATCCAAATACATCAACTCCAAGCATATTTGGTATGGATTGTCCATTAACGTCCACATATATTATCCCACATAAAGGCCTTTCCAACGTATCTGTAGATAATAATAATCTGTCGCATTTAGTTGAATTTGTTTTTAGAACAACTGATCCTCCATCTAATAATGATATATATGTTGAAGAAAATTCAGGTAAAGCCTCTGTATATTCCATCTGCGGCAGTGGATTTACTTCACCCCACCCTGATTCATCTTGATTATAAAAATCGGATTCGGTGAATTCATCTTGATTGATAGTCTGATTGTTCGGCTCCATATCATCAACAATTATTGATGTGTTTTTACCATTTAGGGTTCTATAATTATTTTGAGAAAAACAACCCTTTGACGAACTGCCACAATATGACATAATTTGTAAATGTTTTGCAAGCTCTTTCATTATGGCATCTGATTTATTTGTGCTTGTTCTAACACTTGGCCAGTCATGCGGAGGTAAATTATTGTTGTCCTTAGCTGTCATATCTAAGGCTGTTTGTAATTTATCCTGAGCTGTTTTTAATGATTCAATATACTTTGTAGAACTCTGTTTTTGAACTAATGTTGGAAGCATTAATGTAAATAGAAAGCCTATAAGAGCCATTACAATTAAAACTTCTGCTAAAGTAAAAGCATTCTTCTTCATATTACCTCATTGTTGTGTACTTTTTTATTTTAACATTTTTTTTTTTATAATTCATCATATTATTAAACTTATTAATTTTTGTAATATCATTTATAAATATGATTTAAGTAATTTTGAATAAATTATATAATATTATATTATTTGGAGGTTTTATGAAAATTGTTAAATCAGTCGTTATTTCTGCATATATATTACTTTCTTTAAATACTGCAGTTCAAGCAGCCGGAACCTGTCCATCTCTTACTGAATTACAAAATAAAAATAATTATTACCAAACGCAGGCTTTATCTATGATGTCAGGTTCATCTTCTGTTGATAAAGCTACGGCTCTTTTAGAAGAGCAGACTAATTATTATAATTCGTTATTTCCTAATTGCTTAAACTATTTTAAAGCAACTGCGAAACCTGATTGCTCCAGAGTTACCGTAATGACAACAGGCTATACGATGGCCGATGACAATAAAAAATCAATTTACAAATCTCAACTTTCGGCTATTAAGCCTCAATTGTTAAAGCTTTGTCCTATTGAATCCAGTGCGATAGACTATTTTGTTAAATAAGATTGCAATAAAGCATAAAAATGAAACGCACCACTATGAAGTTTGATTCTAGTGGTGAGTTTCATTTTTATGTATTCTGAAAAAATAAATTCTAAAACTAAAAATCGAACATTTTACAATTTTGTAAAAAGTCCGATATAACTGTCTTTTAAGTGGTGGGTGTTGAGGGACTTGAACCCCCGACCCTCTCCTTGTAAGGGAGACGCTCTACCAACTGAGCTAAACACCCGAAATACTATTTAATTTTGACTAGTGCATAGTGTGAAATGATTGTCTCATTCATTTTTAGGCTTTTGCCCTTTGCAAAAATTATATTATCAAGAACATATTTTATTGTCAAGTTATCAGATGAAACTTTTTTTTTTATGTATCGTCATGTATTTTGGTAGGATTTATTTGACTGGAGGTTATTGTGAGTTTAAATTTGGAAGTTTTTGAAGATTTTAAATTGAATACACCTATCGTAGAAGATTTGGAAGAAGATATAAAAACATTTAGCGCAGTTGCTCACGAAGATGATATTTTACAGACATATCTTAAAGAAATCGGAAAAATTAAGCTTTTGCGCTCTGCCGAGGAAAAAGATCTTGGCAGGCAGATTAAAGAAAATAAATGTGATATAGCAAAACGTAAATTAATTCAAGCAAATTTGCGTCTTGTTGTTAGTATTGCAAAAAGATATGTAGGTCAAGGTGTGCTGTTTATGGATTTAGTGCAGGAAGGTTCAATAGGTTTGATAAAAGCAGCCGAAAAGTTTGACTATTCAAAAAATTTTAAATTTTCTACGTATGCCACCTGGTGGATAAAGCAGTCAATTATAAGGGCGATTGCTAATAACTCTAAATCAATAAGAATTCCTGTTCATATGGCTGATAAAATCAGAAAATATAAAAAGGTTTTTGCGCAGCTTTCTTCTGAATTGGATCGAGAGCCTACTGATCAGGAGATGGCAGAATATTTAGATATATCAATTAATAAACTTAGAAGAATTAAGCAATCTATTATATTAGAACCTATTAGTTTAGAAACTGCAGTAACTGATGATTTATGCCTCGGAGATTATATTGAGGATAAATCCTGTAATTCTCCTGAGGAACAGGCAAAAGATGATTTTTTAAAAGAAGGGTTGCCTCAGTTGTTTGATAATTTGACTGAACGAGAAAAGAAAGTTATAACCTCAAGGTTTGGCATTAATTCTACAGAGCCTAAGACACTGGCTGAATTAGGAACTATTATGGGTTATTCAAAAGAGCGTATTAGGCAGATAGAAGAAGGTGCAATAAAAAAACTCAGAAGAATTGAGAATATTTCACATTTTAAAGACTATATTGACAATTAATCATATCTCATAGTTGTAATTAATTCATCATCTTTCATAGCTGACATCATGTTTGATGTCGGTTTTTATTATTTAAAGACGCTATTTCATCAGTCTGGATAGTTTCTAGAAGCTTCTTTTAGTTTAATTAGGCATTTTTGTAGGATTGAAATCTGACTTTTAGCTATTTTGAGGTGGTTGGAAGCTCAGCCACCTCGCTTTACAATTTTTGCAGTAGTGGATTTGCAGCCCCTTAATATCAATTATTTTAATTTAATTCCTATATTTTAATAAGTAATAATTCTATTTACGAAATAAGAGATTTAGCAAATTCTATAGATTGTTCATTAATTGTTCCGCCAGCAAGTTCTGCTATGGCTTTTATTCTGTTGTCGCCTGTAAGAACATACACTTCAACTTTAGTTTGGTCTTGTTGGGATTTTCTTACATAGAAATGCTTATCTGCTTTTGATGCAATAATGGCTTGGTGTGTAATTACAAAAATTTGGTGGGATTTGCTTAGTTCGACCATTTCGTCCGCAACACTTTGTGTTGCTTTTCCGGAAATACCTGTATCAATTTCATCGAAAATTACAGTATCAATTTCGTCATTTTGTGCAAAAATGGATTTTATTGCCAGCATGACTCTTGATATCTCACCGCCGGAGGCTACTTTTGCCAATGGTTTTAGGTCTTCTGAAATATTGGTAGATATTAGAAACTCTACATTGTCAATTCCGTTTGATGATAAGTCTTTATTTTTTATTTGTATCTCAAATCTTGCTTTTGGAAGCTCCAGTACTGCCAGTTTATCCTGAATTAATACGGATAAAACTTGTGCGTAATTTTTTCTGTGTTCGCTTATTTCTCCTGCTATTTTCAATAGATTGTCTCTTTGCTGAGAAATTTTATTTTCTAGATTTTCAATGTTTTGAGTTGAAAACTCGATTTGTGAAAGTTCTTCTCTAAAGTTTTCGTAACTTTTTAAGACATTTTCAAGTGTTCCTCCGTATTTTCGTTTTAGTTTGTCAATGAGGAATAGTCTTTCTTGTATATCATTGAGCCTTTGGGTATCATTGTCTAGATTTTGGCTGTAATCTCTCAAAGATGAAGATACATCTTTCAGGTTTTCAACGGCATCAATAAATTGGCTGTTCAAATCTTCTAATTTTGGATCAAAACTTTCTGCCTTTGAAAGATCTGTTTTAATCTTAGCCAGAGCTTCAAGTATAGATCCGTCATCTCCGTTTATTGCCCAGTAGGCTCCTCCTGTAAGTTCTTTTAATTTCTCGGCATTTTCCAAAACTTCAAGTTCCTTAGTAAGTTCTTCATCTTCAGTTTCGCTTTGTATATTTGCTTCTTCTATCTCATTTATTTGAAATTTTAAAAAGTCAATTTGGGACTCGGTTGCTGTTGCCACATTTTTTGCTTCATTTAGGAGTTTTATGTAGTCTTCATATTCTTTAAATTTTTCTTTATATAATATGAGCTGTTGACCGTAAACGTCTTTAGCGTAAGAATCTAACAGGTTTATATGGTATAACGGCTGAAGAAAAGTATAAGTTTGATGTTGGGAGTGAATATCAACAAACAGTGCTCTTAAATTTTTAAGCAGTTCCTGATTTACAAGTGTTCCATTAATTCTTGAACGTACAGCATTTTGGGTAATTTCTTTTGTGATTATTATTTCTTGGCCTAGATCGTCTATACCGTTAGCTTCAAAGAGGCCTGATAAGTCATGTTTAGTATTTTCTAGTGTAATTTCAATAGAAGCTTTGTCACATCCTGTTTTAATTACATCTTTTGATACTCTTGATGAAAATACCAAGTCTATTGCATTTATGATAATACTTTTCCCGGCTCCTGTTTCACCGGTTATTATGTTCAAACCTTTATCAAAATTTGCGCATAATTCATCTATTAAAATGTAATCTTTCAGCTTTAGTTGTTTTATCATAATTCTATTTTTGTATCGGTTTCTTATAGGGCGGCACCGCAGCATTTTTTATATTTTTTACCGCTGCCGCAAGGACAAGGATCATTTCTTCCTACTTTTTTTGTTGTGTCAATTTGTGGTTTGTTTTCGTTGTCTTCTATTATTCCGAGCGTGTTTGAAAACGCATTTGATCTGTATAATACGGTGGTTGATGATATAATTTTATTATCAAGATATCTTTTTTTGTATTTTTTTAACAGTTCTTCAAGTGTATAATTTTTTGCAAGTACAGCATTAACTATTTCCATAAAGTTTTTGTGTTTATTTGCTACCATTCTAATTAAATTTGCTGAATACTTATCATTTTCGAGAAAATATTTTATACAGGCATCATAATTAACAACTTTTGTATAATCTTTAACTTCAAAAATTTTATTGAATGTTCCGTAAAACGGTATTGCATATAAACCTAATTCTTCGTCGTATATAATGCCTACATCATAGGTTTCTTTGTGAGAAGAAAACCCTCCAAGTGAGTTTTCAAGAAAATTATCATAAGAATTGTTAAATTCGCTTACATTAAAGTATTTATACTCTTCAGGTTCTACTATCAGATTTGCAAAATCTGATTTTATGCCCTCTTCTGCGTAGTCGTTGAAAACCCCGATCAAATCATCTGCGTACTTGTTAGTCGTAATAATTTCTGTTTTTCCGAAAAATTCCAAGAATTTTTTATAGATATCAGCAACATCTTCTTCTATTTCTTTCTGTTTTTCCGGATTATCAAGGTAAACTAATTCAGGATTTTGTATTATCTTAGCTACTGCAAATCTGTAAGCATCATCTTTTCTAGTACCAGGCAGTACTCCGGATATTTCAAGCAGATAATAATCGCCGTTAAGGTTGAATATTCGTGCAATAATATAATCTCCTGAGCCAATGCCTCTGAAGGCTGTCATTTTCATAAGCGAAGTAATCATATATCTTCGTTCATTAACTATATTCAGTAAATCAAAACCTGTTTTTGTTACTTTTTTAATTTCAAATACTGAAGAAATAGATTCATCAATAGCTTTTACTATTTTTTTTGTTTCAGTGTCCAGGTCTTTTGTATTTTCCAGATATAATTGAGGAATACTTTTTAGGTCTTCGCCAAGATTTCGTTCAAGAATATAACTGAAGCAAGCGGTTTGTAAAGGTATTCCTGATTTAGAACTTGCACCGATAGTTTGTAAGTATTCGTTAAAATCTGCTTTAATTTCAGCATGATTTTGTATGAATTCTGCGATATTTTTGATTACACCGTTTATGCTATCCATGCGTTCTTGAATATTCATGATTTCTCCCTTTTATTGTCTGTTTTATACTATTTTAGAATATATAATAATTTTATTTTAAACTCAAATATATTAAGATTTTTATTTGTTTTGTCAGATTTTTCAACTAGTCAGTAAGTTTAAAATCCCCGTTTTTCTTTATATGCTCAACTAATCCTCCATCATTAAGTAATTTTATCATAACTGGTGGCAGAGGCTCGATTTGTATTATAGTTCCGTTTGTAAGATTAGTTATAATTCCTTTTTCTATATCAAGTTCCAGTTCATCTCCATCGTCTATTGAATCAGTATCACATTCAATTGCTAATAAACCTATATTGATGGCATTTCTGTAGAAAATTCTAGCAAAAGATTTAGCTAAAACAGCTCCAACTCCTGCTATTTTCATGATTAATGGTGCGTGTTCTCTTGACGAACCAAGTCCAAAGTTGCTCCCTGCAACAACAAAATCCCCTTTTTTCATTCTTGAGGCAAAAGTTTCATCGGCATCTTCTAGTACATGTTTTGCGAATTCAGGTAAGTTAGACCTTAGGTGATATAGTCTTCCGGGTGCAATATGGTCTGTAGATATGTTATCTCCGAATTTAAAAGCTTTTCCTCTCATATTTATCTCCTTTTTCTATTTTATACTACCGCAAAAATAAAAAGTGTGCTATAATATAATAAAAGGTGAATTTATGTATTTTAATAGAAAATGTAAAATAACGTTTTTATGTCATGGCGCAACAATTTATTCAGAAGAGGGACGTTTTTCCGATGCAGAAAATTATCCGCCGCTGTCTGAGTTAGGGGTTGAAGAAATGCAAAATCTTGCAACCTATTTAAAGGCTCGTGCAGTTAAAAATGATGTTATATATACTTCCCCGTCTGTACGGACTATTCAATCTGCAATGATGGTTGCAAAGATTTTCAAGAAAGACTATGTTGTTGTTGAAGATTTAAAACCCCGTCAGTGCGGAAAATGGAATGGTTTAACCTTTACACAGATACAAGAGCGCTATCCTGGTGCCTTAGAAAGTATATTAGAACATCCGGATGAGCATACGGTTGCAGATGCCGAAAGTTCAAATGAGTTTATTGCAAGAATAAAAAAGGTAATTGATGGTTTAGTTGCAAAGAATATTGGTAACAGAATTATTATTGTAACTCACCCTGAAGTTATTCAAGCTGCAATTTGTGCAGCATTGAATATTCCTGCTAATAATTTACCTAAAGTTTTTATCAGGACAGGGAGTGCTACACAAATCAGCTATTACGATGAATGGGCAAGTTTGGTTTATTCTGGATACGTGCCGCTTTAATCAGAAATTGATATGAGCCGTTTGCTTTCTCTAATTAGAAAATCTTTACCGGGTTTTGTTTCTATAAAGTCCCAAGGTAAAACTTTATCGTAGGTATATGTTTCATTGGCATAGTAGTCCGTATTAATGCCTGTCTTTTTGGCCGCATTTTTAAAAGCGCCTATTTTCCCTCCAAGTTTATGAACTTCTATTAGGTATTCAGTAAGTTTACTGTCACCTCTTGATAAAAGAGCTTGGTAGTAATCCCATTTTGCGCTTGATATATTGGTTTGAATTCCAAGTTTATGCAGTTCTTTTTTTAGATACTTAGATTTTATATCAAGTGCTTTTTCATTTTCCCTGCCAAACCATTGAAATGGAGTATTTGCTTTAGGAACAAATGTAGAAAATCCAAATGATATATCAAAATTTTTATAGTCTTTTTTTAGTCTTTTTGCAAGGTTTACTATTTCTTCGATATCTGTTTGTGTTTCTGTTGGCAGCCCGATCATACCGTAGAACTTTATTCCATGTAATCCGCAGCTTTTTGCTACTTCTATTGCTTGGTAGATTTGTTCTTCTTTTAGATTTTTATTTATAACTTTTCTAAGACGTTCGCTTCCAGCTTCAATTGCCAAAGTAAGACTTTTTTGACCGGCTTTGACTAAAGTATTTACTATTTCAGGAGTAAAAGCATCAACCCTGAGCGATGATACACTCATTTCTATATTTTCGCCACTGTTGAGTCTGTTGTCTATATATTCGCAAATATTTTTAAACTGTGGGTGTGCGGTGATTTGAGCTCCAAGAAGTGCAATTTTATTTGTATATTTAAGGCCAAAATCAATTGTTTCTATAATTTTTTCAAATTCAACAAATCTTATGGGAAGATTTAAATATGATGCGAGACAAAAACCACATCTGTTTGCGCATCCTCTCTCTACCTCCAGTATAAAAGTATTTGGGAAAAATGCTTTTTCACTTATAATTGGAGTGTATATACATTCAGAGAGTTTTTTTGTTCTCTTTTTTACTACCTGAGGATGCAGTGACGGAACATAAATTCCCTCAATATTTGCAAGTTCTTCCAATACTGTTTCTTTAGCTGAATTTTTTAGTTCTTGACATTTTTGTACTATTGTTTCATTAACCTCTTCTCCATCACCTATTATTAAGAAATCAAATATTTCTTTATAAGGTTCTGGATTTGCGCTGACAACAGGGCCGCCAGCAAATATTAATGGATCTGTCTTGTGTCTGTCTTTGGCTTTCAGACTGAAATTGTTTTTTTCAAGAAATTTAAAAATTTCAAGGAAATCCATATCAAATGTAAATGAAATCCCAATCAGGTCAATTTTTTCTCTCATTAGACGAGTTGTTTGTGTATCAGAATAAATTCTTTCGATGTCTATTCCCGGAATTAGTTCAATAGCTCTGAAAAGCCATAGATATCCAAGAGAAGACATAGCAAATGACTCTGGGCCTGGAAAAACAAACCACATATTAAAGTCGCAATGTTTTTCTATTGTTTTTGAGTATAGAAATGTTTCAGATGTATTAGTTTTGTACTTCTTCAATAGTTTTTCCTGTATCTTTTGCATTCATTGGGTTTAGGTATAATTCGTCAACTAAAACACATAACGTAGCAGCAATTGCCGGGGAAAGTATAACTCCCCATACCCCCAAGAATTCTTCTGCAATAAATAAAGCAACCAAAATTGTTATCGGGTGGAGTTTCATAAACTTACCGAATAAAAATGGTCTTATCATGTAATTTGAAATTTGTTGAACAGCAAGGAATAAAATAACTGCAAGTATAATTTTTACTATTCCTAAAGGAAGAGCTATTACGATAATAACAGCTATTGATATTGCAGGCCCAAGTATTGGAATAATATCCAAGATTCCTGAAATTAATCCAAGTAAGATTGGATATTCTACACCTAATATGGCAACTGCAAATGTAACCATTAATCCAACAGTTATCATTGATAAAACTTGGGCTCTAACGTAGTTGCCGACTCGAGATGTTATATTATATAAAATATCACTTGCTTTTTCTTTTAGATCTGGAGGAAAGAATTCTATAAACTTGTCCTTTAAGTACTGTTTATCAACTAATATATAGTAAATAAACATTGTAAGTGCCAGTGTTACAAATATCATTTGAGCTGCAGCCATTGTAATATTTAAGGATTGATTTAATACATTTTGAGCAATATGCGTTGATGCATTCATGATGTTATCCATAGGAATAAGATCAGCTATCGTATGTCCGTATAGTTTTGAGTGCAGAATAAATTTATATAATGACATAGCTTTTTGTGGCATTATAGAAATGAATAGTTCTATTTCTTTATAACACATAACAAATATTGGCAATATTAGTGCAAATACTGCAACTATTGATGTCAGAACCACTATGGTAGATGATAGCGATCTGTTTTTGAGTTTGTTGTCAATTTTATTAACAAATGGATTGAGCGCTGCAGCAAGTACAAATGATGCAAACAAGATCATTAGTAATCCTGTAATTTTAGGGGTAAAAAATAACAATAAAATTATAAGTACAGTAAATATAATGGTTTTTGGATTAAAGTATTTTTTCATAAATTTGCTCTCCAAATCAGTTAATTTAATTAATTTACCTTTGCATAATACATAAAATTATAAATTTTTTCAACTTATATAAATAGGTTAAATACTTTGTTGTATAAGGTTTTATATAAAAAGTATATACTATTTTATTTAATTGGATCGTAATATTTCTTAACATGATTTGTATAAAAAGGCAATTATCAATAAAACAAATACTTTATATAATTACGAGGACACTAACACAAGGATACTAGAACAATGGGTTTCTTATTAGGCGCATTTGGAAAATTGGCTGCTGGCCGGAGGTATAGACAACTCCAGTCCCAGATGATGCGCGTCCAATCCAGATTGAGACGTGCGACTCGTCAAGCTGCCGATATGGAAAAAGCCCTTCAACGTCAAGAAAAAGCGATGTTGAATAGTATATCCTTGACTTCTACGGCTGGTATGATGCAGGCTAAGAATTCTCTTATGTCCTCAATATTTGGTACTGGTGCTGCTGCAGAACTTATGAAGAAAATGCAGGGAGGAGAGCAGTTAACGACTGAAGAAAATAACAATTATTCTACTTATATGGCTCAGTACAATCAACAAATTTCTAATATGTCAGCTATGAATGAAATGAATGTTTCAATGCAAAAGCAACAGATAGAAGATTACTTTGAATATATGAGAGAATCCTTGTTGCAACCATTGAAAGATGAAGAAGATATGTTACAAACAGAAAAAGACTCTCTTGAATCTCAGGTACAAATTGCTCAAGCAGATTACGAAGCCTGCAAGAAGATGGAACAAACAGATGCCAAGAACTTGGCTCCAAGCTACACAGGTGCTGCATAATAATTATAATTTATATAAATCAAAGCTCTCGGGGTCCTCCGAGAGCTTTTTTAATGTATGATTTTCTGACTTCTTTATTAGTTTTGTAAACTAATTTACAAAATGAACTTTATAAGCTAAAATAAAGACATGGAAAATATGAGTTTAAATGAGAAGATTAACGACCTTGTCGTTAAAATGGCTAAAGAACCAAATAATATTGAAAATTACCATGAGTTATCTGAGCTTTATCTGCAACAAAAAGATTATGATAAAGTAATGTCTGTTTTAGACAGTCTTTTGGCTATAAAACCGGATGATGTTCAGGCTCTTGTAGGTATGGGGACTATGTGGTTTTATGAGAGGGATTTTAGAAAGTCTTTGTCATATTACAATAAGGCCTTAGAGGTTAATCCTAAAAATTTCCTAATTTATTACAATATTGGCAATGTTTTTGCGGAATGGAAAAATTTTTCTAAAGCATTGTTCTATTATAATCGGGCTATTGATTTAAATTCTCAAAATCCTGAAATTTATAATGCAATCGCTTTGTTATACCAAGATATTGAAGATTATGTTGAGGCAAAAGCCTACTATGAAAAGGCACTTTCTCTTGATCCTGAAAATGTTAATGCCCTGATTGATTTGGGTAATGTTTGTTTCAAGCTGTTTGACTATGAAACTGCTTTAAAATTATTTAAGAAAGTTTTTGTTCTCAATCCTGATAATGAGCTTATTGCGGTATGTATTGCAAATGCTCTGACTTTGATGAAGGATAAAAAGCAGGCTTATTCATATTATGAAAAAGCGCTTTCTATGACTGATGACAAATATAGAATTTACATTTGTTATGCTATTTCTCTAACTGAATTTGGAGAGTATCTTGTTGCAGAAGAAATGTATAAAAAGGCCATAGATAAAGAACCTGATTTGTCAAATGCGTATGTATTATTAGCAAATTTATATTCAAGTTCTGGACGTATCAAGGAAGCTATAGATTTATATAAAAAGGCCTTGAGGGTTGAACCTAACAATCCAGAAACATATATGCTTCTGGGTAATGCTCATTATTTGGATAATGATGTTGAACAAGCTATTTCTTCTTATCGAGCTTCCATAAGTATTGCTCCTGATAATGATGAATATAAACTTATTTACAGTCAGATTGTAGATGATTATCTTAAATCTGTCCATGGAGAAAAATAATGGTAAGAAAGTCTGTAGGATGGTTCGATAGATTTGTATCATGTCTATCGTATTTGACTGCAGGATGGGCAGGATTAATTTTTTGTGTAATTATGTACTTTAGAAAAAAAAATTTGTCTTTTTTTCTAAGGTATAATGTTTTTCAGTCTATATTTATTTCCTTATTATACTTTATTATTGCAGGATTATTAGGACTTATTTGTGAGTTTTTGGCGCATATTCCTATTGTGAAAATTGTTGTTTCGTTTATTTCATATATATTGAACAGTCCTTTGTTTTTTGAATATTCAATTCTTCAAATTGTTGTATCTTTATTTATTTTGTATTTGTCCTTATTTTCATTGTTGGGAAAGTGCCCTAGAATTTATTGGATTTCCAAGATTATTGACAGTGCAGCTTCTTAATTGTACAAATATAGTTACTTTTCTAGGTAAATAATTTTAAAATATTGTTGACAATTATCTTTGCTTGAGGTTTGATTAATTATGTACTAGTCGAAATTTTCGTGCTGGATTTGACGGTTAGTATGGATGTAAAAGCCGAGGTGCGACGCCCAAGCTCTCAAGAAGGCTTATGTAGGGCAAATTGGTAAATTAAAAGGAGAAATTATGCCAACCATTAATCAGCTAGTACGTTCTGAACGTAAAAAGCTTAAGGACAAAACTAAATCTCCTGCTTTGATGAATTGTCCTCAAAGACGTGGAGTATGTACAAGGGTTTATACTACAACCCCTAAAAAACCAAACTCAGCACTTAGAAAAGTTGCCAGAGTCAGATTAACTAACGGATTTGAAGTTACTTCATACATCCCTGGTATTGGACATAACCTGCAAGAACACAGTGTTGTTCTTATCAGGGGTGGTCGTGTAAAAGATTTACCTGGTGTTCGTTATCACATCGTACGTGGTACTTTAGATACTGCAGGTGTAGCTAACAGAACTCAAAGCAGATCTAAATATGGTGCTAAAAAAGATTCAAAGGGAGGTAAGAAGTAATGTCAAGACGTTCTAAACCTGCAAGAAGAATACCTTTAGCAGATCCGGTTTATAATAGCGTTGATATTTCTAAATTTATTAACAGAATTATGAGACGCGGTAAAAAATCTTTAGCTGAAAAGATTTTCTATGCTACTATGGAAAAAATTAAGGAAAGAACAAATCAAGATCCTATTGAAATTTTCCAAAAAGCTATGACTAATGCTACTCCGTTATTGGAAGTTAAGGCTCGCCGTATTGGTGGTTCAACTTACCAAGTTCCTATCGAAGTTAAAGCAGACAGAGGTTTTGCATTATCTTCATCTTGGTTGATTGAATCTGCTAAGAAAAGAGGCGGCAAATCATTTATTGAAAAATTAACAAATGAGTTAATTGATGCTTCTAACGGTCAAGGTTCAGCTTGCAAAAAACGTGAAGATACTCACAAAATGGCAGAAGCTAACAAAGCATTTGCTCATTACAGATACTAATCAAGTATTTACAAATATATTGTCAGCATAGATTGTTTTTAACATTCTATGCTGCTTTTTTGTTGACTTTATTATTAAAACCTCATATATTTAATATTGTGATTATCAGGAGATTTACATGCAATTAGATTCAGCAAATGAAGAAGAGATATCTGTGCAGAATAATTATGCTTCTTTGGCTGACTTATGCAGGGCTCTGTCTATATCAACCGCGACAGGAAAAAATTGGGTAAGGTTAGGAAAACTTCTTCCGTCCGTTATGATTGGCAATTCTCCGTTTTTTACGTATGAGTATATTGGTAAATTAAAGGAAAATATACAAAGCGGTGTAATTTCTGTATTAAAAAATCGTCGAAATAAGAAATTTGTTTCAGGCGAGAGCAGGGTTTATCAATCGTATCTTTCTAGAGAGTCTGATAATATCTTTGTTATTCAATCTATTATTGATATTATTCATGATAGGAATATTGAGGTTACAGAACCTTTATTATTGGCATTAGTTGCAGATTGCGCAGTCTGGCTGATTCTCTCTAAAACAAATCCTATGCTTTCTTGTGGTGGTTTAGCTGCATTTTTGAAAGGCGCTTATTCAGACGTTTCTTATATGTATTTAGTTGAGGATTTACTTTCTGATGATTTATTGATTAAGAAGTATATAGAATCCTATCCTGAGTTGTTTGAAAATCATTATGTTTATGAAGAAGGCGAAGATATAATTGGTTTGTTATATATTTCATTAAAAAATATTGCAGCAAGAAAGTCTGCAGGAGCATATTATACTCCTGCAAATATTGTTAAACGTCTGTGCAGCAGGCTGTTTAGTTTAAATGATTTTGCGGGAAAGACTGTTCTTGATCCTTGCTGCGGTACCGGTAATTTTATCCTTCAGCTTCCTGCATGTATAAGTTATGAAAATGTATATGGTAATGATATTGATCCAATAAGTGTAGCTATTTCAAGAATAAATTACGCATTGAAGTATAGTATTTGTGATAGAAATATTATATATTCGCATATTACACAGAGTAATTATCTTCTGTCTGAAAATAATATCAAATATGATTTTATAATAGGTAATCCTCCTTGGGGATATGATTTTTCTCAAAAAGATAAGAGGATTTTTAAAAACAAGTATTTTTCTGTCAAAGGGTCTAATATTGAATCCTATGATTTATTTGTGGAGCAGTCTTTAAAGTACTTACAAGAAGGTGGAGTGTTATCATTTGTTCTACCAGAGGCTTTTTTGAATGTTAAGGCTCATATGCCTGTCAGAACTTTACTCTTAGAAGTTTCTTCTGTTCAATATATAGAGTATTTAGGGGAAGTTTTTGATAGAGTTCAGTGCCCGAGTATAATATTACAATTGAAGTATAATAATAAACCATTTTGCACTTCTGGAACTATTGTTAATGATGGAATAAGAGATTTTATTATTAGTAGTGATAGAGATTGTAATGCTGAATGTCTTCAGTTTCGCATTACAGATGAAGAGTATACTTTGTTGAGAAAGCTTGATTCGATAGAGAATAAAACGACTTTAAAAAATAATTCAATTTTTGCTCTTGGAATAGTTACCGGTAATAATAAAAAATATATTTCCTCTGAATATACTGATGGTAAGGAAATGATATTGAAAGGTTCTGATATTTATAAATTTAAATTTAAAAAATCTAATAATTATATCAAATTTAATCCTGAAGTTTTTCAACAGGTCGCTCCTATTGAGTATTATAGAGCAGATGAAAAACTGTTTTATCGTTTTATATCAGAGAAGTTAGTTTTTGCTTATGATGGGGAAAAATCCCTTTCTCTTAATAGTTGTAATATTTTGATCCCAAAATTTAATGATTTGAATATTAAGTATATTATGGCTATTTTGAATTCACGACTCGCTCAGTTTTATTTTAATAAAAAGTTTAATTCCGTCAAAGTTTTGCGCTCTCATTTGGAACAAATACCTATTCCTCATATTCCTTCTTCTTTTCAAAATTCAATAGTAAAAATTGTTGATTTAATTTTGAAAGCAGATGAGAATAATGAACTTTTGAAAATGTATGACTATTTGGATCGTCAAATTTCGATTTTATATAATTTGTCTGAAAAAGAGTATTTATTGATAAAAGCATCATTAGACAATAGAGATTTGTTATTGCTTTAAGTTAGAGTTTACTTCTTATATTTTTTAGATCTGCTTCAGCATCAGTAAGCAATGTAACATTGTATTTTTTTCTGAATGTATCAAGTACTGAAGGATTGATAATTGTTGGAGAACATTGATCCATATAGATGTTTTTAGCATTTGAATTTGTTAATGTGATTATATTTGATATAGACATAACATCACAAGTTGTAAAGAAAAATACCAATTTATTACTAGTTATCGGATATTTACGGAAAATTTGGCTAAGAATATTTGTTGCAAGCGGTATATAGTTGCCTATAGGTATTGTTAAAACATTATTTCGTTCGCTTGCATATGAAAAACTTATTACATATTCACTATCATTTAAATTTGAAAATAATTTATTAAAATATTCTTTTTGAAGTTCTAAATGAGCATCAATTCCTACAATATATAATTTTTCAAGTTCATTATTATTCAATTTCTCAATAATTTTATTAATTTTCTCTTTTATTTCAACTTCATTATAACCTAGTATTGTATCTTCTTTTATTTTACCCTTTGAAAATCCTTTTGCGTTTTCTGCAGAGTCTATGAGTTCCGAATAATCATCATTTTCTATTTTTATAACTCCGTTAGGAACTATATAGTCATTTGAAAATAGTCTGCCTCTATATAAGTATTCGGAGGTATTTTTTGAATTTTTTGTAATAAGAATTGAGCCTGGAAATGTTGCAAAATCAAGTATGCAGTTTTCGGTAAGATTGCCGAAATGTCCGCGTAAATGTTCAAATTCGCTGAATCGTTTAAGTGCATGTGTAATAAGTAAATTAGAATGTGTATAGACATCTATCTCTTTGTCTTTAGTGCATTCTAACACTTTTAATAAATCAAAAAAATTGTTTCCTGATACAAGAATGGCTTTCCCTTTTCTTGTTGAGTGTGAAACTTTTACTTTTGAGATGCCTCCAAATGTGTCAAGAAGTAATTGGCTTATTTTTAGCTGTAGTGCACTGTCAAGTTTTGCAAGTTCATCTATTGTTTCTTGAATTTTTCTATTAGAAACTCTATGATGGTTAAATAAATCAAGTGTGGTAAGTATTTTGTGATAAATGTTTTCGTCAAAACTATTGTAATCGCATAGTTTTATCATGTTTAGGCTTATACTTTTTATCACAATTAATAGTATTGTTATTAAATTCTTTTGTTCTGTCGTTAATCTTTTATATTTATCAAGAAAGATCTTCTCACCCATTGCTATTGCCTGGGAAAGTGTTGTTTCTTTTTTTAATTTAGTGATTCTTCTCAGTTCTTTTGGTGGAATATTTTTTTTTGTGCATATTTCATTATATGTTTTCTGAGCATCAGTAAGCAGGTAATATTCTTTTTGAATGATATCAAATAGCTGTTTATCATTAAATTCGTTTATTGAAATCAAACTGGCAAGAAATGTTATTATTTCGTATTTTATATTTTCATTATTTGCACCAAGTTCTTCTAGCTCAAGTATGTAATGTGCAAGATTTTGCAAAAGTGCGATTGCAAGTTCTTGCAGTGCCGAAATCGTTGGAGAAATTGAACATGCTCCCCTTGAAGTACATTCGTTTATGTCTATATATGTATTTTTATATTCATTATTATTGTATGGCATAGTTAGTCCTTTTTGTAATTTTTTAGATAATTTATTATGTCTTCAGATTCATATATTTTTTCATTTGTATTTTCATTGTATAAGAATGGTACTTGATCTTTTCCTCCTATTGAAAGTAACCGTAGTACATTATCATTATCGTTTGTGTCAAAAATATTACAGCTTATCTTGTTTTGATCCATGTATTTAATAACTTTTTGACAATATGGGCAGGTAGGAATAATAAATAGATCAATCATGTTATTTTCTCCTTTGTTGTTATGCCTATTATAAAAAATAATAAGTTAATTAAATTAGCTGGTTGAATATTTTTTTAGGACTTATTTATAATTGCAAATTTTTAATTTTTATACTAAACTCTGGTTATGAATAAGAAGAATATATTATTTGTTTTTGGGACAAGACCAGAAGTTATAAAACTGGCTCCTATAATATTAGAAATGAAAAAATATCCTGAGAGATATAGGGTTATATTATGTAATACAGAACAACAAAAAGAGCTGTCAAATCAAACACTTTCATATTTTGGATTGCAGGCTGATATAAATTTGAATTGTATGAAAGATAATCAAACCTTGATAGAAATACAAACAAGAATTTTGTCAGCATTAGATAAAGTTTATACAGATAATCCTGTTGATGCTACTATTGTTCAAGGGGATACAATGACTGTGCTGTGCGGTGCATTGGCAAGTTTTTACAGAAAAATACCGGTTTTCCATGTTGAAGCAGGTCTGCGTTCTTATGATATATATGAACCGTTTCCGGAAGAAATTATGCGCCAAATGACTTCAAGGGTTGCAGAACTTCATTTTGCACCTACTGAAAAAAATAAGAAGGCTTTGTTAAAAGAGGATATTTCAGATAATAAAATTTATGTTACAGGAAATACTGTAATTGATGCTTTATTCTGTCTGTCTGAAGCTACTATGGATAAAGCTAAGGCATTTTATGAAGAGCAGCAAATAAATATTGACGATAAAGTTATATTGATTACTGTTCACAGACGTGAAAATCATGGTGAGCGTCTTGACAGAATATTAAATGCTATTGAGTTTTTGGTAAAGAATTACAGTGATCATAAATTTATTATACCTGTACATCCAAATCCTAATGTAAGGTGTAAGATATATGAACGATTGGGTGACTTTGATAATGTATACTTATTAAAGCCTTTGGATTATCCTTATCTTGTTTATTTAATGAAAAATGCAAAGCTTATATTGACAGATTCTGGAGGAATTCAGGAAGAGGCACCCTCTTTTGGTTGTCCAACGTTAGTTATGCGTTATGAAACAGAACGACAAGAAGGGATTGATGCTGGGGTGTCTGTTTTGGTGGGTGCAGAGTACGATAAAATAACCTCATTTGCCTCAGAAATTCTATCAAGATCTAGAGAAGATTCTAGATTAAAAGCTCAAAATCCATATGGAAACGGAGAATCAGCTTCTTTAATTGAACATATTATATACAACCATTTTAATAAATAATTTTTAAAAATAAAAAAGCAAGTTTATAAACTTGCTAGACATAAAATGTTTTAGGGATATATTTAAGTTTTTTCTTGAGGTTTAATTCTTATTTTATGCTTGAAGTCAGGCGTTCATCAATTTTTCTGTCAATTTTTTTCATGACTTTTTGCATTTTTAGATCTTGAGCATTTATTTCTTGATGAGCAAGCACTTCATTTCTGTATTTTTTATAAAGTTCTATTTCTCTATCTTTAATATCTTTTTTGATAAGGAATTTATCATCTTCTTCTGAGATATCTTTTGAAATTTTAAATATAACTGCAAAGAGTGTTAATACAAAGACTGTCCATAAAATTTTATCTATAGGTACTGTCTCTCCAACAATTGCAGTTTCTCCTGTGATAGGTTCTAATATTAAAGTTGAGTTTTTGATATTATCTGCAGTTATATGGATTTTTAATTTATGCGGATCTGCATTTTCTATTACAAGTCCGTTTATATCATTTGTTCCTTTATATATGGCATTGACGGTATCTGTTGAAGTTATTCCCAGTAGAGTCAATTCTAGTTCATTTTCTGACGGAGATTTTTTTATAACTTTTGCTGTTCTGTCAGTCCCTAATATAATATTGTATCCAGAGTCGTTTTTTTCTAACGTAATTGTATGCAGATGATTGCTTTGAGCAAAAGCTGCCAATGCTGTGAATCCAAATGCAATTAAGAATGTGAATATTAAAAATAACTTTTTCAATTATCTTCCTCCCTAATCTACATATCAATACTACAACTCTTTTTTTGTTTGTACATCAATCTAAGGGTTTAGATGTATAGTTCAAAAGTTTCATGTTTTCATTAAGAAATGTAACGAAATAAATCCATGCTGAAATCTGTTTAATTTTTAAAACTTTATATAAGTGTAAAGAATAAATGATATTAGGAGCGAGAAATGATATTATTATTTGGAGAACAAGCATCAAAATCAACTAAATCATCTAAGTCTAACAAAAATACAAATGTTAGAAATAATCCTGTGGAAAACTCCGGTATTTTAGCAATGGGGCTTAGCGAAGCTAAAAGTTTATTAACAGTTGGAGAATATGATACATATATCTCATCAAATCCAGCTGCAGTTGATTATTCAATGTATGCAAACAGTGATTTTGATTCTTCTTCAGATATAGGCTTTATGAGTGGATTTTCTTCTGCTCTTGCAACATTGAGTACTGATGGTGGATATTCATCAGCAGCTTCATTTGGTTTTGCAGGAGGCGGATTCTCATCTGGGGCATCTTTTTCTTCAGGATCTTGCTCATCTTTCTCCTCTGTAGGATAAATAAAAATTTCTATTTATTGATGGATGATAAATATTAAGGAACAGAAAGTTATCTGTTCCTTTTTTGTTAGTTTTAATTTGTAACAATATCTTAACAATAAGGTTCAAATTATTAAAGATTCAAGAAAATATGCCGATTTATACGATAAGAAAAGTTACAAGGAAATTGAAAGGATAAAGCTAACAATGGGAATGGCAGCATCACAAGCTAGATTATTAACAATCACTGCTCGTTTGGCTGATAATGAGTTGAGATCTCAAACCATTAATAATGCTAAAATGCGTTTGGCTTCTCAGAGTTCTCAAGTTAGTGAAAATTATATTAATGCATTAAATGATGCAACTATGAAGTTCTCAAATTATGATGCATCAGGTAATGAACAAGTTCAAAATTTAACATATAATGCTTTGACTGCATATAGTTCATATAATACTCAATATGGACTTGTAAATTCTTCAGGACAAATTTTAGTAAGTGAAACAGAAGCTGATTTGTTCCAAAAATCAAATGGTAATTTGAATGCATATTTAAAATCTCACGGTCTTGAATATACAACAACATATTTTGATGAATTAGGCGATTTGACAAATGATGCTTACCCTGCACCATTTAATAATATTGCAGCTGATGATATGAAAATTTACTATGAAGAATACAATTCTTATGAAAATTCTATCGAAGTAGAAAATTATGAAAATAATTATTCTACATATATGAATGCACATGAAAAATTAGCTAATGCTGCTAAAGATACATTAAAAAGCTATTTAACATACTCTGGTAATAGTCCTAAATTGTCAATTGATGCTACAACTAAGGAAGCATCACTTCAAATGAATAGTTCTACTCCACAATCTTTATTAACAGAGTTGAAAAATGCATTTATGGGAACAAATAATAACACCTATAATATTAATAATTTAAAGAATTTTAATGGCTCAAGTATTATTTCAGATACTATGTATGATGAAATTGTTAATGAATTGAACAGCTATTCTAATTGGAGTGGTATTTTACCTGGTTCTGGTAATATTTACCCTTCAACAGGTATTATTTACAATTCTAAATCTGATTTAGAGGTAAGTTCAGATTCTTTAACATATACTGTTGATGGTCTTACTATTACAGTTAATGAAGAAGGTAAAGTTACTGGTATAACCGGAGCTGAAACTGTTACAGAAGATGGTACAACTTATACTTATACAGTACCTGCTGCGGATGGTACTTTGACTTTCGAACAATTTATTAACGGCTTATCATACAAAGCAACTAATGATGATTCTTCTGCAAGATATTTCCAATATTCAGTATCAAAAGATGCAAGTGGAGCTATTGACGGAGTAAATGTTGGTGCTATTTTAACCACTGCAGAGGATGTTAAAGAAGAATTTAATAATTTCGCTGATGATATAATTAATTTTATACAAACAGGTGCTAATTACGAAGTCTTTGCTGATTGGGTTATCGACCAAGCAAGTATAGGCGCAGATTTAAGCAAATATGGTATCAATCCTAATGCAGAAGTTGGTACAACCGGTGATACTTTACAAGATTATCTTGATGAATATATGGATGCAAAAGATAGTTTCTTAGAAAATATCGTATCAAAAAATGATGTTGTATTATCAACAGGTTTGTCTTCAAAAGATACAGTAGATGAAGATCTTCGTTCTAGTTATACATTTACAAATGATCTTGGAGAAACTGTTGTTGTTACTGCTGAAAATTTGACAGATATTGACTTTGTATTGCAGTATATAAAACATAGAGGTCTTACTCAATCAGAAAGTTTTAATACTGTTATTAAAGAATTTTTGGTTGATAAAATGATTGAAATATATGGAGAACCAAAATATGCTTGGGTTGATGAAAATGATACTTCAAACACAGATAATGCTGATGCAAAGGCTCAATGGTATACAAACCTGTTTAACAGGATGTTAAAGGGTTATAAAGTTTTAGAAAACGGCTTGGCTTCTTCTTCAGAATGGATCGAATATGCATTAGAAAATGGTATTGTATCATTGGAACAGGTTGATAAGTCTTACAATTGGGATGGACTTGACTATAAAACCTGTACTAAAATTACCGAGGAAACTAGCAATGATGCAGTAACAAAGGCTGAGGCTGAGTATAATAGAGCAATGAATGATATTGAAGCTAAGGATAATATCTATGATGTTGAGTTAAAAAATATAGATACCGAACATTCATCATTGCAGACTGAATACGAATCTATAAAAAGTGTAATAAGTAAAAATATAGAAAGAACCTTTAAGTTCAATCAAAGTGCTTAATAGGGCATAAGCTAGGTAAATAAATATTAATCCTGCCTGAGTAGTTCCTTGTAATTTATATTTGATTATATACAATAATCTTAAGAGCACTATCGAATATAAATTATTAGGAAGGGGTATAAGGGATCAATGATTCAATTTGATTATAGAAATTCAGATGTTTCGGTTGTTGGTCAAGAGCATGGACTTAATATTGCACAAGAATTTGAACAATACAAGGATCGTATTGCTTCTATTATCGGAGATTTAAATAAAAGAAAAGACAAACCAGAGCAGTGGCTTCAGTGGATGAATTTAGGATACAATGAAGAAACTGTTTGGTATGTAAAAGAATATGCATCATTAGTAAGAGGTCGTTTTGATAATATACTTGTTCTTGGTATAGGTGGTTCAGCACTTGGCGGAATTGCAGTTACTGAAGCTTTGTTAAAACCTTATTGGAATTTGTTGACTCCTGAACAAAGAAATAATTACCCACGAATATTTTTTCTGGATAATATTGATCCTGATACTATGTCTGCATTGCTTGATATTCTTGATTTGAAAAGAACTTTAGTTAATGTTATTACAAAATCAGGTTCGACTGCTGAAACAATGTCTCAGTTTATGATCGTTAAAGACAGATTAGAAAAGGAACTTGGCGAAGACGAATATAGAAAAAATGTTGTTGCGACTACTGACAGGCAAACAGGTGTATTAAGACAGATTGCGGAACAAGAAGGTTATAAAACCTTTGTCGTTCCGGATGATGTCGGAGGCAGATTTTCAGTATTTTCGGCAGTTGGCTTGCTGCCTATAGCTCTTGTAGGTCTTGATATTGATGAAATTATGAATGGTATAAAAGATATGGATCTTGCCCTGAAAAATACTGATATTAATGAAAACATTGCGGCTCAAGGTGCTTTGATTCAGTACCTTATGGATGTGAAAAAAGGTAAGGATTTATCTGTCATGATGCCATATTCAAGCAGATTAAAGTATGTTTCTGATTGGTATGTTCAATTATGGGCAGAATCATTAGGCAAAGATACTGACAAAGACGGCAATCATATACATGTTGGTCCGACACCTATTAAAGCGTTGGGAGCTACAGATCAACATTCTCAAATTCAACTTTATAATGAAGGCCCAAATAATAAGATTATTACATTTATTAGAGTTGGTGAGTTTGATACTGTTTTGGAAATTCCTAGAATTTTTGAATATACAGGTATCGGATATTTGGGCGGTAAATCTATTAACGATTTAATTAATGCGGAAGCTGATTCTACCAGAGTTTCTCTTTCTGACTATGCTCGTCCTACAGTAACTATTACAATGCCAAAAGTTGATGGGTATAATGTTGCTCAGCTTTTGTATATGTTAGAAGTCCAAACTGCTATTGCAGGTGAGTTATATAATATTGACACATTCAGTCAGCCAGGTGTAGAACAGGCTAAAAATTATACTTATGCTCTAATGGGCAGAGCCGGGTATGAAGATTCTGCCAGAGTGTTACAAACCAAGATTGCATCTCATTAATATTTGACATTGTAAGAAGAAGAATTAAACTTGTAGTAATGAAAATATTTAAATACATCTTTACTGTTATAATTGCTATACTGACTATTTCTACAGGATACGCAAAAGTATTAAAGTCAGGTATATCTATGGTTCCGAATTCTTTGTATGGCTCTTGGCGTGTAGTTTCACAAAGAGTAGAAACCGATTCACCTGTTACTTTTAAAGAAAAGGGTATAGATTTATGGAACTTATCAAGAGAAAATGACGTCATTACATTAAATAATCCGTTTTCCGGTGCGACAGCACAAATTCAAGTTAGCAGTGCAGATAATAATCATGTCGTTTTCAGCAAAAACGGGAATTATGGCAATAAAGTTCTTACTGATACAGTTAGTATAACAATTAAAGGAGATGTTTTTGCCGGTACAGATGAATTGAAATTGGATACAGTTTCAGATGTTGATGGTAAAATAATAAAATCAGAAACGGCAAAATATTCAATAAGAGGAGAAAAAATTGCCGGGCAAAGTGTGATAGGTAACTGAGGATATATGTATTATGCAAAATTACGAATTTGATACTATTATTTTAGGCGGTGGACCTGGAGGTTTTGCTGCAGGAATTTATGCTGCAAGAGGTGCTGCATCTACTGCGATTATTGATATTAGTATGCTTGGCGGACAGCCTTCAAATTATTTGGAATTAGAAAATTATCCAGGATTTTCTAATATTGGTGGTTATGAACTTATGGAAAAGTTTGAAGAACATGCGGATAAATTTGGAGTTAATAAATTCCCTATGCAGGAAATTGTTTCTGTGGATTTATTATCTAACCCAAAGGTTATTATAACAAAAGATTCTGAATTCAAAGCTAAAACAGTTATTATTGCAACCGGAGCAAAACCTATGAGGTTAGGTGTTCCGGGAGAAGAAGAGTTTATTGGCAGAGGTGTCAGCTTTTGTGCAGTTTGTGATGGCGCTTTTTATAAAGATAAAACTGTTGCTGTTGTTGGCGGTGGAAATTCTGCAGTAGAAGAGGCAATGTATCTTACAAAATTTGCATCTAAAGTTTATTTAATTCATAGAAGAAATGAGTTAAGGGCTGATAAAATCGTTCAAGAAAGAGCCTTTAAAAATGATAAACTGGAATTCGTCTGGGATACGATAGTTAAGGAAATTAAAGGTAAAGAACTTGTAAACTCTCTTATTATTGAAAATGTTAAATCTGGTGAGGTTTCCGAATTATCAGTTAATGGAATTTTCCCATATATAGGGATTTTGCCTAATGTTGATAATTTTTCAGGACAAATTGCACAAGATCAGAAAGGTTTTATAATAACAGATGAAACAATGAAAACCTCTGTAGATGGTGTATATGCAGTCGGAGATGTTAGGGTAACTCCATTGAGACAGGTTATTACTGCTGCCTCTGATGGTGCTGTAGGGGCAGTTTATGCGGTTAAATATGTAGAAGCTATAAAAGAGGTTACCGTATAAATTTTTATAGCATATTAATTTGATATAAAGATCGCATAAGCCTTTATTTATGCGGTCTTTCCTTTTTTTTATAAATTCTATTTATATCAATATTAATATTTTTATTACAGATATAAAGATTATGTAAGGAAATCGGACTTTGGTTATTTTTTAATTTATAATAATAATGTAAAGTTAATGAATATGGAGAAAAGGAAATGCAATCAGTTAATGAAATTCTTTCTGAATTAGAAAATGCAGATAATACTACAAAAAATAAAATCGAAAATGAATTAGTAAGTATTGGTACTTCAGTTGTTCCTCAATTAGTTGATCAGCTTCAAGTTGTCAGAGGGATAAAAAGAGGTGTTGTTGCTATGACTTTGATCCGTTTAGGCGATGTTTCTGTTAAATATTTAGAAAAAGCTGCACATGAAAATAAAGATTTTGAATGGGTTGCTGAATATTTAATCAGAGAAATCAAAGGTTTGGCTGCATAAGTACAAGTTTAATAAATAGAAGAAGGATTGGCTAATGTGCCGATCCTTTTTTTATGATATTATTTACCTTATGAGAGAGCATAATAATTTTAAATATACGTGTTTATTTGGAGGTGGAGCGATTAGAGGAGCTGCACATGTCGGGGTATTAAGAGCCTTGGAACGTTTGGGTATTGAAATTACGACACTTGCCGGATCTTCTGTTGGCGCTTTAGTAGCAGCTTTGTGTGCTGTTGGTTACACTCATTCTGAACTTGCAGATGTCTTTTTATCCGTTAATTTTGAATTATTTCGGGATATTTCACTTGGCTTTAATAATAAATTTGCATTAAGTAAAGGAGAAGTCTTTTTAGATTGGCTAAGAGATCTTATAGAAAAGAAATATTATGGTGAGGCATATTTAAAAGGACAGTGTAGACCTGTTACTTTTAAAGATTTGGATCGTGATCTTATAGTTATTACAACTAATATGAAAGATTTTACTTGTAAAGAGTTTTCTAATTTTGAAACTCCGGATTTTGAGGTTGCTATGGCTGTTAGAATTTCATGCTGCATGCCGGGACTTATGAGGGCTGTAACACTTAAAGATGAGTTGCTTGTTGATGGAGATTTGATGAAGGGAAAACCGATGTGGTCACTTTCAAAAAATATACAGCATGTTAATGACAGAATTTTAGAGATTAGACTTGAAGGCACCTTTTCTGGCTCAGATCAGAGTCCTATTGAATATGTCAATGGAATGTATACCTGCATGACATCTTCTGAAACTTGTTTTATAAAGTCTATTTATGGTAATAAGGATCGTTTCGATTATCTTGTAATAAATACAGGAAATGTAGTTGTAGTAGATTTCAATTATCCACCTGAAAAGCGTCAGGCTATTATAGATGATGGATATAGGCAAACTATGGATTATTTTAAAAATTATTTGATTCTGAAAAAACATAGTATTGTTGATATTTATGCTGAAATTTTAGATAAGTTAAGGCAAGTCCAGACTTTTATACTCATGAAAAAATATGTTGCAGCAAAAAATTCTATTTCAGAAATGTTTATTTATTTATCAAAAACTTCTGGTATCATTGATAAAGAATTATATGAGACATTATGTTTATTTCAAAAATTAGTATTTGCAAATATTAAATCAGGTTTGTTAGGCCGTTCAAGTTGCGATAATCTTGAAACTGTTACAAATTCATTAAGTGGTATTATTTCTGATATTACATTAAGGATTGAAGAACTCGATAAATATATAGACAAATTTTCTGTTTGACAATGGGATGTTTTTGTTATACTATTTCATTACAGCCGAAAGGTTTTGACAACTGAATGTGCTCCAGTGGCGGAATCGGTAGACGCGTTGGACTTAAAATCCAATTGGGCGTATAACCCAGTGCCAGTTCAAGTCTGGCCTGGAGCAATTATAAAGACTCACTATTGTGAGTCTTTTTTATTTTGCATTTATATTGATTGACACGTGCAGGCTGCTATTTATTTATTTATTTATTTTTTCTAAAAGCCAAACAATATTTTCACCAAGATTAATCATATTTTGTTTTGCTTCTTCATCAGATTGGATATCTCCTTTATCTTTGCCAATCCCAAAATTCCAGTATAGTGAGCCTGGTATTATCATTTCTCTCATTAAAAACATATGATGAATAGTTGCTTGTATTGCAGGACCCCCGCCTCTTCTTTGAGCTATAACTGCGGCACCAACTTTATGCCTAAATGGATTTCCAATGCTTCCTGCAACAACCCCAGCTCTGTCAATAAAAGCCTTCAATTCTGGTGTCATATCCGAGAAATATGATGGAGTGCCTAAAATTATGGCATCCGCAGAAAATACTTCATCCAGCAAGCTATTTAAAATATCATCATCAAATACACATTTGCCGTTTTTTAATTTTGTGCATGCCCAGCATCCTCTGCAGCCATGAATATTAGTACCTCCTACCTGTATTAATTTTGTTTCAATTCCTGCAAGTTTTATAGTATCGAGTACAATATTCAACATTTGTTCGGTGTTTCCGCCTTTTCTCGGGCTTCCATTAATTGCAATAGCTTTCATTTTTCTAACCTTTCTTTCAACTTAAACTGTACCTTTTGCCCAATACGTAAATTGCTTTTTCGTTTTTATTAAATTTGATACTGATAATTTTCTTTTTATACCTTTTCAAAAGAACAATCGGCATAAAATGTGTACACCAGTAATATAATTTTTTATTTTGATTTCGTATAATATTTGACGTATAAACCAGGTTTGGCTGCATTCTGGAACAGCTCTTTTTTATTCTGTTTATACAATCTTTCATATCGGGAATATCTTTGACCCGCATTATTATATTTATATACGAGAGTTCTTTTTCATATATGGATGCCATAATATTATTATCAGTAATATTGTTCTTTTTAAGCCAGTCATGAATTTCGTCGCAGCGTTTAAATGGAATTGTGTAATCTTTTATTTCTTCTGCATCATCAATTGACTTACATCTCCAGTGGTAGTAAGCCTTATCTGTGTAGATAATTTTAGAAGCTTTGCACATCGTTTCAATTTGAAATGGATTATCTGTCCAACCTGCACCGGGAGCTTCTACAAACTTGATATTATTATTTATTATAAACTCTTTTTTATATATGGCACTCCAAATACTCGGATGAAGTGCTAAAAATTGCGGACATTCCTGAATTTTAAAAACTTTTTGCGGAAGTTCAAATCTATTAGACCAGTCTATTTTTATTGTTTGTCTCTTTTCAGAAGTTTCTAATTCTTTATAATACCCTGATTTAACTATATCGGCATCAGATTCTTTTGCAATTTGATAAAGCGTATTATACATTTCAGTATCAATATAGTCATCTGGTTCAAGTATTGCTATATATTCACCACGAGCTTTTTCTATACCTAAATTGCAAGTCTTGCCGTATCCTCCGTTTTCGTTGTGGACAGCAATTATACGATTGTCTTTTGAGGCATATTCATCAATTATTTGCGGGCAGTTATCTTTTCCTCCGTCATCAATTACTATTATTTCTAATTCGCATAGAGTCTGTTTTAGAACGCTGTCTAAGCACTGCCTAAGATAGTTTTCAACGTTATATACGGGAATTATTACTGAGAGTTTGGGTGTATTTTGCATCGGTAAATCCTTTACAGGTATTTTAGTATATTAAACCCTTTATCTATGGCTTTTTTAGTTCTATCATCGGGTTTTATGTCCGCTCTGTTATCAAAATAAAATATACAGTCTTCTGTGCCAATAATATTGTATTCCTTCACTGCGTAAGATGATGTAATTATACAATTTTTGAGGTTCATGCTGCAGGGTTGCGAACTGTCTATTTTTGTAAACATTATATTATATAATTCTAAATTGTTTTTGCCGTCTTTTATTGAAAATATAACAGAATTTCCATCTTGTCTTGCGTTTTTAAACCTTGCGGCAAATTGTTCTGCCATATTTATCGGGGTTGTATTTGCTGATAGGCGAATATTTGGAAGCTCCTGTTTTATCTTTTTATAAGAAATTGAGCATTGGGCATTTTCAACCAATTCTAAAGGATTGTCCGGAGATTTTTGGATAAATCTTGCAACTAATAACAGTACTGCAAACGGAATAAGTATACTAAGTGCAACAGCTGAGGCAGCCCATTTTATTTGAGTATTATGGAAATCTTTTGATGTTTTCCACCATTCAACCTGATAAGCCCACTCATTTCCTTTTAAACCACAGTAAACTTGTAATATCGTAAACAATATCCAGTTTAGTCCTAATGGCATTTGAAACCAAATAAGAGGAATTGCAAGAAGGGTAATCCATGCTTTATATCGAATTCCCCAAATAAAGGTTAAAAGGAAGGCTCCCCAGTTGAAACCTTTAAATTCATTAGGAAGCTCTTTCCCTTTATTACCTGTAATAAATTCCTTGATATCCATTCTTTAATTGTAAGATTATAATTTACACTTGTCAATTGATAAATATTTAATTATTTCATTTACAGCCTTTTGTTCATTATGTACCGTTAGTTCAAGAAAATTTTTTTTATACATATTATTTATTGATGTAAATGTATACATATTTTCACTCAGAGATTTTGTATTATCATAGTTAAAACACTTATTCATTTCTTTGTACTGTTCTTCTTCTGTTACTGTAATGAATCTTCCTGAATTTGGATATAGTATTATTTGATTTTCTGCACCAAATACGGTTATTAAGTCTGTATAACCAGAACGTAAGCTAATATTTGCATAACAGATTGTTGATAAATATACTTGTTCCAATATTGGAAGGTATACTTGTGTATATTCGTTGTATGTGTTGTTGTTTGAATTAAAGATGATCTTATAGCCCTGATTAGAAAGTTTATGTGCTATATTTAACCAAAACTCATTGCTTATTTCTGTTTTATCATACGATTTAGCTTCCGGAGATATCATTATTACTTTTTGATTTTTTGTAATTTGTTTATAATAGCAATCTACTTTGTTTTTGATTTTTTCACTTATATGTGGTTTTTCTAATTTTTGAGTGATAATGTTTAATTGTTTCGAATAAACTTCAACAAAATTAAATGATTTATTATTTTGAGCTTCATTGAATACAATATGACTCATTTCATATAATTTCCCTTTACTTAGTCTATATTTATTATGTATGGGTAGATAAGGATTTTGATATCCTAGTGCATAATATAATTCCGGACTTATTTTTTCTGTTTTGTCAGCAAAGTTGAAGCTTTTTATCATCTCGAGCTGGTTATGATTTGTATAAAAAATTACGATTTCTCCACCATTTTCATCTTTGTACTGTTTTAGTAGTGAACAACATATTATAAAATCACCCCAAGGCCAAAATGGCACAAATAACCAACTATTTTTGTATTTTGTTTCTATTTTATTTATATAGTTTTTTAATCCCAACGGAATAAATATATCGTCTGATTTTTTTCGTAAACTTATTCTAAGCTTTTTCGATGGTACCAAAATATTTATTATTTTTTTTATAAAAATATTTATTTCAATAATCATTATATATTTCCCTTCAACTCTCTGAGTTTTCTTATCATAGGTTTATATCTATTTTTTTGATTTTGTAAGTTCTTTTTTACAGAACCAAAGGTAATGTTATAAAATATTCTTGCAAAATAATATTTAAAATATATTTTATGTTTATTGTTAATAATTTTAATCCTTGAATTTATATTATTTTGTATAATTTGGTCTTTATTTAGAAGGTAATCCGCAAATCTTTGTTCTTCCGTTAGTTCTTTTCTCGGTTTGTTTAGAGCTTCTCTTAACCAGTTTTTACCTCTAATAATTTCTTTTTCTAGATTTTTATTAGCTTCTGTCCAGTCAATATCCTCAAATAGATATTCTTTGTTTTCTATTTCGGCAGGTGTATATAAAAATCTATCCATCATATTTGTTATTTTTAGTATAGTTTCAAATCTTGTTGGCTTTTCTTTAACCGGGTTAACAGCTATAAATTTTTTATTAAATATTGTCGCAAAACATGTTCCATGGAAACTATCGGTTATCAGTATTTCACAATTTTTGATGTAATATAACCAATCTTCAACATTATTGTTTCCTGCAATATTTATAACTTTTAGTTTTAAATTTTTGGCTGTTATTTTTATTAGATTTTCTTTGTCCTTATTATTAAATAAAATGTAGTAAGCAATATACTTTTTATCAGTTTTTGTTGAATTTTCAATAAGATTATCATATTTTTCTTTACTAATTAGGAATACCGGATCTATAACTTGTGTCCCCTCAATATTAAAATCTTCTTTTAATATTTTTACTGCTTGATCCTCTCGTACTGATATTGCGTCAAATTTGCTCAGATAATGCCTCATATATGTTCTAGCAGATTCCGGACCATCATACTTTTCTGTTCCAAAACTTGTTGAATAACTTATCATTTTATTATTTTTGTTTACAAAGTTTAAGAACATATGACCAAAAGGTTCTTTCCTGAATAGATATCTCCATATTTGATCCGAGCCACATATAAAAGTTCCTATATCTTTGTTTAGTTTTGTTAATTCATTTGGATTTCGTATTTCTCTTGTTAGGCTTAGATATTTCGTTGCAAATGATTCAGCTATACTTCCTTTGTACTTTTGAAGAAGATTGTCTGGTATATAGTTAATTGTTTTGCACTTATACCCTAATTCATTGATTGCTTCATTTAACGCATAATTTGTGAGAATTGCTCCTCTATTAGGTGCATACCAAAAATCGACTACTCCTACTGTATACTTATTACTTAAACAATCTATTGTATTTTCGTTAAAATTTTTAGTGTCAATGTTTTTATTAAAAATATCTATGTTTGGATGCGGTTTGAATGGTATTTTCAATACACAATTACTTTTTATTGCATCTTTAAGGGTTCTTTTTTCTATTAATTTAAATTTAGACTTAATTTTGTTAAAAATTTGTTTTCCTTTTTCAGAATTTATTAAAACACATGACGTTCCTTTTCTATCATCAAGATGAGGGGCTCTTTTCCCTATTCCCCAATAATCGCCTATTGTTATGTCTCCTTGTCTGGATGTTGTTGTGTATTTACAATTTTTACAGCATTCGTTCATCATTAAATGAGGAACAAAAGCTCTCATGAAATTAGGTGTTATTTCTTCATTTATATGCTTATTTGTTGTAACTACGGTGTTAGAATCCCACCCTAATAGTTTGCTTCTGAAATTTATATTTTTTATTTCTTCGCCGGGATAATTATCTGCTAAAAATTTTCTATAGGCTTTTGGTGATGCCGAGTGTGCACAGAGTAAATCAACAATGTATAATTTATCATAGTTTTTTCCTAAGTAACTTCTTAATCCGGCAGCTTGGCATGGACATCCTGAAAATAATACATAATTATCATTTTTAAGTAATTTTTCTATCTCTTTATAGAAATCTTCTCTTATATATGATTGTACATATTTTGATCTGCGTAATTTATCAAGTTTTTCTATACTGTTAATTATCATATGGTGTACTTTCCAATTTTCATCAAATCCTACTCCTGCAACATACCCCCCTTTTGCTAGGATTTCTTCTGCCAGTAAAGTGAAAACTCCGCCTGAAGAGCTTACGTACCTGATATCATCATTAGCTTGGCAGGCGTAAACTTCAGGTTTTGTTGTGTTACCTTTTATTGGATTAATTTCAGGACAGACTTTTTCACATTTGCCGCAGTGTACACATTTTTCTTCATCAATTATTAGTTGGTAATAGCCTATTTCATTCTCTTCTAATCTTATTGCATTAACCTGACATATATTTGCACAGGCTGAACATCCGGTGCAAGTTGTTACTCTAAATATTCCATTCTCTATTTTGTTTTTATTCACTGTCATATTTTGCATAAGTTTTTCTCCTCTTCTGATAATTCTAAATTGTTATGTGTATATTCTGTTTTGTTATAAGTATGTTTTATTCTTTTTGCTTTGTATCTGAATAATCTTGATTTTCTTTTGTTAGATTTAAATAACAATTGGCATTTCCGGTAATTTGTATATTTTATTTTTTGTGCCTGCAGATACTTATTTAATTGCTCTTCAAGGGATTTATCTGCAAAGGTAAAATTGTAAAGTCTGTAATTTTTTATTAAGATTTCATTAACGGCTTCGTGTGGTTCAAATAATTTATTTAGTCCCATATATTCTCTTTCAAAATTTGCACTGTAGAATGCAAACATGTTTTTGCCTTTGCCAATTAGTACATCATTTAATCCGCTTCTTATTGAAAAAACGTATTTGCAATTCATACCGAGAGCAACCACTTCTTCAAGTGTCAGTCCTAAATCATAAGTTGAAATTGTATTTAGGCGTTTATAATAAGAGTCTTTGCTGTTTACAATAACGGTATATCCTTTTCTTTGAAAATAATTTATTATAATTCCCCAGAATTCATAATCGAAACGACAGGCAGTGAGTGCTTCCGGGGCAATTAAAACACAATTTTCAATATTAATTATTTTTTCATTACTGATATTAGGATAGCTTGCTGGAAGTTTATTTGCTTTAAATTCATCCATTCCTAAATTATTTCGCCAGCGTCTTCCCCAATAGTATTTATATTGGAAAAAATTATTTATAATCCCATCACATATAATAGGAATTCCTTTTATAGGCAGCCCTTGAAAATATGATATAAAAGCACTTCCTTCCAGAATGTCTATATTTCCCCGTTTAAAGTTTTCTCGTTTGATTTTTTCTTTTATTAATTCTTCATTGTTTCTTATGAAATCATCCCAGTCAATCACAGTATAGTTTGTTATTCCATACATTTTGAGTAAAAACTCGTGTTTTGGTTTTACAAAGTAATGTAGAGGTACCCCATAATATTTTTCAAAATCATCATGAAGAGCTATTGTATACATTAAATCTCCAAGATGTTTAAATAAAATCAAATTGTATTCATCTTTTTTGCAAAAAGATAGAAATTTATTATATGTATTTATTGCGTAGTCAAGTTCTTTTTTCATTTATATCCTTCTATAATTCTCTTTTATCTGCATTACAAAGGTCTATTTATCAACAAACCATGCATATTTGTCTTTTGTGCTGCCTGCCCACTCTACCCATTTGGTTTTATCTTTCGGCAGACAGTGTGCGCATGTTGGAATTGGTGCTCTTAAGTATTCCATAATTTCCTGTGCTGAGTGGGTATAAATATCTATGCCCTCTTCCTCAGGTAAATTTTCATTAAAATATTTATTATAATTCTTCATATATCCTGCTGTCGGACAATGTGTAAGTTTTCCGTTTATTAAATTTACACATCTTTTATATGGGCATTTGTCAAAGGTTTCCTGAATATTATTTACAGGTTCGAATGTCATACTCTTACTGAATTTTGATGCTATCCATATCCAGCCAAGCTGATGGTTTGTATTTTTGCCTATTGCATCCAGTGCCTCTCCAAATTTTTTGTCTACCCCAGGGTATTTGCTCATATCAATTTTTATATTTGTATCTCTCACTGCTTTCCAAAATTCCTCGCTTGCCTCTGCTAATAGTATCCCGTTTGTTACAAGCATAATTTCAGAATTAGGAAAGTATTCTTTTGTTATATAAATAAATTTGTGTACCTCAGGATGAAGTAAAGGTTCCCCACCCATAAGGCGTATGAGTTTTATATCAAATTTTCTGGATAGTTCTTTTATATCCCTGCGAAAATCTTCTACATTTATAAATTTTTTTTCGGTTACATTACAGTAGTGACAGCAATATGTGCAATTTAGATTGCAGTGGTCGGTAATATGTGTTTCAAGATATTTAATATAACCCTTAGCAGGATCTCTAGATTGTTCAAATTTTGATATTTTGCCTTCTGAATATAATTTATTTATTATTCGCTCTGTATTGAGATTGTATTTATTTAATTTAGATGAGATGGATTTTAATTGAGTATTTATTTCTTTAGCGCTGTCTCTGATTTTTATTTTTATCCCCAATATAGATATAACTTTATGATAATCTTTATTTGTTACGTTAAAAAGGCGGTTCATTTATGCTACTCCTATTCTGTTTTTAATTTTGTCTATTGAAGTTTTATAGGAGGTGCTGTCTTTAAATAGGGTAGCGGTTCCGAGAATAAATCCTTTTACCCCTTTATTTGACCATTTTTCTATTCGTTCCGGCGTTACCGCACCGTCTAAGAAAATTTCATAGTTGTACTTTTGTTTTAGGCTAATGAGGGTTTCTATTTTATTATCTACATAATCCTGATATTTTCTTCCTGCATGCCCCGGGTTTACTCCTAAGACAAGGATTCTGTCTGTTGTGTTTAACAGTTCACAGATACTTGCAATAGAGGTTCCTGGGTTAATTGCGATACCTGCAATGGCTCCTGCATTGTGTATTTTTTCTATTGTTGTTGCAGGGTCAGGATCAACTTCAGGGTGAATATAAATTATATCAATTCCCAGTCTAAATAGTATGTCCAGATAATTGTACGGCTTTTTCACCATAAGGTGTGCATCAACGGTTTTAGTTGTTGTTTTTTTGATAAATGCCATATCCTGATAACCCATTCCAAAGTTATCTACAAAACTCCCATCCATTATATCTATATGAAAGGAGTCTATTCCTGCTGTTTCAAGTTCCTTTACTTCTTTTTCCAGATTAGCAAAATTTGCACACATCATTGATGCTGATAGTTCTATATTCATTCGGTTACCTCATTTTATTTTGTGTTAGGTCTTGCTATGATAAATGTCGATTTATTCAAATAGATTTGTTCATCAGGTTCAAGCACAATAGTCATTCCTGTGTGGATTTTTATGTTATCGATTTGACTTTCTCCATCTAATATAGTCAGACATTCAAGTGTTTGAGAATTGTTTTTGTATTCACATTTATTTTCATAGAGTCTTGTTGAGTAAAATCTTTCTTTTATCTCGCCATCATTATACTTTTGAGTTTTTGATTTCAATTCCGGTTTTATTGCATGAAGAGCCTTTTCTATATGCAATTCTCTTGTGTTGCCGTTTTTATCCTTTCTGTTAAAATCATAAAATCTGTATGTTAGATTGCAATTTTCTTCGATTTCATAAAAAAGAGCACCATGTGTTGCAGCATGAATTGTTCCGGCTTTTACAAATACATAATCCCCTTTCTCAATTTTTAGACGGTCAATTATTTCTTCTTCCACTTTATTTTGAGAGATTTTATTTTGAATTGCATTCTTACTTTGGAGTTTACATCCATTGAAAAGCCAGCCGTTTTCTGGCGGTTCTATAAAATACCATGATTCATTTTTTCCGAAGCTTTTGTTCTCATATTTCCTTGCAAACTCATCATCCGGATGCACCTGAATACTCAAATCATCTGCCGGATCTACAAGTGCTATAACAAACGGAAATTCATTAAAGCATTGCAAATTGTATTTACTCTTATTTTCATTGAAATAATCTTTAAGCAGCTTATTTTTGTATTTTCCGTTTAGTATTTTGCTTTCAAATTCTCCGTTTGAAACAATCGAATACAAATGCCCGAGATGACTGTGTTTTACCGGACAAAACGGCAGTAATTTTTTACCGCCCCAGATTGTTTCATGTGCGATAGGTTTTAGTATAAGCATTTTCTCTCCTATAAATTTTCATCAATTATTATATTTATATTTTCCAAGCCTTCATTTCTTTTTGGTGTAACAGCATAGGCACATTGTAGTCCTGAAGGCTTGTTATCATTGAATAGAATGCGTTCTCCCATTGGCATTTCAAAAAGTATCAGATTATATCTGATATTGTTTTCATTTAAAAATTTTTCTGTTTTCTCTTTCGCTTCTTTTTCTCTTGCTGTCATAATAAGAATGTAATCATCATCAGGAATAGATTGTAAAAACTCTTTAGCTCCAGGAAGAAATTTATCATTTCCTGTTTTATATCCGTTATGCACAACAAGTGTTCCGTCAAAATCAAGTATCCATGTTTTATTAAGCGTTGATAGCCTCAAAATATTCTCTTTTAAAAGCATAATTTTCTCCTTCAATACACTCATTCAGCAAGTATAGACCGTTGTAAAACGCAAGGCACATAGAATCATAGTCTTCCCAAGCGTGACTAGCCAATGACAACCAAATTATTGCGTGAATGAGTTTAAGTTCATTTACATTTATGGCAGGAAGTTTTGATAGAAAATATTCGGTTAAATCATTCCAGCCATCAGAATTTATTTGATATTTAACCTCGAAATCAGTTATATGAAGATTGAAGTTCTTAATGTTGAATTGGTCAAAGTTTCCTTCTATAGAATAATACAATTTTGCCCAATCATATCTTATATCCCCGATTACTTTTTGGGATCCGAAGTATCCTCTTGCATCAATAAAATATATTTTCCCATTTTTGTCAATCATTGTATTTGTTAATGTACAATCGCCATGAATAGGGCAGTATATTGTTTTCATTAATTGCTTTTCAACAAGCTTTTTTAGTAGTGTTGCATCAGAAAGTATATTTTTGCACTTTTTACCGTTTATGGTTATGTATTCATTATCTGAAAATGGTATTGCATTTCTTATACTTTGTATTCTTTTAATTGTTTTTGTGTAATATTCCTCTTCAATGTCCCAGCTGTTGCACTCTTTAGTTTCGTACCGATGCATTTTTTCTACTGAAGTTATTAATTGGTCAAGAACTTCCTTTTTTTCAATAGGAGTCAAATTTGTATTGAATATATTTGAACCATTAATTTTTTCCATTGTTAGTGGAGTATATGAGTATAGTTTTGGGATGGCATCAAATCCATATGCTTCCATTTGTTTGTACCATTGTATTTCTCGTTCAATAAGTTTGTTCCCTTCTTCTGTAAGACCGGTTTTTATAACTTTATCTTGTGTGAATTCCATTTTGTTATAAGGTCTGCATCGGTTTTCAACAGGTGATATTCGCTTAATCGCATCAATTGTTCCTGTTTCCTTGGAATGCTTTAGAGAAAGAGGTTCAAATTTTATTTCTTTATTTACTAAATATTTAGTGAAAGAGCCGGTATCAGGTATATTGACTAATTGTGCTTTATTCTTGAATATATAGCATCCTGCAACTCCAAATTTTTTTGATGGTTGATGTATAAGTTTTCCGTTTTGGAAACTCCAACTGCATTCAAAATCTTCCGATAATCCAATGTAGTTTTTATTTTTATCAATATTTTCAATCGAGAATTCATTGCTTAATATTATATCAGACCAAATTATCATTATTTGCTCATTTTCTGGTATAAATTTTAGAGCTTCTTTTATTCCGCAGATGTTTCCTTCACCGCTAGCTTTTATCAGTATATATTTTGCATTTGCAAAAGTTTCTAAATATTTTTCAAGCGTATTGTATTTATAATCTCCAATTATTACAAATTCCATATCTGGATATTTTTTGAATAAATGAAATATTATTGGTAAATTGTTTACAGGTACAAGGCATTTGGGTTTGTTTAGTGTTAAATTTTTAAGTCTTGTACCTTTACCTCCTGCTTGTATTATGATTTTCATCTTACCCCTTCTCTCTTTTTTATTATATTTATTATGTTTTCAATTGTTTTCCCTGGGGTATATGCAATTTCAAAAATGTTATTTCGGTTTATTTCAGTATCTTTAATTGAATACGCATTTATAATATATTTTGCTTCAAGAGGTTTAAATTTATACCTATTTTTAAAGTTCGTATATAGGATTATATGCGTATTTTTCCCCTCGGATAATATTTCTGATAATCCACTGCGTAAACTTATTATTGCGGATGCTTTTTGAGAAAGGTAGTATGATTCCTCAATGTTTAAGTTCATACTGTTGTATATTGTTTTTATACAAAGCTTTTCTTCAAGTTCTTTCCAAAAGGCTTCAGGTATAGATTCAGAAGTTGTTGCCTCTTTTACTATAAATATAAATTTACTAATATTATTTCTTTTTAAGTAATCATTAATTTCTTGTTTAACAGTGTTTGTTATTCTGATTTTGTTGAAATTGTGTTTATTTCCTTTTGAAATTCTAAAATAATTATACATTTCATTGAGATAATGAGTTTTTGAGGTTGCTATTTTAGCTTCCGCATCAATATAAAATTTAAGTGGGTAAGCTATATATACGATTTGCTCTCCTATCTTGAAAATTTTGTTGTTAACTTCATACTTCAATGATTTTATAAATTGGTATTTAATATTTGGGACAAGAATTTTTATTAGCGATAAATGAGCTTTTTTCGTTGCGATAATTATCGGTACGTCTTCACTTGTTATGAGCTCATTGATTACATATTTTAAAAATAAATAAGCTTCGCCAAGATTTGATTTAATAATAAAGACTTTGTTATATTTGCTATTAACTATCTTTTTTAATTGCTTTTTTAATTCTGTTACTTTTGATATCCGTTTTATTGCTATATTAAATAATGATATTTCTATATTATCAAGTGTTTCAACTCTTTTGTATAAGGTATAGTTCAATATTTTTATTTTTTTTGTTTCAATGTAGTCTTTAAATATTTTTTCCTTTACTATAAATTTTAATAATTCCTTTATCTTATAATTATAATCCTTGGTTATTTTACATACTTGAATTCCAAATATGCTGTAAATTTCTTCTTTGTTATTAGTTTTCTTATCTAGTATTTTCATGTGATTAACCCCGAATTTGTGAGAACTCATTAATTCGAAAGTTTTTATATCCCAATCTTAATCTGTCCCAAAAATTCTTCTAAGACATTCTAATATGCTCAAATTAAAAATAATTCGTTTGCAGCACAAAAATTGCCCGGATGGCTAATATTTTGTTAATATAAATTAATATAATTATTCGTTTATAACCTTTTCAAAACCTCGCCAGTCGAACTTTTTAGTTTGAACAGCTGCGGCCAGTTTATAAGTATCTATATCTTTTAACTCTTTAAATTGGTTTTGGAATTCTGATTTTAAGTCTATAATGGGTAATTCAAATTCTGTGGCTATTTTTTCGATCTTAATGTCATAGTTTATTGCAAGAGTTTTTGTTGCAGAAAGTAAAGCCACAATGATTGCATGAAATCTCATTGCTATTAAATACTTGGCTCTGGTTATTCCTGCAATAATCTCTTCATCAGTTAAATTAGAATATATTGTTGTTTTAATTTTATCATTTAGTAAATTTAATGCTTTTTCAAATTTTTTACAGACTTCAATGTCAATTTCGTCTTGGAAGGAATAAATTTCAATATTTTTGTCAGAAAATTCTTTAGCTATTTTTTGCGCAAGTCTGTCGATAAAATCTTCATTCATATATTTACAGTTTCTTAGTTGTACTGCTACAATGTCTTCTTTTTCAATGTCAGGAATATCTGAAGAAAAAATCGGGTCGCATAATAAGTCTGCATTAATTCCCCAATTTTTTAGCAGTTCATAACTTTTTATATCTCTTACGCTTATGTAGTGACAGTGTCGTAATAAAGTTTTTGTTAAAATTTTTCCTATCGGATTGTTTATAGGCCCTATGCCTTGAGCAAAGATTATAACCTTTTTATGTAATATCAATCCCAAGAAGATTATAAATAAATAATAGATTAGGCTCTTGAAGCTTGTTGTATCCTGGAGCAAGCTTCCTCCACCAGAGATAAGACAGTCGGATTTTGATATTGCCCCTATGATATCCATTATATTAAAAGTATAAACACTTCTTATGTGTTTGAATTTGTTCATAGTATATTTGGGATTGGATGAAATAACGGTGATTCTATGGTTGTACTGTTTTAATTTCTGTACAATCACAGAAAGTATTGCTTCATCTCCAAAATTTTTAAATCCAAAATATCCGGATAATACAAATCTTTTTTTATTCATAATTTATTCCTCGGATTTATAAATTTTATAAACCTCATCATAATAAGGGATAGATTTAACTGCGCCTATGCCTTGCGCTTGTAATCCAGCTGCTATGGATGCTATTTTTGCCGATTCCGCAGCTGAATAGGAGTTTGCAATTGCATGTAAAAATGCTCCATTAAAAGCATCTCCGGAAGATGTTGTATCAACTACATTTTCGGTATAGAAAGGAACAAATATTGTGTTTCTCTGGTTATTGTTAATGAAATAGCCTTTATCCGCGCTTGATTTAATAACTACAACCTGAACTCCAAAGTCTGTAATTCTTTTCATTATATTTTCTAGAGATTCTATTTCAAAGATGCTCTTTGTATCATATTTAGAACTCATGAAAAGGATATCTGTTAGTTCAATAATTTCATCAAAATATTCTCTTGCATCTTCTTTTGATGATATTAAACTTGAGTAATTTGGGTCATATGCGGTTAAAATTCCGTTTTCTTTAGCAACGGTAAAAGCTTTTTTAACAGCTTCCCTTGCTGATAGGGATAAAGATTGTGTTATTCCTGACGCATAGATTATTTTTGAATTTTTGATATAATTTTCGTCAATGTCTTCTATTGAAATCTTTGCTGGAGCAATTTTATTTCTATAATAAATAAATTCCTTTTCAGCATTTTCTTCTCTTGATACCATATAAAGTCCGTTTTTACCATCAACTAGTTTTAAATGGTCAAGATTAAGCCCTTCATTTTTCCAACCTGAAAGCATAAAATCTTTAAATGGGTCATTTCCAAGAGCTGTTATGAAGCCAACTTTGGAATTCAAACGACTTGCGGATATAGCAGTTACTAAAGTATCCCCACCGTAATATTTGTGTAAACATTCAGCGTTTCCCAGTTTTTGGTTAGTAGAAAATTCAACTAAACTTTCACCTATAGTTATAAGATCAAATATTTTATCACTCATAATTATGTTAATTGCTCCAATAGTATTTTTGTACGTTTTGTAATTTCATTATAAGATTCTGCTTTTGTCAGATGCCTACCTACTCCAACTGCTATGGCTCCTGCATTAATATAACTTTGAACTTCTGATAATTGCACATTTCCCTGCGGTATTACACTAAGAAATGGCATGGGTCTTAATAAATTTTCAATATAACTTACTCCACCCATTGCAGTAATAGGATAAATTTTAACGACTGGTATTCTTGATTTCCAGGCGTTATAGGCTTCATTAGCAGTTGAAGTCCCTGCAATAAAAGGAACTCGTTTATCTTTTGAGATTTTTAGTAAATTAGTTTGGAATATGGGAGATGATATAATTTTTGCCCCAGAGTCCAGTGCTGCTTGAGCTTGTATTGATGTGATTATTCCTCCTGCACAAACAATTGCATCATCTGAAACTGCTTTAATTGCGTTAAATATTCTTGGGTTTTCAACATTTATTTCCATTACGTCTAATCCACCGTCCAGTAAGGCTTTTACCTTATTTATTACATCCTGTGGATCAGAACTTCTGATTATTGGTAAAACTTTATTTTGTTTGAGTTTTTCTATTAAGTTTATGTTCATAATTTGTCCTTTTTTTGAAATTTATTATATCATAACATTAATATCTATTCGGGAGAAATTTATGAAAAAGATTAAGCACAAATTATTTTATCTGGTATCTTTTTTTATATACTGCATATTTGCGCTGGTTGCGATTTTATTGTCTTTGATATATCTTGAACCGGAATTAAAAGGATTTTTTATTTCAAGCTTTGCTGCAAGTAAAGTAGGTTCTCCAAATATTATTGAAATAGTTATTGATGATGCTTCAATAGGCAAATATCAATGGCCATGGCCGAAATATATGTATACTGAACTGTTAGATTATTTTCATACATACGCAAAACCAAAGGTAATCGGTTTTGATTTAATTCCAAGTATTAATCCTATGAGTAAGGCGGATGTTGATTTTGTAAAACAAGTAGGCAAGATGGATAATCTTGTCACTGGATTTATTCCGGATGAAAGTTTTTCTGAAGGTTCAAATGATAAATTCTTAAATGATTTTAAGAAGAAATATGCTCTTAAAACTGATTATAAAACTACAGAGATTCATTCGGGTTATAATATTCATATTCCAAAATTATATCTTGATAATTCTAAATATTTCGGCTCTGTAAAAATTTCTAAAAATTCAATATTTGAAGATATACTTTCGGCTCTTGATATATATTCCGGATCTGGAATTGTTTTTTCTACAACTAATATTGTAAAAATAGGAGATGCATATTATCCTTCCTTACCTTTAAAAATGTATCTTTATGAAAATTCAGCTAATGAAGTTACCATTAATCCTGAAAATATAATTGTTAATAAGACAGGTCTAAAAATTCCTCATAATCTAGTCAGTAATGCTGATATTCAGACAGATATCAGGTATTACCAAAATATAAGATATCAGAATAAACATAATAAATTTGTTAAAAGCGATTATACGCACTATGCACTTTCTGCGTATGCAATTATTGATTCATACAGAAATCTTAAGGCTGGCAAACCTCAGAAGGGAGACATTGATCCTTCTATTTTTAAAGATGCTGTTGTATTTATTGGTGCAAATATATCAGGACCTAGCGCAGATGTTTTGAATACACCTATGTCAGAAAGACATCCTGGTGTTGATGTTCAAGCTACGGTATATGACAATTTATCAAATAATCAATTTATGCATACTGTTGGATTTGGTATACAGTTTTTTGTTTTACTTGTTGTATCATTGTTAACCTTTTTGTCTGTTTTTAGACTAAAACTTTTGAAATCTATGCTGAGCATTTTAATGCTTGACACTCTATTCTTCGGGCTGGTTGCTTTTTGTGCATACTGCGGATATTTGATGAGTTTTATTGTTCCTATTTCTGTACAGCTTGTTACATTGATTTTTGGGTACTCATTTAAATTTATTACTGAAAATAGAAATAAAGAAAAAATAAAACAAGCTATGGGTAAATATCTTTCTCAAGACATCATGAAAAATGTCGTGAGCAATATTGACGATTTAAAGCTTGGTGGTAAGCGTGCAGTTGTTACAGTTCTTTTTTCTGATATTAGAGGATTCACAAGCTTAAGTGAAAAAATGTCTGCAGAAGAAGTTTCTATGATCTTGAATGAATATTTTGCGGAGATGGAGCCGATTATCAGTAAATATAATGGTGTAATAAATAAATTTATCGGGGATGCTGTTATGGCGATTTTCGGAGAGCCTATACAGGATGTAAACCACCCTAAAAATGCAGTTAAGTGTGCTTATGAAATGCTAAAGAAAGTTGAATATTTACGGGAAAAATGGCTGTATGAGGGTAAACCTAAAATCGAAATTGGTGTCGGAATCAATACAGGTGAGGTTTTTATCGGCAACATTGGCACCGAAAACCGTATGGAGTATACTGTTATAGGGGATACCGTAAATCTTGCAAGTCGTATTGAAAGTTATAATAAAGTATATAAAACAAACCTTTTGGTAAGCAGTTCGACTTACGAATATATTGCTGATATTGCTGATGTTATAAAAATTAGCGAAGTTCATATACGAGGCAAGGCTAAAAAGATGGACATATATGAAGTTTTGCGAATTGACAAAGACAGATAAATATTTTCTTTAGTCTGTATTTGCAAATGATAATTTTTTAATCAGAATTTTGGATAGTAGTTCTCTGTCTTGTGTATATCTGGCATAATCATTTAAAATTTCAAAAACCAGAATAATATCTTTTATACTTATTCTTTCATATATTAAATTTGCTAAAATTATTTTCAGGTCAATAGCTGAAAGGAAAACAGGTATCAGATCATTTACTAACGTAGGGTCCTGCGTTATGACAAGTTCCATTAGTTTTAACACCGTTGTTTTACTCATAATATAATGCGGATATTTTAAACAGACCTCTTGTAGTGCATTTATTATGAGTGAAACATTCTTATTTTTAACATCAGTTTCAGAAAGGGTGCCTGTATAAACTTTTCTGCTTCTTACATTAATTTCAAAGGCAGATGAGCCAATTGCACATGAGTCTAAAATTCTGACATTTGGTATGATATATCCGAGTAAATCTGTTAATTTATACCGCAATACGCAAATTTGAGGCAATATTTCAGACACAACAACGGGGGTAATATCTGAACCTATAGTAATTGATAATATGTCAGTTCCCAGGCGTTCATACATATTATTCGGATTAGCTAAATCTTGCATTTGACTGTTAAGATCATCTAATTTGTCCTTGTTTAATCTGGGATGTTTATTTAAATTTTGGACTTGAAGTTTAAGATTACTAATTTTTTGCCGGATATTACTAACATCATTATATATATCAAGACTAACTCGTTCTATATTGCCTGCTTCAAAATTGCTATCATTTTCAATAATAGCTTTATATAATTCAGGATTAACCATAATAATATCTTTATATTTATTAACAAGTTTTTTATCTATCTCATCAAAAGAACCAATACCCATAATTTTTCCACCTTTTTTTTTAAGGTTAGCATATTATGGTAAAAATTTAATCAGTTATATATAGGAAATAAAAAAGGCTTAAACTTAAGCCTTTTTATAAATACATTTTAACTTATCTGTAATTTGTGAACTGGAGCGGGTAATCGTATTTATCTTCATTTTTTCTCAAAGTTTGAATTACAGCCTGCAAATCATCTTTATCTTTTCCTGTTACCCTTACCTGTTCACCCTGAATTGATGCCTGAACCTTTAGTTTTGTAGCTTTAATGTCTGATACTATTGTTTTTGCAAGTTCTTGAGTTAAACCTTTTTTTAGTTCAAAAACCTGTCTGACATTTCCGCCCAGTGCATTTTCTACAGGTTTCGGGTCAAGAATTTTAATGCTGATGTTTCTTTTTACCAGTTTTGATTGAAGAATATCTACAATATTCTTAAGTTTCATTTCGTCATTTGTTGTGATAGTGATTGATTTGTCCGCTTCAAGTTCGACTTGTGAATTTGAATTTTTTAAATCAAATCGTGAAGTTAATTCTCTTTTAACCTGATCAACAGCGTTTACAAGCTCTTGTTTATTGTATTCAGATACAATATCAAAACTGCAGTCTTTAGCCATAACATATCCTCCTTATTTTGTATTGTGGATAATATAACATAAAAAAGCAGAATTTTTCAATTCTGCCTAATACACACTTCATGTTCTATACGGGGAATTATATTATTCTTTCTATGATTTTTTCTTAAATAAATTTTTTATAACTTCAATTCCTTTAGTGATTGCTTTTTTTCCTAATTTAAATCCGACAACGCAAACTGTGCCGAGAGCTGCAAGAGTTAATATATTTTTCCAAGTTCTTTTATCTTTTTCTTTTTGAGGTAGTTCAACAACGTCATGTGACAGAGGTCCTTTTAAAATCATAGAATCTCTGGCTCCGGTGAAGCCTCCCATATAACATCCTCCATAAAGTCCTGTATATGGTATATTTAGAGGTTTAAATCCGCATGCAACACCGATATCTTCAGTGTATGCTGGACCAATATTGTAACTGGAGCCGTCAAACATCTTTCTAACCTTTCAAAAATAACCTACATTTATATAAAGTATTTTTTCGGAAAAGAATTTACTTTTTTATAAAATTTTGCTTTAATATTCTTAATAATATGAGGGCAGATGTATGAACATGTTTAAAAGATGGTATGATGCAGACGCTGTTGTAAGTCGTGCAATAAATGAATTAGAGCGTGCTCCTGAAAATATTCAGGTCAGATGCGCCGATTATATTATTGATCTGTTGAAAGACGTTGAATTAGAAAAGTTAAGTCTTGAGGATCAGTATAATTATATTCTTAGAAGATGGTATGATAAGAATATTAAAGTTTCCCATGCTATTGAATATTTAAGACTTTCTCCTGCTGAAGTGAGAAGAGAAACAGCTTTAAAGGTTGTAAATTATCTTAAAGAATTGTCAAAAGATGAGGCTTAATATTTAGACATTTTAACTAATCTGTAGTTTAATGTTTATGGAGGGATGTTTGTGTCGGATGAGATAAATAAAAAAGTTATCAATATGTTTTCTCAGCATAATAAAAATCGTCTGTCAGAAGGTGTGAAAAACAGAGTTAAATATTATGCCGGTTTTAATTATGTAAAATTAACAAAAGATACAAACGGTAATAAATTCAGTAAAGAAAATTTGTTGCACTATGCCTCAAAATGCCACTATATGGTAACCGTTATGCGTGAACTCAACGGTGAAATCGTATTGTACAGTTATGATGTACCGAACTCGGATTTGTTTAAGTTTATGAAATCGTTTGAGGAAAACACGCTTGACGGAACAATTATTGAGATAGATAAGTATTTTCCTGAGGATTTAGCTTAAGAGTGATAGAATAATGTGTTTCTACAGTAAATATCAAGAAAACTTACATAAATGCACCAAGCCGTATCAGTATGTCGGCGGTGAATATTTATCCCATAATAAAGATTTTGATAAGGCAGATTTAAAATTTGTCATGGCATTTCCTGATAAATACGAGATTGGGATTTCAAATTTAGGCGTCAGGGTTTTATATGAATTGATAAATAAAATTCCTGAGTATATGTGTGACAGGGTTTATGCTCCTGAACCTGATTTCGTACCGGATCCTTTGTATGCTGTTGAATCTAAAAAGCCTGTGAGAGATTTTGATGCTGTTGGTTTTTCACTTCAATATGAGATGGCATATCCTACTGTTTTAAAAATGCTTGAAATGGCCGGAATTCCTTATAAAAATTCGCAAAGATCAGATTCTGACCCGATAATAATAGCAGGCGGTCCATGTGCATTTAATCCGCTGCCTGTAGCTGAATTTATTGATGTATTTATGATTGGTGATGGGGAAGATTCTATTTTGGAAGTTTGTGAAATTTTAAAACGTACCAAAGGATTTCCAAGGGCAGAGCGTATAAAAGCTCTTTGCGAAGGTGAAAATTCCGGCAGATGGTCTTTGTTGACCGGAGGCAAAGTCAGAAAAAGAATTGCACAACTTACTTATGAAACAGCACCAAAATCTTACCCTATACCTTTTTCATCTTCAATTCAAGATAGGGCTGTTGTGGAAATCCGCAGAGGATGCGGTAGAATGTGCCGATTTTGTCAGCCCGGACACGTCACTTTGCCTATTAGGGAAAGAAGTGCTGATGAAATTATAAAAATTACTAAAGAATTGGTTAATAATACAGGTTATGATGAGTATTCTCTGTTATCTTTATCATCTAACGATTATGCAAATATTAATGAAGTAATTAAGGAATTAGCTGTAGATTTTAATGAAAGAAAAATTTCAGTATCTCTTCCGAGTCAAAGAATTGATGGTTTTAACCTTGAATTAGCCAATTTAGTTCAAAGTGTAAGAAAATCTACAATGACACTTGCCCCTGAAGCAGGAAGTCAGCGTCTGCGTGATGTCATAAAGAAAAATATTACAGAAGAACAAATAATGAATGCTGTTTTAACATTATACGAACATGGTTGGTCCAGAGTAAAATTTTATTTTATTTGCGGACTTCCTACAGAAACAATTGAAGATATGGAAGAAATGGCGGAATTATTCAGGCGTATTAGATACCGCTCAAGACTTTTGAAGAAAGAAAAGGAATTAAAGCATTCGTTAGATTTAACTTGTACCCTGTCAATATTTGTGCCAAAGCCGTTTACTCCATTCCAGTGGTGCGGTCAAATGGATATAGAAAAAGTTACAGAGCATATTCATTATTTGATGGAGCAAGTTTCCCATATTAAGGGTGTTAAGGTAAATTATCATGAAAAATATGTTTCGCTGCTTGAAGCTGTGTTGACTCGTGGTGACAGTTCATTGTGTAAATATGTAGAAGCTCTATACAAAAAAGGCTGCTATCTTGATGCTTGGGGTGAATACTTTAAAAAATCTGTATGGTTTGAAACTGCCGGAGAGTTAGGGATAAGTCTTGAAGAACTTGCTCAGAAACAGTACTCTTTAGATGAGGATTTACCATGGAACTTTATTGATATAGGAATTGACAAAGAATGGTTTAAATCTGAATATATAAAAGCTTTTTCAGTAGATCAAAATTCAGATCATATTGTACCAACTTGCCAGCAAAAATGTGTTAATTGTGGTGTTTGCAAAAATTTTGATATTCACAAACTTATGGCGGAACCATATAAAGCCTCAATAGAAGCACAAAATCTTGCAAATTTTGAAAAACCGTTTGATCCTTCAATTTGTCCAAAAGAGGTTAAGCAAACTTATAGGTACCGTATAAAATTGACAAAGACGGGAATTTTAAAATATTTATCTCATTTGGATTGGCAAAATACATTTTTTAAAGCCATTGCCAGAACAAATTTGAAACCTGCATTTTCATATGGCTATAATCCGACTATGAAGATATCAATGGGGGTTGCCCTACCTCTGTTCTGTGAAAGTTATACAGAACTTATTGATATTGAATTGCTTGAAAATGTTGAAGTTTCTGTTGTTAAATCCGAGCTGCAAAAAGTTTTGCCGCAACAGTCGGATATATTGGATATTAAAAAGATTTCACATGAGGTTCCTTCTATCGATCAGACCGCATCCTGGGCTGAGTATAGGATTAAATTAGCAGAGATATATAACAATAATTCTGCCCCTCTTTACGATTTTGATAAATTAGTATATAATACAGAAAAAGTTTTAGCTTCTGATGAAATTTTAGTCGAGAAGAAAAACAAAAAAGGTTTAGTAAAAAATATAGACATCAGAAAATCTATCGGTTCGCACCGGTATGAAGATGATTGTCTGTACATAGTATTAAAGACCGGTCAGGGTTCTGATATTCCGCCTTTAAGAGCCGATGTTTTGATGGATATTATTGCGCCCGGAGTAATGTTTGATATAACACGTATGAAATTCCTATCCGAGTCTTTGCATGAGTTATAGTAAAGGAATTTTTATGAACGAAAAAAATCGAAATTCAAATCAACAAATTGAGAAAAAGATTGTTATCGCAGAACGAGATAATATCGCTGCGGTATTGGAAAACAAAAAAGTTACTGATTTTTTTATCCATAGAGGTGAAGTCCTGTTGGGTGATGTTTACTTAGCAACTGTTGATAATATTTTGCCAAGTATTGATGCAGCTTTTGTTAATGTTGGAACTGATAAAATGGGATTTTTACACGCTCAGGATGTTATGGGTAAAGGTACTTTAAAAGAAAAATTGTCACCAAAACAAAAGCTTATTGTTCAGGTTGTTAAAGAACCTACAGGTCATAAAGGACCACGAGTTACTACAGAAATTAGTCTTCCTGGACGTTTTTTGGTTCTTATGCCTAGCGAACCTGGTGTAAGCGTCAGCAAGAAAATTGAAAACTCAAAAGAAAGAGCCAGATTAAAAGCTATTGTTAATCTTATAAAACCTGTTGGTGTTGGTGTAATTATTAGAACAGAAGCAGAAGGACAATCAGAAGCTGATATTCAGGAAGATTTAGAAATCCTTTTGGAAAAATGGAATAATATTATTACCTCTGCGGAATCTCTTACCCCTCCGAATTTGATTTACAGAGATCAGGATTTATTATACAGGGTTATAAGAGAAGCTTGTACTGATGATGTTAATGAAATTATCGTTGACACCCCTTTTGCGATGAATCGAGTACAGTCCATATTACAAAATTGGCATATGGCAAAAGGTATTCAGGTAACTCTTTATAAAGGTACTGAACCCTTGCTGATTGCAATGGATATTCATAAAGAAATTAAAGCTGCTTTAAATGTGAAAGTTAATATGCCTTCAGGTGGTTATTTATATATCCAGCAGACGGAAGCCTTGACAGTTATAGATGTAAACAGCGGTAAGTTTATAAGTTCTGCTACGCAGGATGAAACTATTTTAAAAACAAATATTGAGGCAGTTCATGAGATAGCAAGACAGCTTCGTTTACGTAACATCGGCGGAATGATTATTATTGACTTTATCGATATGATGTCAAGGGCAGATAAACTTGCAATGATGGAAGAATTAGAAATTGCTTTGGAACCTGACAAGGCAAAACCGCAAGTCGGCCAATTATCTGATTTAGGGCTTGTTGAATTGACTCGTCACAGACAAGGTCAATCATTGTCTGAAATATTTACAAAGAAATGTCCGCACTGCCAGGGAAGCGGTTATTCTATGATTGAATTTAATTTCGCAACTCCGACTGCTGAAGGTGAATATAGAGCTAAGGCTGCAAAATTGAAGCTGCCTACTGGTGCATTCAAGAAAAATAACAAATTTAATAATAAAAATGCTCAGCCTCAACAGACAGTAGAGCCTATCCAAGAAGCTCCTCAAAAACCTGTCATTGAAACTGAACCTTCTGCAGCTGCAGCTGAAGAAATCGTTAAAAAAGAAAATAACAGACGTAAAAACAGAAAAAATAAGTTTGACAAAAATAAACAGCAAGAAGTTCCGGAAGTAATCCAAGAGAATAACATAGCAGAGCAAGCGATCACTGCTGATGAGCCTTCTACTTCTACAGTTGTTGAGGAAACTGTTCCTGTTCAAGTAGCTGAAGAACCCGTTGTTGAACCCAAAATAAAAGGGAAATCAAGAAAACGGAAGTCAAAGAAAGCGGCTGAACCCAGTGTAGCTGATGAACAAATCCAAGAACAGGCAGCAGATGAATCAGTTGCACAATCTCCTGCCTCAGAGGAAATAGCTGTTCAAGAAGAGCCTAAAAAGCGTTCAAGACGTCCTAACCGCGGATCTTCTAAAGCAAAATCCGGAAGAAAGTCTAAAAAATCAGAGGAACAAAGTGAATAAAAATTTTTATTATAGCATAATACTCTCATTAGCCGTTTCTTTTTGTACGGCTAATGAGGTGTTTGCAATGAATTCGTCTGTGATCGCTCAAATAAAGCCTGTTGCTGTAAAATTAGGTTTGGCAATGATGGCTGTGGTTCTTTTTTCTATTCTTCTAACTGTTGGACTATCGTTGTATAACAAATTTTTTGTCCCAGCAAATGTTCAGGATTGTAAATTGAATAAAGATTCTTTACGTACCCCTTCCGATAAAAATGAAGCTGTTATGTTATATATTACTAAAAATGGGTTAAAATAAAGATGAAAAAGGCATTAGGATTAATTGAACTTCTTATTGTTGCTGTTATAATAATAATTCTTTATTTTTCTATTTTTGCTGTGCCTAAATCAGGCAGAAAAAATCCTTTTGATGATAATAGTAATATTCAAAACCAAGAAAATATTATAGATAATAAAATTCAAGAAATTGAAGAGTCAAAATTGTTAAAAAACAGAATTGAGCAAAATTTAAAGGAAGGTTATTAAATGAAAAAATCAACCTTATTTGATATTATTTCACCAGTCATGATAGGCCCTTCAAGTTCACATACTGCAGGTGCGGTCAGGCTTGGAATTCTAGCGAAAAATATATATAAAAATACACCGGATAAGGTTGTATTTACTCTATATAATTCATATGCTCACACCGGTAAAGGGCATGGAACTGAAAAAGGTTTGTTAGCAGGGGTATTAGGGCTAAGTGTCGATGATAGGCGAATTAAAGATATATTTGAGTCTGATATTTCAAAACAAATTGATTATAAATTTTTATATGCTGATAATTTTAAACGGCATCCGAATGCTGTTGATATAGAGTTTATTGGTGATATAAATATGGTCATTTCCGGAGATTCTGTTGGCGCTGGTGAAATAGCAATAAGGAAAATTAATGATTTTAATGTCAAATTAACCGGTAAATACAATACTATTCTTATTGTTTATAAAGATATGCCTGGTATGATATCGCAGGTTTCATCGTTGCTTCAGTACCATAATATAAATATTGCATCTCTTATTTGTGATAGAAATGCAAAAGGGAAGCAAGCATCTATGATAATAAGTATAGATGGCAATATAAATACGGATATTGTCGAAACAATTGAAGAAATTCCCGAAGTATATTTTGTAAGTTACATTAAGAAGTTGGATAATTAATTATGGATATAAATACCTTTGAACAGTTAAAAAATGAGTGCATATCTAAAAATAAGAAAATATATGAAATTGCACAAGAAAATATGGCTACAGATGCTGATATTTCAATTGAAGAAGTAAGGGCTTTTGTTAACAGGACACTTTTCGCAATGAAAGAAGCAATTCAAAGCGGGTTAAAGAGCAAAGAACTTTCAATGAGCGGGATGTGCGGTCAAGATTGTTATAAGCTACAAATGAAATTCAAAACAGAACCTTCTATGTTTGGTGAAACATTTGAAAAAATAATAATATACGCTTTGGCAACTAGTGAAGAGAATATTAGGATGGGGAAAATTGTAGCTTGCCCTACAGCTGGTTCTTGCGGAATTCTCCCTTCAACTCTTGTTGCAGTTAGTCAGGATTATAATTATTCGGAAAGAGAGCAGATTAACGCTTTGATTACTGCTGGTGAAATCGGCAGGATAATATCAAATAAGGTTGCTTTGGCGGGTGCTGTCGCAGGCTGTCAGGCAGAATGCGGAGTCGCTTCTGCAATGAGTGCAGCAGCTATTTGTCAGTTAAGAGGCGGTAATGTTTCTCAAATTTTGAATGCCTCAGCTCTTGCATTGAAAAATTTGCTAGGCTTATCTTGTGACCCTGTAGCGGGACTTGTAGAAGTTCCTTGTGTAAAAAGAAATCCATTTCTTGCAATTCACTCTATTACGGCCGTTGAAATGGCATTAGCAGGGGTTGAATCTAAGATTCCTTTTGATGAAGTCGTAGATGCTATGGAACAAACCGGAGCTTTGATGTCGCCGACATTAAAAGAAAGCTCTCAAGCAGGTCTAGCGACTACAAAAACCGCTTTGGAAATTCAAAATCAAGTATTTGGCTAATTTTTGCAATAAAGAACCCTCTTTTCATTAAGAGGGTTTTGCGTATAGTAGTTATACTAAAAGAAGATAAGGAGTTATTGTTTATTAAAGCCTATTGGTTTTCTTGAAGATGTTCTGTGTTGGGTTTTGAATTCATTGATTGCATTTATAAAATCTTCCTGAGTTATGTATGCATTGTTCATATCTGAATCTGTAAATGTTCCGTTTTCCATTTTTTCATATATTCCAAGCCTTTTCATCATATCTTCTTTTGCAAGCTTGGTAATATATTTAATGTCACTGCCTACTGTTTTTGCTTCATACATTTTATCAACAATTAAATCGGTATCCATATTTGGATCTAATTTTCTGTTTTTGGTGTGTATTTTGAAGATTTCAGCAACACCATCTCTGTCAGGTTCACCAACTAAAATATGCTTACTGAATCTTTCTGCTCTTTTTATTGCAGGATCAAGCTTTTCGTATTTATTGGTCAAGCCAAGTATAAATACATCATCGCTTTCATTGTAAATATCCGTCATACATGTAAGAATTTGGTCAACAAGTTTGTCTCCATAAACATCCTGTCCGCTTCTGTTACTTGCAATTGCATCGATTTCGTCAATTACTCCGATAGATGGCTGGTTTTCTTTTAAAGCGTCAAACCAGGCTCTTACATTGGCTTCGGATTCTCCAACCCATTTTGACTGGAAGCTTGCGCCGCTTATATAGCTTGAAGTCATGCCGGCTTCATTTGCCAGAGCTCTGCATAATTCGGTTTTACCTGTTCCGGCAGGTCCGTACAGAATAAAACCTCTTGTAATATCATCACCTGTATATGCATCAGGGAATTTTACCGGAAACAGAATACTGTTTTTTAGTTCTGCAATTGCTTTGGATTGTCCCCCTATATCTTTGAACGTAACACCCTTCGATACTCCTTTTTGTTGAAGTATCATTGAGCTTACTGTTTTAGCATTTAATTTAGCCAATTCTGACTGTACTTTTTCGCTGTGGTCATAAACTCTTGAAAAAATGTGTCTGCTTGTAGATAAGTCAGCTTTCGGTCTATCTTTAAGATGAAGTACGTCATTTGCATACTGTACAGTGTCATTATTTACAACATAAAAACTGTTGCCCGGTTCAAGATAATATTTCTTCCCTCCTGTAATATAAAACAAATTTTTATCATTAATATTAAGAAGTTCAACATCTCCTAAGGAATTTCTTATAAATGCATAGTTGTTTTCAATTTTGTTATCCGGAATAAAATATTCTTTTTTTATTGCATGTCCAAGTTTTGAAAGATGTTTTTTCAAAGCAATCTGAGCTTTGTTAAAATCCTTCCCGAGTAAAAGAATATCTCCGTGCTTTAATATTTGAAATATTGAAGCAAGTCTGTCCTCTACCGGAAGTTGTTGAGCAAGTACTAATGCAGTTTTTGAAATATCTGCCGTAAATGATACATTTTTTCTGTCTGCCCTTGAAACAAGATCCATTCCGTAAGGATAAGCACTTAAGCTTGTTTGATTAACTCTTGCCTCTTCATTTGGTTTTTTCTCATTGTTTGCTGCTTTATTCCCAATTTTATTGTTACTATAACTAATAGCCTGTATACTTGAAATTCTCATGTTTTACACCTCACTAACCCCGACTCAAAATCAAAAATCGAAATGATAAATATTAAATACTACGTAAGTAGTAGAATAAATCTTTATTTTTATTTTGTCAAGTAGTCATAAATGCAGACTTAACGATAATTGTTGTCATAATTTGTTAATTCACTACAATAGTAGTATTTTATACACTTATTACAAGGTTTACATTTCTTAACATGTAACAAAGTATTTGTGCACTTATTGTATTAAAGAAAATGCATTGAAAGAAAAAGGTATGAATAGATTAAAATACAACAAATTGGGCATAAAAATTCAAAAACAAGACATATTTATAAAAAAATAGACCTCAATGATTTGAAGTCTATTTATTACGCTCGAAGAGATTCGAACTCCCGACCTTTTGGTTCGTAGCCAAACGCTCTATCCAACTGAGCTACGAGCGCTTATTATATGTACTTATATATTATATAGAACAAACAAATTTTTCAAGTATTAAATAAAAATTTAAATTCGGAATTATTATTAAGTCTTTATTATGATAATATTTTATAATATGCAAAATAAGGAGGTTCTTATGAAGTTAAGTCAGCTTGATCTTGAAATATGTAAATATATTGCCGAGGGTAAGAAGAACATAGAAATAGGAAGACTATTGTTTTTGAGTGTGCATACTATTAAATCTCATGTGAGTAATATTATTTTTCAGCTTGGGGCAGCTAACAGGACTCATGTTGCTTATCTTCTCGGCAAAGAAAATATTATCAATGTGTAACATTTTTGCCATTTAAAATAATGGATATATAATCTTTATAGGTAAAGATTATGAAGAAACTTATTATAAAATTATTTTGTATAGTAGCATTTATCCTTTGCTTTGCTGTTAATGTGCTTGCTGCAGGCGATTTAAATATTACCTCAGTTGTCTATGATAACTCTGGATCTTTTTTATCAATAAATACTCCAGATAATGAGGATTATAATTTTTCGGCTCAACCCAAAATATATATTGTTGAAAACGAAAAAAAAGCTTATTTTGATATAAATACGTCAATACTAAGATGTCCGCCTCAAGATTTAATTATTTCTTCATCAGAAATTAAAGAAATAATGGTAAAGCAATTTTCAACTAATCCTAATATAGTTAGAGTTGTTATTTACTATAATGATGGTTATAATCCAGCAAATATACAATTAAAAAGAATTAATAATACACTAATTGTCAAATTTGCTTGGACCCAAATTCAAAATTTTTATTTTCAGCAGGTGTATAGTGACTCTGCGAAGGATGTTTCACCTTTTTATGAATCAGTATCAATCCAAACGCCTGTGCAACAGCCGCAAAATACTATTTTAAACCAAATTGATTCTGCATTTAATCTTGGAGCAACAACAGAGGATAAAAATTATATATTGACTAAAAAGGATTTGTTGCTGCCTTCAAAATATTATGTTGACAACATTGATATAAAAAATTCTATTATTTATCTTACGGGAATCGGCTCATTTACAGTATCAAAACCTATGAGGCTTTCTAACCCTGAAAGAATTGCTTTTGATATTCCAAATGCATTCGTCAACCATGCAATCAGAAATAAGACATTTTACATTTCTCAAAATGAAACAATCAAAATAGGTCAATTTGACAGAACAACGGCAAGAATAGTTATAACAAGCCCTTCTGCCGGCAGATATATCCCTGTTATTTATCCTGATATGCAAAGACTTGCATTTATTGATAAGGTATCTGCCAATCCACAAATTTTATTTAATAAAAAGACTGTACTAAATAATTTGACAGATGAAGTTAACGATCCTCACACGCATTCTGTAAAATTAATATTTTCAAAGCCGGTTATCTTTGGACTTGATAAAGAAAACTCAAACTTAGATCTTTTGCTATATAATGCAGAGAAAGGCGATAGTGTCGATTTGGACTCTTCTTTAATCTTGGGGAAATCAAAAGTTTCCTCGATAAAAGGCGGAGGTATAAAACTTTCATTACCATTATCCTCTTCAGGAGCTATAGATATTCATCTCGGTTCTGATGGTAAAACTCTAAGAATAAAAGAAACTTCGGCTAATTTAAATTTACCGAAGAGTAATACTGAGATTTCTGTTCCTCCGGTTATAATTCCTACAAAATCTGATAGTACGAAACTTATTGTAATTGATCCTGGGCATGGTGGTTCTGATGTAGGTTGTACAAGAAATGGAATTTACGAAAAAAATATCACATTAGATATTTCAAAAAGAGTTGCAGATCTTTTAGAGAAAAAGGGTTATGAGGTTGTAATGACCAGGGATAAGGATTCTACGGTATCTTTACAAGACCGAGTAGCTATTTCAGAGGCTGCACAGCCTGAAATTTTTGTTAGTGTTCATGTTAATTCAAGTAATAGTGATTCTCCAAATGGTGTAGAAACTCATTACTATAAGGATAACAGTTTAATGCTGGCAAAGACTCTGCACGCTTCAATGTTAAACCATGTCAATGCTAATGATCGCGGCTTGTTTAAATCTAAATTTTATGTTATAAATCATACTACAGCTCCTGCTGTACTGCTTGAAATAGGATTTATTTCTAATCCTGCAGAAAGAGCTCAATTAGTATCTGAAAGCAGAAAACAGGCAACTGCAAAAGCGATAGCTGAGGGTATTGATGCGTACTTTAAATAAATTTAACAATAATTCCCCAATTGCATTTTTTGATTCCGGTGTAGGCGGACTTACAGTTTTAAACAAAGTAAAAGCAATTTTACCAAATGAATCTTGCGTTTATTACGGAGATACTCTGCATATGCCGTATGGTGAAAAAACAAAAGAGCAATTGCTTGATTATTCTGATAAAATCTTTCGTTTCTTTGAGTCAATCGGGTGTAAAGCTGTAGTTATGGCTTGTAATACGACATCTTCTGTTATTTATAATGATGTTAAAGATAAATATAATTTTAAATTATTTCCGATAGTACAATCTGTTTCAGAAATGTTGGCCGAATTACCAATATCAAGACTTGGAATTTTTGCAACCAGAGCTACGATTATATCTGAAGCGTATCAAAATGAAATATCTAAATATAATGATAATATGCAGATATTTGGGCAATATTGTCCAGATTGGGTTCATATTGTCGAAAATAATTTAATTAATGATCAGGCTAGCAGAAATATCGTAAAATCTGATATTGAAAAAATGCTATTGAATAATCCAGAAAGAATTGTGTTGGGTTGTACTCATTATCCATATTTAATAAATGTTTTATCAGAATTTGCTCCTATAAATATGTTTATTGATCCAGCTGTTTATTTCGCTCAATATATCAAAACAGAATTGCAAAAAAATAATTTACTTGCAACATCAAATAATAATGTTTTTGATACTTTTTATGTAAGTTCAAAACCCGAGAAATTTAAAGAATCATCCAAAATGTTTTATAAATTAGCTTCAGTACCTGAATTAATTATTCTTTAATATCAAGTCAAGACATTCTTTATAAGTATTGACTTCAATAATGTTTGTTGCTTTGAATAATTTATCTTTTGTTATATTAAGTTCCGTTATATTCTCTTTAATTGCATAGACAGGGATATTTCTTTTTATTGACTCAAATACGGGTATAGATCCTAAACAATTGTGTGGCATAATAAGAAAATCAATATTTGAAACATTTATACCTATATGTTTGTCTGTTGAAATTTGTGGAGCATTAGCCAATCCAAGAAGAATGCAAGGTAAGAATGTCGGAGTAATATACTCAGATGCAGCCTTTGGACTTACGATATCAGGATATATGGTATAATCATTAAATGCAGGAGAGTGGGCACAAGGAACAAGGTAATGTTTTGATATGTAATGGGAAATTATAGCTTCCACACCGCCGACAGGATCTACACCTTGTCCATTTGAGTATGACGGATTATCATCTTCAGGTTCTTCAAAAAAACATACAACAGCTATTGCATTACAACCTCTTGTAAGTAGTTTTTTACAGGCATTATCTAAGGTTTTTATGTTTCGGATAGTTCCTGTTGAAATCCCATCTTCAGTTATATAAAAATCTACACCAACTTCTTCATCTGTTATTATATGCTCTAATATTGATGTTCCATATACTGTTGAAACTGCATTTTGTGTATTTATATGTATGCTTAGCACATCATTTGGTATTGCTTTATCATATATTATACCTATTTTATTATCTTTAGCTGGTAAAAGATTAACTTCACCCTTAAAAAATAAATCGAGAGTATATCCTTCAGTATAAAGCATTGAATCTGTAATTCCTGAAAAACCTCCGGCATTTACAACATTGGGATTTACTATAAGTTGAGTATATTTTGCAAATTCTCTTGCATAGGGAGCTGCATCTCCGGCATAACCTCCTATAGAAGCCCCAACACCTGTTGGGACAACAAAAACTCCGGTTTTTCTATTATTATAACTCATTTAGATAATTCTCCAATCCATGTAATATTGCTAATGCTGCTTCATTCTGAAATTCACTTTTCATTAATTTAGCATTATCTTCAGGTTTTATCATGTAGCCTATTTCAAGTAATACACTTATTGATTCAGTATTTCTAATGACAGCAAAACTTCTCTGTCTTAGCTGATCATTCTTCATCGACAATTTCCCAGTTAAAGAACCAAGCAGTGCCTCAGCTAATTTTTTAGACTCAGGATAAAAGTAATAAACGCTTGAGCCTGAACGTTTTGAATTAGCATCAGAATCTTTCAATGCGTTATTATGAATGCTTATAAATATATCAGACTGATTATTTTGTGAGATTTTGACTCTATCAGCCAATGATACATATGAATCATCACTTCTGGTCATAAATACTTTTGCTCCAGCTTTATCAAGATAGTCTTTCAATTTTAAAGCTATGTCAAGGTTAATATTTTTTTCGTAATCCCCAAGACACCCAACGGCTCCCGATTCATCTCCACCATGCCCTGGATCTATTGTTATTCTAAGACCTTTGAGAGGCATAGATTTATCAATTTTAGGTGAATTTTTAACCTCTATAACAAGTTCATTATCCTCAGAAAAGTAACTTTTGTAGCCAAATAGTTCATCTTGTGTGTTAATATAAATCTCGTACTTATTTTCAGGCATTCCATATACATTATAAATAACTAAATCTAACCCATCCGCTTTTAAAACAAATGTCTTATCTACATAGTCATATGATGTTCGCTCGCTGAGTATATATGGAACACGCTGGCTAAGTTTAAATTTATAGATCTTTTTTTTAGCAGTTTCCTCGTATGTAAAATTGACAATTTTTGCAGGAGAATATTCGTAATTTGAAATTTGTTGTACATAGTTTTTATTTATCCATGCATAATCATCACGAGCTAATTGAACTTTATAAAATTGCTTATATTCTCCAACAACATTCAAAGGTACACCTTTATTGAAGTGCTGTAACCTGTTTATTCCGCCATCGTAAGGAACAGCTCGTAACGGAACACCATCTTTTGATGTTATATATATCATATTATGATCATATGTCAGTATATGTTCGTTCTCTTCAGCAATATTGTCATCAGGTTTGTAAATGGTATATATAAGTTTCTTATCAACACCATTATCAATATTAAAAATATTTTTTCCTGGAAGTAATTTTACAGGATGGAAAAAACCTCCAGAAGAGTGAATTTCGACGGGTTCAGAATTAATTTTAAGGGAATATTTAGGATTTTCACTCCCTACAAAAAAGGTTACATTAGAGTTGACAGTAGAATTTTCAGTTTTGGGGTATACAATTACTGCCGCTTGTGCAAAATTAAAGAAGGTTGATAAAATTAGTATAAATAATGCAACTTTTAGCCTGTTCATATCAATATAATACTATAATAACCGCAATAGGGTAATTTCGTAAATTTATTTAATAATTATGTTATTTATGCGCTATTGTGCTAAAATTATATAAGTAAGGGAAGAGTAATGAAAAGGGATATTGAGAAAAATATTAGACCCTCAAAAAATCGATATTGCAACAATGTTTCTGGGATATTGGATGTACTTTATTGTATTGCGATTGCTATCCTTGTGATTCATTTATTTGTTATTCAAGTCTTTGACTTTAATAAATATAAGATACGAGGGAAGATGCAAAGATCAAGTCATGATTTTGCAGTTAGGGGTGATATTTATGACCGAAATGGCATAAAATTGGCAACTGACCGTATTTATTATAATATTTATGCTCGTCCTGTTGATTATTCAAAAACTGAAACTCCCCGAAAAATAGCAAAACTTTTTGCTCCTATATTAGGAATTCCAGAAGCTTCGTTATATGCAAAACTTTCAAATACAAAAATTCCGGTTATTGCTGTAAAAAAAGATGTTGATAGAGAAACTGCAGAGAAAATAATGAAAGTTATAAGAAAAAACAGTTTTCGTTCTATAAGTTTGGATAAGAAAAATACAAGAGAATATCCGCAAGGTGTTTTTGCATCTCATGTTTTGGGATTTTATAACTTTGATGCGGATGTGTCTAATGGTGTAGAATTAACAGCAAAGGATAAACTTGAACATACTGTAAAAGTTTCTTATGACAAAACAAGAGACGGGAAAATTATATATAGTACAACAACTGATCCTATTCTTTTAACAAAAACTCCAAAAGGACAGGATGTTACCCTAACAATTGATGCAGCAATTCAGCATGTTTGCGAAAAAGAATTGCAGAAAATTATAAAGGAGAAAGAAGCTCTTCGTGGTGCAGTTATTGTTATGAATCCGAAAAATGGTGAAATTCTGGCATATGCAGTCTATCCGACATATGATCCAAACCAATTCCAGAAGGCAACAAATACTCAAATTAAAAACTGGACATTAACGGATGTCTATCCGCCCGGATCAACGTTTAAAACTATTACGGTGACAAGTGCCATGGAGCTTGGAAAAATTAATGAAAATTCAATTATTGAAGATTCAGGTCGTATGAAATATGGTGGGTATACTATTGAAAATTATGATTATAAAGAAAAAGGTGCCCCAGGTAAAATCAATCTAATATATTTATTTGAACATTCAAGTAATATTGGTTCCGTAAATGTCGGATTTTTAATGACTCATAATGAATTTTATAATATGCTTAAAAAATTCGGTTTTGGCGAAAAATCCGGTATTGACCTTCCTGGTGAATCTTCTGGTCTTTTAGCTCCGCCTAAATATTGGGATAAGGGCTTGCATATGACCATGTCTTACGGATATGGAACTTCTGTATCTATTATGCAGATGGTATCAGCCGTATCAGCATTAGCAAATGACGGTGTGCGAGTTACTCCTCATGTAATAAAGTATTCGCCTGAAGAAGAAGCAGAAAAAGTTAAACACATTCAAACCATTAGTCCACAAACAGCAAGAACTATTACAAAATTACTTGCTATGAGTATTAATAACGGACGATCAAATATAAAAATGGAAAAGTATAATGTTGCAGCTAAGACTGGAACTTCAAGAAAACCACTGGAGAATGGTGTAGGATATTCAGGCGCTATGTACACTTCTACGATAGGATATTTACCGGCAAGTGATCCAAAAGTTTTAATTTATGTTGTAGTTGACAGTGCTAAAAAAGGCCCTGTATGGGGTAATACAGTTGCAGGCCCTATATTTAAGGAAGTTGCAGAACAAACTGCAAGAATTCTTGATTTAAAACCTGATAAAATTCCTCAACAAACTTCTGCAAATTATAAGAGTACACATTAATAATTTTAAGGAGAATAACAATGAAACTTGATGAATTAATTGAATATTTACAGTATGAAGACTTGGTTAATTTTAAAAATATTGATATAACTGGTATTTCTTATAACTCGAAAACTACTAAAAAAGGTGATATATTTGTTTGCTTGGTGGGTGAACACACAGACGGACATGAATATGCCCAAATGGCAATAGATAACGGTGCTGCCGCCCTGCTTGTTGAAAGAAAAGTTTCAGGGATTAAAGTTCCTCAGGTTGTTGTTGATTCTACTCGTCATAAAATTGCTGATATTGCTGACAGATTTTATTCAAGCCCTTCTAAAGGTTTAAATTTAATTGGAGTTACAGGAACGAACGGGAAGACAACGGTAACTCATTTAATTCAAAAAATATTTGAAGAAAATAATCAAAAATGCGCTCTAATTGGTACTTTAGGTTATAAACTATCATCAAAAGGTGAGTATCGGGATGCAAAACATACAACTCCGCAGGCTCCTGAGTTACAGGCAACTTTAAGAATGATAAAGGATGTTGAAAAAATTGACAATGTAGTTATGGAAGTCAGCTCACATGCTCTTGACCAAAATCGAGTTGGTGGATGCCGTTTTAATGGTGCAGTTTTTACAAATCTTACTCAGGATCATTTAGATTATCACATAACTATGGAAAATTATTTTAAAGCAAAAGCTCTATTATTTGAGCGTTTATCTGAGGGCGATTTTGCTGTCATAAACATAGATGATGAATATGGTGAACGCTTTTTATCAGTTGTTCCTGAAGGTGTTAGAAAATATACTTATGGTGTGAAAAACTCCGCAGATGTAGCTGCTAAAGATATAAAATTTTCTCTGAACGGGGCAGAATTTATTCTTGTTGTAAATGGTGAGGAGTATAGTGTAAATCTTCATATGAACGGGATGTTTAGTGTGTATAATGTATTAGCGGCTATTACAGCTGCTATTTCTATGAATATTGATATTAAAATTGCTCTTAAAGCTTTACAAAATGTACATGGGGTTGCTGGAAGATTTGAAGTTGTTAATAAAAAGCCTTTGGTTATAGTTGATTATGCGCATACTCCTGATGGTTTAGAAAATGTTTTAAAATCCGCACGTGAAATTACACCTCAGGACGGTAAATTGATTTGTTTATTTGGCTGTGGCGGCGACAGAGATGCAACAAAAAGACCTAAAATGGGTGCCATTGCTCAAAAACTTGCCGATAAAATTGTTATTACAAGTGATAATCCACGTTCTGAGGATCCGCAGCAAATCATTACAGATATCATAGCAGGATTAAAATCTGTTGATCCTGATATTGTAATAGTCGAACCTGATAGGGGAGAAGCTATTGCTCTATTAAAAACTTTAGCTGATAACAATGATGTTGTTGTTATTGCAGGAAAAGGTCATGAAGATTACCAGATATTAAAAGACAGAACCATACATTTTGATGATAGGGAACAGGCAAGAAAAGTTTTTGAAGGAAGTGTTATTTAATGAAAACTAAATTGATAGTAGAGCAACATTTTCATGGATGCTATGGAATTGATTTTAATACAGCCGCAACAGATGATATTTTGTATCTTGCTCATAAAATATTAGCAGAAGGTATTGCCTTTATTTTCCCAACTTTGGTAACAGATAGTATTGAAAACATAAAGCGCCAGATTAAAGTAATTAAAAATGCATCTGAAAAACAAACTTCTGATATGGCAAAGATTTGTGGAGTTCATCTTGAAGGGATATTTCTAAATCCAGAAAAAAAAGGAATTCATAATCCAAAATATTTTATGAAACCTTCTTTGGATAATTTCAAACTTTTGGAAGATGAATTTATTAAAATTATTACTCTTGCTCCAGAGCTTGCTGATATTGATTTGATGCAATATTTAAAGGCTAAAGGTATTAAAGTTCAGGCAGGGCACTGTATTGGAGCAGATTTGTCTTATTGTGACAGTACTACACATACATTCAATGCTATGAGTGGTATTAATCATAGATCTTCTTCAACTGCTCTGAGTGCATTGATTAATGATGATATTTTTACTGAAGTTATAGCAGATGGGGTACACGTTTTTGATGATGCCCTTAAATTATTATTCAAAGTTAAGCAAATGAATAAAATATTACTGGTTTCAGATTCTCTTCCTTGTACACACAGTACTTTAGAAGAATTTGATTTTGCTGGTTCTAGAATATATTTTGACGGTAATAGTGCAACCTCACAAAATGGGACAATCGCCGGCAGTACAAAATTGTTACCGGATATTGTTAAAATCCTAGGGCAAAAAAACATGTTCTCCAAGCAATACATTTCAAACTCTTATGACTATCATCATTTAGATTCTAATGGCGAAATTGAATGGGATGAAGATTTTAACATTGTAAAAATTACATTTTAAACTGTTCAATATAATCAAGACAAGCTTGAAGTTTTTCATTAGTAACTTGATGCTCTCCATCTTTAAATTCAAGATACAAAATATTGTCTTTATTTTTAGTTTTGTTGTACAGCTTTCTTGTTAATTCAATAGGAACTGTTTTATCGTCATTAGAAGCAAGTATAAAGATTGGATTTTGAATTTTGTCTAAAAATTTTTCATTATTAAATGTAGATTTTAATAGAAATAACTTAGATGGGGTATGTTTTATTATTTGTTTTACAAAATTTGGCAGGTTTCTTTTTTCTATGAAAAACTTTACATTATCTGCAGCTTTATTAAATGGGGAAAGCATGATAGTAAATAATAATTTATTTTTAGAACTAAATTCTCCTGCTACTGCACATCCCATTGAGTGTCCGATTATTCCGATATTTTCAGGCTTTATGCCTTTAGAGACTAAATAATTATAAACAGATTCAAGACTTTGCTGAGCAGATTTCTGGGTAAGTACACCTGTACTCTTCCCTCTTCCCGGATAATCAAATCCAATTATTCCAAAATCTGATTTCAATAAATTTGCATAAACATTTTGGCTTGACTCAGCCATTGTTGAATACATTCCGTTACAATATATTATGTATTTATTTGAATTATTAGGATTAATGTCCCAGACAGCAAAATCCTCTCCGTTTTTTGTTCTCAACGTCAGCTCTAGCATCTTACCTTTAAGATTTTGGATAATGGGTATATTGTTTTGCTGGTGCTGCATTTTATATACAGATTTTTCAAATTTACGAAATTCCCTAATTCCGACAGCTCCGCCAGCAACTAAGATTACGGAGGATAAAATTAAAGGTCTTGTATATTTATTATTTTGTACACTGTTTACTGTTGTCATATATATTTTAAGTATACTGAAAATAAATTTTGCTACTAAATTATTGTTAATGATATAATAAATTTAATGAGAAGTGGTAATATTAAAAAAGGAATAGCACATACTCCGCACAGAGGGCTTTTGATGGCTACAGGTGTCAGCAGAAAAAATATGGACGCTCCGTTTATAGGAATTGCAAGTTCTTTTTCTGATTTAGTGCCCGGGCATATTGGAATGCGAGATTTGGAGCGTCAAATTGAAAAGGGTATTCATTCTGCTGGTGGTCAATCGTTTATTTTTGGTGTTCCTGCAGTTTGCGACGGAATTTCAATGGGGCACAGCGGAATGCGATATTCTCTTCCTTCAAGAGATTTGATAGCAGACTGCATTGAAACTGTTGCAGAAGCTCATCAACTTGACGGTTTAGTATTATTATCAAATTGCGATAAAATTACTCCCGGTATGCTCATTGCAGCTTTGAGATTAAATATTCCTGCAATTATAGTTACTGCAGGTCCTATGCTTGATGGAGAAAGCAGATGTGAAAAACTATCAATGATAAAAGGTTCATTTGAAGCTGTCGGAAAATTTAGAAGCGGGATAATTGATGAAAAACGCTTACTGGAATTGGAAGAAGAATCTTGCCCGTCAGCTGGTTCATGCCAGGGAATGTATACTGCTAATACAATGGCTTGTCTTACAGAAGTTATGGGAATGAGTTTGCCGTTTTGTGCTACATCAGCCGCTGTATCTTCTAAAAAACGCAGAATAGCTTTTGAAAGCGGTATGCAAATTGTTGATTTGGTTAATAAAAATATTTGTCCGCTGAATATTGTTGATAAAGAAACTCTGCGTAATGCAATTATCTGTGATTTGGCAATGGGTGGCTCTACAAATTCTTTTTTACATATTCTTGCTGTCGCAAATGCTGGAGGAATTGATATAACTTTGAAAGATTTTGAAGAATTGAGTTATAAAATACATCAAATATTAAAACTTGATCCTGCGGCAGAACCTACAATGACAGACTTTCATAAAGCCGGAGGAATTCCTGCGCTATTAAAAGTGTTGATGGATGCTGATATTGGAATTTGTGACAAATTAACATCTTGCGGTCTAAAACTTTCTGAAATTACTAGAGATGCTTATTGTGATACAACTTTAATTCATCCTTATAATGAACCTTTCACAACAAAGCCAGGACTTGGTATTTTATATGGAAACATAGCGCCTGATGGTTGTGTTACAAAAATCTCAGGTATCGATGAATCCTGTTATCATTTTGAAGGTATTGCAAAAACCTTTGATAGTGAAGAATATGCGATGAAAGCCTTAGAAAATAATGAAATAAAACCTAATGATATTCTTATAATTCGTTATGAAGGCCCCAAAGGCGGTCCTGGTATGCGAGAGATGCTTGCACCAACTTCACTTCTTGTTGGCAAAGGTTTAGGTACATCATGTGCTCTGATTACTGACGGCAGATTTTCGGGCGGAACTAGAGGGGTTTGTATAGGACACGTTTGTCCTGAAGCCGCAGCAGGCGGAAATATTGCTCTTATTGAAGACGGTGATAAAATTGTTATTGATATCAATGAAAGAACAATAAATATATTGATATCTGACGAGGAATTGCAAAAACGACGGTTAAAATTAAAACCTTTTGAGTTAAAATGTAAATCGGGCTATTTGACAAAGTATGCTAAAAATGTTCAAGATGCCTCACATGGTGCGATTGTTAATTAGATTGGCAAAATTATGAGTGATATAAAATCAATAGTAAATGATACAAAATTACAGCATATTGCAATAATTATGGATGGGAACAGGCGTTGGGCAAAAGAAAGAAACCTTCCCACAGCTGTCGGACACAAAAAAGGTGTTGAAGCTCTAAAAGCTACACTTAGAGCCTGTAATGATTTCGGTATAAAATATCTTACTGTGTATGCTTTTTCTACTGAAAATTGGAACCGAAAAAAGGAAGAAGTAGATTTTCTGATGAATCTTGTAGCAGTTACATTGACAAATGAGTTGGATGAAATGCACAAAGAAAATGTGCAAATTCATTTTATAGGTGACCTAACAAGATTGTCTCAGCAATTGCAAAAAATATTACAAAATGCAGTGGATAAAACTAAAAATAATACAGGTGTAAACCTTCAGATAGCATTGAATTACGGTTCAAGAGATGAAATAACAAATGCAGTCAGACAAATTGTAAAGTTAGGAATTAAGGAAGAAGATGTCGATGAAAATTTAATATCAAACAGTCTATATACAAAAGGGATCCCTGATCCTGATGTATTAATCAGAACCGGCGGAGAACAAAGAATTTCGAATTATTTACTATGGCAGATAGCGTATTCTGAAATTATTATTATGGATGAATTTTGGCCCGAATTCAATAAAGAACTTTTGTCAACAGCAATAAAAGAATTTGGAAATAGGCAACGAAGATATGGAAAATAAAATAAAAATAGTATTTGCAACAGGTAATCCGCATAAATTGCAGGAAATTAATGAAATTTCCAAAGGTTCAGGTATTGAATTTATTCTGCCGCCAGAGGGTTTTGATCCTGATGAAAATGGAGAAACTTTTGAAGAAAATTCATATATAAAAGCTAAAGAAGCTGCAGTTTTATCAAAAAATATCGCTCTGGCTGATGATTCCGGCTTGTGTGTAGAAGCTCTAAACGGTAATCCCGGTATTCATTCAGCTAGGTATGCGGCTACTCCGCAGGCCAGAATTGATAAGCTGTTGATGAATTTAGCTCAACAGACTAATAGAAGAGCTCAATTTGTTTGTGTTATGACTCTGGTAGATAAAAACGGAAAAGTATTAACTCAACAAAAAGGAGTGTGTAATGGAGTAATAGCAAAAACTCAATCTGGTACAAACGGTTTTGGTTATGATCCGGTATTTGTTGTTGATGGGTATGATATTACTATGGCAGATATGTCTGAGGATTTAAAAAATCAGATATCACACAGATCTAGAGCTCTGAATAAGATTATTTCATATATAAACTCTACGCTTTTGTAATCTGCTTTGTATATTATTGACAGTCAATTTGTCTATTATAAAATTAATATTATAGTTGATTAGGTGTTTATCCCAATTTAATAAAAATTTTATCAAGGAGTCGATAAAATGAAAAAAAAGATAATATTGATTATTCTTATAGTTATAATTGCTATTGCTGCAAGATTTATAATTTCATCAGCCGGATCTTATATAAAAAAACGCTATGCAGCTAAATTTATACCTCCAAAGGTAGCTGTTGAAACTATCAAGGAGGATAATGTAATTCAAAATTTTGAAGCTCCAGGGCGAGTTGTTTCAAAGTACCAGGTTAGCATTATGGCTCGTATTTCAGGATATCTTCAAAAAAGTTATTTCAAAGAAGGAGATTATGTTAAAGCTGGAGAAACTCTTTTCTTGATTGAACCTTTAGAATACCAAAATGCCTCAAATGTTGCAGGCGCTAATATACAAAATATCAAAGCTCAATTGGCATATGCTAACAAGCAGTTGGCAAGAGCAGAAGAATTGGTAAAGCAGGATTACATAGCAAAATCTCGATATGACGAGTTGCTTGCTAATAGAGATGCACTTCAGGCTCAACTAAAAGCCGCACAGTCTAATTATAATGATACAAACAGGAATTTGAGTTACACTCAGGTTAAAGCTCCTGTTGACGGAAGAATCGGAATTATAGATGTCACCGTTGGAAACTATGTTTCTCCTTCTTCCGGTTCACTAACGACTATTAACAGTACTAATCCTATTTATGTAACATTTCCACTGTCATCAGAGGATTATGCAACATTATCTTCTATAGATAAAAGTGCAAATGAGAAAAGAAGGGTTGAATTATATTTCCAAAATGGAGCTAAATATCCTGTAGACGGTGTTCAAGATTTTTTGGATAATAAAGTTGATCAATCTACAGGTACAGTCACAATGAGAGCAACCTTCCAAAATGCTGATAATAAACTTCTGCATGGTGAATTCGTAAATGTTAAACTATTTGCGAATAATAAAATTAAAGTGCCAGTCGTTCCTCTGGTTGCTGTTCAAGAAAATCAAGAAGGTAAGTATGTATATGTAATTGATGAAAAAGGGCTACCTAAATTGACATACATAAAAGTTCAGGGCCAATCCGGTAAAAATTGGATAGTCAGAAGTGGCCTGAAAGCAGGGGATAAAGTTATTACAGAAGGTATATTAAAGGTTATACCTGGATCACCTGTAGATATTGTATCTAAAGCCGAAATGGACAAATTAAACGGTAAAAAAACTTCTGATAAACCAAATAATAAATAATGCTAAGGAAATATAATGTCTGAAGATAAACAGAAAAATATATTTATAGAAAGACCTAAACTTGCAATAGTAATCTCTCTGGCAATATTATTGGCGGGTATTTTAATGATAAAATCATTGCCATTAGAGGAATATCCCTCTATTACCCCACCTCAGGTTGTAGTAACGGCTACTTATGCTGGAGCTAGTTCTGATGTAATAGAGTCAACTATCGCAGCACCTGTTGAAGCTCAGTTAAACGGGGTTGAGGATATGATATACATGACCTCGACTTCCCAAAACGGAAATTATAAATTGACCTTATTTTTTGAAGTAGGTTCCGATCCTGATATGGCAGTTGTAAATGTTCAAAACCAATTACAACTTGTTACACCAAGACTGCCGGAAGAGGTTAGACGTTACGGATTAACCGTAAAAAAATCTACAGGCGGCCCTGGATTGATGATGATTTCTGTAAATTCACCACATGGATCCTATGATAACTTATTTATTTCTAATTATGCAGATATCTTTATTAAAGATGAGCTTGCTCGTATTAGAGGGGTAGGTTCTGTTTCTGTATTTGCTTCATCTACTTATTCAATGAGAGTATGGCTTGATGCTGATAAAATGGCTAACTATGGATTGTCTGTTTCGGATGTAACAAATGCAATTCAGTCACAAAATATTCAATCTCCAGCAGGAGATTTAGGTGTTGAACCTATGAAAAACAAGCAACTTTTGAAACTTACTATGCGTACTAAAGGAAGGTTAAAAGATGCAAGTGAGTTTGAAGATATTGTTATAAAATCATTGCCAACAGGTGCTCAAATCAGATTAAAAGATGTTGCAAGGGTTGAGCTTGGCGCTGAAAGCTACTCCAAATTTTCACGTATCAGTGGAAAGACCTCTGCTATTATTACTGTCAGTCAGTTACCGGAAGCTAATGCCATAGATTTATCCAATAAAATTAGAAAAAAAATGGAAGAACTTAGCAAATCATTCCCTAAAGATATTGAGTATAAAATCCAACATGACGAAACAGAATTTGTGCGAGAATCAATTAATGAAGTTGTAAGTGCTGTAGCTCTAGCAGTATTGTTGGTATCAGTTGTTACATACATGTTCTTAGGTACAGCAAGAGCTGCTTTTATTCCATTCTGTGCTATTCCGGTTTCTCTGATCGGTGTATTTATTTTTATGAATTTGTTCGGTTTTTCTATCAATCTTTTAATTCTATTCGGTCTAGTTTTAGCTGTAGGACTTGTAGTAGATGATGCTATTGTTGTACTTGAAAATACGCAAAGACATATACAAGAAGGCAAAGATCCAAAAACTGCAACCGAAATTACCATGAAGGAAGTGTTTGGTGCTGTACTGGCAACTTCTCTTGTTCTTATGGCGGTATTTGTTCCTGTTTCATTTATGGGTGGTATTACCGGTAAGATGTTTAAGCAATTTGCGCTGTGTATTGCTTCTTCTATTGGTTTATCAACTTTAGTTGCACTAACTCTTTCTCCGGCCTTATGTTCAATGATATTAAAATCCGGCGAAGAAAAGGCTGATTTCAAATTTATTCAAATATTTGACGACTGGTTTAACAAGGTTAGAGATAAGTATCTTGAAAATACAAAATATTTTGTTGATTCATGGAAATTAACATTTGGAGTATTAGGGGTAATTGCAATATTTACAATTTTAATGTTTTTCATTATTCCAAAGGGATTTCTTCCTGATGAAGATCGTGGAGCTATATTTACGCAAATCCAGCTTCCTGATGGCTCCTCAGCTTCAAGAACGGATGAAGTTGCGAAAGATGTTGAGAGTAAATTATTGAAAACACCCGGAGTTGAAGAAACTATTACGCTTGTTGGTATGAATGGAGAAAATACAGCATTCATCGTTTCTGACTTCAAACCATGGTCACAAAGAAAGAAAGCTGAAGAAACGCTTGGCGGAATTATGAAAAACATAAAAAAACAATTTTCTTCATATCCTCCTGCCACCGTAGCAACATTCTCTCCTCCTGCAATTTCAGGTCTTGGTATGTTTGGAGGTTTTGAATATCAACTTTTAGATAAGGGTGACCGATCAGCTTCTGAATTATATAATGAAGCTAAAAAGCTTATTGCTGAAGCTTCTTCTAATCCTGATTTATCTATGATATACACATCTTATAGTGCAAATCTTCCGCAAATTATGGTTGATGTTGATGTGACAAAAGCCATGGCTCAGAATGTTGAAATTTCAGAAATATACAATGCTATAGCAGCATATTTTGCTACATCATATATAAATGACTTTAATAAGTATGGTAGAGTTTATCGTGTATTTGTACAAGCAGACTCTCAATTCAGAGAAAAAGTGTCTGATCTTAATAAGGTTTATGTAAAAAATAATTTAGGAAGGATGGTGCCTTTAACTTCTGTTATTAAAGTCACAAATATAGTTGGTCCTTATACTCGAACAAGATATAATATGTATCCAGCAATTACGATTAATGGTAATCCTCGACAAGGTGTCAGCTCAGGTAAAGCTATGGAAATTATGGAACAAATCTCTGACAAAGTTTTGCCTGAAGATATGGGATTTGCTTGGTCTGGTACATCTTTGCAAGAAAAACAGTCTAGCGGTCAAATTATACCGATACTTATGATGTCATTAGTTTTTATCTTTTTGTTCCTTGTAGGCCTATATGAAAGCTGGCTTCTTCCTATAAGTGTATTATTAGTTACACCTGTGGCTTTATCCGGAGCATTAATATTCCAATATGTGGCTGGTTATGCTCTTGATATTTACTCTCAGATTGGTTTAGTTATGCTAATTGGATTGAGTACAAAGCAGGCAATCTTGATTATTGAATTTGCAAAAGATGCACATAAAGAAGGTTTGTCTATAAAGGATGCTGCAATGCAGGCTGCAAAATTAAGATTTAGAGCCGTAATGATGACAAATATAGCGTTTATCTTGGGGCTGTTGCCTCTTGTTTTTGCCGCTGGTGCAGGTGCTGCTTCAAGACACTCTGTCGGGATGACTGTATTTGGCGGAATGATAGCAGTAGCCTTTATAGGGACTTTCCTTGTGCCGGCATTTTATGTTATGGTAGAGTCCTTCAAAGTTAATTTTGCACATAAAGTTAAGGAGTGGAAAAATAAAAAGAAAGATGGCTAAAAAAATAATAATACTATTTCTTGTAATATTTTGTATAACTCCATTGAGCTTTGCAAAGGACCTTGGAAACAAAATTAATTCAACTGAATATCCTCAGGGTGATGGAGTATTGCCAGATGTTCAGGTAAATCCTGATTACGTCATTTCTGGTTCCGTTGAAAAAAATATTGATATGACTCTTGATAATTGCATAAAACTTGCTCTTGGAAACAATCCGCAAATCAATGCAGCTTTTCAGGATATATTAGCTTCTGATGCAAGAGTCAAACAAGTTTGGTCTAATTATTTCCCGACATTTTCTTGGCAGACAGGTTATACTAGATTAAAACAACTGCAGTTGTCTGATGCCTTGGGAAGAAAACTTGAATTTGATTATTACTTATTAGGACAAATTTCATTACAGCAAATGTTATATGACTTTGGTGTAACTCAGAATCAAGCGACTATAAGAAAACTTGATTATGAAGGATATAAGAAGACATTTGAGGCAACTGTTAATAATGTTATTTATCAAACAAAAGATGCTTATTATAATGTGTTATATGCATATGAAGCAAAGCGTGTTGCACAAGATACAGTTGATAAGTTTCAACTTTTCTATGATCAGGCCAAAGCATTTTATCAGATTGGAATGAATCCTAAGGTTGATGTTACCATAGCTGAGGCGAACTTAAGTAATGCAAAGCTACGACTAATTGAAGCTGAAAATGCTGTTAATCTTGCTATAGCAAAGTTAAATAATATAATGGGTGTTCCTTATATTGAAAAATATGATGTAATGGATAAGTTGCAATACAGGCCTATTAATTTAAGTTTTGAACAGGCTATTGATATTGCAAGAGAGTCCAGACCAGAATTAAAATTAGCTGAAATCAAAGTTGAAGGTACAAACCAGACGATTAAACTGACTAAAAAATCATTTCTTCCTACAATATCACTTGAAGGCCAGTATCAACGAGGAGGAAAATCTTGGAATTCGAATTATGGTTTTAATTTAGGCGCATATTTGACATTTCCGACAATCAATGCGATGCTAATAAAAAATGAAATAAAAGAAGCAAGATATTTATATGACAGAGAACTGGCAAATGCTAGAAATACTCAAAATTCAATATATCTCGAAATCCAAAATGCTTATTTGAAATTGGATGAAAAAAGAAACCAAATACCGGTTGCTATGCTGCAGGTAAAACAATCGAAAGAAAATTATGAGCTTTCATATGGCAGATACAGAGTTGGAGAAGCTAGTCCAACAGAATTAAAAGATGCAGAAATTCTTTATGAAGAAGCGCAATTGACATATTATAATGCTTTGTACCAATATAATTCGGCTAAGGCAGAACTTGAAAAATCAATCGGTAAAAATATCCCGGATGATGAGGCAGTAGAATTCATCCAATAATATTAAGGATTGTTAACAACAATAAATTTGAAAAAGCAATTTTTATGAGTTTATTTACTTTATATATATGTAAGATATATAAAGAAGAGAGTAAAAATTATGTTAGCTACATCTGGACAAGCATTTGGAACAATGACTAATAGATCTCAAAGACGGAAAAGACAAGCCGTTGCAGATTTTAAATATTTAGAAAATAAAGATAGAAGAATGAGATTTAATAATTCTCAAGATCCTATTTATTATGTGTTTGATTGTATAGAAAACAGACCAATAAAAGTTTTAGCAAAAGAATTTGTAAAAGATTCATTTTTTGAAGTTGTAAACTTCGTTTCAAAAGTCGTTGGATAAAATCAATAAGGATAAAGAGAAAAGAAATATAGGAAAAGGATAGGAAATAAACACAATTAAGCGGTCATACATAAGACCGCTTTTTATTTGTATTTAGAATATTATTGTCTGAGGATAGACTTCCTCAACATAATTTGCCCAATCTTTAACATCAAAAAATCCTATTGAAAATTCTGCTGTATTTTCGCCAAGCTGCTGAAGCCCTGGAACTTCAATAGGAGGACCAGCCGGTGTTGAGCGAGCAGGGTTCTTAGGATTTGAAATTACACCTGTACTTCTCAACAGAGTTATAGATAGCGAATTTTGGTATACTTCATATTCTGTTAAACCTTTTGTAATTACACCTAATTTATTTGTCCAAACAAATCTCTGCATTGGTGCAGTATTTGTTTTTGATTCTATTCCTTTTGTCTTTGGCAAATGTTCTCTTATATTATAATCAGGATCAAATTTTCTTGATATAAGAAGATTCATATCCTCAGAAGAAACTTCTTTTACTGGAGTTGGGAAATTAAATCTAACCTGCCAAAGTTTATTAGACAACAAATTCAACCATTTTATTTTAAAATTTAATAACTTAGATTTTTTATTTAAAGATACATCAACGCTGAAAAATGAAGTTACTATTCTTAGAGTTACTCTAAGCGAACCCTTTAAAATTACTCTGGCAGATTTAATTTGGGCCACTTCATAAACATCATCTTCAACCGGTCCGAAATTGTAACTGTCACCTTTATCTTTGCAACGGACGAACTCTATAAAGTTCTTATAACATTTCGTTTTGTCATAAATATTCAGCTTGCCTTCATCAATTTCAAGTCTTATGTTTGAATTAAAGATATTACTTGAATCAACCAAAACATCAGATGGAGAATCATCTGCATTAAACTCTTTTAGCATGGTGTATAAAGTAGTATAATCCTCTGTTACCGGAATTTTATTTGTATCATAAAGCAATTTTGAAGGGAAACCTTTTCTCTGAGCAATTACCTGAGCATTTTTATCTATAGTTGGTCTTTCCACCTCAAGTATTTTGTATTTATCCAGATACTTAAACGTCATAGTCAAATTCTCAGGTTGTTCAAGTCTAATTTCTTCAGTAATAGAGTCCGCTATCTGCATAATTTTTTTATAACGAACAATATTTTCCTCATGTACCATATCCGTAGAACAGCCACATATACTATCATGTGCTTGGTTTTGGAGTAAAAGTTTATATGCATATTCAATGCTGCTTTCGTATTTGCTTCCAAAGTTAAATTGTAGCTTATCAGCAATATCAAGTTTATATGAACATTCGGTATTTAACTGCTTTAACTTCATTCTTGAAGAATAAGAACCCGGCAAAATAAATGTTTTTGAATTATCTCTCAATTCTTCATTATGTTTCTGCTTAAATTTAACGGCATTAAAATATTCAAATGGAGTACCAAGCCTTATGGTATAATCTTCCAGCAGCTCATTTACAGAATCAATTTGTTGAAGAATATCATCCGGAATATCCAAATGATCTGCACCTATAGGCATTAACAGAGTATTTCCGGATTTTTCTGCAATTTTATCTAAGTTAGCTTTTAGAAATTCAGCTTTTTCTTCAATAGACTTATCTGAAGAAAATATATCCATATAATAACCTCGGATAAGATTTACCGTATTAATTTTGTTCCAGACAAATTCAGAAGGAAGCTCTCCGCATCCACGCCATACAATGGCTTTATCAATTCCATATTCCTTAAGTATAATTGGGACATTTTTACTATGGCCAAACGTATCTGCAAAGTATGCGATAAAATCTTTGCATCCAAAATCTTTGGCTATCTTAAGACCTATTTCTATATTTTTTCTAAAACATATTCCATCAGTTAAGAACTCATCAACCAAACAATAAAATGGTCCTATAAAAAGTTTTTTTTGTCCTATAAACATTCTTATTAGATCTTCTTTTTCAGGGCGCATTTCAAGATAATCTAACAGTGCTGCAACCTGCCCGTCAAAGTAAAATGAAGGAATCTTATCTTCCAACAGCATGTCCAATACGTGGTCAAAAACTCTTAACAGTCTGAGTCTAAAAACCTCATATTCTCTGTACCACTCTCTATCCCAATGGGTATGTATATACGCTATTACTTCTTTTTTCTTCTTATTGTTAAACATATATGTATACTAACATTTTATACTAAAAAAATCTAATTGTTAAGATTATCCGATCGTAGAATGAAAAATAAATAGGAGCCCTATATCATTACAATGAAGAAAATGAGGTGATTATGAAAAAATTAGTGGCAATCGGTATTTTAGTATGCAGTCTATGTCTTTATGCTGATATTGCAAGTGCATATACAATAAAACAAATCTCAAGTACTCCAAACTACAACAATTCTATGGATAATGCTTATTGTAATGATTTAACTCAAGTTGAGGAATATATATTCGGGAAAAGTTACAGAAATGAAGATATTGATAGCAGACTAAAAAGGATAGAAAAAAATTTATTTAATAAAACATATACAACAATGAATACTACTAACAGGATGAATAATATTCTAACAAGTTATCGCAGCAACTCAGCTGCAAATAACACAAGCAATTTTGTAACGAGTTCTCCTTTTGGCTCGAGCAGTTATTATACAAGAAGCGGAGTATTTTCCAATTATACCCCAAGCAGAAGACTCTACAACAGATTTATTGGACAACCAACAGGATTTACACCTCCAATAATGAATACACCTTTTCACCGAAACAGCTTTCGACCTGGGTACAGATCTTATTACAGACCAAGGCATAGGTATAGAAACAGTTATTATAGACCTAGAATAAGAAATACATATGGCACACGAACTTACTATGGCACCCCTAGTTATTTACAGCCGACATCTGCGCGTGCAGGGATAACAATATTAGACTAATATAAAATTTATATTAAGTTTTTAAAAAGTCACTATTTTAATGATACTATATATATTGTAGTTAGATAAGGGAGAAGAAAACAATATGTGTGGTATTGTAGGATATGTTGGCAGTAAACCTGCAGTTGATATACTATTAGATGGTTTAGAACAATTAGAATATAGAGGATATGACTCATCCGGAATTGCTGTCAAATGTGATGATGCGATAAAAGTATACAAAGCAGAGGGCAAACTTTCAAACCTGAAAGAAGAATTAGCTCCCCATGCTTACGAAATATCAAAAGCAACAATGGGTATTGGTCATATAAGATGGGCAACACATGGCGCACCGACGGTTGTTAATGCACATCCTCATACATGCGGATGTGGAAAACTTGTTGTTGTTCATAATGGTATCATTGAAAATTATAAAGAGCTTAAGGCTAAATTAGAAGAAAAAGGCTGCAAATTCCGTTCTCAAACTGATACAGAAGTAGTTGCCCATCTGATTGCATCTATTTACGGAGAAGTTAAAGACTTAGCAAAAGCTGTCCAGCTTACTACAAAACAACTTGAAGGAGCTTATGCACTATGTATTATGCACAATGACGAACCTAATAAACTTGTAGTAACTAAAAGGAATGCTCCGTTAGTTATTGGAGTCGGCGAAAATGAATACTATGTTGCCTCTGATGTTCCTGCAATTATAAAACATACTAAAAAAGCGATTTATTTAACAGATAATCAGGTGGCAACAATAACCCCTGATAGTTTAAAGTTGGAAGATGTAAATGAACAAGAATTAACTCCAAAAATTGAAGTATTGCCATGGGAACCGGTTGCCCTAAGTAAAATGGGATACAAGCATTTTATGCTAAAGGAAATCCACGAGCAACCAGATGTAATACGAAACATTCTTGTAGGGAAATTGCACACGTCTGACTCTCCTATCGTTTTAAATGAAGTCAAACTGACTAGAAATACATTAAAAGAGCTGAATAGAATACAAATTATAGCATGTGGCACATCTTTACATGCTGCAATGATAGGTAAATATATTATAGAAGATTTCTGTGGTATTCCTGTAGATGTTGAAGCTTCAAGTGAATACATTTACAGAAAAACAGTAACTGATTCACATACTCTAGTAATTGGAGTTTCTCAATCCGGAGAAACCGCTGATACTCTCACTGCGATTAAGCAATCCAAAGCAAAGGGATCACACATATTAATTATTACAAACAGACCTGATAGCGCAATGGCAAGAGAAGCCGACAGCTTAATTCCTGTAAGTGCAGGTATTGAAGTATCTGTTGCGGCAACAAAATCTTATATTGCTCAATTAACTTCTTTTTACCTATTAGCCTTATATATGGCTGAAATTAAAGGAACAATGAGCGAAGAAGATTTAAATAAGATAAAATCTGAAATGTTATTGCTACCGCAAAAAATAGAACAAATCCTTGCTCATAAAGAAAATATCCAAACTTGTGCAAGAAAATATTCAAATACAAGGGATTTTATATATATTGCAAGAGGCATAAATTATCCTACTGCGCTTGAAGGTGCCCTAAAATTAAAAGAAATAAGCTACATTAATGCTACTGGTTATCCTGCAGGAGAGTTAAAGCATGGACCTATTGCAATGTTAGATGAAACAATGCCTGTTTTATCAGTACTCATGAATGGTAAAGTATATGAAAAGCTGTTATCCAACAGCGAAGAAGCTAAAGCTCGTAATGCGAAAATGATTGCACTTACTAACTCATCTGATCAAAAACTTGATGATTTGTTTGATTATATAATAAGAGTACCGGAAGTCGATGAGTTACTCTCCCCTATTGTAGCAATGGTTCCATTACAACTGATAGCTTATTATATTGCAGAATTTTTGGGAAAAGACGTCGATCAACCTAGAAATCTTGCAAAATCTGTAACAGTTGAATAAAAAATTTTAAAAGAGGTAACAATGAAGAGCCTGGTATCAGATATTGTACAGATTAATTTTACTAAAATTGATGATATTTATTCTATTGAAAAATCTTTATCTGATAAATTTGGTCAGATTCTAAGATGGGCAATTGTTGATATCCATGATTCAACATTAAAAATATGCTTAGCATATGAAAAAGAGGTATAAATCTATACCTCTTTTTCATTATTTCTTATTATTTTACATAATAATCCAGTACAACATTTTTTGTCTGTTGTTCTATTGCCGCAGAATCTGTGTATTTTTGATCAATTTGCCCTGATTTATAAGCATGATTTTGAATTTTAGATAATACCCAAAGACCTGCAGCTGCAATCATTCCATACTTTCCAAATTTGGTCGGATTCTTCATAATTTTTGCAGCCATTCCTTTTCCGCCTAATTTACTTATTAATTTAGAAGTAATTTCACCAATTTTTGTTGCTGCCTTAACAAGAAATTTTGGTTTCTTTGCAATGGCAATTCCGCCTGCTGCACCTGCTAAGCCTAACTGTACATTATAGTTTAAATTATTTTTAAAGTGTTCTTTTGCACATTGAGCCCTATTAGTTAAGCTCCCTTTTGAAGGGTCAAACATAACTACGACTGGAGATGCTGAATTAATACTAGACATAATAATAACCTACCTTTCTTTACCTACACATTAAAAAATAAACCTTACTTATTTATAAAAATTTTTTATAAACGCAAATTGCCTGAGTTTTATTCAGGCAATTTGAAACGCTTATAAATAAAGGCATTGAAAGGTTTACAATTCTTAATAATCAAAAATTTCAATAGCATTAACAGGGCAACTAATTGCAGCATCAATGCACAAATCTTCAGAAACAGAAATTCTATCCGTATTAACTACAGCTTTATTTCCTTTCATATCAAACACCTCCGGATTAATAATAGCGCAAGCCCCACAACCAACGCACGTATCTAGTACTGTAACATTCATAAAAATATCCTCCATAATATGATAATATATTATGAAGGACATTTTTATATAATTAAATTGCTACTATTTCTACTACAATAAGCTAATCTTCATTAGAAATAATTTGAGCACCATTATTCTCAACAGCTAAAGTTTTAATAGTACATTTTATATTTTGCTCAGCCCAAGTATCTTTTACAATACTTCTTATCTTTTCAAGATTATTTTTTTCCGAAATAACAAGAATTGAGGATCCAGCACCACTTAAAACACAGCCCAGTACATTATCAAAATGTTTAAGATTTGCAATAATTGTTTCTAAACCTGGTACTAATTTCATTCTATAGGGCTGATGAAGTCTGTCTTTTAATGCTAGCTTCATCAATTCAGAATCTTCTGTATGTACAGCTTCAACAAACATTGCAAGTCTTTGAGCATTATATACAGCATCTTTCATAGGGACTTCTGCCGGCAAAACAGACCTTGCTATATCAGTTGATAACTCAAAATCAGGAACACATACAGTCACTGCCCAATTTTCAGGCCATTTTAGTTTTCTGTAAATAACACTACCATCTTCCTCTTGAGATGATATTACCAATCCTCCAACAATCGCTGGTGTAATATTATCAGGATGCCCCTCAATTTCACAGGCTATAGACAACAATGCAACCTCATCTGCGGGTCTTCCCAATAATTCATTAGCTGCAATTAAGGCTCCAACAATAACAGATGAACTGCTTCCTAAACCTCTAGCTACAGGAATATTTGAGTGAATATTTATTTTCAGTTCACTTGGAGTTTGTCCAATTGAATTATATAAAAGTTCAACAGCTTTATATACAATACTGTTTTCATCTGAAGGAACATGATCAAGCGATAACTGATCAATTGTATCACTATCAGCAAGAACATTAATCTCAACACCTGTACCCGGTAAAACCGTTTCTTCAATAGTAATAGTGTTATAAATTGGCAACGCCATACCCAAGCAATCAAAGCCAGGGCCAATATTAGCTGTAGTCGCCGGTACTTTTACGCTAACTTTCATAATCTCTTAATCTACCTTTCATAATTATTATACCAAAAACACAAAAAACGGCTTATTATAAGATATTTAAAGAATTTGAACAACTTGAAAAAAGGGGGTATAATCAAGCTATGTACGAATTTCACCCATATTTTACAAATGATGGTTCTGTAGGCCTATATAGCCCATCATATGATGATATCTATCACAGCGTAACCGGAGCTTTAACTGAAGCATATGAAAAATTTATATTGCCAATAGACATGCCTAGGTATATAAATAAAGATTCACTAAAAATTTTAGATATTTGTTATGGAATTGGTTATAACTCAAAATCATTTTTAAATTTTTTATATAATAATTTTTCTCAAAATAATTCTGAAAAATTTTTAAATCATGCAAATAACAATATCGAAGCGATATATACCAATAAAAATAATGGACAAGCAGCACAATGTAACGATAAGATATATACCAATAACACCAGTGGAAAAGTGGACCAAAACAATTCTTTTAAAAATAATAACGCTACGATATATACAAATAATATTTTACCCAAAATATATATAAGAGCAGTAGATAATGATAAAATTTTAAGTTTTCTGTCACCATTCATAAAAACAGGTAAAAAAAATATCCAAAAGCAAAATTTAGATTTTGAATACAAAGCCGTCAACAAATTTTTGACACAGAATCAGAAATCTGATTATAAAAAAATAGATAACCAGATAAATTATTTTCTGCTAAGTCAAATTATAAATAAAATACCCGAAATTTATGATAATAAAGACTTTATCGACATATTATTTTCAAAAGACTACTCAGAGTATTTCGAACCCGATATTAAAGGCATATTTAAGCTGTATAGAAGCAATATATATAAAACTATCCCCACAAACAATTCATTGCCCTTCTTACATAATATATATTATAAGTATGTAGCGAATTGTTATAAAAAGGGGTTAAAAGTCTATCCACTAAGCGATGTATCTTTTGAGCTAATAAATGGGGATGCTAGAAAGATTATTTCAAATGACACTAATGAGTATGATATAATCTTTTTAGATGCATTTACGCCTTCAAAATGTCCATGTCTATGGTCGTTAGAATTTTTCAAAGAACTATACAAACATCTGAGCGCTGATGGAATTATATTGACATACTCAACTTCAGCAGCAGTTAGAGCAGCAATGCTTGACAGTGGATTTGCAGTTGGGAAAATTTATAACGAAAGAGAAAATAAATTCACAGGCACTACCGCAACTAAAGATTATAAACAAATAAAATATCAACTCTCAGAATACGATTTAGGGCTCTTAAAAACTAAGGCAGGTATATTTTATCGTGATCAAAATTTAACAGGCCTAAATGAGGCTATTATAAATACAAGAATAGAAGAAGTAAAAAACAGTAACAGAATTTCAAGTTCGAGATATAAACGCACATATAAACAGGAGGATTCATGCAATACGATGTTGTAATAGTTGGAGGAGGAACAGCCGGTTGTGCAGCTGCATACATGAGCGGAAAATTAGGATTAAAAACATTATTAATTGAAAAAAATATACACCTTGGTGGAACTATTACGTCCGGGCTTGTTATTCCGGTAATGAAATCAGGTAATAACCAGATAAATACTGAATTTAGAACTGAACTGATAAATGAGTTAAGAAATCTTGGAGGACAAACAACTTATCAAGACAACCCAGCCTGGTTTAATCCTGAACTTACAAAAATTGCACTGGACAATCTTATGAGAAGAGCTCATGTTGATGTCTTTTTCGATACCCATATTATTGCTGTTAAAATTGTTAATAATAATATAAAAAAAATAAAATTATCCAAGGAAATATTATCAGTATCTACCGAAGAGATAGATATGGATCAAAAAAGATTATCGGTATCTATCGAAACGAAGTATGTTGTAGATGCAACAGGAAATTGCGAAATTGGAAAAATTTCAAATTGCAGATTTTTAGAAAAAGATAAAGAATTTCAACCAGTGACTTTGAGATTTATGATGGGTGGAATTGATTTAAATATATTTTCTAAATGGCTTGAAGAATTTGATACGGACAGAAATGTTACGACTGTAGAAAGAATAAATGGTCATATACACCTTTCTACTGCGTATACGTGGGATAAGGATCGAAAATGGGCTCTAGCCCCGCTATTTAAGGATGCAGTAAAGAAAAAAATCCTCAAACGCTATGATACAAATTATTTTCAGATATTTACAGTACCTGGAATGCGTGGTACTATAGCGTTTAACTGTCCTCGTATAATTGATTACAACAATTCTCTTGAAATTAAGAGCATTTCAAAAGCTTTGATCCTTGCCAGGCAAAATATTTACAGATATTTGCAGTTTTGCAGAGAATACTTTCCAGGGTTTGAAAAAGCTTATATTTCAAACATAGCAGATATGCTTGGAGTAAGGGTTTCCAGAAGAATCATGGGTAAATATATTTATACTATAGAGGATTTAAAATCAGGAAAAAAATTTGAAAACCCTGTTGTTATATCGGATTACCCTGTAGATGTGCATTCTAATAAAAAAAATTCATCCACACTGCAGACATATCAAGAATATCAACTACCTATAGAAAGTCTTATGTCCGCAGATATAGATAATTTATTTGTTGCAGGGCGCTGCTTGTCAGCAGATTATATGGCGCAGGGGGCTTTAAGAGTCCAGTCAAGCTGTTTCTCAATGGGTGAAGCTGTGGCCAAATATATATATAAAACTATAAATGAATAATCATTATTTTCCAATTTTGCTTCTTAACACTTGCATTGCATTTAAGAGTGGGTCTATCGTTGTTGAATATGGCGGAGAATAAGTTAAATCGTTATTGCTGTATTCGTCAACCGTCATATGAGCAAGCAATGCAGGGGTTAGTGAGTTTATTCGTTTATCTGCTCCAATAGATCCAATAGCCTGAGCTCCAAGTAACAAACCCGTAACTTTATCTGCTATTACTTTTAGATAAATTTCTCCGGCGCCTGGCATATAACCGACTCTGTCTGACTTATCAACTCTGACAGAAACGGGATTGAACCCCGCAACAATTGCCTGTTTTTCAGTTAATCCAGTCATTGACATTGTAGTATTCATACATCTAGATACAGCCGACCCAAGAACACCCTCAAATTGTTCAAAAATACCTGCAGCATTCATTGCAGCACAGCGGCCCTCTTTATTTGCAGTTGATCCAAGCGGTATCCAAACATTTCTCCCACTTACTATGTGTCTTTTTTCTGCACAATCTCCGCAAGCATATATATTTTCCACAGATGTTTGCATGAGCTTATTAACCTTAATTGAACCTGACTCACCCAGTACAATTCCTGCTTCTGATGCAATCTCTGTATTAGGAATTACACCAGCACAAATAACAACCATTCCTGTATTAATTTCTTTTCCGGAGAGGGTTTTTACAGTATGCACCTCAGAATTACTACCTAAAAATTCTGACACAATTTCTCCTGTTAAAAACTCAAAATTACCTAAATTTTCTTCATTAAGTCTATTCATTATTAGTTCTGACATATCATCATCAAATATAGAAATAATTTTTTCATTCTTTTCAATAACAGTGACCTTTAATCCGTTTTTAACAAATGCTTCTAACATTTCAAGTCCAATATAACCACTTCCAATTATTGTAGCGTGTTTAACTGTCTGCATTTTATTTTTTATATTTATAGCATCTTCAATTTTTCGGACAGTATAAACATTTCTAAAATTAGCAACATTTTCTATTTTAGGTATGATTGGCCTTGCTCCGGTTGCAATAATTAATTTGTCATAATCAGCCAAATGAGCGCTATCATTACTGCAAATAAGAACTTGTTTTTGCGGGATGAGTATTTTTATAACCTTAGATTTTAAATATACGTCTATCCCCATAGAATTAAATTCTTCTACAGAACGCACCAGTAAAGATTGATAATCCTCGAAATTTCCTTCTACGTAGTACGGTATTCCGCATGATGAGTATGATACATGACTATCATCTGTATATATTGAAACCTTTGAGTCTGGAAGTAAACGCTTTATTTTTGAAGCTGCTTTTGCACCTGCTGCAACTCCGCCAATTATAAGAATATTCATACAAATAATCTAAATTATTCGCAGGCTAAATACATTACACAACAGACTAATTACAACTGTAAGTATTTAAAATAACTGCTTTCATAAATTCACAGTAACTATCTTTATCCTCATCAATATTTTCAGCTTTTTTAATTAAGTTCTTCAGTTCAACAATAATTTGCTTTCTTAACAGGTCTTCATACATGTTTTATACACACCCCGTATTATCTAATCACATATAAATAATCGGAGTATTTTTCTAAAACTTTAACTAAATAAGGAAAATGTAACAAAAGTTTAATATAATAATTATTCTATCATTTTACCTTCAAAAAGATCCATTACCATATTTACCTCATCAGAATGAAATGAATGATCAGCTTGTCCATTTAACGGAGTTTTTGCTTGTGTTTCAGAAATTTGTTCCTCATCTGATTGCTGCTCTGTTTGGGCTTCTAAAGCTGATCCGATCTCATCTTCAGGTATTTCCGGAGGAGTCTGTACAAATGAGCGTGGCTTTACATCAACAACAGGTTCAGACTTATCGTCACTGTTATCACTGACAGATTGAGATTTCCTGATATTATCATCTCCGGCTTCAGGCGATCTTACAATAATTTTTTTTACGCTAGTTCCAAATAGATGATTAGCAGCATCTACAATAAATGAATACTTACTGCCTTCTGGTCCAAATTGTTTTAGCCAACTCTGGTTTTTAATAGATATAATAATTTCTTCAGATGTAAGCTTAACTGGCTGAGCCTGCTGTTTTAATATTGCTCGAGATGGGAAACTTGAAACATTATCTAAGAATTTAACCCATAATGCTTTTATTGAAGAAGTTTCTGATGCTTTTGACATAGGAACTGCATCAGTAAGAACTTCCTCTTCAGTCACAAAATTCTCAGTTGGTTTTTCTTCCTTACTATTTGGTTTATCTGTATTTTTAGTATCTGCTACTTGCTGAAAATGAATTTTTATATCTTTTGCTGAAGGCTTCTTTATTTCCTGTTTATATACTGGTGAAGGAGGTGTGTTGTAAGGGGAAGTATTTAATTGAGTCTTCTGCCCTACACCTGTTTCCAGCAATGTTATCCTGCGCTGTAAATCCTCCAACTTCGTATTTTCAATCAGATTAGACATATCAAGAATAGCTACATCAAGCCACAACTTTGGATTTGCAGTAAGCTTTAATTCTTTTATATATGATGCACACTTGTCAATAAGTGATACTACTTGATGAACCTCGATGGCAGAAACTTTTTCAGTCAATATTTTAAGTTGTTCAGAATTAAGCTGCACAACAGTATTACTTATATTGTTTTCTGAGGATTTTAAAATTAATACATTTCGTAAATATTCGAGTAAATTTGATAATATTTGTACAGGTTCATTACCTTGATTATATATGTCATTTAAAACATTTAATGCTTCACTTTGATGTGATAGTGCAATATTTTCAAATAATAAAGTTAAAGAATCAAAGGACAATCTGCCCAAAAGAGTATTTATATCATCAACAGAAATTGCTTTATCTTCTGAATTTAATACACTAAGTTGATCTAGCAGAGCAATACTATCTCTCATTCCCCCGGCCGAATTTTGAGCTATGTAAGCTAAAGCGTCATCTGTAATATTGATACCCTCGCTATCAGAAATATAGCGAAGATGCTTTGTAATATCTTCTGTTGTTATTCTTTTGAAGTCAAATCTTTGACAGCGGCTCTTAATCGTATCAAGAACTTTATGCACCTCTGTTGTTGCAAGGATAAATATAACATTTTTCGGAGGCTCCTCTAAAGTCTTTAACAAGGCATTAAATGCCTGATTAGTCAACATATGGACTTCATCTATAATATATATCTTGTATCTGCTTTGTACAGGAGCAAGTGCAACTTTCTGAATAATTTCGTCTGCATCATTAACAGATCTGTTACTTGCAGCATCAATCTCTATAACATCAATAGGAATTGCATTAGTAATATTTCTACAATTTTCACACTCATTACATGGGGATACTGTCGGACCTTTTTCACAATTTAAAGATTTTGCAAAGATTCTTGCAGTAGAAGTCTTACCCGTACCTCTAGGTCCAGTAAAAAGATAAGCATGAGATATTCTATTCATTGTTATGGCATTTGCCAAAGCTTTTTTAATATGTTCCTGACCAACTATCTGTTCAATACTCTGTGGTCTGTATTTACGATACAAAGGTATATAATTCATATTCATGATAAAGTAATTATATCAAATAATCTGCTAAATAGGATGATTTATGAACATAATTAAACCAAAAAAATTAAAATGTGGAGATACAATTGCATTTGTCGCGCCTTCAGGACCAGTTAATAAGGAACTAGTAAAAAAGGCCGAATTATACTTTAGAAAAAGAGGCTATAACGTTAAACTAGAAAAAAATATATTTAACGAATACATGTATCTTGCAGGTAGAGATAATGAGCGTCTTGAAGATTTATACAGTGCTTTTGAAGATAATTATGTTGATGCAATACTATGTATAAGAGGAGGATATGGAACCATCCGCCTAGCAAAACAAATTGATTACGATATTATAGCAAATCACCCAAAAATATTTTGCGGATATTCTGATATTACTGCTCTCAATGCTCTTCTATATAAAAAATGCGGACTAATTTCATTTTCCGGGCCAATGGCTCAAAGCGACTTTTCAAATGAAAGAATAGATAAATACACAGAAACAAAATTTTTTGAAACATTAACCGAATGTAGTAATGAAATTCAACCAATACAAGAAAAAATTTATAATAAAGGAAACTGTTCAGGAACTTTTATCGGAGGAAATCTTGCAACATTTGTATCTTTATGTGGCTTGGATTTTATTCCTGATGAAAAATTTATTTTCTTTGCTGAAGACTTAAACGAAGAGGCTTATAAAGTTGACAGATATTTTACTCAACTGTTAAATATTGAAAAATTTAAAGCAAATTTATCAGGAATTATTCTTGGAGATTTTATTGGTGCAAATAATGAAGATATTGATACATATTTTGAAAATCTTGGTCAAGAGTTAAATATCCCAATATCTGCAGGCTTTCCAATTTCACATAGTGAAACAAAAGCTACTATCCCATACGGAGCATTTGCAAACTTTGAGAATAACAAAATTAAATTTTCAGATTTTATGGTCTAATCAGTAATACATCGGACTTTGCGCTCTCCAAAATTCTTTTACTAACTGAGCTTAAAAGAAATTTTGAAAGATATTTTCTGTTGTGGATACCACATACCGTAAGATCTATTTCATTTTTAGATATATATTTTATAACTTCTGTTGAAGGATTCCCACTTAACACAGTTTTTTTGCCAACTGCTAAACCTTTATCGTTTATTAATCTTTCAAATTTATTTAAAAGCATCATTGCAGCAGTCCCTTGCTTTTTGTCAATATCAAGAATCCAGTTAGAATCAATGTTTCCTTCCAGAAAAAGATAATCCGGAATCTCATATACCGTTATCAATTCAATTTCTCTATCTGCAAAATTATACAAATCCAATGAATGTACAACTGCAGAATAAGTCATATCAGTTGAATCAACTGCAAATAAAACTTTCTGTCCGGAGTTTCTTTCTTTTGATATGTAAGTTGATATATCTGCAACTGATGCAATCTCTTGTGATACTGACCCAAGCCATTTTTGGATACCTTTTTTACCATGAGATCCTAGAACTATACAATTGTAATCTTTTTTATTACATGCTTCTAAGATACAATCTACCGTTGCTCCACACATTTTTATCTTCTCTTCTATATGGAACCCAAGTTCTGCTAAAAATTTTTCTGAATAATTAAGTATTGAATCAGCAGAATTAGCACACATACTGCCAAAATCACTATCTTCTACAGAAATAGTATCCGGCAAAAAACTCCAATCTATAGCACATAATATATCAATACTAAAATCCTTAGCCCAACTCGAAAAATTTTGAATTGCATGATAACTTATTTTTGATCCGTCGGTACAAAATAAAACTCGCATAATTTCTCCTTTTTTATGAAAATAAAATATGTTAAGGAAAATTACATTAGCTAGTCATATATATATTTTTCTGATATGATGATTGTATAGAATAATATTATTTTTGTTGTATTAGGACTAGTTATAGTAATGCCAGCTGAAGAAAATGTAAAACTTAGAGAATATAAGGATTTAATAGAAATTATAGCCAAGGTTGAGTATCAAAAATTTTCGCGATCTCATCTTATTGAATTGCCTGAATTAATAAATATCGGGACTCACGCTTTGTATATTCTTTTTAAAAATCATAAACCTGAAACTTATAACAGTACCTATCTATCAACTGCAATAAAATGGGCTATACGAAATGAAGTAAGAAGAAGATACAAATGGTATACTCTTAAAAACAAGCAGACTACGCCCGAAGAAGATTTTGACAATGAGGTTGAATTAAGGGCTGAAGTTTACAAAAATATCCTATCAATAGAAGAATTGCAGGAAGCAGAAGTTCCTACTCAGATAAAATCAAATACAAAAACACCTGAAGAAAGTATAGAATTTTCTGAATTAAAAGATGGCATTATGGAAGCGATGAAAAAACTTCCTCCAAGAGAAAGGGAACTCATTGAATACAAATTCTTTAAAGAAAAAAAATTGCGAGAGATAGCCGAAGAATTCAATATATCTCAATCGAGAATTTCAAGAATAATTCAAACGGGTTTAGATAGAATAAAAAAAGACTTGGCAAAACAGGGGATCATTTAGGATATGAAAACAATATTTGAAAAAAGTAACGGTACAGACGGAATAAATTTAACAGATGCTCAAATAAATATAAACTTCTTACCGTCTGATTTGCTTCGTTCTTTATCTTTAAATCTTCCTCAGGTTAGTGAGCTTGAAGTTATGCGCCATTATAAGCAACTTTCAGATATGAATTTCTGCATTGAAAAAGGGTTTTATCCTCTTGGTTCCTGTACAATGAAATACAACCCAAAAGTTAATGAGTTCTTAGCATCGTTGGATACCTTTAATATACACCCAAAAGTTGACGATAATTTAGCTCAAGGTTCACTAAAATTGATGTATAACCTTCAGCAAGCATTACTGGAAATAACAGGTATGGATGCTATAACATTACAACCTGCTGCTGGTGCTCATGGTGAAATGACTGGAATGATGATTATAAAAAAATACTTTGACTCAATTGGAGAAAAAAGATCAAAAGTAATCATCCCTGATTCTGCTCATGGTACAAATCCGGCAAGTGCAAAAATGTGCGGATTTGAAATTGTTGAGATAAAATCTAATTCTCGAGGACAAGTCGATATTGATGCATTAAAATCTGTTCTTGACAATGATGTTGCTGCGATTATGCTTACTAATCCTAATACACTGGGAATATTTGAAGAACGAGTCAAAGAAATTTCCAATATAATGCATGAAAATGGATCTTTGTTATATTATGACGGAGCTAATTTTAACGCAATTATGGGTTACACAAATCCTAAATTAATGGGGTTTGATGTTGTTCATTTAAATTTGCACAAGACTTTTTCTACTCCTCATGGTGGAGGTGGCCCTGGAGCTGGCCCTATTGCTGTAGTGGATAAACTTAAAGACTTCCTTCCTGTTCCAATTGTAGATTTTGATGGTAAGAAATATTTCAGAAATTATAATTTAAAAAATTCAATAGGAAATGTTAAAAGTTTTTATGGCAATTTTTCTGTACTAGTTAAGGCCTATGCATATATTCTTATGATGGGCAAAAATTTAAAACTGGCATCTGAAAATGCGGTTTTGAATGCTAATTATTTAAAAGAAAAGCTAAAAAAATATTATGAACTTCCGTATGATGAGCCCTGTATGCATGAGTTTGTTTTGTCAGGAGAAAAACAGAAAACAGAGAATGGCATATCAACATTAAACATTGCAAAAGCTTTAATGGACGGGAATACGCATCCTCCAACTGTATATTTCCCTCTTATTGTTCATGAAGCTCTTATGATAGAACCTACCGAATCTGAACAAAAAGAAATGTTAGATGATTTTATTGATATAATGATTAAAATTGCAGAAGACGCAAAGACTAATCCGGAAGTTCTCTTATCTGCACCTCACAACACCCCGGTAAAAAAAATTGATGAAGTAACGGCAGCTAGACACCCAGATTTAAAATACACAACTAAGGAATAATGACTATGACAGATAAAAATGAAACAAAAAAAAGAAAAATATCATTTCCACATATGGGAACTATAAGCTATGCTTGGGCCGCAGCCTTGAGAATAATTGGCTGTGAGCCTTTTGTTGAGCCCTATACAAGTAAGAAGGCTCTCTCCCTTGGAACAAAACATGCTCCGGAGGCAATTTGCCTGCCATATAAACTAATTCTAGGTAATTTTATAGAAGCAATTGAAGGTGGTACTGATTATGTAGCAATGATTACATCTCCAGGTTGCTGCAGGCTTGGAGAATACGGGAAATGTATTGAAAATGCGCTGCATGATTTGGGATATGAAGCTAAATATCTTGAACTTCAATTGTATGATGGTATAAAGGGTATGTATAATTTCTTAAAAGAGGCAAGCGGAAAGAATAATCCTCTTCTATTTGGAAGAGCAATTTTAATTGCTATGCTAAAGGTCTTTGTTCTTGATAAACTCGAAGCTACATTGTCTTATTATCGTGCTAGAGAAATTAACCATGGAGATGCTGATAAGCACTATGCAAAATGTTTAAAAATTATTGATGAGAATGATAGTATTTTAGGCCTAAAAAAAGCAACCAAACAAATTGCAGAAGAAATGAAAAAAGTTGAAATAAATCCTAATAAAGAAATTTTGCATGTAGATATAACTGGTGAAATTTATGTTGTTAATGATGAATTTTCTAATCAAAATATAGAAAAAGAACTTGGAAGAATGGGAGTTGAAGTAAGACGAAGTCTTACTGTTAGCAGCTTCTTAAAAGATGCAATTATCCCTAAAATATTTAGAAAAGGTGAAACTCACCTTCAAAGAGCAGATAGGCTTGCCAAGCCTTATCTAATGAGAGATATTGGCGGAGATGCTTTGGAATGTGTTTCAGATGTTGCATATGCAAATGAAAGAGGTATTGATGGTATTATTCATATAAGTCCGTTTACTTGTATGCCTGAAATTATGTCACAAAATATATTCCCAGCGATGAGAGAAAATTGTGAAATCCCTATTTTACCATTAATAATGGATGAACAAACTGGTAGAGCTGGATATATTACAAGAATTGAAGCATTTGTCGATTTAATGCGAAGAAGAAAAAGAAAACGTAAAATTGAAGAAAAGAAAAATAATACTGAGGTTGCTAAAAAAATTGAAATTAATAAATAATAGGAACTGATTTATGTTTAAATTATTTAAAGATAGTTTCAGAATTACGAATGACTGTATTATATTAGCTACTCCGCTGATAGTATTTCTATCTATTCTGGGTTGGTATTTTTCTTATGCTATTCACGCAATAGATACTATTCCAAAGCTCATTTTAGGTATTATTACATCACTGGTCATGATAAGCGGATTTGTATCTGCTTGGCTTTATATGGCAAAAAAGACCCTTGCTATTTCTAAAAGAGTTATATTATTTGATAAAGACAGGATAAAGGCTTTATATGAACTTGTCTTGTCTTTACCAAAGGGAATTGGGAAATTATTTCTACCAATACTTGGCGCAGTCATAATATATCTATCTTTGTATGCTGCAGGTGCAACTTTAATTACTTTTATAGTTGATAATTATATCGGTTCATCAAGTTTAATAAATCTTTTTGATATTGATGCTCTATTTATATCTAGTAAAGAGCTCATTGAAGAAATAAATATGCTCGCTGATAATGAACAACTTGCTATAGTGTGCTGGTATGCTTCTATGCTAATTTTTTCAACACTAATTTCATTTTTTACTGTACTTTGGATTCCTGAACTCGTGTACACCGAAAAAAATCCAATTAAAGCTTTATATAACTCTATAATAAAATTGTTTACAACCTTACCTAAAACACTATTATTATTTCTTTACATTGCATTACTAACAGTAACTATTTCTATCTTAAATACTCTTTTGATGTTTAATCCATTTGCATTCTTCCTTGTTTTAATTTTATATTACTATTTCTTAGTTTACATAATTGTGTTACTATTTTCATATTATGAACAAAACTTCATCTAATACTAAAATAAAAGTCATTGCAATAGTCGGTGCAACTGCCAGTGGAAAAACGGCATATTCTATTGAACTTGCAAAAAAAATAGATGGGGAAATTATCTCTGCAGACTCAAGACTCGTTTATAAAGGATTTGATATAGGAACAGCAAAACCAACAAAAGATGAAATAAATGTTGTTCCGCATCATATGATAGATATTGTAGATCCTGAATATGAATATTCTGCAGGGTTATATAAAAAAGAAGCAAAAAATAAAATTTATGAAATACATAATAGAGGGAAAATACCAATAATTGTCGGAGGTACTGGCTTATATATTGATATATTGCTAAAAAATTATAATTTACCCCAAATTGAAGCAAATTACACGCTTAGAGAAGAACTTAAAAAGTATGATAATACAGAGCTATATAAACTATTAACTATTCTTGATTCCGATGCAGCCTCAATAATAGATAAAAATGATAGAAAAAAAATTATACGAGCTATTGAAATTATTAAATCAACAGGCATAAATCTGTCAAGCAGCCGTAGTATTGAAGAACCCGAATTTGATGTTGAGTGGATAGGCCGAAACTTCGAAAGAGATATTTTATATTCAAGAATTGACAAAAGGGTAGAATTAATGATAGAGAACGGACTTATTACTGAAACTAAAAATTTGCTCCAAAAACATGGTAGAATTCCGAATTTAGTAAATACAATCGGTTATAAAGAAATAATCAGATACCTTGATAATAATTATTCCCTTGAAGATGGAATCAATTTGCTAAAGAAAAATACAAGAAACTATGCAAAACGCCAGTTAACCTGGTTTAGAAAAAATCCCAATATAGAATGGAACATTTATCCGGAGAAGCTAAAAAAATAACTATCTTATTTTTATCTTTACAACAACTTTTTTTACCTCAGAAGGAACCTCTTCTAATGCTATTTGGGGTGCATGGGCTTCATGTGGATACAATAATACAAAATTTGTAGTATCTAATGTAACAAAATCAGAATTTACTACAGAATCATTATAAAAAATAATATCATTCTCCTTGTTATAAGGAACAGATACATTTAACTCTGATGAGGAGTGTATATATATTTTTTCTTTTCCTGATAGCAATAATTGAATATCAATATATTTTTGATGAGATTCAAATTTCGCATTATCAAGCTTTTTAGTTATGTAAACTTCAATATTAGCATAATCATCATCTTTAATACTGTACTTACCAACTTTGATATCATTATACAAATTTTTAATAAAATTTTTAGCATTATCAGGAATTTCTTTATAGTTATCTATATTAGTAATTTTATCAATAATCATATTCTATACCTCTCAAAATAAGTGGGGATTGAATAACCAATCCCCACTATATAATTAAAATGATCTTAATTTACGCCTTACACTGACGAAACATTTATATTTATCACATGGATTATAAGATTTATTAACTCCAGTAGCTTCCGTATCATCGTAGTCTAAGTAATTATCAGGTAAAACATGATTATCTAAACCTTTGGCATAGAATTTTTGACCAAGATTTAAACAATATGGAGTGTATTTACTAATTTGACGAGCTGAACATACTCCTCTAGCAAATGAAACCCCAGGAAATGCAACTTTTTTTTGACGAGATTCATCTGTTGACTCATAATAATAAACATCAACAGAAAGTTGTTTAGAACTATTTCCGCCAAGATAAAGTGCATCACTCACTGCGGTTGAACCTTTTGGCGCATCTAACGGATATGCCGGGTATACAATACCATTTGAGGCGATATAGAATGGATAAACATCATCCCAAAGAGTCCCACTGCCCTTATCTCCATTGATATCAACAAAGACTGTAAATCCACTTATAGCATATGCTTGAGTATTTTTCAAATATGCATCTGGATCGGATGTAACCTGAGCAGCTGCAGCAATATCAGTTATATCTACTGATCCACAACAATTTCTTGCATCACCCATTGCAGCTTTACTTTCAGTATCTAAAGCAAAACAGTTTTTCTCTGCTTTACAGAAATATCCACCTTCATTATAACAAGATATATGGGTTGATTTCTTTAGGTTTTTGCAAACATTTCTTGTAGGTGTAATATTTTCTGTAGTAAAAGATAAACCTGGAATTGATGCTTGTTTATCAGATAATATCCACATTTTTAAACCATTTGCAAAAATTATATTAGGTTTAATTTTATCATTACCATCAGCATCCAAGCCAAAAGCACCAGATTTAGATTTAATAGACATCAATGTGCCATTTGAGCCTTTAGCGGCTTCATATACAGCCTTATTATATGAAACTCCATTACTAGTAGTAAAGCCTGAACAAGAATATTTTGTATCATCATCTAAAACATTCCAATATTTTTTTACTTGTTCACAAAGACGTGTAGCCTTGGTAATAGGCGGATTTACTACACATACACCATCAACCATAGTAGAACCGGATGTACATTCTGACTCTACACAAACGCCATTATTCATAGTATAACCTTCTATACATTCACATCCTTTTCCATCAACAAATACCGAATTATCCGGACAACAAACATTATCCATAGAATTATAATCATTTGCACAGCACTTACAAGTAACTAAAGCTCCAGGGGCATATGAACCCTTGGCGTATGGCAGTTCTCCATCTCCTGAACAAGGAGTACAACAAACGTTATCATAATTTGCAGATAAAACTTTACCACTAGCACATTCACAACTTATTGTCTTATTAGAAGTATTTCGCATATTATAGTATCCCTTCTCTGCGGCACAGTCAGCATCACTAAATTCAGGTCTCGCAGAAGGTGTTACACTTGAACTTTCCTGGCCCATCTCCATACTGTAACTTTTAATAACTCTGCAGTCTCCAGTAGGACTAGAAATTGGGGTTTCAACGTATGATGACATATCAGATGGGACATCGCCATTATCTTCCTCAGTACCATCCTCAACATCTTCACCATCTGCCTCATAAGAAACAGAATATTCAACATATGTTTCAAGATCGGGATCATAATCAGATCCTGTACAAGAAGGTCCAAAAGTTGATACACATATACTTTTAGCATCAGGTGAATCAGAAGAATTTATCTTATTTGTAATAGATGATAAATAAGCTTTCTTACAAGGGGAATCCTCAGGATACATTAAATTAGACAAAATTTCTCCAGCATTAGAGCCTGAAATATAACCATCACAGTTATCAAAATCCTTTTTTGCAAAATATGTCACATTTTCACTTGTTGTACCATCAGCATTCGTAACAGTTTCTCTTTTCATTGGAATTTGTGCTCCCCCACAAACTTTATAGGCAAGCCATATATAGTCAAAGGAATCACTATCCCAAGCTTGTATTTCTGTACTCATATTTACAGTATCAGCAAAAGAGCTAGGGAAAAATGATTTAAAAATATATTCTTCAGATTTTGCAAACTTATTAGATAAAGATATAAAAGTTGTCTTAACTTTATTTATACTTAATTTTTCGGCAATAATATCTGAAATAGTTTTAGTATCATCGGCATCAGCAATTATAATATTGTCTGAACTCACTAATTCCGTAGGATCTCCAATTGCAGCTATTTGCCCTGCCATTTTTTCAACAGTTTTATAAGCTAAATAATAAGAAAATTCATCAGCTTTTTCCAGTTGCTTATTCAATACGGGTAACGTTACTGCAACTAATATTGCAACTATGAACAGAGATATCATTATCTCCATAAGCGTAAAACCTGAACTCTTGTTTCGTTTTAAATTCATCTTCCCTCCATATATTAACTTAACTCTAACATTGCCTTTTCATAATCTTCTTTACTTGGTGCTTTACCATGCCACCCAGCATTGTTTTCCATAAAACTAATGCCTTTACCTTTAATTGTATTTGCAATTATAACAGTAGGTTTCGCAGCAAGTTTTGCAATTTCAATTGAATCGTAAATTTGAATTAAATCATGTCCGTCAATTTCAATAACATTCCAGTTAAAAGCTCTTAATTTAGCAGAAAGGTCATCTAAAGATTTAACATTTTCTGTATTACCATCAATTTGCAAACGGTTTCTATCAATAATAGCGACCAGATTATTCAAATTTCTATGTGAAGCCTGCATAAATGCTTCCCAAACATTTCCTTCTTGCAACTCTCCATCTCCTAATAACACAAAAACATTTGCATTATTATTATCCAATTTTAAAGCCATAGCTATACCACAAGCCATAGATAATCCTTGTCCTAATGAACCAGTTGCTACTTCAATTCCGGGGCACCATAACGAAGGATGGCCTTGAAGCCTCGTACCTAATTTTCTAAATGTTTTAAGTTCTGACTTACTTATAAACCCTAATTGAGCTAATACTGAATAATAAATTGGTGATACATGACCTTTTGATAGTACAAAGCGATCTCTAAATTGATAGTCCGAAGACAATTTTCCACCAATAGAATGCCTCATGCACTTATGAAATAAAACAGTCATTATTTCGCAAGATGATAAAGATCCTCCAATATGACCAGATTGAGCGCTATAAACCATATCCAGAATATGCTTTCTGTTTTCTAAACATAAATTATTTAAATTTTTAATATCCTCATCTGTTAACATTTAGCCTGGAATAACCTTTCTTTACAAACATTTAATACAAATAACGGTAATGTAGGGAAGACACGCTTCAATCTTTTTGGTTCTTTGCTAAGCCTATATAACCACTCTAAACCTAACTTTTGATAAATTTTAGGAGCTCTTGATACAACTCCTGCCCAAACATCAAAACTACCCCCAAGGCCAATCATAGTTGCATTTGGAATCATAGCTTTTAATGAATTTATAAAAAATTCCTGTTTTGGAGAGCCTAAAGCGACTAAGACTAAATCCGGGTTAACCGCAGCAACTTCTGCTAAAATCTCCTTATCATCAGAAAAATAGCCATCATGAGAATAAACTATATTAATATTTGGAATTTCAGCCTTCAAATTACTAACCGCAAGAGTTATAACTTCCGGCTTAGCGCCAATCATTGCTATTTTTTTATTATCTTTAGAAAACTTAACAATTAGAGCTTTTCCAAGTTCAATACCAGGAATTCTTTTAACATTATGCCCAAGTATTTTTAAACCTATTTCAACTCCTATACCATCAGGAACAACTAAATTTGCGCTGGATATCACATTGGCAAAATCAGGCATTTTTAATGCGGTGGATATCATTTCAGGATTTATAGTCACAATTTGTCCGGAGTGAGTACAAGCATAATTAACTGCCTCGTCAAAGTCAAAACTATCAACTCCAAAGCCTTGAATTTTAACCAAATCTCTATTCATAACTTTATTATACCATATTATCCAAAATTATGCTATAATTAAACATATGAAAAAGGTTGTTTATAAAGTATTATTTACAGTAGCCTTATTATTTTGTGCTACAGTACAGGCCAAGGCTGTACAATTTGATTTGCTAGTATTACCGACGGAAATATTCAATGTGTGTGATAACTATTTTTGCTTTCCAGAGCCATCTGAAATTGCAGCTAATTATGTTATCCAAAACATTAATTCGTATAAATACATGAAAGCTATCTCTCTTGCCGAAGCTAGAAGCAAAATTGAAGAAAATCAACAATTAAAAGCTGAAACACAGAATATGCTAAAAACATTTGAAGAAACTGAAAAAATTGATTTTGAAACTCTACAAAAAATTTCTCAAGCATTGGGTGTAAAATCTGTTATTATTATCTCATGCTATGCAATAACTGATCGTTCAGCCACGAGAAGGGGGCTATGGGAAGTTTTAGAAATATCAAGTGCATTTAAAATAACTTACCCTTTCAACTTGACAACTACTGCAGTGTTAACTGATAATGTCAACAATGTTGTAATGTGGAGTAGTAAATATAATAAAACAGTATCTGACAGTAACGGTTATTTTCTAGCACTCAATCAAGCTCAAGCCGCATCCCATCTTGAGAAAATCAAACAATACTTTAGAAACAATGTTTCTCTAAACATAAGCGAAAACGTACATTTACGATTTTTCCCGAAAGATGTAAGAACATTTAATGTAAAATCACCTTCTCAACATGAGGATGACCCAATTAATGACAATAAACAGTTTATGCCAAATGCTTTGGATAAACTATCCCAACCTAAAATTTTAAAAGATCTTCAAGATGAAAATTCCAGTCCTAATTCTACAGATACAGAAGACTTTATCTTTGAATTTTAATCAGTAAATTTTAGTAATTCAGGATAACTTACAGTTTCCATTTTATTAATTCGAGATTGCAAAGAATCTTCAATTGCTAAATCGATCTTTTTACAACTGTCAATCAGATCTACATAAGCAACGATAAGTGCAATTGATACAAATATTAATATAAGACGTTTTTTCATATTACTATAGTAAACGATATACAAGAACTTAAATCCGCCAAAATAACAACATTAAAGAATACTGATCAGACATTAAAAATTTCTAATGTAATAGTAAATAATTTATCAATATAAAAAGTTGTATATTTTTTGTTACATTACAATGTCATAATAATTTATAAATGATATTATTATATGGAGTTTAAATGTTAATTATCCGGAGGTTATATGAAGAAGATTCTAATTATTGTGGCTTTAATGTTAATTACCAATTCTGCATTTGCATATGAATACAATAGTGAATTTAAAAATAACATCATCAAAGATGAACAAATCGTAAAATATTGTCCATCAGAACAGATCTGGGGAGACAAATGCGCCGAAGAAAATAATATCCAATTTATTAAACGTATAACATATGGTAGTGGGGGATACTCTATTTACGAAAAAGACAAAGCGCTTTATGACACCGACAGCACTCTTGAATTCATATATAATGATAAACTATACGGATATAATATGCATAAACTAAAATTTTATAATCTTGAATTTGCAGACAATAAATTCAATAAAACAGAACTAAATACAGAACAAATTGCCGAAATATTTCCCAAAATTGCAATAATAAAAATTTCACAGTTTACAAATGGAGAACTTACACTATATAAACAAATCTTTAAAACAATAAGCTTTATGCTAGTTAATGATACAGATGAATTTTACTATAAATACCAACTTGAAAACTACAACAAACAGGATGAATTAATACGTGGTATATTTGAAATTTCAAAAGCAGGAAATTATGTATACTCACATTTTGGAAGCAGAGATAAATTATTTCCTACATTAACAATTCACATTAAAAATAAATTATTTGAATAAAATTTATTTCTTTATCTTTCCATACTTTGTTGTAGATTTATTCAAATTTTCATCAGCCTTGAGATTTTCAATAGCAGCATCCAAGGCTGCTTTTTTATTATCAAGAGTCAATTTTGAATATTCTTTTTGATCATCAGCCAGAGCAAGTTTATCCGATATAATACGTTTTTCTTTCTTTAAAGCCTTAAAGACTTTTTGTAATTCATCAAGTTTAGCATTTACATCATCCAGTTTACTTCTCATATCATAATAATTTTTAAGCTGCTCGATATAAATGGCTTCTGCATTCTGATAAGCTGATCGAGATTGATTTTCTCTAAATTTTAAAAGGTTTCTAATTTTGATTTTCAAAAAATTGTCTGATGAGTTTAATAATACGTCTTTAACATCAATAGGATAGTCATCATAGCCTATAAGTTTTCCATGCTTTACAAATGTAATTACCTTATTTATTTGTTTTTGAAGGTTTACCTTCATTTCCGGATGAATTTTTAAATACTGAGGATATGAAATATCTGCTCGCTCTCCATTACATTGCTTACAAAGCATAATTCCGTTTGAAATACTATCAGATCCATTTTTACTTTTAGCAACAATATGTTCAAATGTTGCCTGTAATTCCCTTATAAAGTATTCAACAATATCCATATCAGTTTTATTGTATTTGCCTGCTTCTGCAATAAACCTATGAACAATATTACTTTCGCCGTATGGCAGACGGGATATATAATTCATTATTTCCCTTTTTAGATTATCCTGTAATTTTGAAGAATAATCTTTATACAATTCATCTACTAACAGTTTTTTAATATGAGGTTTATAGTATTCATTATTTATAACAGCTAAAGCTTTTGAGTTTACGGATTGAATTTCCCTAATTTCTTGCGCTGTCATTTTGGGATATAAGTTTCTCAATGCTTTAAATATAGCAATTCGCTGTTTCATTTCAGCTTTTTGGTTTTTATCAAACTGATTGGTATGATATTTTATAACTTCCGGCATGCTAAAAATCTCTGCGAACGTTTTATTTGGATACTTTAAAGAATATCTGTTAAGTGTACTTAGAATTTCCTTGTTGTAATCATTGAAAAGTTCATAGTAACGTTCTAAACGCTTCATAACAGCGGGTGATTTTACTGTAATTGACTCAGAGAGTAAAGCTATTTTTGAGATTTCAAGCTGTGTATCATTTTGAAAAGTCTTAATTTTTGACAATGCCTCAGGAGTTTTAACTAGACTTGAAATACTTTTTTTAGGAGCAGTAACTGACAATTCTTTTAAAAATTTAAAAGCCTCTGTATCCTTATACGGCTGTAGTAATCCATTTTCAAGTACTCTTTTTGAGCCTGCTGCAAAAGTTTTTAGAATATCAAGGATGTCACTTGCTCTAAGCGTATCATTACCACAGCTTGCACAATGCAAATGCGGAATATCCCTTATATCTGTCACAGGATTTTTTGGAAGTCTATAACCAAATGTAGGATTTATCCTTCTATTTTCATTAGTGTAAGAATTATTCGTTTTATTATAAATATAACTATTATCGACTATGAGCATAATGTAAATATAATGAGCGTAAATAAAATATTTTGCTATATAGCAACTAAATAAAAAAAAGAACCCTTAACAGGTTCTTAATGGTGCCGATGGCCGGGGTCGAACCGGCACGAGGGTTGAACCTCACAAGATTTTGAGTCTAGCACGTCTACCAATTCCATCACATCGGCTTATTCATTTGCTATAAAAATATATTATCAGAAAAATATTATTTTTCAATATGTAGTTTACAGGCTTTATGTAACAGTTTGAACTAAAGTTTTATTGATATTATCAATAGTTGCTGTAAACTGCGGTGTCAGTCGCGAGTTTATCGTTCACTTTGTGTAAATTATATATCAGGCTTTATTATTTAAAAATACTGCCACCAACATTGACATTTTTAAAATCTTCATCTGTCAGTTGAGAATTCCTGATATATACACTATTACCAATAAATTTTAGCTTTCCTAAATTAGTAACTTGCGAATTTCTAAAAAAAGCATCCTTTCCTATAGTTTCAAGATTTCTTAAATCGGATACCAATGTATTACTAAAAATTGCGTTTCCTCCAATAAATTCCAGATTATTTAAATTAGTTATCTGTGAATTTTGAAAATTTGCAGTACCCCAAATAGATTCGAGTTTTTCTAAATCAGTAATTTTTGCATAACTAAAATCAGCATCTCCGCCAATAGTTACGAGATTATTCAAATCTTGGACCTGCGAATTTCTAAAATAAGCATTCTGACCAATAAAATTGAGTTTTCCTAAATCAGTAATCTGAGAATTACTGAAATTAGCATAACCGTTAATCCTTTCCAGGTTTCCTAAATTTGTTGCCATTGAATTGTTAAAATCAGCATTCCCTTTGATTTTTTTTACTTTTTCAAGTAATTTATTTTCATCTATTCCTAGATCCTTAAATGTATAGTAAGTAGAAGGCTGTTTATATTCCAAAATTGTTAAATATCCATCATCATCTTCTGCATCAATACAAAAATAGTTAAAGATAGTTTTAGCATCATTATTTTCTATTGCTTCTTTTAAATTAGTCTTTATTTCTGTTATTTCTTGTTTTAGTTTTTGAGCAACGGTTATTTCAGTATCAGCATTATCTGAGAGTTTCAGATTATTTTCATTTATATACTTTTTAACTAAATCAATGTATTCCATTGGAATTTTTCCATTGTTGTGCTCACCTTGAATTTCTTCTACTTCATCCCCTACAAACCTGACTCCTAACTTAGGTTTGCCGTTTTCAAGATATACATGAAAATCCCCTTCTGAAAGGTATGGTTCTGCGTTTAAAGATTTTGTACACCAAGTTTTATATGAAAGTGCTTTTAATTTTTCTACATTAGCTTCAAAATTTTCAGGGTCATGCTCTTTAGATGGAATAACTACCCATTTTGTAGCGGTTTCACCTGTATCCGTCTTAATGTCATCAAGATAAAATACTCTTAATTTATTTTGATACATTTTATTTAAATCAAACTGGTATTTTGGATCCGTTTTAATATTTTTATCAATTTCATATATGCAATCAGCAAGAACACCTTTGTTCAATACAGGAGGAATATTATCATTATCAGGCTCTAAATTATTTGTTATTGCATTCAATATCAAAAGTACTGTTGTTTTTTTGTAAGCATTATTTTCCTTGAAAATATAGTCAGACCACTCTTTTAACAGTTCTTTTCTTTGAGTTCTGGTTTCTGCCTGCCGTCCGCCAAAATCTTTCGCAGCAATCGCTTTTGCCTTTTCTCCTGCCCAGTTTTGTAAATCAACATTTAAATCAAATTTTTCAATAGGAGCTTTGAATTTTTGAACAACCGCTAAATCTATCCCTTCAAACTCTTTCTTTTTCATAGTGCCAAAGGAAACAGTATCATACGCAAGCATACCTAGATTTGAATCATTTCTTACACCTTTGGAACTTATACTATTATTTTGAGTTGTCCTATATTGAAAATTTAGCGGGATAAAATTTATAATCATTCCGTATTCCTGTTTAAGATTAAGTAAATATAATAAATCCGCTAATATCCAAAATTGCTAACTTTTAATACTTTGTTACAATACTTAACTTTAGGATATATTTATACAAGAACTTTTAACTTTTATAATAGCAATCTTACTATATAAATGAAGCTATTGAAAAATTTTATCAAAACACAGATAACATTTGTATGATGAAGAAAACGATTTACACACTTTTATTAATCTTGATTATTGCAAATCCTGCATTTTGCGAAATATTCACAGGAGGAGTATCAAAAGTTGGACAGCAGGAAAGTAATCAGGTAATTGATGCTCAAACTAAACGGGGAGTAGAGTTTGCAAAAGTAAGTATTCCTCAGAAAAACTATCGTACATATACAGATGCTAACGGAAATTTTGAATTGCCAAATATTCAAATAGCCCAGCCAACAATAATGAATATTGAAAAAGAGGGTTATAGACCTTTTTCTGTAACAATTAACAACAATGAAAGCCTAAGTTCACCTATGAAAATTACTATTGCAAGAAGTGCTCCAACAGATATTGCAATAGATACAGAAATAAGACACTTAGGTGACGACAGTTTTTCAAAAGATTCTGCAAATGCTTCCGATTTCAGACTAAAATCCAGCGGCCCCTACTATTCAAAAGATTTTATTATGACAGATAACGCAAAAAATAGTTCAAATTATCTTGTAATAGGCTCAATTGTCGGTCTTGATACTCAGATGGCAAAATCAATGGGGCAAAATAAAATCAAATCCGCATACTCAAGCCCTGCAGAAATATACTTCAACGGACAAATGATAGGTCAACTGCATGTTAACGGTGACGGACAGAGAATTAAAATCCCCAATAGTCTAATACAACCTAATGAAAGAAACCAAATTACAATAAAAACAGGGCAAAATCTTATGCCAAGCGACCATATTGACTATGATGATATAGAAATAATGAACTTATCTATACTAAGCGAATAAAAGGAGGTATAACCTCCTTTTATTCATCCAAAAATATTTATATTCTCAAATATTATCTTTTCAAGAAATCTGGAATTTCAATATTAGTGAAATTGTTATTAGAAGACAATATTGACTTTGTTTGGTTATTAAATGCTCCAGAGAAGAAATCAACAGCATTCATTGGTTTAGCCTCAGATGAATCAGTTGAAGAACTTCCAAACACAGAAGGTGATGAATTATTCTTTAATTCAAAGCCTGTAGCAATAACTGTAATTTGAATTTCACCTTGAATAGATTCATTAACAGCAGTACCAATAATAACTGTAGCATCATCTAATACCGCATCATGAATAATTGAAGCAGCATCACTGATTTCATGAATACCCATATCAGGACCACCCGTAATGTTAACAATAACTCCGGAAGCCCCATTGATTGAAGATTCCAATAATTGAGAATTAATAGCCTGCTGAGCCGCTTTAACCGCTCTGCCTTCGCCCTGAGCTCTTCCAATACCCATTAAAGCTGAACCTGAAGATTGCATAACTGTTTTAACATCAGCGAAGTCAACGTTTATAATACCAGGAACAGTGATGATATCAGAAATACCCTGAACACCTCTTAACAAGACTTCATCGACGATAATGAAAGATTCTTGTAAAGAAACCTGCCTGTCAACAACTTGTAATAATTTATCATTCGGAACAATTATCACCGCATCAACAGATTCTTTCAATTTGTCTAAACCTGCATTAGCCTGATTTTGTCTTTTCTTACCTTCCCATGAGAAAGGTTTTGTAACAACTGCAATAGTTAAAATGCCAAGTTCTTTTGCTATTTTAGCAACAACGGGGGCTGCACCTGTACCTGTACCACCACCCATACCGGCAGTGATAAATACCATATCAGCACCTTCTAAAGCTTGTGTAATTTCTTGTTGAGCTTCTTCAGCAGCTTTTTCTCCAACACTAGGATCTCCGCCTGCACCTAAGCCTTGTGTATAAGAAGAACCAAGTTGAATACGATTATTTGTCTTGCCGTTAACCAAAACTTGCAAGTCAGTATTCATCAACCAAAACTCAACACCTGACAAACCTGACTGAATCATACGGTTAACAGCATTTCCACCGCCGCCGCCGACTCCAACAACCTTTATATTAGTAGGGTTTGCACCTAATCTTGATGTTTGATCATTTGATGGTTCATCTTTTCTTGCAAAGATATCTGAAACGATATTTTCCACGTTATTTACCTCTTATAAAACTATTAACTTTTCCTAAAACATATAACTACTAATAACGTAATTATAACAATATACTATTTTAAATAGAAAAAAAGTACAACGATTTTACAAAAATTATGAACAAAAATTAATATAAACTACCTGACAAATATTATTATACTAGATCTTAGCAGGGGAAATTCCCCAATGAAGTTTATTTCTCAATACACTGTAAAAATCATTATTTTTTAACAAGGCTAAGTTGGCCCGATACTCTGCTTTTTTAATAATCAATTCAGAAGACAACGCAAAGACAACCTGTCCATCCGAAGAAACTGTATAAGTATTACTATTACTTGGCAAAATTTTTATCTCGTCTTCCGCAGACACTACAATAGGCCTTGCCGAAAAAGTATGCGGACAGATTGGAGCAATCGCAATAGCATCTATATCAGGCGCCAAAACAGGACCTCCTGCGGCCATATTATATGCCGTTGAACCTGTAGGGGTTGAAATAATTATCCCATCTGCCAAATATTCACAAACAAATTTTCCGTTAATTGCAAGAGCAAAACGAGAAGTTCTTGAAGATAAATCGCCTTTTACAACAAAATCGTTCAACGCTACATATTCATTCGCCCTGAGCATCATTCTTTTTTCAACAATATAATCAGATTGCAAAATTTGTTCAACAGCAACTGTGAGATTATCAACCGATGCCTGAGAGAGAAACCCCAAACGACCTAAATTAATTCCAAAAATAGGAGATCCGTACTGAGAATAGAATCTTGCAGCCTTTAAAATTGTACCATCTCCGCCAATAACAAAAACAAAATCGTATCCTGACTTAAGTCCATCAATATCTAATAAAGAATAATTGAGATGTTTAGAGTTTAATATTTGTTTTAGCTTTTCCATAACCTCAATGGAATTATCCATTGTTTGGTTATAACATATTGCATAAGTTTTATTATTCATATGTTTAGTTTATATCAAATATATGAAATTATACAAAAATACACCATCTATGTTATAAAATGTAATATAATAAAACAATGGAAGAAAAACACTTTGTATATATTCTGCTAACAGAAAATAATACTTTATATTGCGGCTATACGGACGATGTAGAAAGACGATTCAAGGCTCATCTTGAAGGCAAAGGTGCAAAATACACAAAAGCTAACAAACCAATTAAAATTCTTTGGAAAAAAGAATTTAATACAAAATCAGAGGCTCTAAAAGAAGAATACAGAATAAAACATAAGCTTTCAAGAAAAGAAAAATTACAACTAATTAACTCTGAATAGTTTTATCAGAATCCTCCTGCGGAGTACTATTTTCTTCATCAGGGGTATACTTAGAAGAATCGCCATTATTTTCATAGAGTTTATCAATAGTTTTATCGAGTTTTTCTATTTCTTTTTTCTTTTTTTCAATTTGTTTTTGAGTTTTTTCTATATCTTTTTTGGTCTGATCTATCAGATACTGTTTATATGCTTCTTGAAGCTGAACACTCTCAGTTGTTCCGGATAATGACCTTAACTTTTTATAGTCTCGATATTCATCTTTGTAATCAGCTTGTAATCCCTTAACTGTATATTCATACTCCTCTTTTATAGCTTTAATTTGTTCTTTTCTCTCTTGTTTATATTTTTTCTTCAGGTATTTGGTTTCATCTTTTTTAACTTTTTCTTGTCTTTCAACAGTCTGATAAGCTTCTACTCCATCTTTTACAATCTTATAACCATTTTGGCTTATCTGCAAATCAACATTCTTTTCAAAAGAAACAAGCCTAGATTGGACACCTTTCCAATCTACACTCCAAGTTCCCAAAAATACAGGAACATCACCGGTAAAAGCAAAAGCTTGAACAATAATTCTTGAAGGATTTGATTTTGAAAAACCTAAAGGATAAATATCCCACCTTTTTTCATCTAGATTTAAATCCATATACTCTTTCCAAAAGTATACAATTGAATCCCTGATTTCTGACAGGTCATAACTTAACTTTTTATTAAAATCATATACATATATTCTTGTTTGCCATATACCATCCTCCCTGCTTCCAATCTTTTGTTTAGCAAGCAGTTTAGTTCCATCAACAGAAAAGTCAACGGGAGTAATAGTTCTGAATGCCGCATAGTTATCAATAGCCTTGTCCGTAGACAATATAGGATCCGGAAGACGCTTTGCCGTATTTGCTTTTAAGATTTTATTAAGGTTAGTATCACCTTCATCTAAAGGAATGACAAACAAATCACTTGCAACAGAGGCACTGTCTGTATAATAATAAACCGCAGAATAAACCATTTTTGAAAAATCAGGAGATACGATACCTTGTGTATTTATTTGTCTTGTAAGATACAAGCGTTTTCCCAACCGCAATTCAACACTACCAGGAGGATCATTATACTTGGTTATTCGATACAAGGGTTTGGGTACATATTTAAAATCCGAAGGGGTTTCAATCTGCGGAATATCTATTTCTAAAGTTGATTTGTCCTTATACTCAGACATCTTTTCATATTCGTCAACTGTCATATACCCAGAAGGTGTAAGATTTAAAATTTTACCTTCCATTTTATCTTTTTCATCTTCTTTTAAAACCTCATACTGATATTTTAGCTCCCTTGAACGAGTATCTTTTTCTTTTGAAAAAGGATTTGCAAAAGCACACAAAGATACTTTTGTACTAATTAGAAAAAGAAAAAGAAAAATATAAAGTTTCCGAAGCATATAAATACCTTTTACTATACCAAGCCATCCTTCATTGCTGTAGCAACGGCCTTTGAACGAGTTTTTACATAAAGCTTCTGCAATATATTATGAACGTGAGTTTTTGTTGTGGCAATAGTTATGACAAGCTTTTTGGATATTTGAGGATTTTTTAATCCTTCAACAAGTAAAGCCAAAACTTCCATTTCTCGCTCAGTCAAACCATATAGATTTTTACCCTTCTGATAATTAATTCCTCCAGCCTTAGCCTGAGCCTCATTATTTTTTCTTATGTTAGATAAAACAACTCTTGCTATTGCTGGATCAAGCCAACCTACCCCTTCACTGACAGCTTTTATTGCAGATATTGTCTGTTCTGAGGTTGCTCCTTTTGTAATATAACCGTCAGCACCTGCAGCGAATGAATCTAAAATATCATCTTCATTATCTCTAGAAGTATTCATTAATACTTTTATTTCAGGCATTGAATTTTTTATTTTTCTTGTAGCCTCAATCCCATCAATAGTTGGCAGTCCAATATCCATAATTACTAAATCAGGTTTTAAATTAAGAGCCTGTTCAACACCCTCCATTCCATCAGAAGCTGTTCCAAGCACTTCTATAGATTCATTATTTGACAGTGCAAATGATAACCCCATACGGGTCATATCATGATCTTCAATTATTGTAACCTTTATACTTTTTGACATATTAAACCACCTTTTAAACTCTTGATTTCGCAACTACATTCGTAAGAATAAATGAAAATTCGCTGCCTTTATTAACTTTACTTTCTACCCAGATTTTTCCTCCATGAGCTTCAATAATCTGTCTTGACAAATATAACCCCAAACCGGTACCAGTCGAGCGTTTTTTACTGGTTCCTTGAGAAAATCTCATAAACAAGTGAGGTATATCTTCTTTAGGAATTCCATTCCCGTTATCTGCAACAGAAAACATTAAGTCGCCTGATTGAACTTTTACAAATATATCTATTGTGCCGCCCTTGTTTGTGTAATTAAGTGCATTACCGCACAGGTTAGTAATAACACGTTTAATTTCTGCTCTATCAGCATCAATCAATACATCTTCATCCAGGTCGCAGTGCAAATTAAATTGAATGTCTTTCTTGACAGATAAAGGTTCCAATTCTTCATAACATTGTGTAACTAAATCTTTTATGCTGAATACAGTCTTACATAAAGACAGCTTGCCACTCTCAAACCTGTAAACTTCTAATAGAGCATTCACCAAACCTAGCAAATCCTCATTGCTCTGAAGCATTGTAGATAATAAAACTTTTTGCTGCTCAGTTATCTCACCTAAAGAACCATCCAAGAAAAATTTAAGAGTTTGAATAGCTGCTAATAATGGGGTTCTTAGGTCATGAGTTAAGGTAGCAATAAAATCATCTCTTAATCTTTCTGTTTCTTTTTGTACGCTAAAGTTTCTTATTACTCCGACAAACTTTTCTTCATCTGAGTATTCATTACTTAAAGAGGCGAAATTTATTTCAACAGGAATCGATTCTCCGCTTAAAACATTTCGAATATACAAATCTCTTAGTAAAAACTCTGAATTATCGCATGATAAACCCAAGATAGCAGCTTTTACGGAAGATTTTGGGGTCTTATTCAGTTGAGGATTATCAGTATACGCAACTTCCTGTATTTTCATTTTACAAAGCGCTTCTGAAGAAAGACCTACCATATTTTCACAGGCCGGATTGACCTGTTCAATATTTCCTTTAGCATCAATAATAATTATTCCATCTGCACAATAATTAATAATACCTGATAACTTCATATTAGCAAGAGTAAGCTCTTTTGTACGTTCAGCAACAAGTTCTTCTAACTTTTCTGAATATTTCGTCAGTTGAGCCTTGGCTTCTTCAAGCTGTACAATTTTTTCTCGTAAATCAGCTAATAAATGGCTTCGTTCTATACCATTTTTAATATTCATTATCAAATCATCATTATCCCAAGGTTTTTCTATATACTTGTAGACTCCGATTTCATTGATTGTTTTTATGGCATTTTCCTTATCAGCATATGCAGTTAGTAAAATCATACTTGTCTCGGGGTACAATTTTTTAGCTTCGCGCAGAAATTCCAGACCGTTCATTTCAGGCATCAAAAAATCTGAAATTATAAGATCCGGAGTTTCTGTTTTAAGATATTCAATTGCATCTAATGGGTTGTTATAGACAACAACATTCTTAAAACCTTCAACTTTCATCAGCGTTGAAAAAGTCGAAGTCAACAATTTGTCATCATCAACGTATAATATCTTCCCTAAACTCATACCAATATAATAGAATACATTGTCAAAATAAACAAATTGTTTACAAAACCGCAATATTTTTTATGTTTAATAAACAGCAGCAGAGTATTCACGCTGATTAAGTTCTCTATCTATAAGATAAAGAGCCGATTTTTCTGCCCCAAATGCTTTTAATTTGGAAATGATACGCGAAACTTCTGCCTCTTCTTCAACCTGTTCTTTCAAGTACCAATCAATAAAATTGCGTGTTGCTAAATCGCATTCACCTTCTGATTGATTTGCAACACTATCTATAGCAGAAGTTATTGAACGTTCATGATTATATATTTGCTCAAAAACTTCAATAGGACTATTCATCTCAAATGTAGGGGCGGAAATTTGAGCTAAATGCACCTGAGATTTTCTTCCTAAAATATACTCATATAATATCAAACCATGGTCAATTTCTTCTTTAGATTGTACTTTAGCCCAGTGAGAGAAGCCGTACAGACCAATTTCAGAAAAATAAGCAGACATTGAAAGATATAAATAAGCGGAATAAAATTCCTTGTTAATTTGCTCGTTAAGGATATCTCTAATTTTATCACTAATCATTACATCTCCTTTCTTATATAAAATATTATTTATCTCCTCTCCATAATCCATGGATATTGCAGTATGCAACAGCACCGCAAACAGATGCATAATCACCAAGTTCCATCACCGGTTCGTTTCCCGGCTTAAAATATTTTAAAACTGCACACGATTTATCTTCTGACACTGTCTGTACAAATTGAATATAATGTTCTTCAGACATAGGATGCAAAGTTGAACCCACTCTAACCTCGATTTTATCATCTGTATTTTTAATAAATACAGGAATATGCTTTTCTCCAGTTTCCGATTCATTAGTTTGCGGAGCGAGTTTTTCCATTGGTTCTCCGCAGCAAACTAGTTCCCCTGAACCAGACAGGATTACTTCAATTAAATTTCCACAAATATTACATTTATATAACTCTAAGCGTTCTGTCATAAATTTACTCCTTTCACATAAAAGAGTAAAATCTAAAAAAAGTATTTCATCCGCAGAGTGTTTAATTCTAGAAAACAATAAAAACAACTGACAATTTATTATCAATTAAATTTTATTATCAGTTATCGTAATTCCTAATTTTTCGGCAAGCATAGATAAGTTTTTCTCATTTTCAAGAGTTTCTGCAATTATCTTATGGCAATTATAATCTAAATCTGCGGCAATATGACAAGCAGCAAGAAACAATTTCCCAAAATTATATATTATACCTTTGGGTTTATATTGCGGAAACCCTGGGATGTGCCTGTTGTCTACAGCATAAAAAGCATTCTCTGCAGCTGGATAAATATCATGAGCAAAATAATCAACCATATAACCTTCAGGATAGTAATCAGGAGAATTAAATCCTTTATATAAACTATGCATTCTCATCATTCGTCTATGAGTCAATTCATGTGGCTTTACAATAATTTCATTATCATTTATATAAATATCTGCTGACAAATTATTCTTGGAATGCGCTACTAATTTTTGAAGATATTCTCTGTCTTTAAATGTTTCAAGCAACTCAACTGCACTTTTTTAGTCGCATAAATATTTCCAAAATTAAGATTCTTATTTGAGTTTATATTATTATTTATTATATTCATTTTTTATTTCTCCTTATTACACATATATATAAAATAAAACATAATTTAATTTGCTACTTTATAAAAAAACTATTGTTCTGTCAAAAGTACAGCATTAATCAACAACCATCTATTGTAATTATAAAATATTTGTGCTATATTCAATTTTGCCGTGCTCCACGGGGAATTGCAATCTCTCGACCCGAAGTGTAGGCGGGGTGCAGAGCCTGTTGTGAGGGGTATGCAGGTACTTTGAAAATTAGTATGATTGTTGACGGCAAAGCTTATGATGGCGTAAACTTTCGAACCGTGTCAGGGGGGAAACTCAGCAGCACTAAGATTGAACTTACGGGTGTTATAAGTTTTGCAAGAGAAAATATTAATGGACAGAATATTTGTATATTTCGATAGACAGTGGCACGGTTTTATTTTAATTCTTTTTCTGCAATATAACGAGGTCTTGCCTTAACCTCTCGGTAAACCTGACCTATATATTCACCAATGACACCTAAACAAAATATTTGCAAACCTCCGAAGAAACACAACAAAATAATCATTGTTGCAGTACCATTCGGCGAATTATTAAACATAAATTTTTCAAATATAGTTTCCAATCCTACTAAAAAAGCAAATAGAGCCATTAAAAAACCTAAACAGGATATAATTCTAAGAGGATAAATACTAAACGAAGTAATACCATTTAAAGCAAGTCCCATTAAAGAAAGAAAATTAAACTTAGATTGTCCGGCAAAACGTGGTTTCACATCAAAGTTTACTGTTGTTGTTTTTAAACCTACCTCATGGAAAAAACCTCGTAAAAACAATGCCTTTTCATGATAAAGTCCCATAATATCTAAAGCTCTTTTGCTTACCAATCGGTAATCCGAATGATTCATAGGAATTTTAGCACCGAGAATATTCATTAACTTATAAAACATAACTGCAGTAGTTTTTTTAAACAGACTGTCTGTCTTTCTGTCATTTCTTATTCCTAAAACAATATCAAAGCCTTTTTTATACTCATTCAAAAATTTCTCAATTGCTAATTCGTCTTGCTGTAAATCCGCATCAATTGAAACCGCACAATCACACCCGATATTTCTTACACCCTCAAGTCCCGCAATCAAAGCTTTTTGGTTTCCGTAATTTCTAATAAACTTCATAGCTTTTACTCGTCCGAAAGACTTGGAATACAAACCTTCAATAATTTCCCAGGTTCGATCACTTGATCCGTCATCTACAAAATACAAAAAACTTTCTTTAGAGATTTCACCGTTGGCTATCAAACTATCTAAAACTTCCAAAAGTCTACTACATGTAGATTCAACACATAACTCTTCATTAAAACATGGTATTATTACTGCCAATTTCGGAATTTGCATTATATCCCTCTTTCTATTAATATGATTATATAATATTTGATAAAAATAATGCAAGGTAATGTAAATGATAAATAAAAAATTTATACTCAATGCTGACGATTTTGGACTGAGCCAAGCTCATAATAAAGCCATCCTAGAAGGTTATGTAAACGGATTTTTAACAAGCACAAGTCTTTGTGCTAATGGTGAAGCATTTGACAGTGCAGTGCATGATATTTTGCCTGATTGTCCGAATTTAGGCATTGCAGCTCACTTAAATATTATGGAAGGGAAAGCCCTGACTGATTGCAACTTTCTTGTTGATAATAATAATAAATTTTGTACAAATTATGCAATTTTACTTTTTAACAGGCACAATAAAAAAATGCTTGAACAAATAGAGATTGAATTTCGCGCGCAGATAGAAAAAGTTTTAGAACATACAAAAATCGACCATTTAGATTCTCATGTGCATACTCATGCTATACCTGAAATTTTTGAAATAACCTGTAAATTGGCTAAAGAATACAATATAAAGTTCATAAGAACTCAATTTGAAGAATTATATTTTATACCAAGATTGGAAAAGCATATAAACATAAATTATCCATTAAATTTATTAAAAATTGCTTTGCTACAATATTTCACAAAACAAAACCGAAAAACTTTGGATAAATACGGGTTAAAAACAAACGATTTTATACTCGGTGTAGGTTATACCGGAATGATGGATTCTGATGCAATTGAATACGGTTTGAAACCCATTGACGAAGATTGCATAGTGGAAGCGCTTATACACCCTTGCAAATATTCAAATAGTTCTACAAAGAATTCCCATACAAGAGAATTTGCAATAACTCAAAATATGAATTTGAAAGAAACTATTTCAAGACTTGGATTTGAAATTACAAATTATAAGAATCTGGTATAATGAAAAACTTAATTTCTGCATTAGTGCTTATACTTTCTTTTTGTATATTTTCAATATTTATATCTATAAATATGCGAACTAGAACGGTTTTAAATGTAGATTCTCCAACAAAAATAATCATTGACCTTGATAATGATAAGATTAAAGACAGTAACGAAACAATATGTATTGCCGGCCTAGAAGCATTTTCAACAGAACCTGATGAGAAATTTCTTATTAAATACTCAAAATCTTTACACCTTTCTAAAGAAGACATTATAAGCCTTGGATATCTTGCAGAGGAGTTTAGCCAAAAGCTTTTGGAAAATCGTAATGTTTCAGTAAAATTTACGCAAGAAACAACAAGCCAATGCAAACTTGCTAATATTACAATTAACGATTTGGACTACGGAAAGATTCTAAAAGAAAGCGGCTTTGGAATTGTAAACGGAAAAATCGGCAACAAAGAAAAATTTAACAAAAATCTTGAACAGGCAAGAAAATTAAATTTAGTTATATTAAATCATCATTCTAACAAGTACCACACACTTACCTGCCCTTATGGCAATGCAGCCCACGATAAAATTCTTATCCCCAAACGACAATTACCTAAAGGAGCAAAGCCCTGTAAATTTTGCAATAAACAACAAAATAAACTTGATAAACTAAAATTTACAAAATCTATGCACACCTTTTCAAATCCAGCAATCCCTGAAATTCCTCAGCCTCCACTGGTTATATCAAAAGGAAACTTAAAAGTATTATATACCGATTTCACGAAAACCTTAAAACCGTCAAAGGAATGCTCAAATTCAGTATGCAAAACTCTGGTTCAACTTACCAATAACAGTAAAGAAAGTATTGATATAGCAATTTACGGATATGATAATACCCCTGCTATCACAAATGCTCTTCAGCTTGCAAAAAACAGAGGAGTGAAAATAAGATTTGTATATGACGAAGCCTTTAACTCCTCAAATACTTATTATAAAGATAATAATATTATTACAGATTTATCAGTCGCCAGCAAATCAGACAGGTCAAATTCGGTTTCTCAAAGCAATATGCTTATGCATAATAAATTCGTAATTTTTGATAAAAATACCGTATACACAGGCTCGATGAACTTTTCTAATACAGGGCTGTCCGGATATGACGTTAACAATGTAATTATTATTAATTCAAAAGAAATAGCCGACCTTTATACTAAAGAATTTGAACAAATGTTAAACGGGAAATTTCATAACCAAAAAGAAAAACTAAATATGCAAAACAAATTTCTTCTTGGCAAATCACAAATAGAAATATTCTTTTCTCCAAAAGACAAAACCTCCATACGAATAATTGAATTGATAAAAAATGCAAAGCATTATATTTATATTCCTACATTTCTAATTACTCACGCACAAATAACAAATGAACTTATCAATGCAAAAAGAAGAGGAATTGATATAAGAGTCATAATTGATGCAAATAGTACAAATACTAGAAATACCAAACATGCCATCCTAAGAAAGAATGGAATTTTACTAAAAACAGAAAACTATGCAGGAAAACTACATGCAAAATCAATGATTATAGACGATGAATATATCGTTACCGGTTCTATGAATTTTTCCAACAGCGGAGAAAATAAAAATGATGAAAACTTACTTATAATTAACGATCCGGCTATAGCAAAATCTTATAAAGACTTCTTCCTCTATTTGTGGACAAAAATCCCTAACAAATACCTTAAATACAACGCCAAACCGGAAAGCAAAGATTCCATTGGATCTTGTTCAGACGGTATTGATAACAATTTCAACGGCAAAATTGACAAAGAAGAAGCTCTCTGCAAATAAATTATACTAGTAAATTAAAATCTTCCAAGTCAGAAGTTTACATTCTTTCTGGAGCTGAAACTGCAAGAATACGCAATGCATTAGCTAGCACAGTTTTAAAAGCCCAAACAAGAGATAAACGAGATTTCGTCAACTCGATCTCTTCTGTTATAACCCTTGTTGAATTATAAAATGAATGAAACTCAGAAGCCAGTTCCTGAACATAACGGCATATTGTATAAACTTGTCTTGTTTGCGCTGATGTTTTAATCAACTGTTTGAACTCTTCCAATTTTAAAACAAGTTTTCTGCCGTCTTGCACTGCAGATAACGCTCTATCTTTATTAAATTCAGAAATAATATTTTTAAATTCATCTTCTGATAATACTGCAGGAATCGTATTGCCAGTTTCTGTATCAATTCTGTCATTTATCGCATTTCTAATGATAGAACAAGCTCTTGCGTGCGCATATTGTACATAAAATACCGGATTTTCATCTGAATTTGTCTTAGCAAGCTCAATATCAAAATCCAAAGTTGTATCAATATTTCTCATAGACATCCAAAATCTCGTTGCATCAACCCCAACTTCGTCAATCAAATCTTCAAGGGTAACCATATTTTTACGTTTACCCATACGAACTTCGTTACCATTAATAACAAGATTTACAAGCTGTCCAAGTAAAATTTCAAGCTTTTCAGGATCATAACCTAATGCTTCCAAAGATGCCTTTACCCTTGCTACATATCCATGGTGATCTGCACCCCAAATATCAATCATTCTGTCAAATCCACGTTCCAATTTATCAACGTGATATGCGATATCAGCAGTCAAATAAGTATTTGAACCGTCTGCCTTTTTAATAACCCTGTCTTGATCATCTCCAAAGTCAGAGGATTTAAACCATACAGCACCTTCTTTTTCATATATTTTACCGCTTTTACGTAATTTTTCTACGCATTCACTCACCTTACCCGAATTATGTAAAGTTAATTCAGAATAAAACTTATCAAAATGAACTCTGAATTTATCTAATAAATCTCTTTGCACTTTTTCTTCATATTCTTTTGCAAAATCGCAATAGACTTGAAGGTCAATTGTATCAACATTTGTAGAATCATTTTGCAACTGCGGATGAGCTTTAATAAATTCTTTTGCTACAGGAATTAAATAATCACCGGGATAATAATTTTTACGTTCAATCTCATCTTCAGGAAAATCAATAGTTTCGCCTAATTCCTGTTTAACTCTGATAATTAAAGATCTACCCAACTTTTGTATCTGAGAGCCTGCATCATTTATGTAAAATTCCTGATAAACCTCATGTCCGTAGAACTTTAACAAATTGGCCAAAGCACTGCCCATAGCAGCCCATCTGCCATGACCTATATGAAAAGGGCCTGTAGGATTAGCTGACACATACTCAAGAATAATTTTTTCTTTTTCAATATTGTCAGGTCTGCCAAAATTATCTTTTTTCTCATAAATTTCTTTTAACAGATCTGTTAAAAGACTATCCCCTGCTCTAAAGTTAATAAAACCACCGATTACAGAATACTCGCAATCAGCCTTATCAGCAATATTTTCAACTATCGCATTGGCAATCATAGGCGGTGCAATTTTAGCATTTCTTGCTAAAGAAGAAACATTTATCGCCAAATCACCAAACTCCGGATTTTTAGGTTTTTCAACAGGTAGTGAGCCCTTTGTGTACTCACTCATTTGTCCTAATTTTCCTTCTGCAATTGCATTTTGTATAGCATCTTCCACTTTATTCAAAAAATAATCTCTTAACATACTAACCTCATTAAAAATATTATTTGCTAATTCATTATACAATAAAAAGCCTCTGAAACAAGTTCAGAAGCTTTTTAAATTTAAGCAATTGGTTAATTAAAATTATATTCAGGGATATCAAACGGTTCATTATTTGCATCTTTTTCAACAAATTTCAAATAATAATCCATAGCTATATCTTTAGCCGAATTATAAAATTCATCAGAAATCAATGACTGATGTAAATAAGTTCTTTCACCTGAATAATTACCTAATACAGCAGCATATTTTTCTATATCCTCTTTATTTAATCCACCGCCATAGGCTTTTGTTTTTGCATCAGTTCCTGACGGACGAATTTCAATATACTTATCATCAAATTCAAGATATGTACCATCCCCGACAAATTTAATTGATTTTAAATTATTGAAATTTAAACCTTCAGAGAAAAATCTGTCATTCAGAACCTTAATAACTTCCTCCATAGAAATTACATCTTGTCTTTTTGCTATCGCTAAAGATAGATAGAATAAATCGTTTTTAGTTCTTAAAGCTTCGCCTTCGACTTTGGCCTGCTTCAACTTATTAATATCCGGCTCTGACTCATTATAATAAGCAATATCAACACGAGTATCAAAACGTCCGATAATTTTATTTCTATTAAATACATTAGATAAATATTCAGATAATGAAACATGCAATGATGCAAGTTCAGCAATTAAAGCTGAAGCAACAATTATCGCTTCGGTTGCACTTTTTTCTCTCATCGCCACAGCACAACGACCATGTTGAGATTTAATCAGATCTTCAGTACCCATAATCATACCGCCAGACTCTTCTCCACCGAACAGTAATCTTGGATTAACTCCGAGATTTATAGAATTACCGAAGACATCATCAACAATAACTTCTTTATCAGGATTATTTTTGATTTTTAGCTCAACTTTTTTCATGATATTGGCAATTTCTTTAAAACCAACAGGAACATTCACAACCTTCACATCATTTTTTGCAGCCCATTCATCCCATGATAGAGCTGATGCGGTAGTTTTAATCATAAACCTCGGATGATTTTTCCATAAACCTTGAGTTTTCAACTGCTTTGCCCAAAAATCCATTAACATCAAAAATGCCTGATTAGCCGTAAACACAGTCAAAACTACATCATCACTCAATTGAATATAATCAATACCCAAATTTTCTAAATCAGGGATTCTCTTGATTGATTCTGTTTGTGTAATAGTTAACCTGTCATGATCAGGATCAGTAATTAAAACCGCAGTACCAACAGGAAAATCTTTTAATTTTTCATCATAATGCAGAGTGTTTATAACAGGGAAAAATTTAGTACCATCAGACTTTTTAGCAAGAACTGTAGCATCAACAGAATAATCATAAAAAGCTTTTTCCCCTTTTGGAGTAATATTATATTTTCCTATAGAATGGAAAAATGGATCTTCTTCCGTATTAAACCAAGAAAATTTATCGGAAATTCCAAGTTTATTTAATACTCTTGACAAAGTTCTATAAGCAGAACCTCCTACATTTTCGATTACAATTTTGGAATTAAATGATTTAATCAAGTCTAAATTGATATCCTTAGCAACACCTGATTTAAGATATTCAACATAAAGATCAACCCCATTATCAATAGATTTCATAACAGATTCATTAATAAGCGGATTATCTTCAGCTGATATTTTAATAATATAAGACCCATTCTCTTTAACTTCATCAAAAATTTCTTGAATTTTGTTAACAAATTCCATAGATTCTTCAGGTAAATACTGGCTTCCCTGACAATTTAAATCCTTTGTAGCATTTTTAACAGAAATACCATGACTTGATGTAATATACTCACCGCCAAGTAAATCAAGCTTAAATGCTAAAAATGAAGCAAGCCATATCGGAATAGTTTGTCTATCAGCAGGAACCAATGTTTCAATACCATTTGCAGCTTGAATTCTTGCTATAGCATCCAAAAATAGCTTGGAATTATACCTGACTTCACAACCTGCAACTTTTACAATTCGTTTATCAGGATATTTTTCTTTTGCAACAAGAGCTTTAGCTAACGTAGCTAATACGATCCCTACCAAATTTATAGGGAACCTTGTATCTTGAGGAAATAAAATATTTTGAGGACCCCTTATACCTGCAGTAGAAACCTTTGCCTCCTTTGCATAATTTGCAAACCACTCCTCCAAATTTAAACCTTGAGGATTTGTTTTTTCATCATAAGGCAACAAGTGCTCTTTCTTTAAAGTAAAAGAAAAGAACCCTTTATTATCAAAATTCATTAAATTCAAATTTTTTATATAATCCGGGGTTTTTGAATAAACACTTTTAAATAATTCATTTTCTAACTCATTATCTGACTTTATTAACTCTGTCATAACTCTTTCTCCTTTTTTAAGATAATACAATAAATATACATTAATAAATAGTCAGTGTAAAAATTTTTATGTATAATAAATATATTACAGATTGGAGAGCAAATAATGGCAAAACAAAAAAAACAATACTCATCGCGAAAGGCTTCTCAATTTAATATATGGAGATCAATATTTCAATTTTTAGTATGCAAAATAGGCTATATGATTAGACTAAAACTTGTTTACAGAATTGAAGTCCATGGACTCGAAAATGTTCCCCAAAATAATGATTACATTGTTTGTCCAAACCACCTATCAACATTGGATCCTCCATTAATTGTTGCTATTATGCCAAGAAGTGTTTCTTTTATGGCAAAAAAAGAACTTTTTGATATTCCGTTTTTAAGATGGTGGATAGATTGGCTAGGAGCATTTGCAGTGAACAGAGAAAGCCTTGGACCTTCTACAATAAAAACTGTAAAAATAATAAAAGAAAGTAATTGGGTTCTTGGGATGTTTCCGCAAGGTACACGAGGAATTCCTGGAGAAATTAGAGGAGTAACTAAAGGATTTGCGGGTCTTGCCAAAATTACAAAATGTAATATACTACCAATAGGAATAATTGGATCCAACGAAGTAAAAAGATGGCCTTTTAGTGGAAAAATCATTGTCAATATAGGCACACCTATACCTTATGATAAAGATCCTGATGTTGTTAAAGAAAAATGGATACAACAAATTCAAGAATTAACAGGGTTTAAATATATAGAAGACTCAACAAAAACTGATGGAGGTACGGAACAAGATGGCTAAAGAAGTGAGGAACTTCAATCGGAGGTATGCAAAAGAATATAACATATTCAGAACAATTTTTTATATGAGTTTTCTGTATATCGTAGTATTTGGATTTTTTAATATATTTTATAATTATAAAATTGAAGGTAGAAATAATATTCCGCCTAAAAAAGCAAAATCGGGCAAATACATATATGCGGCAAATCATGTATCTATATTTGATCCTACTATGGTTGCGATGGCCGCATTATGTCCTATAGCTTTTATGGCTAAGAAAGAACTTTTTGAGCCTACAGAGAAATTAAGCTGGCTAGTTAAAAGACTTGGTGCATTTGCCGTAGACAGAACAAAGCCTGAAATTGCAACATTTAAAACAGTAAGAGATATTGTCAGCACCAGCTGGTCTCTTGGAATCTTTCCTCAAGGAGGAACTCGCCCATATGGAAAACTGGAGGATATCAGAAAGGGCTTTGCTGCTATTGCAAAAAATGCAAAAGCAGATATTGTTCCAATTGCAATAGCAAAGTGGGATGGTTATCCAAAACTAAAACCATTTACAAGAAGAAATGTAATTATCAGAGTTGGAACTCCAATTTCATATACTCTAAAAGACGATGAAATTATTTATGAGTGGTGCAGACAAATTTCAGAAATGGCAGATTATGAAAATTGCGCCCCCATACCAGAATCATATAAAGAAAAACAAACCGTTTAATAAATAAAAACTGTCAATAAAATTTAAGCCCCTTTACAGGGGCTTATTTATTTAAAGAAAGGAATTTTAACTCATGCTAATCAAGTCTTATACCTGGTTTAATCTGTCTAAAGCCATTTTTGCAGATTCCGCAACTCCAGGATCTTGATCATTTTGAGCTACTGTAAATACAGTTGTTAAGTCTTTTTTGTATTCTGGGTTTTGAATGTAGCTCAAAGCTTCAATTGCGGATGCTCTAACCATTGGGTTAGGGTTATCTTTTAAGTTATCAACTACAGTAATAACACCAGGAAGTTCGGTTAATGGAACTGTAGTATTAGATAAACGTTTTACTTCGTCACCATATAATTTTTGCATTATTGCAGATGTGAATAGAGCATAACTTTTATTTCTTTCTGCTTGTTCTTTTGGTGAAAGTTTATTAGCTAATTCTTTTTCTGCATCAGTAACTTCTTTACCACTCATAAATTTTTCTCTTGCTGCTAATTGTTCTTGAGTAGGGCCTTCAAGTTTGCTTGTATCTGCATTAATGATATTTGTTAAAGCATCAAATACTTTTGTATCAACTAATTCAGTAGCCTTTTCCGGAGAAGTTTTTACCATATTTGCTATTTCTTCCATACCTGAGGCTTGAACTTCATAGTCAGGATTTGTTAATTTTGCAATAAATGAATTAATATCAACCTGAGGTGTTACCTGCTCTCCTGGAACAATTTCAGGTTTAGCTTCTGTTTTGGTAGCTTCTGGGGTAGAAACTACAGGTTCCGGAGCTGTAGGAACTTCTGTTTTAGGAACAACAACAGGCTGAGGTACCGGAGGTACATTTATATTTTGTTGCTGTACAACAGGTTGAACAGGTTCTTGAACTGGTATTTGAGTCTTAACTGGAGCTACTTCTTGACTTGGAGCTTGAGCAACAGCTGAAGGAGCCTCTACGGGTTGAGCAACCTGCGGGCATGGTGGGCAAGCAACCGGTGGATAATATGGTTGTACCTGTGCTTGCGGATAATTATAAAGTTGTGATTGAGGGTAAGTATAATAAGGCATTGTAGGTTGAGCATATTGCGGAGTATATTGCTGACCTAAACCTGGAGTACCTACCGTTGGATTATGTATGTCTATTTTAACCGCATTGTAATTTGGTTGTGGAACAGGCATATATGTTGTTTGTTGTTGTACCATATACGGATTATTCATTGGTACAATTGGGACTTGATTCATAAATTCTTCCTTTCCTACATAAAATTGAGTCTATTACCATTCTACCCATTAAATACGTATGAAGGAAAAATATTGCTAAAAAACTTTCAATTTTTAATAAAACTTTACATTAAAAGCTAAAAAACAACTATAATAAGAATTTTCAGATGTAATATTTTTCATTTAGGATTTTGATGGAAAGAAAAATATTTTTATGATAAAATTAGTAGTATAGGATGTGTAATCGGTCGAAACCCAGATATATTTGAGGATATAGATGAAGATAGATAAAAATAAATCCAATTCCATTAGAAAGACTTTTGGAAAAACTTTAGCGCAAATTGGAGAGGTTAATGAAAAAATTGTTGTCATGGATGCTGATTTGGCATGCTCAACACAAACCAAAATCTTTGGCGACAAATTTCCTGACAGATTTTTTGACTGCGGTATAGCAGAACAGGATATGATGGCCACTGCAGCCGGATTAGCTTCAGAAGGCAAAATACCTTTTGTGGCAAGCTTTGCAATGTTTGCCACAGGCAGAGCTTATGATCAAATCAGAAATGGAATATGTTATCCTGATTTTAATGTTAAAATTATAGGAACACATGGAGGAGTTACAGTTGGAGAGGACGGAGCGACACATCAAGCTTTGGAAGATATCTCTTTGATGCGAGGGATACCACATATGACTGTTATTGTTCCAGCCGATTGTCGAGAATGTGAGGAAGTTATAAAATACGCATCATTACATGATGGACCAATGTATATCAGACTTTCTAGGTGTAATGTTCCTGATATATTTGATGAACATTATCATTTTAATATTCATAAAGCCGTTATTATGGAAGAAGGTAATGATGTTTCTGTTTTCACTAACGGAGAAACTCTTGCTGAAGTACTATTAGCAGCTGAAGAATTAAGAAAGGAAAATATACATTTGGAAGTTATAAATGTTCCCGTAATTAAACCTTTAGATTTTCAAACAGTAATTGAAAGTGTGAAAAAAACAAAATTTGCAATCACAGTTGAAAATCATTCCATTATAGGTGGATTAGGCTCGGCTATTTGTGAAACTCTTGCTGATAAATTCCCTTCTAAAGTCTACAGAATAGGAATTCATGATGAATTTGGGCAAAGCGGAAAATCAGATGAATTGATGGAATATTACGGACTTGATGCAAAAACTTTAGCAAAAAGAATCCGAACAATGTATAAAAAAGAAAAAGAACAAGGAAATATTTAAATGATAACATTTCAAAACGTTACTAAAAGATATAAAAATAATCATTATGCATTAAAAAATGTAAGCCTGGAAATTCATTCCGGAGAATTTGTTTTTATTGTTGGGGCTTCTGGTGCAGGAAAATCAACACTGATGAAACTTCTATACAGTGAAGAAAAACCAACAAGCGGACTTATATCTATTGGCGGAATAAATATTGCAAACCTCGCAAATAACAAAATCCCAAATCTCAGAAGATGCATGGGTATCGTATTTCAGGATTATAAATTACTACAAAATCAAACAGTATATGATAATGTTGCCTATGTTATAAGAACTCTTGGAATAAGTAGCAAAGAAATTAATGCAAGAGTTAATGGAGCATTAAAAATAGTCGGACTGCATGAAAAAATGAATGCAAAACCAACCGAACTATCAGGAGGAGAACAACAAAGAGTAGGAATCGCAAGAGCAATCGTGAATGGACCACCTCTTTTGATAGCAGACGAACCGACAGGAAACTTAGATCCGAAAAATTCAATGGAAATTATGCAGATCTTAGATCAGATAAATCAAAGAGGCATTACTGTTATTGTATCAACTCATGATAATGTTATGGTTGATTATTTTAGAAAAAGAGTTATAACTCTTGATCATGGAGAAATAGTAAGAGACATACAAGCAGGTACTTATGAATAATAATTTAAAATCTAATGTAAAAAAACATATTCCAAAAGACTGGTTATGTGAATTAAGAATATTATATAGACTGGGAAAAGAGACTTTGAACGACATAATCAGAACAGGATGGGTTAATGTTGTTATTATAACGACAATGGCTGCTATTCTTATGATATTCGGAGCATGCTTCAGATCAGCACTGTCTATATCTGCATTTTCAAAAGAATTAGGACAGGCTTTGGAAATCTCTGTGTATCTTAAAAACAGCACAGATGCTCAGACAGTAAAACAAGAAATTTCTCAAATCCCACATGTTCAAGAAATTTCAATTATCCCGAAAGCAGAATCATGGCAAAAATTAAAAACTGAAATGAGTCTTCCAAATATAGAAAACCCTTTGCCTGATACTTTACATGTAAAAGTGGATGCGCCTGAAAGCCTGCAGCCGGTATTTGATAATATAAAAAAGATTGCCTCTGTAGAAGACATGAGCTACGCTAAAGATTTGGCATCCAAAATTGAACTTGTTAACCATGTTGTAAAAACAATTACATTAGTAATTATTGCAATTATGGCACTATTAACAATAACAATAATAAATAACACTATCCAACTTGTAATACAATCAAGAAAAGACGAAATTGAAATTATGCGACTCATGGGGGTAAGCAACTGGTATATACGATTCCCGTTTATTATGCAGGGAGCCTTTTATGGTTTTGCAGGTTCACTTTTAGCAATGATTCCGCTAAATTATGTACAAAATGGACTAAATAATGTACACAAATTCTTTATGATTCCGTCACCCCCAAATGCTCAACATCTCGTAATTATTATTATGTTTAGTATGAGTATTTTATTTGGAGCGGTCGGAAGCTTTTGGTGCATAAAAAAACACTTACAGGTATAAGTTTTAATGATTGATAGCAATAATATATTACTAATTACAGATTACGATGAGATTGCAAAAACAATATTGGAAAAAATTGTTTTATTAAGAAGTAATGACTCTATATCTGTTTGTAATATCAAAAATGCGAAAAAAATTCTGGAAAATTCTCTTTATTATGTCATCATATTGCACGAACTGGAAGAAAATTCTGCAACATTGAAAATGATTAATCAAATAAAAGATATAAAGCCGGATGCACAGATTATCTTATTACTTAATGATATTAACCCGGAATTTATATTAAATGCTTATGATAACGGAATTTACGATTATTTTCTTACAGATGCAGAACCTTATGAAATGCTAATAAAAACAATAAATTGTTTTAAACTTAGACTAATTAAAGAAAACAATCTGCGTAATCAAAAATTTTTGTATCAAATGGGAGTTATCGACCATAAAACAAATTTATACAATTACAAACATTTAAAAGAAATATTCATTGATCTGTCTGATGATTTGAGAATACAAAACGGAATTTTTGCTATCTTAACTTTGGACGAAAAAAATAAAACAAAAGTTTCAACAAACAGATTAGCACTATCAATAAAAAATAGTGTACGACAAGATGATATTATCGCAGTAGCAAGAGGCGGCAAGTTTTATCTTATTTTACCAAATATTGATATATCAGGAGCTAAAGCCTTAGTATATAAAATTCAAAATAAAATGGGAGATGATTTTCAAATCAGAGCAGGTCTGTCTAAAATAGGAATTCAATCATTTGAAACCCTTGATAAAAACTCTCAAGATGGCTTAACTTCAGCCATTCAAAATGATTTGACAGCTGTTTGTCTTGAGGATAGCATTGATGTACAAAATACTTGGCTTGAAGATGATGAAGAAAATAATCAAACTAAAAAGAATTTTAAATTATTTAAAATGGCATTCACCAATAAAATGAACTCAGTAATTATGCCTGGATTTTATAGATATCAAAAAGAATGTGAAACTAAATTAACAAATACTCTGGTAAGCCAGTATGCAAACAATATAGAAAGTGTCTTTAGCCTAAAAAATGAGAATCTTCATAGTGAATTAACTATACGTTACAACGGATATGCAAAATTTAAAATTGAAATAAATCATAGCGGATTGGACAGTGCAGAAAATACCAAATTAGAAATTCCGTTAAGCAAATTAACTGAAAAACTGTTAAATTCTCTATTAAAACAACTAAAGGATGAATACAAACAATTTGCATTTATGAAAGGAAATTAAAATGTTAAATATAGAAGACAGTATTTTAGTAATTATTGATATACAAGACAGATTAGTACAAGCTTCAAAATACGGAGCTGAAGTTGCAGAAAATATGGCAAAATTGGCTAAAGCTGCAAATATATTAAATATTCCAACAATAATTACAGAGCAATATCCAAAAGGCTTAGGAAACACAGTGCCTATGCTAAAAGTTGCAATTTCGCCTGAGGCATTTATTACAGAAAAAGCTTCTTTTTCCGCTATGCTGGAAACCGAATTTTCTCAAAAAATGCAAGAATTAAAAAATTTAGGTAAAAAACAAATTCTGATTGGAGGTATCGAAACTCATATTTGTGTTCTACAAACAGCAGCCGAATTAATAAATGAAGGATTCGAAGTATATGTAGCAAAAGATGCCTGCGCCAGCCGTCATAAAGAGGAATACAAAGCCGGGTTAGAATTGCTGAAACAATATGGTGCAAAAATTACATGTGTTGAAATAGCTTTGTTTGAGTGGCTAAAAACTTCAAAACAACCGAACTTTAAAGAAATCCAAAACCTTATCAAATAACTGTTTATGGATTTAATATAACCATTTCGCAATTTTTACAGTCAAATTTTAATGGGTATTTTTTACCCTTATCATCAACTAAATATAGCTTTTTAGATGTTTTTTGACATAAATTTGCAGCATATTTCAAACAATGTTTAGTTCGCATAAGCTCAATTCCTTGTGGAATTGTTTCTTTAGCCTCAAGAGCCTGTTCAGATACCTTGCAGCCACAATTATTATAAAAATATTCAGCTTCAGAATTTAAAATATTTCCTTTATAGTTAATTTGAGTTAATGGAAAAGATGTATAACGGATAGGCTTTTGAGATTGAGAGCTAAATTTACTTAATCTTTCGTTACTTAATAAATTTAACAATTCTCTGCGTAAATCATTAATTTTTGAAATCGGTACAAAATTCAAATTATCATCTGATATATTTACTGAAATTGTATAATAATCACTATTTCCTGTTTTATTCAATTGAGAAATATAATTATTTTTAAGTTTATCAATATTATTAGGAGTGTCACCAACAGGTAATTTCATCTTTACTGAATTTGCATCCTCATCTACAGCAGTAATAAATCCTTCTGATATATAGAAAGATACACCAATTTTCCGTACTGTTTTAGAAGAATTCAACTGTTTTTCAAATTTGGCATCATAGTTTCTGTAAAGTAAAATACCTGGACTTAACCCATTCATTTTATTAGGATAAACCTTGTGTCCATCAACCTTATTAACAAGAAATCCTGAGATTTCGCCATCTCTTATAAAGCATAAGCCGTCTTGAGGATTGCATTGGGCATCTATTTCAAAATAATCATTGCCAACACGTTTTATTTTTCCAAGCTTCTCCCCCCTTGATTTTGGAGATAAAAAGTTAAAACACTGTTCTCTGCCATTCAAAAAATATGTTGTATATCCTCGATTAAAAGTCTTGTAAGGATTAGGGTCAAAATCAAGAAAAACCTTCCCGGAGGACTCTCTTTTTACACCTATAGAATTTAGCAAATTATTATAATATGCCACAATATTTTTAACATAATTAATATCTTTTAAACGACCTTCAATCTTGAATGATTTAACTCCCGAGTCAACAAGATTTCTTAAATACAGAGAAGCATTGAAATCCTTAAGCGACAATAAATATTTATCTTTTAATATGATTTTACCGTTTTCATCAACCAAAGAGTATTTTTTACGGCAAGGTTGAGCGCATTCTCCTCTATTTGCAGATCGCCCGCCATTTGCATAAGACATATAACACTGACCGCTGTATGAAACACACAATGCACCATGAATAAAGGTTTCAATTTCACAAGATGTATTGGAACAAATTTCGCAAATCTGCTCTAGAGTTAATTCTCTTGCTAAAATTACACGAGATAAACCTAAATTATCAAAAAATTTAACTTTATCAAGAGTCCTGTTATCACATTGGGTACTCGCATGAATTTGAATAGGCGGAAGTTTACCATCAATTGCGGCTTTAATTATTCCCATATCCTGGACTATTATAGCATCTACGCCTATATCATATAATTTTCTAATTAAATCTATTGCCCTATCCAATTCCAAATCATTAAGAATTGTATTAATCGCAACGTGAATTCTAACATTAAACAAATGTGCGTATTTTACAAGCTGCGCAATATCTTCAAGTGTATTTGGGGCATTTTTCCTGGCGCCGAAATCTGACGCACCGATATAAATAGCATCCGCACCGCTATTTATTGCAGCTATAGCCGTTTCATAATTTTTTGCAGGAGCTAATAATTCAACTGAATTCATAGAAATATTTTACATCAAAAACATCAATATATTGTAATATTTAGAATAAAATTTTAATTTAATGATAAAATTATAAAAAAGGGAATGTATGAAAATATCACTTATAAATCATGGATGTGCAAAAAATCTTGTAGATGCTGAATTACTGCTTGGTATCCTTGATAAAAACGGATATAAAATAACTTTGGATGAAAATGATGCAGATATTGTCATTGTCAATACCTGTTCTTTTATACATGATGCAGAAAAAGAATCTGTACAAAGTATATTAGAAATGGTGGAAAAAGGTAAAAAAGTTATTGTATCAGGCTGTCTTTCACAGAAACACAAAAAAGATTTAAAAGACGCAATACCGGAACTATCCGGAATGATTGGAACATCAAATCTTTATGACATTATAAAAGTTGTCAAAAAAATCACAGCCGGTAATAAATATGAAAGTATAATAGACGAACATCCAAAATATATTTATCCTGAAGATATAACAAGACAGCAAATTACTGTCGGAGCAAGCTCATACCTTAAGATTGGCGAAGGCTGCAACTACCAGTGCGGGTACTGTATAATACCGAAACTTCGGGGCAAATATATTTCTCGACCAATTGAAAATATAATAAAAGAAGCAAATGAGCTTGTTAATAAAGGTGTTAGCGAAATCATTTTAATTGCTCAGGATACCTCCTCATATGGGATTGATTTATATGGCAAACAAGCTCTCCCTGAATTATTAGAAGAGCTTAATAAAATAGAAAATCTCTCTTGGATAAGAATTATGTATGCCTACCCAACACAACTGACTGACCGGCTTATTGATGCTATTGCTAATTTGGATAAAGTTGTTAAATATGTAGATATTCCTCTACAACATTCACATCCAAGGGTTTTAGAATCAATGAAACGTCCTGTTATGGATTATAAAAAATTAGTTGAGAAGATAAGAAAAAGAATACCTGAAGTTTCTGTCAGGACATCACTAATTGTAGGCTATCCTGGAGAAACTGAAGAAGAATTCGATCATTTATATAATTTTGTTAAGGAAGTTAAGTTTGATCGAATGGGTGCTTTTGAATACTCTAGAGAAAAGGGGACCTACTCTGATACTTTAAAGCCGCAGGTTCCAGCAAAAATAAAGAAACAGAGAAGAAAAAAATTAATGGAATTACAACAAAAAATATCTCGTGAAAATAATGAAAAATATATTAATACAACGATAAAATGTATCGTAGAGGGATATACTAATGATGGAGTTATAATTCTTCGTTCAGAACACGATGCTCCTGAAATAGATGGAGTTGTATATGCAACATCATCACAAGAAGTTATTCCAGGTGACATAGAAACAGTAAAAATTACAAAAGCAGATGAATATGATCTGTTCGGTGAAATAGTAGAATAATATAAGGATGAATTATGGAATACATTGAAAATAAAGAATTGGAAGAAAAAGAAGTTAAAGGAATATTTACTGATATTCTTAAATATGCACCTTCTAAATTATGCGGAATGCTCGGTAATGTCATTACAGTACCAATATATACAAGTTTATTTACTACTGAACAGTATGGACTATACACAATTTCTATAGCAATGCTTTCTTTTCTTTGTATAATTTTTTCAGACTGGGTAGGACTTTCAGGCCTGAGATTTTTTAGGCATCATCAATTAATGGAAGATTTACCTAAATACCTTACAACTTTAGTTGCAATTTTGACAATAAATATGGCTCTGATGTTTGCAATATCATTTTTATTTAAAGACAGTTTATACAGCTTTTTTCATGTGCCATTTAAGTACTTTTTAGCCGTTCTTGTATTGATTATACCAGTTGCAATAAGAGCATTGTTATCTCAATTACTTAGAGCTCAATTAAAATCTATATCTTATACTATTACTACTATATTAAATCAATTTGCTACAATATTTTTAGCTGTATTCTTTGCAAAATTCTTTAATTTAGGTGCTGCATCAATTTTATTAGGTATGGGTGTTTCAATATCACTAATCGATATATTATTACTCTATCAAAGTGAAATTTTAAAAGTATTTAAACCACAAAAGATAGAATGGAAATTCGTTCTACCAATCATGAAATATGGAGTTCCTATTGCTGCTACTTCACTAAGCGCCTGGATTATAACCCAAAGCAATAAGTTTATTATGAACAGTATAAGTGGATTTTCTAAAGCTGCACTTGTCGGTGTTGGGTATGGATTAACTTTACCAATATTAATGACATTATTTGCAATGATCACTGTTGCTGCAATTCCAAGAATTATTAATTTATATGAAGCAAAAATAGATGTAAGACCAATCATTACAAGATTCCTGGGATACTATATATTAGTTGCATTTCCAGTTATTACAGTAATGTCAATATATAACATTGAATATACTCATCTATTCACAAACTCTAAATTTTATGAAGCAAGTATACTAGTACCATACTTTGCTTATGGAGTATTCTTCCTGTCAATGGCTGACTATACAACTCTACAATATCATCTAGCCAACAAAACACATATAGAATTTATAATAAAGCTAATATCCGGAATTGTTGGTGTAGCATTAAACATAATACTAATACCTAAAATGGGTCTTGTAGGGGTAGGTATAGCTACATTTGCAGCAAATTTCTTATATTTACTTTTAAGCTTAATTATTGTTTTACCAAATTTAAACATATACTTCCCTAAAAATATGATTTACAGAATTTTAATTGCGCTTGTACCAAGCTGTATTCTTTGGTATGTATTCAAGCTTTTTGGAGCTATTATACCTGAATCAATACAAATGTGCTCTTTGTTACTCATATTTTATCTAATATACTACTTTGGAAGCAGAAAAATAATAAAATCCTCTATGTAATAAAACTTAATGTTTAAATAAAAATCTAGCAATTTTAATAATTTTCAAACGTTATTACAATAATAAGGGGCATGTATAAGTATGCCTTAAGAAATCGTAATAAATACGTATTTTCTGCCATGCTCCTGTTACAATAATAATTAAAGAATAGTTATCATCTAAATTATCGATAAATTTTAATAACGTTATGAAAGGATTCTAAAATGATACGTAAGGGGAAATTATCAAAAAGAATTGTGGCAGCATCGCTGACCGGATTATTTTTAGTTAACCAGACAATGACACTGACGGTTGTAGCATCAGAAATTTCCGGAGTTACTGGAAACAACGGCATTTTCAATATACATCCCGAGACTATAAAAGGTGACTTAGGTTTTAGGCACTATGAAAAATTTAATTTATCAAAAGGTGACATTGCAAATTTAAATTATAACAACATTGAATCTTTTGTTAATATGGTAGATAACCAGGTTAACATTAATGGTGTTTTAAATACTGTAAGGAATAACCAATTTTATAACGGACAAGCTATTTTTGTTTCCCCTAACGGAATGGTTGTAGGTGCCTCAGGTGTTCTTAATGTCGGTTCTTTAGGTGTATACACTCCAGCAAAAGGTAAATATGATCAATTAGTAAAAGATCCAAATCAAACAACGTTAGATGACGCAAAAGAGAGCAAAGCTGGCGCTCCGATAAAAATCGACGGTAAAGTTTTTTCAGCAAATGATGTTGAACTAAGCGGTGGAAAAATCACCGTATCAAATGGTGCCGGCGTATTTGCAGGTGTAAATGAAAACCAAATTGCAAGTAATATGAACAATGCGGAAATTTTGTTTAACCAACTTGTAAATACTGATAATTTAAAAACAGGGAATTCTTTTACCAGTGAAAATGGTAATATTATAATTACAGCTAACCAAAATTCAGGTGATAATATTGCAGGAGTTGACATTTCCGGTGATGTTATCAATTATGGTAAAGGAAATGTTGAAATCAGAAACTATATGGGGTCTGACTATGGTACAAACATTTCAGGAACATTAGGGAACCTTGATGGAACAGTATATATTAACAATAACCAATCAGGAGTTGACATTTCAGGTACTGTAATTAACAAAGGTACAACCCAAATCAATAACCTTCCTGTCGAAAGTGGAAGTCTTGGGTCTATGGATGTCAATGCAGAATCAGGAATTTCAATATCTGGAGACATTAATACTGAAGGAACCTTAAACATCCAAAATACAGGTTATGAAGGAATAGACATCTCCGGGAACATTAATCATTCAGGTGGAGATATTTCTATACAAAATGGCAGTGACGGTGCTGGCACTCCAACATTACCAACAGACAACAATAAAGTTGCATCACTTAATATCTCAGGTAACTTAATTAACTCTGACGGCAATACGACTATCAAAAACTATGCAGCCGGCGGAATTAATGTTGCTGAAGGCGGAGTTGTAAATAACAATGGTGATTTATCAATGTTAAATACAGGTGCCGGAGGCTTAACAATTAATGGAGAAACAACAAACGTTGGTAATGCTGATATTCTTAATGAGGCAGGAAACCTAAGCATTGGCGGTGATTTTTCTAATACAGGAGATGCTGATATTACTAACAATGGTGCAGAATTAAATGTATCAGGAAATGTTTCAAACGCAAATGGTATTCTTGATATGACGAATAACGGTTCAGAAGGATTTATAATTGAAGAATCCGGTACTGTAAATGGTGGTTCTGAAGACGGGTTGACTTCTGAAATAAATCTAACTAACAATAGCCAAAACTTTGATATTAACGGACAAGTCGTTGGAGATGGAGGAGAAATTAACCTTACAAACAATGGCTCAGAATTTAATATAAACGGTACTATTGAACAAAATGCAAGAGAATCTTTTGGTTCAAATAATAGTTACGGATTGGCTGATGATGTTAATATTACAAACAATTCCGGAGATTTAAATATAAGCGGTACTATAGACGGTACAAATACTCAAAAGACTACAAATATCATTAATAAAGGGGATACTCTAAACATCACAGAATCTGGTTCTGTTAATAACTCCGGAGAACTTAATATTACTAATGAAGGAGCCGGCGGATTAAATATTGATGGTAAAGTTAATAACAGCAATTCAACAAGCGGTAATTTAGAAGCAGATGATGATGGTTATCATGGAGATACAACAATTACAAATAAAGCCGGAACTTTAAAAATTAATGGAACTGTCATCGCTGAAAATAATTCAGCTATAAATATCAACAATAGCGGTGACGGTATTGAAATTAACGGAACTGTCAGTGCTAACGGACAATCTGTTAACAATGCACTTGCTCCGGTTCCAACTGTCGGAAATACTGTTAATATTACAAATACAAACGGGGCAGTAAATATAAATTCTACAGCAAGAGTTAATGCAACTGAAGACATTAATATTACAAATACCGGTAAAGGCGGAGTTAATGTTAAAGGTTTGGCAAAAGCCGATAATAATGTAAATATCGATAATAAAAACAGTGATGTTGTAATTGGAGATAATACAGACAATGACAATTACATTACTGCCGGAAATAATATCAAGATTGTAGTTGTAGACGGAAACATCCTTAACTACGGGGTTGAAAAAACATTATTAAATGCCGGTGGTAATTTAAATATGAATGTTACAGACGGTACAATCGGAGAAGAAGTCGGCGGAGGTTGCATTGGAGAAGCTTGTACTGGTATTGGACCAAAAGAAAATGGAACAAGAGATTTCACTAAATCAATAAATGGCAATATCAAAGGTAAAGTCACAGCTATTACTTCAAAAGCCAACAAGCCTGATGACTTAGTTATCAACTATGCTGCTATTGATTCAGATATGAATATAGATAGAGTAAAAGCTGATGGCAGAGTAATTCTTACAGTAGATTATGGTAAAGATGGCAGTACAAGATATAATATGGTCAATGCTTCTACAGACCCGACAAAAGCTAATGTTGAAGGTAAGGGAATTTCACTTATCTCTAGCGGTAATATCGGTGATATGAATAATAAATTGACATTTAATCAAACATCGACTGACGGTTATGCAATGGATATTCTAGCCAATGGAAATATTGCAATGAAGGGTCTTGATGACAATTATATAAACACTGTAGTCTGCGATTTAATATCAAAAGAAGGAAGTATTTATTTTGAATCTTCTGGAAACTTATATATAAAAGAAACAACCGCAGATAAAGATATAACAATTATTGGCAGAGGTGCTAATGTTACTATCGACTACTTAGGTACAGTTCCAAACATGCCGGTTGATTACTTC
>CASGEL010000005.1 GCA_949300485.1 uncultured bacterium
CCTGATTTCAGTGCATTTGCATTTTTATAAATAAAATCATTTAGTTCTTGTGATTTACTAATAGCTTGAGCTACACTACTATTTTCGTGAAATACTATTCCGGGAACATCGTCTTGATTAAATTGAGCTTTTACTTTTTCTTTAATTTGTTTTGTATATTGTGGAAAATCATTAGAAATATCTTTAATATTATTATAAATTTTTCCATTACGCTTAATATAGTCTTCATTACTCTTTTGAGTTAACCCTTTTGATGCTATATTCCAAAAATTAACAGCATCATCTTGCTTCAATATAGGTCCGCCAACTAAGTTAATCCCTACATCAAGCAGATTTTTATTAAAAGCACCTATCAAACTATCTTCTATTACTTGTGGATAGTCATCAATAGTTGTTCTTGGTTGTAATTGATAATCATTATAAGTTATTCCGCCTTCTAATTTTAATGTTGGGTCAATATCTGCTGCAGCACCAATATTAGTTCCACTATGTTCATAATTATTACTCCCAACTCCATCAGGCTTGGAGCGATAATGTGCCTTTACCTCTGTTCCGTCATCTCTAGTGTATGCGTTAACATAAACTACGTCTGAATTGCCGGCAAGATCACTTTCTCTTGGAATACCCAAATTATTCAGTTGATAATCTATAGCTTTTTCATTTGCCAAAAATTCTCGATTTGTCATTTTTCCGATGTCTTCTGCTGTGTAGATTTTGTTGTCATTTGTGATGGCATTAATAAAATTTCTCAAACTTGCCATTTATATTTCTCTTTTGTTTTAGTGTAAGTCTATATTTCTCAATATTTGTTGAATAATATATAATATAGTATTAATTTTCATATTTGTCAACAGTGTTGATTTGTTATTTGAATTATGGTACTATTTTTTTGAGGTTAATTATGGATAAACATGCTCAACTAATCAAATTCGGTACTGTAATCAAACAAAGACGTCTGGCTTTAAAATTAAGTTTAAGAGAGTTAGAAAAGCTATCAAGTGTTAGTGCCGCTTTAATAACTAAACTTGAAAACGGGAAAATGGCTAATTTTCCGAAAGCTATTACGATAAAACAACTTAGTGATGCTTTAAAATTCAATGATGAATTGTTTGTTCTGGCGGACATTTTGTTTGAAAATAAAGAACAAAATATTCCTGAAAAAACTTTTGAAGACGAATTAAGAGAACTACTTGCAACTAAAACAACTCTTAATTCTGATAATATTACACAGGTTATTTATTTTATTTCGGGATTGGAAAAACTACAAAAAATGGAAAATATTTAAATTCATAATTCTTCGATTTTCAACAATTTTATGATACAACTTTTGAATAAAAAGTTCCAATGTCGTACAGTCAGTTGAGCCATAAAGGAGATGTCATTTGGCATCTCCTTTATATTATTTTATTTTTTTTATTTTTTATCTTGGATTTTCCATATAAGAAATAATGAGATATAGAACATGCATATTCCACCTAATGTATATATCTCCCATAATATCGGAAAAAATAACAAACTTCCAAAATGTGCCTCTTTTAATAACGGAAAAGCAAAGAACAATATAATAACTGCATCATAGTAAAAAGCTAATAATACTGACTTTCTGACATTTTTATTAGTTTTTAATTCATTTTGCACTTTGTTCAAGATTGAAATCGGAAAATTTTTTTCATAAATTCTAAACAGTATGGGTAAAAGCAAAAATTTTATAATTATGCAGAGTAAAAACATACAGGCTGGCATAATAGCATTTGGTGCCATAGCAAGAGTTATAAACAAAATAAACGCCATTGCTACTACATAGAAAGCAAATATTATATTCAATATATTTAAATATAAATACAAATCTGTTTTTTTATATATAAAAATCCTTATAATTTATTTCAGTTTATATCTACATTTTACTATTGTAAAGTACGGATTTAACTTCCCTGTTTCTTGGGCTTGACGCCCCATTTTGACAAGAAGGTTAGAATCATATTTATTAAAGTCATACGTATCAAGTAATGTCACATCTACATAATTTCCATGAACTATAGTCATATTTATCAAATAATAATTTTAATGTTAGTTGTCAAATTCAGAATTTTGTTGTCTGTAAAATTTTTCTTTTTCCAGCAGGATTAGTTCATTTAACTGTTTGTTTACTTTGGCTTGTGACTTATAGGTTCTGTCTATAATTCTCGGGCTTATTTTTGTTTTGTAGGATTGATTATATTCAAGAAGTTCGTTTGAGTATTTTGAAATTGTTTTATCTGTATCTGCCAATAGTTTTTCGTATATTTTGCAGATTTCATTTTCTGTCGGATTTGTTTTTTTATAATCTTTATTTTCTTCTATAAATTTGTCAATAGAGTCAATGACAGAATTTTTATTCGCGGTACTTTCTTCAAATTGTTGAAGTTTATAATTGATTTTTTCAAAGCGTTTTAGTATATCATAACTGATTTTATGATTTTTGCAGTCTGAGATAAGCTGTTGTGCTTCTCTTTTTATGTCATTTGCATCTGTATAGCCGGATATAAGAAATAACAGCACTGCTGTTTTATTTTGTTCATCAAGATTTTTTATTTGTTTAGAAAATTCAGGAATGTTTTTTGATGAAATATTAACAAGCTCTTTATCCATGTTTGTTTTTACTTCTTGGAACTTGTCATAGTACGGTTTTAATTTTTCAAATTCTTCAGAATCTCTATAGATTTTTTTTCTGCCGTTTTCTATTGCATTTAGAATTTTATCGGTTGAATACATTTTATGACTTTGGACAAATTGTGCTGTTCGTTCAAATTCTTTTATATTATTTTCGTATTTTTCGTATAACAAAGCATTTTGTGTTAAATTTTTAAACGTTTCATTTTGAGCTGCATTAAATTTTTTTTGCATAAGCCGAGTTTCATAGTCTTTTATCAGCTTAAGTTTTTCTTGAGAATCATAACCGATTTTTCCAAGCATGATAAAACGAGTTTTGTTCTCCTCAAGAAATGGCTCAACAATATTTTGAATATCGTTTTTAATTTGATTTATTTGCGGATTTAATAATTCGTCAGATTTTTGGAACCGGTCTTTACTGCCAAATGACGGATTTATTGCAGTCTTATTTCCTGTATAATTTTTGTTTAAATTATATACAGTTTGAATATTTGAGGTGATAGGCAGTATTCTCATATAATTTCTCCGACACTATTTTTATTATATTTTCTGATTCTTTATAAAATCTGTCAATATATATTTTTGCCATAAGATTTCATACAAACCTCTTGTATTTAAATTTTTAAGGGCTAAAATAGATTATGTAATCCCGGATCGTCTAGCGGCAGGACTGAAGATTCTGGCTCTTCCAACGGTGGTTCGAATCCATCTCCGGGAGATTTTAAAAACGACATTTTAGGATGTCGTTTTTTTATGCAAATCTCTCCGGCGAGTCTTCTCCCCAATGATGTTTTTCGTGTAGCTCAAAACATCCCGGTTCAATCCTGAGAAAATCTTAGGAAACCCTCATTTGCAAGGCTCGTTCTGCTCGCCGGTAACTGAGCTGAAATCCATCTCTAAGTGAAATAAAAACGACTCACTGAGTCGTTTTTATGCATAAACCTTGTTTTATCTTGTTAGCGTAGAGATTTAACCATTCTATATACAGCTTTTAAGTCATCTTGTGGTAAGTGGTCTATATTATTCTTGATATATTCGCTCATTGTATCAGGAGTCAGTGCAAGATGTTCAAAATCAAAAAGGTCTTTCAGGTCTATATTTAAATGGTAATATATTGACTATATCGCAATAAATATTGTAAATTACAATGTATAAAGTCATAATAAGGTAAATTTAGAAAATTTATGACTAAACAGGTTGCTTTTATGAAAAAAATACTTCTTTTTATATTATTATATTTATTTACATCTGCTATGGTATTTGCAGCAGCAGTAAAACCGGATTCAAAGCCTGCGTTCAAACCAGTTATTAAACAATGTAGTTTAGTAAAACCCAATATAACAAATCCAAATACTTCAAGTTCAAGTATCTCTAAATATGATAGCTACGAAAAGCATTATATATATTATTTGGAGACTAATAATGATACAGAACTATTAAAATGTGCAGAAAGTTTTGCATCTGAATATCCTGAAAAAATGATCCCCTTTGGATTAAGAGCAATCGCTTATCAGCGTATTGGTAATTGCGAGGTCGCAATTCCAGATTTAACAGTTGCATTAACAAAAAAATGGAGTTTTGGTGTTTTGGCCCCTTATCTTAACCTAGCAAGGGCAAAATGTTTTTATAATAGTTATGATATAGAGTTTGCATTGGCCGATTATAATCAAATATCTCCATGGGAGCTTGCCAAATTACCGCCTACTGAAATGGAAGAATTGTTTATAATAAAAGGTCGATTATATAGAATATTAGAATTGTATAATGAAGCAATTATTAGCTTTACTAAAGTATTAAATTATTTTGCTAGAAAAGATTTATATTACAAGATCGGTGAGTGTTTTTCACAAGTTCCTAATATGTTGAAAACTCGTAAATATTTTAATAAATATATAAAAGAATGTGAGAATGATGAATCTGAAGAATGTACTTTTTATTATACTTACGCTAATAATTATTTAAAAAATATAAATGAATATTCAGAAAATGGTTATATAAATAACATTAAAACAGAGATAAATTCTAATAATTATACTCGTGCTTTTATCCTTACTGATAAATTTATAAAGGAATTTCCAGAAAGTGTATCGGCTGTCAATATGCAAAACTTATTATATCAAGATTGCCAAAAAGCATTGCCGAATTTGGAACGTGGAGTAAAGGGAGAAATAGTTTCTTTCTCTCAAGAAGAATATTTATCTGTACTTAAAGCAAAATCGCATTGTTCTTCCTTACTTGGAACAGATTCTATGTGGGATGATAGAAAGCTTCTTTCTTATTATATGTACAAGAGAGAATGTGAACAGGATTTTGCTTTAGGAAATTTGAACGATGCAATATACAAATGTAATAAGGCTCTTTCGTATGATGAAAATATTGAAATTTATTATTTACGTGGGCAAATATTATATCAAAAATTTAACTTTAAAGATGCCTATTTTGATTTTGAGCAGATAAATAGTATGTGCTTAAAACCATCATCGGATTATTTTTCAAATGAACGTTGTAAAGAATATACACAAAAGGCAAATAGGTTTATAAAATATATTAAAGAAGTACAAAAAAGAATTTAGAAGTTCTAAATATTCTATATGGTTGGTCTATGATAAAGGTGTTTAGGTGTAAGTAAGTGGAAAAGACTTTTTGCTTAGTTATTGCAGATAAATTTTTATATAATTATTTCCTCATATAAAATTTATATTAAGACTTCAAATACTATGGTATAATTGTTTTATACAAAAGATCGGTAGAAAGTAAAGGAGATAATTATGATTCCTATTTTTGATTCAAAACGTCAATATGCTCAAATTGGCGAAGAAGCTGAAAAAGCTGTATGCGAAGTTATGAGATCCGGCTGCTACATTTTAGGGCCTAATGTAAAAGCTTTGGAAAGTGAATTGGCTCAGTATATCGGCTGTAAGTATACTGTTGCATTGAACTCAGGTACTGATGCTTTGCATATTGCATTGCGAGCTTTGGATATAGGTGCAGGCGATGAAGTTATCACTACTGCATTTACATTTGTTGCAACTGCTGAAGCTATCGGTATGGTTGGTGCAAAACCTGTATTTGTTGATATCGATGCAGATACTTTCAATATCGATCCTAAGAAAATTGAAGCTGCTATTACTCCAAAAACAAAAGCTATAATTCCTGTTCATTTATATGGTCAGCCTTGTGATATGGATTCTATTATGGCTATTGCTAAGAAACATAATTTACGTGTAATCGAAGATTGTTGCCAAGCTATAGGTTCAACATTCAAAGGCCAAAAAGTAGGTACATTTGGTGATATCGGCTGCTACAGCTTCTATCCGACTAAGAACTTGGGTACTATGGGTGACGGCGGACTTTGTACAGTTAATGATGAAAAATTGAGAGATAGATTAATTGCTTTAAGAAATCATGGTTCAATGGTTCGTTACCACAATGATGAATTAGGTGTAAACAGCCGTCTTGATGAAATTCAAGCTGCAATTTTGAGAGTTAAGGCTAAACACATTGATGAATGGAATACAAAACGCAGAGAGCATGCCGCATATTATAATAAATTGTTTGCAAGCTGTCCTGATATCCAAACTCCAAAAGAATTGGACAATACATATTGTGTTTATCACCAATATACAGTTAAAATTCCTAATCGTGATGAAGTTCATAAAATGCTTGGCGAAAATGGTATTGGAGCAATGTTATATTATCCTATTCCGCTTCACTTCCAAAAAGTTAATGCTTGGTTAGGAATGGGCCCTGGTTCATTACCAGTCACAGAAAAGAACACAGAAGTTGTTATTTCTCTTCCGATGTTCCCTGAATTGACTCACGAAGAACAAGATACTGTTGCTAAAACTTTGATTGAATGTATTGAAAAATCAAAATCTGCTGCAGCAGTTTAGGCATAAAATTAATTATAAAAAGACCTCTTTATTTTATAAAATAAAGAGGTCTTTTTATGCTTGTGTAAATAGTTTATGGTCACCTTTATCTATATTAGGTTTTAGTCCGTTTTGTAAAAATATGTCATTATTTGAAAATTGAGCTATATTATCTGTTTGTTTTCCCTGAAATAGTACTTGCATCAGGTTATAAATAGGATTATTAGGAAGAGTGTTTACTTGAGTCAGTCCGGTGTCAGGTACGTTGTATTGTGAATTAAAATCCGTACCGGGTTTGCTGTTTAATTGTACTCCGTTTAGCTGTAAACTGCTCATTAATTATCTCCTTAAGCAAGCGTTTGCATTGTAAAACATCCGCCTGCTGGGTTACCTGCTTCATTATAAGGTTGAAGATTTCCTACCCCCGGGTGTGGGTAAAATCTTTTTCCTTTAACTTCAAAGCTTGCGTTTGGATCTGTCATTGTTTTTTCGTATGCCATATTAACGTTTGGATCAAGTCCGACTGAATACCATAAGGCATCAAGATTATTTTTTATCATTCCAAAAGTGGAACTAATTATGTTTCTGGTTTCATCATCCGTTTTTTTTATGCCAAGATCTGCAGTTATATAATTATCTTCTCTAATTGCTGCAGTTCTGTTAATTGCGTCTATTGAACGTCTGTCACTCATGCCAAGATCCTCTATACTCTGCTCTTATATATATAAACAATATAAAGTTTAAATAATTGCTAAATCTTGCTTTTTGAGATTAATATTTCTTAATAAATTCTAATGGCAGTAAAGCATGTCAACAAAAATAACCACAATAGATAATATTAAGTTTTGTAAAGTGTAAAATGTACACTATTAGCGTAATTCAGGGTATCTTATAAAAACATAAAAACATCTTATTGACATATAATTTTTGTTGTGTAATAATAATTACATAAGATTTAAGTGTAGTCGAAACACTAAATATAAATAGTTCATTAACCCCAAAAACATATAAACTCCTAAATAATAAACACTAAAAGAGACCATTAGGATGCAGAAAACGACCCACTCACTTGTGAGTGGTTTTTTTTTATGTTTTAAAATAGTTTTTTATATTATTAGTTAGCCTGAGGGTTTGTTTGAATTTGTTGAGTCTGATAGCTGCCAGGCTCTTCATCTTTTGGAATATTTGAGTATTTTGCATCTGAAACAGGTGTGGTCTGGGGTTCTGTAGATTCTGCATTTTCTGTTTTGGCAGGCAGAGTATTGTTTGGAAGTTCTCTTCGTGTATTTAAAAATTCGTTCATCCTTTGTTCATAATCAATATGTAGATTTTCGGATTTTTGGATTTTTTGTAAAATATCATTAAGTTCTTTTTTATATGAATCAGCCTGTTTGCAGGTTTTATAATTATCTGTTGTGTTATATAGTTTTCGGATTATTCCTGTTGCTACGCTTCTTCTTGAATCGTTGCTATCCAGTTTTTTATATGTAAGATTATATAATTCAATTGCATTTTGCTGGGCATAATCAAGATAAACGCATGAAATATTTTTTATAGGGATATTTTTATTTTTTTCGAGTTTTTGTTCTAAAAAGTCATCAATTGATAAATATTCATAATATTTATCAGATGTAGACATATCTGTTCTATTTGCAAGTGTTTCAAAATCTATTTTTTCATTAAGATTTTTTACTTCTAAATATGCTGAGATTGAGTATCCTGCTAATAGTATACCTAATCCGAGTATACTTATTCCTAATAATAGTAAGTCATTTGAATTCTCTTCCATTATACCCCTTATGTTAAAACTCTTTTCCAAAATTATATAATAAAATTATGTAAAAAGCTATTTAGCTTGTAGAGTTTTAATTTTTAGAGTATAATTGATTATAAAATCAAGAAGGTGAGTCGGATTATGAAAAAGTTTTATATATGGATTTTATTATTTGGAGTTATATTAGTGTTCGGCGGAAGTGTTTTTGCAGATGTTGTACAGATACAAAGACGTTTAAATCCTCAAACACAACAGCAAGTTCAGCAAAATAAAAGGAATAATGGAAAATATACTCCTATAATCAACAATTATAATCAAAATAAAAAGACGGGTGATAAACTTTCTGATAATGTAAGAATGTGCAAACCATATACTGAAACTTTGAATACAGATGTTTCTGGGCTTAATTTTAAATTTAAAGTTAGTATAGAGGGTTGGGTAAATAATAAATGCAGATTGAATTTTATAGCTCAATCTACAGGTATCAGTGATGCTTTTAAGCAAATATATGGAGTTGATTCATCTATGGCTTCAATATTCACTTTTGAACCCAAGATCAGATGTGAGTTTACAAAACAACAGCTTGAAAGTGTAGGAGATTCTATATTGCAGGAAAATGAAAGAAATGCCGGCGCAACAAATAATATGCTTAAAAATCCTATGAGTATTGAAATGCCTTCTATGAGCAATATGAGCGGTTCTGATTTGAGGCTAATGGATGTTTTATTAAATGACAAAGCTTGTACGATTTTGAATGCAGGAGATTCTGCAGGCATGTTTGAATCTTTATTTGGTATGTAGGAACAGTAGTGAAAAACGTGGGTATGAATAAAAATGAAAATAATTAAAATAGTTAAAACGTTAATAATAATATCAGCTTTAATTTTTGGAACTCAGGCAATTGCTAAAATTGCGGAAGTAATGGTTCCTGTTGAACCTGAATCTACAAATGCAGTAAAAACTACCAGAGAAATTATAAATGAATCTGACCAAAATAAGGATGAAATTACGGATATAAAAAAGCATGAGGATTCAGCTCCAGAGGAGGTTAAGTCCAAGCTTACAGATGATATTATAAAGGACTTAAGAAGCTGTAAACCGCAGGATGAAAAATATGATTTTGATCTGTTTGGATTGAACCTATCTTTTAGAATAAATATAAAAGGATGGGTTGAAGATAAATGTGAATATCATATGTCTGCAAAAGTTAACAGTTTAGGAGAAGAATTTAGAAAATCATTTGGTATAAATGTAGAAGATAAAAAAATATCCAAAATAGTACCTAGGGTTGAATGTGCATTTACGAAAAAACAATTAAATTTACTGGTTGATGCAGTTGTAGAAGAAGATAAAAGGAATGTAGAACAGGTTAATAAGCTTTTAAATGACCCTAACGCAGTATATGATATTCCGAGTAATAATGAATTGACTCCAAGTGAAAAAAAGTTGATGGACATGTTATCTCAGGGAGAAGTTTGTACAATCGTCAATATTGATGAAGTTGTGCAGCAAATGTCTGAATTATTGCCTGCATCTACCGATGAAAAGAAGTAATACTATGCAGGAGTTATTTTTAACGACGGCTGATAATATAAAAATTGCAATTAATCATTATAAACAGAATAATAATAGTGTGGTTATTATTTGTCCAGGTTGGTTCATGACTAAAGATTCAAGACCATTCAGAAGATTGTCTTTTGACTTTTGTAAAAAATATGATGTTATATCAATGGATTTTCGAGGACATGGAAAAAGCGGCGGATTTTATACATTTACGTCAAAGGAATGTTTAGATCTTGATGTCGTTGTAAATTATGCAATAAATTCTGGATTAAATTATAAAAAAATATATTTATGCGGATTTTCTTTAGGTGGGGCAGTCGCATTGAATTATAGTGCTGTAAATAATAATATAGAAAAAGTTATTGCTGTTTCACCGCCGGCAGATTTTATAAAAATTGAAAATCATATGTATTCTCCCAATGCATGGATTCCTACATTATTTAAAAAATGTGAGCCTATGCGGTGGTTATCAATAAGAGCCGGTTTCCCGTTTTTAAAAAAATATAGACCAATAGATTTAGTTACAAATATAAAATCTCCAACATTATTTATTGCTGGTGAAAATGATCCTACTGTATTTCCATGGCATACAGAGAGCTTATATAACAATGCAGTATGTGAGAAACAGTATAAATTGTTTAAAAATGCTAATCATGCAGAAGATTTATATATGGATTTTCCGGAAGAATTTATGAAACTTTGCTATGACTGGCTTGGTTAGCATTTTTTACAGGTTTTCTATCTGCTGTACCGGATCTGTAACCGCAGAATGAATATATTAAAGGTAACGCTCTTTCTATTTTTATTTTGCTTGCAAATGGTATTTTAGCTAATACCATAATTGCTACAATGTCATCAATATTTGCTATCATATCAATAGGTTTTAATTCTCTTGCCGGTTTTTTTGCATCCTTTCCTCTTCTTAGTTTATTTGAAAGTTCTACAGCCAAATTTGAGCCTAGGGCAACTCCGGCAGCTGATACTAACACTTTTACAAAGTTATTATTTATTTTTTTATTTTTAACTTTTTCGCATAATTTTACTCCGCCATCTACAAATAATATAGGCAGAGAGGTTAGCATCATTTGAAAAGCTCCTTCTTTCCACTTTTTCTTTTTATCGATGTCAGGTTCACCTATAGAGCTTAGAAGAATTCCTCCAAGGTTTCCTCCAGCAGCCATTGTTAGCATTTCTCCGACTTTATATTTTAATTTAAACGGATTTTTTACTTTTTGTTTTTTCATAAATGTCAAAAGCGGTATTGTAACTCCTGTTAAAGCTCCTGTTGCAGCTAATACTTTATCCGTAGTTGTTAAAGGAGTCCCGTGAATAATGACATCATCTTGTCTTTCCAAGTCAATATAACCATATGTAATTTCCCTTTTCCTTGGAGACGGAAAATTTTGCATATGATTGCCATTTCTGGTATTTATAGATAAGGAATCCATAGCCATAATTAAAAATCCTTACTAAGTGTATATAATACACTAAAGTTATTATAAAGTAAACATTCAGTTAGTTTATTTTACAAATTAAGTTTAAACTAAAGATAGTTTTGGCTGAGTTCTTTTTATTTTTCTTAGGCTTTCTATTCTTTTTATTGCAATATTAGCATTTTCAGATTCTGGTTGCGTAGTCAAAAATTTACGATAGTATCTTTTTGCATCTGAAAGTTTTCCTAATTTATCCAGGCAAACTCCTATATCAAAATATATGCTTGTATAATTTTGATTTATTTTTAAAACATTTAGATATAAACTGAGAGCTTGTTTATACAATTCCATTTTCATAAATAGTGAAGATTTTCTAATATATGCATTTACATAGGAAGGTGAATTTTCTATAAGTTTTTGATAAATCATTAGAGCCATATCAGATTCATCACATTGTTCATGGGCCAGTCCTAATTGGTAAATAGCATCTGGATTATCAGGTTCTATTTGGATAGCTTGGATTAAGCATTTTATGGCACAACATGGTGTTCCCTCTTTCAAATGACATATGCCAAGTTCATAAAATGTTTCGAATTTACAAGGGTCGAGTAATGCTGCTTTTTCAAGGTATTCTATTGCTTTGTTTGTTTTTCCTAAATTTTTGTAACAAATTCCTAATCCTAAGTATGTGTCAGCGTTATTCCGGTTGATTAAGATTGAATTTAAATAAGCTCCTGCAGCTTCTTTAAAAGATGCTTGTGCTCTTAGTAAATCGGCTTTATTTTGAAGTGCTTGATGTTGTTCTTGTCGAGAAATCGGGGCACTCATATATTGCGATTTTGATTTTTTGTTACTCAACTCTTTATCCTCTTCTGTTTTAATTTTAGAGTTTTTCGCATATTTGATGAACAATCTTAAGATGTAAACATTAATCAACCAATGGATTTATTATAATTCTTGTGCTATAACATTATTATGAAAAAGATATTAATTATATTAGGGATAATGTGTCTTGTGGTTGGTCAAGCTTTTGCGGCAGAAGGAGAAGAAGTTCAGCTTGGTAAAGTTGAACCGGCCAAAATTGAACTTCCAAAGGCTGATTATAAAGGTAAAGAATCTCTTATTATTAGTGAAAAGGAAATAATGGATGAGATTGTTAAACTTCAAAAAGAGAAGGACATGGAAGATATTGACAATCTTTGGAAAGGTACTGTTGAAAATAATCAGGTTATAGGATTTGCTTTGAAAAAATTATCTACTCCAGAGAGCCAAAGACGAATACATTCTTCGCTTATGGCAAAAACGTTATCTGCAATTGTTTCCGGAGCATCATTAGCACCTGCATTGTTAGGTGCAGATTATATGATACAATCAGGTTCTTATGCTGCTGGCAGACTCGCTCAAAATTTTATTAATAGAAAAAATATTCCGCAAGAAATTCCGCTTACTGATACAGAATTAATAGAGCTTGCAGGTCTAGTTGAAAATTTACAGGATAAAATAATTAATGCATACTATAATTATAAGAATTCTCTTTCTCAATTAAAGGAGGCTCGTTCAAGAGAGCTTTTGTATAGTAAAAATTATGTCAAAGCTATGGATGAAGAGGATTTCTTGGAAATTGCAATATCTTCCGCGCTATATAAAGATATGCAGTTAGAAGAAGAAAAATATATGCAAATGGCGAAAAAATATCATTTGGAGCTACAAAGGCTTGCCGGAAAAAAGGTTGTTGATAGTTTGAATTTGTATCAATACGATTATGATTCAGCATTGATTGGAGGTAGTAATGCTAATAAAAAATAAGTTATTTTTAATTTCTCTTCTTTTGGGGGTGTCGGCTCTCCCTGCAGTTTGTGCAGAATCTTTGTCTGACTTATCATTTCCCAAACCTCCGGCCTATCGTGTTGGGATATCAGAAATTCCTGAAAATCAGTATGTGCAGGCAATTCAAGAACGTAATAAGCCTGAGAAAAAATATGCTCAGATTGATGATACCCAAGAATCAGGTATTGCAGATTTAACATATGCTGATTTAAGTATAAAACGATTATCAAAAGAAGTAGCTCAGGAGTTAGAATTTGAGCAGCAGGATATGCTTGCAGATTTATCTTTGTTATGGCATGGTGCTGCGGTTCAGAGTGATACAATAAATTTTACTCTATATAAATTAGCAAACCCAGATGCTGATAAACCTGATGAAAAATCTATTAAAAAGGTTTTGTCAACAATTGCAAGTATGTCGACATTAGTCGGAGCCAGTATGGGTAGCCCTATTTTAGCTGGATCATCATTGATTGGTGGTAATATTTTGGGAATTATGTCGCAAGATACAAAAGCTCTTAATTATAAATATACAAGAGTTAATGATGCAGATATGATTATCTTAATTCGTAAAGTTGAAGATCTTCAGCAAAGGGCAGTGAACTTGTATTATGATTATATGAGTGCTAAAAAACAGCTTGAACTTACTAACCAATTGGTTGAAGATAGACAACACAAGTTTGAATTAGCACAAAAAAATAATGCGCCAAGAGAGTTAGTTGTTATTACAGATGCATATTATCGTACAGCATTGGATAAACAGAGATCAGCAAGATCAGATTTCTTTTCCAAAAGAGCTGCATTAGAACAATTTGTAGGGAATGAAACCTTTGTTCAATTTGAATCTGAATTGTTAGCCAGGGAAAATGGAGATAACCTTGACAAAAATGATGATAATAAAAACGTTCAGGTTGTAGATAATACAAAAGACGAAGGTAATACTGAGAATACTACTCAAGCTTCGGTAGTAGGACAAAGTCAGGAGGATAATAACGCTAAAGAATCTATTAATACGGTATCAAATGAGCGGCAAGTTGATTCTCAAACACAGGCTCAATCAATTTCTGATGATACGCAGCTTCCTTTATTGAAAATTGATGAGGGTTCAAATTTGGTTAATAAACAGCAAAATAAAATTATTGATGATGAAAACGAACCTGATACAATAACAGGATCTTCTTCAAATATTGATGATATTGAAGGTGAAAAATTATCTTTCTTTTCAAAATTTAAAAAAGATAAATCTGAAGAACTTTCTGCAGAGTCTGCCGAAGAAAATTCTGATGTGAAGACAAAAGAGCCGAAGGCTAAAAAAGAAGATAAGTATTCAACAAAAGGGCTTATTTTTATACATGATAATGACAGTCCAAAACCTAGACGCTGGTGGGAAAGTCCAAAATCTTCAGACGATTATGATGAAGACGGATTAAGAGTCCAAGAGCCAGCTTTTATGAATACTTCTCCTTCAGCTAGTCATAGAAGGTATAGAGTTGATAAAGACCGATCAAATGATAATACTCAAAATGTAAATAATAAAGAGTCAACTGGTAATAATAATAGGTCGTATAGAAAAAATGAGGTAGGTTCTGAAGGATATAACTTTGAGCCATTAGATGAGATAAAAGTTCCAGAATTAAATCATGGCGGATATTCAATTCATTCTGAGTCATATGAGGAAATAAACGATGGCAGAGTTCCGGATTCTACCTTTCAGTATTAACTCCGGTCAGAAAAATATGGATATAGATGAGAACTTGTTGCAGACTGCAATAAGTCAACAAATAGATTATCCTATATTTAGACTTTATGGGTGGTCTCCATCATGTATTTCTTTGGGGCGAAATCAAGACGAAAGCTTTTTGGACAAAAAATTTTTGGAAAAGAGAAATATTGATGTAGTCAGGAGATTGACCGGGGGGCGAGCTTTGTATCATGATGACGAAATTACATATAGCTTTGTTTGTCCAGTATCATACTTACATAATGGCGAACATGTAGTGTCATCATATAAGGAAATCTCTCAAATTTTAATAGATAAATTCAGATTAGTTGGTATTGATTTGGATTTTGGCGGAGCAAAGCATATTTCTTCTAAAGCCGATTACTGTATGTCTATTTCAACGGGTGCTGATTTATGTTATAAAAATAAAAAATTGATAGGTTCTGCACAATGCCGTAAAAATGGTTATATTTTGCAGCATGGTTCAATATTGTATGATTATGACAAAGAATTATTGGAGAAAATTTTTAAAGAAGAAATAGATATTGATAATATTATCTCAATTAAGCAAATCAATAAAAATTTGACAAAATCTAAAATAATTGAGATACTTAGTCATAGGTATTAAATGGGAATTTTGAGCATGCTTTTTAACTTTGATAAACGATCTGCTATTACACAGATGCAAACGTTGCTTATTGTGGGTATTATTTTTATTATCTTATTTTTTGTAATTGCTATTCCGTTATATAATTCATATAAGCAAAAACAAACTATTGCTAAATTGAAAATATTATATAGTGAACTTATGCAGGCTGGTAGAATGTATTCAATGATTTCAGATTCTGTAAGTGTTTATGATACAAGTATGCAGTTAGAAGATTTTGTAGAAAAGTATTTCGCAAGGTTTTTTGAATTGGAAGGATTTTGTAAGGAAGATCAGGAAGTTTGCTGGAATAAACCAATATATGCAGATATAACAAATAAAAAAATTTTTGATAAACCTGTATATAGTTTTGAATTAAAAGGCAATGTTGTTTTAGGCTTTTTGCAGAATAAAGATGGTCTTATTTATGGAGTTGTTGACATCGACGGCAAATCCGGACCTGGAAGGTTAGGAAAAGATGTTTTTATTTTGTATTTTTACAGTAATGCAAATAGGCCTAAATTGTGTGATGATAGCGAATACAGAAAGTATTATATTACTGATGGTGTTCATTTTGGCGGTTTTGATAAATGTGGTATTCCGCATGATATGTATAAATATGAGGATTTAATCAGTAAAGATTTTCCTGAAGCTTGTAATAAAAAGGCTAAATCTTATCCTGGAGGTATAGGTGTTGGAGCTGCATGTTTGGCCTTGATAAAAGTTAATAATTGGACTATAGACAAAAATTATCCTTGGTAGTATAATCAGTCAAAAAAGGGATATATCATGAAGAAAAATTTAAAAGCAATGGTAATGGCAGCTGGTATGGGCTCTCGATTGGAACCTATTACTTTAATGATTCCAAAGCCATTAATTCCTGTTATGAACAGACCATTGATGGATATTATTTTGTCGCAGCTTCATAGTGTTGGGGTTGAAGAAGTTATTTCAAATACTTATTATTTAGCTAATCAAATTATTGACAGATATAAGAATAACAAGCTTGGTGTGAAATTTAATTATATTAAAGAAACAGAATTATCTGGTACAGCGGGCGGAGTAAAACAATGTCAATTTTTCTTTGATAAGGATGAAGATTTTATTGTAATGTCAGGAGACATATTAACAACGGCTGATATTAAAAAAGGTATTGAAATACATAAAAAATCAGGTGCTGTAGCAACTATAGGAGTTAAAGAAATTCCGCATGAATATGTTTCTCATTTTGGGGTTGTTGTAACAGATGATAACGGTTACATTACAGAATTTCAAGAAAAGCCTGCAATTGATGAGGCTAAAAGCAATTTAATAAATACGGGTATTTATATTTTCAATTATAAGATTTTTGATTATATTCCTGAAAATGAATTTTGTGATTTTGCGAAGAATGTATTTCCAAAACTTCTAAAAGAGTCTTCAATAAATACTTTCAATGTTACTGAGTATTGGAATGATATAGGGACAATATCTCAATATAAGCAATCTATTCAGGATGTTTTTAATGGTATATGCAAGATTGAGCATGATAAGATTATAGAAACAAATTTAGGAAACTATATTGCAGGAAATTCTAAAATACCTGCTACTGTTAGATTTGTAGGAAATTCAGTTGTTGGAAATAATTGTAAATTGGGTGAATATATAAAATTAGATAACTGCATAGTCCTAGATAATGCTGAAGTTAAAACAGGTTCAGAGTTGACAGATTGTGTAATTATCCCATCTATTGCCAATTCAAAAGTAATAAACAAATCTACAAATAAAGAAAATGTAACTGTATAGTTCACTTGATTTTTTAATATTTTAATGTTAAATTAAATAAGGACTTCACAACATGAGGTTCAAAGCAGTTAAGGGTTATTGCCGGTTAGATAAATGACTTGGTGTAAAGACCTGAGAAAAATGAAAATTGAATATAAAAGTCGTCACGGGCCTGTGGCGCAGCGGTAGCGCAGAGGACTCATAATCCTTTGGTCGTGGGTTCGAATCCCTCCGGGCCCAAATTTATAAAAAGAGCCTTCAGGCTCTTTTTTTAGTGTTGAGATTTGTATTTAACAGTCCAATATATTTTTAAGTCCGATTTGGTCGGAAATTGTATTTTAATTGTCGGTTGGGCATACTTGCCCGACGAAACTAAATCACAGACGGTCGGAAGTTGCTTGAGTATAAAAAATCAAATTGGACGAAAACGGGCTTTATTAGGACATAAAATTACAAAATCAAAAAATTTTCGAGTCCAACTAATGCACAATTTTATCGTTGGGCAAGTATGCCCAACCGACAAACCTATTAATCTTTGTTGGGCTGAAAGCCCAAGCTACATACCTGTAACAGTATGGCAAATTCTGTGTTTCTTTACATTAGTCATAGCAAAAGTAGCAAAAAAAAATTTTAGTGGCTTTCTATATTTTAGGACACAGTAATAGGAAGGATAACACTATGCCGTATATAGATGACAGGTTTCAGAGAGCAGATAGAAATATTAAAGCCGTTTCACCCCGAAAAATAGAAAAACATGCTACGGTTTCACTTCCACAAGAAATATTCTCAGAAGTTGAGGATATAGAAAGTTTAAAATTAAAATCTCGTTTTAAGAGAGTGTATAATGATATTTGTAAAAAGATTGATTTAAACGAGCAAATCAGACCGGAATTAAAGTTTGAGACTCTTGGTGTAAGTGCAGCAGGAGGGTTTGACGTTGTGAGCGGTAAGATTTATTTTGATGACTATTTTATAAAGGGCCTTGAAAAATATGATATTGCTTTTATAATAAGGCACGAGCTTGAACACGTAAAACAATTTCATGATATGGAGAGGTTGCTCGGGCTGGAGAATTTTATGAAGCTAATGTTTTCTAAAGTTGCAAAGTCTCAGGGTGATGAAGCTGTCAATTTAAAAGAAGTTAATACTGATTATTACAAAAAAGTTGAGCATGTCCTCGGAAAAATAGATAAAGATTCTCCTGATGGCATACGCGCACAAAAATATATTGATGCATTTAACAAATATCCAGACTTAATAACCCTCTGGAACAGAAATGATATCTGCAAGCTTAAAAAGATATTTCTTTTTGCAAAAGAATTTATTGTCAATTACAAATTTAATTTTTTGGAAACCAGTGCAAACAAAGCTGCAAAAAGGTTTCTGAAAACCTTTAAAGTATAGTTTTTTTTATATAAAATCTAAATTTATAATTCTTTTTTTAGCCTGGTATTTTTAGTAATAATTAAAAGCACTCCAAGTAGAATCAGGGTTATTCCTAATGAAATTCTTAACGTCAGGTGCTGATGGAATATTACAACTCCGAAAAATATTGCGGTTAAAGGCTCTAAGGCTCCAAGTATTGCTGTAGAGGTTGAGCCGATTAGTTTTATTGCAACATTTATTGTTTCCAGAGAAATTATTGTAGGGAATATAGAAAGCCCTATTGTATAAAGCCACAATATAGGGCTATTTAGCATTTGCAGCTGAGTGCAAAATTTTAAATTGCATATATAAACGAATAGTCCAAAAAACATTATATAAAAACTCATTTTATCCTGATTTATATCGTTAAGAATTTTTATATTTTTAACTCCTACTATATAGAGTGCGTAAAGTAAGGCTGAAACTAAAACAACAATTATTCCATGGAGGTTTAGAGTGGTTCCGGGCTTGCCGTTATATAGCGCTAAGATTCCTATAGAAGTTAATAATATAGCACCAATGGTTGTTTTTGTGATTTTTTCTTTGAAAAATATTGCCATTATAATAGCAACCATTATCGGGTATATAAAAAGAATTGTACAGGCAATACCTGCTTCTATGTAGTTAAAGGCATCAAAAAGTGTAAGTGATGAGAATGAAAAAAATATTGCAAGAACAAACAATGGTACCATTTCTTTAATGGAGATTTTTAGAGATATCTTTTTTACAAAAGTAATCCATATTCCATAAATCGCTACAGCTAAAGCATACCTGTAAAATAATACCGAATTGACCCCGATTCCGGCAGCAAAAAGCGGCAGGGCAAATAAGGGGTTTGTACCGTAACTTGCTGATGCTATTGCACCGTTTAGTATACCTTTTGTTTTCGTATTCACGTGTGTATTTCCTTTAACATCTAATCTATATTAAATTTTTTCAAAAATCAAATTTAATAAGATTTTTATCTTGGCAATACATATCCCCAGGTAATGGTTTTATAGTCTTTTAAGGTGCATAGATATGTTATTTTTTGTTTTCTTTTATTTTCCTGTTTAAAATAACCTTTGCCGTATATAATTGATGAAATAAACTGGTTATTTATATTATTTTCGTACTTGTCAATGTATTCTTTTTGAGAATTTATTTCTACGGCTGTATTATAACTAGCAGAGTAATTTTTAGAAAGATATTCGGTGCATTCTGTTGCAAATGCAGCACCTTGTATCCAAAATAAAAAAGTAAGAATTGTTATTATTTTTTTCATAAGTGAATTATAGCATGATTTTTGCTATAATAAATACAAAAATAATTTACGGGAGGTTGTATGAAAGAAGAATTGCTGTCAATTATAGAAAAAAACAGCAGAATTGATTTTAACGAACTGGCAGTTTTATTAGGAGTAACTGAAGAAGCTGTATTAGAAGAAATTTCAAAGCTTGAAAATGAAGGTATAATATGCGGATATCATACTCTTATAAATTGGGAAAAGACTTCAATAGAAAAGGTTACAGCATTAATAGAAGTAAAGGTTACACCGCAAAGAGGACGAGGTTTTGATAATATAGCGGAACGTATTTATAATTATCCTGAAGTAAAGGCAGTTTATCTGATATCCGGAGGTTATGATCTGCTTGTAATATTAGAAGAAAAAACTTTAAAAGAGATTGCTAATTTTGTATCGGATAAATTATCAACATTAGACAGTGTTTTAAGTACTGCAACACATTTTATACTGAAAAAATACAAGGATCATGGCACTATATTGAACAAAGAAACAAAAGATGAGAGAGAGGTTATTACTCCATGAGGAATTTTTTGTCCCAAAAAGTTATTGATATTAAGCCTTCCGGAATAAGAAAATTCTTTGATATAGTTAGCGAAATGAAAGATGCTATTTCGCTTGGTGTTGGTGAGCCTGATTTTGATACTCCTTGGCATATCAGAGATGAAGGTATCTATGCCTTTGAAAGGGGTAAAACTTTTTACACTTCAAATGCAGGTTTAAAAGAATTAAGAGTTGAAATTTCAAATTATTTAAAAAGATCTCAAGGGTTAGATTATAACCCGAATAATGAAATTTTGGTTACAGTAGGTGGCTCTGAAGCGATAGATATCGGCTTGCGGACTGTGATAAATCCGGGAGATGAGGTGATCATTCCTCAGCCTTCTTATGTTTCTTATGAGCCTTGTGCTATTTTGGCGGGCGCAGCTCCTGTGATTATAGATTTAAAAGCTGAGAATGAATTTCGGTTAACACCTGAAGAATTGTTAAATGCAATTACTCCAAAAACGAAGGTTCTAATTCTTCCTTATCCTAATAATCCTACGGGTGCAATTATGGAGCAAGAGGATTTGGAGAAAATTGCAAAAATTATTATAGAGCATGATATTCTTGTTATGTCGGATGAAATTTATGCAGAATTGACATATAAAGATAAACATGTTTCTATAGCTTCGATTAACGGTATGAAAGAGCGTACTATTCTTATTAATGGGTTTTCAAAAGCTTATGCTATGACCGGTTGGCGTTTAGGCTATGCATGTGCCCCAAAAGAAATAATAAAACAAATGACAAAAATTCATCAGTTTGCGATTATGTGCGCTCCTACTACAAGTCAGTATGCAGCAGTTGAGGCTTTAAAAAATGGTGATGAAGATGTTATTAAAATGCGTCAGGCATATAATCAGCGCAGAAGATATTTGATGAATGCGTTTAAAAATATGGGGCTTGAATGTTTTGAGCCGTATGGTGCGTTTTATGTTTTCCCGTCAATAAAAGAATTCGGAATGACAAGCGAGGAATTTGCAACAAAATTTTTAACTGAAGAAAAGGTTGCAGTTGTTCCGGGTACTGCTTTTGGTGAGTGTGGCGAAGGGTATTTGCGAATATCTTATGCATATTCTTTAGAAACATTGAAAATAGCAATCAAGCGTCTTGAAAATTTTATAAGCAGATTAAGAAATAATAAGTAGCCATTGACACCGGTCTAATTTATTATTAATATCTATAGTGTTAGGTTAGACTAACATTACGGAGGTTTAAAAATGCGAATCGGGGAAATTGCGCAGTATAATTATTTTATCGGCAGAAATTTATATAATCAGAAAATATCTTTTGCTAAAAATAAGGATTTACCGGATGAAAAACTGGAAGAATATAATGACTTAAGGGTGTTTAATCATCATATTTATGAATATAAAAAAGGTTTAAGAAATTTAATCCTTACAACAGAAAAAGCTAAATATAGAGATGTTATAGAAGAAAAATTACAGCACAACGGAATATCTTATATTATTCATGATATCAAAGGTGATAAGATAAATGTATATTTTGGGGCAGATCCTTGTATTGAGGTTGTTAAAACTTTCAGTCCTAAATTGAATAAACTGACCCCTGAGCAGGATTTCATATTAGGGATAATGCTTGGTTATGATAGAGTTAAACAGTGTGAAAGATATTTAAAAACTAAGAATAAGGTAATCAAGTTGTCTTATCCGCAGGAATAAATTTTTAACACTCCTTAAATCAGCATTTTTAGTTAGCATTTTGGTGAATAAAATATGTTTTATTCTACGCTTTAATATTTTTGGAGTGTGTTATATGAATAAAATTTTTAAAGTTTTGCCAGTTTTATTTTTTGTATTTATTTCTTGCATTACTTCTGTTAATGCAGAAAATATTTATTTTGCTAATAATAAATATGAATTAAACTTGTTGGATACTTCTATTAAAGATGGTATTATCACTAATGATTATTATTTAAACGGTGAATATAAGAACCATTGGTCAAATCTAATTTCTATATCATATTATCCTGAAGTTAATAACCCTATTAAATTTTCAAATGATTTTGATAAAAAGATAGAATCAAATGATAAATGTGTTCTGTTAAAATTTGTTCAAAATAAAAAACAGGATATAGCTGTAATAAGTTATTTGGAAAATGTAGAACAAAATGGAAAATTCTTCTTTGTTTATAATATTTATAAGTATGAAAAGCATCCCGATAAAGGAATGATGGCTTTGAGGTATGCAAAAAAGTATGATTTTGTGACAAATGATGAAATCAAGCATATTGCAAATGAAGTGAAAGAAATAAATAATGATTATATGGAGCAGATAATTATTGCCCCTATACCGCCAATTGTTGAATAATCTATAAAAACTGATAAGGACGGGGTATTTCCCGTCCTGTAAACTATATTTTAAACAAGTGCGTATTTTTCTTTAAATTCATCATATGTTTTGGAGAAATCTTTATTATCATAAGATTTAAGTTGTTTTAAAAATTCATGTTTATCAATATTTTGATCTTTTGTTTTTAATATTGATGTTGCAATATTTGAGCAATGGTCAGAAATTCTTTCAAAGTCATTGAACAGATCCGAAATTAGAAAGTCAAGTTCAATAGGGCATTCTCCATATTGAATTCTTTTTATATGTCGATTTTTAGCTTTTAGTACCAGCCTGTCTATAACTTGTTCTAAAGGTTCAATTTTTAAAGCGAGTGTTGAATTATCATGTTTAAATGCTTCAGAAGAAAGATATAAGACTTCTAACAGTGCATTTACTATAACTTTTATATCGTTAACAAGTTCCGGAGGAAATTCCATATTTTTACTGTTTTTTTGTTCAGCAATATTTAAAATATTAACCGCATGATCGCCGATTCTTTCATAGTCACCTATGGTTAGGAGTAATCTTGCAATGATATTTCCTGTATCTTCTGCTAGTCCTTTATTTGAAACTTTTATCAAGTATGATTCCATTTTATCTTCGTATAAATCAATACGCTGTTCATTTTTATTAATAACATCAGCTTTTTTATAAGAATAATTTTTTAGAAGTTTTGTTGAATATAATACATTATTTTGTACAAGTTTTGCCATTCGAGCTATTTTATCGTGTATTTCTACTATTGCAAGCTCTGGAGAAAGAAGGAGTCTTTCATCTAAGAATACTTCATCTTTTTGATTTTTAGATCCTTTTATAACGAAATTTGCAATCTGTTCAAGTTGTTTTATAAATGGGAACAATAAAATTGTAGTACATATATTAAAAGTTGAATGTAATACTGCAATTCCTGCCGGGTTAATGTTTTCTTCCATAAACGGCAGATCAAATATCCAGCGTACTATTTCGTAAATAGCCAGAAATACAATTGTTCCAATAACATTAAATGTAACATGTACAACTGCAACTCTTTTTGCATTTGCATTTACTCCTATACTTGATAATACGGCGGTTATACAGGTTCCGATATTTTGTCCCATGATTATTGGCAGAGCCATTGAGTATGTCATATCCACCTGCATAACAAGGGCCTGTAACATCCCGATTGAAGCTGCTGAACTTTGAATTATTGCAGTTATAAAAGTGCCGACAAAAACCCCAAATAAAGGATTTTTAAATAGTGTTAATAAATGCATAAATTTAGGAGAATGTGATAATGGTTCCATAGAAGTTCCCATAAAAATCATTCCTGTCATCAATATTGAAAATCCTAAAAATGCGCTTCCAATATTTTTATTTTTATTAGATTTTGCGATAAATATCATCAGTACTCCAACAAGAGCTAACACAGGAGTAAAAGATTCGGGTTTAAATAGTCTAAGAACAGTATTCGAGCTTTGGATGCCTGAAAGACTTAAAATCCAAGCTGTAATGGTAGTCCCAATATTAGAACCCATAATAACACCTATCGCCTGACTAAGTTTCATAATGCCGGAGTTTACCAACCCAACGAGCATTACTGTTACAGCGGATGAGCTTTGTATAAGTGCAGTTATACCTGCTCCGAGGACAAGACCTTTTACAGGGTTTGATGTCATTGTTTTTAAAATTCTTTCCAGTTTTCCCCCTGCAATTTTTTCTAACCCCAATGACATTATATATATTCCATATAAGAAAAAAGCTAAGCCTCCCAGCAATTGTAAAATGCAAAATATATCAAATTGTTGTTCCATATTCTTATTCCCTTTTTATGTATTTACTGAAAAAAGCAGATTATATATTTATACAACCTGCTTTTTCAATATTATGTTTTTATCTCAAAAATCTTAAGTAAATGTATGCTGTACTTATAATTAGTGATATTGCAACTACTAAAACACCATATTTTAAAAATCTCATAAACGATATAGGGTGACCTTCTTTTATAGCATTTTCAGAGACAATAACATTTGCAGCTGCACCAATGATTGTCATATTGCCTCCAAGGCAAGCGCCTAAAGATAATGCCCACCATAGAGGGTATGTATAATCTGCACCCATTGCTTTTTCTATTTCAACAAGCATAGGTGCCATAGTTGCAGTGTAAGGAATGTTATCAATGATCCCTGAAATAATTCCTGATGCCCAAAGAATAAGCATTGAGGTTGCAGTTTGGCTCCCTTGAGTGACTTGAATTATCCATTCGGCCATAAGCTTTATACCTCCTGAAGCTTCAAGCCCACCGATTATGATAAATAAGCCGATAAAGAAAAATATTGTATTCCATTCCACATCTCTTAATATATCTGTTGGTTTTTCAAATATTAATAAAATACTTGCTCCAAGCATTGCAACAACACTTGTTTCTATATGAAGTTTATCATGTAGAATAAACCCTAATATTACTAATAATAATATAGTAACGGATCTAATCATTAGATTTTTATCTGTAATAGTATGTGTATTGTCTATTTTTGATATTTCATTCATTTTAGCTTCATCAGCTTTTAGTGATTTTTTGAAAATTAGAGCCAATACTGTAACGACAGTAAATAAGATTATACAAACGGCAGGAGTTAGTTCTTTAATAAAGTCCATAAAGCTTAATCCGCCAGCACTTCCAATAATTATATTAGGAGGATCTCCTATTAATGTTGCGGTACCGCCAATGTTAGAAGCAAATACCTCTGTCAATAAATAAGGAACCGGATCTATATCTAATTTTTTTGCAATAACAAAGGTTATTGGCATTATTAAAATAACTGTTGTTACGTTATCCAAAAATGCGCTCACTACAGCTGTAAATACCCCTAATGTAAATAAGATTTTTATTGGATGGCCTTTTGTAAATTTTAAAAGTTCATTTGCCATCCAGCTAAATACCCCACTTCTTGTTGTTATGGAAACGATAATCATCATTGAAACAAGTAAAAATATTACGTTAAAGTCTATAAAATTTACAAAGTAATGAGGATCTAAAACTCCATCCAATGTTTTTGTTTGGCTGACTAAACCAAGAATTATAGTAATAGCACCGCCAAGTAGTGCGATTGTAACTTTTGGAATTCTTTCCAAAGCTATAAAAATATATGCCAAGATTAATAAGCCGGCAGATATCATTACACTGTGAGATGATATAAAATTACTTATCATGCTGCCCTCCTTCCAGCTACAGCACATGCTATTGCAAGTGCTATTTCAGCATCATTGTTTGCTGGAGATTTCTTTTTAGAAGTATATTTATCTTCCTCAATTGCTTCAGGGAAATATTTATTGGCAATTTTTATAATTTTGGAAGAAACGTTTACTACGCAAATCATGATAGTAAGGAAAAAATATACAACTCCCATGCCTATTATCATAAGAAGTATTCCTGCCTTTAATAGTTCTAAATCCATAATCTTTCTCCTATTTAATAACACATGTTTTGGACTGAATAATTCTTGCTTCAATATGTTATATTAAATTTACAAAGTCCATATTTATATTCTTATTCTATCATAAATATGATAAAACACGTATTATTCTCATAAAATAATACGTGTTTTGAATGGTAAAAGATTTATCAAATTAATGTTTCGGGATACTTAAAAAAGGAATGAGGTATCCAACAAACATGCTTAGGATAAAAAGAATGATAAAAATCTTTGTAAAAATATTTTGAGTAGATGGCTTTTCTATTGCAATTTCTTTGACAATAGCATCTGTTTCAATAATATTAGGGTCATTCGGATTTATTCCTATATTATTTCTTGTTAACATATTATTTTCTCCTTATATTTTTTATTAAAACTATTAAATAATTTTGTATAGTATAAATAAGTTTATTAAGGAGCTCTTGTATAGATTTCATTTTCTAAAAGTAATGATTTAGATTGATTTTCTGCTATAAAAAATTTATATTTATTGTTTGGTATTAAAGTGTGGTTTATCAAACTGTTTGGTAAAGGCAGATCTTCTCCAGGAGTATCAAATGAAATTATTTTTTTCAATAATTTTATTTGGGTCAAGTTTGATTTTAAATTGTCTGTTTCTATGTTTATCCCAAGAATGGAGGCTCCTGTATTAATGCGACAATTTGTTGCTGCAATATCAATATAATTACAGTTAGGTTGTTTTAAAGTTTTATAACCCAAGTAGTATGTAGTTCCTCCGCAAAAGGTAACAGCCAAGGATACAAATATAAGAAAAAGATTTAAATATTTTTTCATACTAAGATTATAATCTTGAATTCTAAAAATTTTGTTTCTCTTTATTATTTATTAATTATTTGAGGTAGATTTTGTTTGTAATATAATTTATATATATGTCGAAGTGGCGGAATTGGTAGACGCGCACGATTCAGGTTCGTGTGGTTAACGCCTTGAGGGTTCGAGTCCCTTCTTCGACAATTAAAAAGAGGATAACATTTGTTATCCTCTTTTTAATATGCTCAAGTGGTGAGGGCATTAATCCGTATATGGCGGGTTGCGGATTTTACGTAAGAGTGGAGTCGAGCAAAGCGAGCGAACTTGAGTAAGTGAGGGCAAAATTTGCTGCAACGTTATGGAGCAAATTACTTGTCCGAGAAACAGTAAAATCCAAGACAAGTCCCGCTTACGACACCATAAAAAAGACGATGATATTTGTTATCGTCTTTTTTAATTTGTTATCAATTTTATTTTACAAGTTTTACAGAATTTAGTTCTGATAATGATTTTACTTCAATAATGTGTCTAGGTAACTTTTCAAAATCAGATCTTATATTCTGTTGAATGTATTTACATGCTTTAATGCAACTACCATCACCTACGACATCAAAATTTCGGCTCTCCCGGAAAACATTAAATAAAGTTACTTCTTTTCCCAATCTTTCTTTTTCAGAAACATAATATTCCAACCCTAACACCAGTCGCATATTATAATATTCCAGCGTAGAGTCTTTCATAATTCTTACAAGTTTAGTATAAATATTCGTATCTATCTTTGACACTCCAATGTGTGATCTGTTATAATCCAGTTAAAATATTATGAATTATAACTATTCCACTTGATTTAGGATGTATTTTGTTGATTTTTTAAAAGAGCACATATGCAGTAAAATTTAAGGAGATAATTATGTTTAATAATGATAGTCAAAATCATTCTATTAGAAATATTATTGTAGCTACAATTCTGTTTGTTTTATATATAGTATTTGTAGCTTTTCCATTTTTTGCAGCTACTTCTCCTCAAACTGAAGCATCACTCGAATGGGCATATAATTATGCTCCGATACATTATGCTATGATATATTTTCCAGCATTTGCAATTTATGTATATTCAATTTTGAAAAACATATTGGCTGTAAGATATATAAGAAGTTTAATATATCCGATAGTTTTCATCATTTTGTTTGTCGCCGTTCATATGGTATTTTTTGTATTTAGTGCGGTTATCTTATGGTTTGCAATTATAACTATTCCAGTTGGTTTTATAGTTTTGGTCGCAATAGAGATGTTAGCAATATATTTTGATATTAAGGATCGTAAACAAAATGGAGAAATCAATTTTAGCAAGAATTCTGATTTTCAAATGGTGTTAGATATCCTAGGTAAGTTTGTTATTCCTCTTTTATTGTTTGGAATATGTCTTCTCTGTGCAATAATGACAGTATTTATGCCTAAAATGATATTGCAAGCAGAACAAGAACGTGCATTGCAATGTGAAAGAAATAAACACGTTATACAAACAGCTCTAAACAATCTAAATATTGACATTAATAATGCATCATATGAAGAAATATCTGCTCAATTTCAAAAAGAATTTTCAAAGAATGACATTTATGAACCTTTATTAGGTAAAAAATATGATAAAGTTGAAGCAAATACTGGTGATTATTTTTCAGAATTTCAATTTTCTACAAAAGACCAAGACAGTATTCATGTGGAAGATATTTATACGTTTGAAAAGAAAAATGAACATAACGAGTACAATATTTGGACAACAATGGCATGTAAAATATTAATTAATGAAAATGGTAAATTTGTTAATAATTAGTATTACCTGATTTTTGTCAAATTGCCATTTTTCGTGGAGTTATTAAATGGGTAAAATTTTTAGTTATTATTTAAACGCTTTTAAGAATTCTTTCGATTTTAAAACTGGTGCAGAAAGAAGTGAATTAAACTGGTTTATGGCTTTTGGGTTTGTATTATGGTGTATTGCATCTGTTGTAATTATGGGAATATGTTTGATATCTGTTATATTGAGTCCGCCTTCCGCAAGTATGCAGGTATTTGATATTTTTATGAGTTTGGGATTTTTATATATGCTCATTCATTTTATCCCGTTATTTTCACTCATAAAACGCAGATTTAACAAGGTATTTCCGGATAGATCAGTTTTATTATTTTCAGGGTTTTCTATTTTATGGATATTTCAAATATTATTAACATTATGGATGTACATCACAATAAGACTTATACCTATTGAAAACTTAAATGCTATCTTTATTATTCCGCTGGGAGTGTTGAATAATTTTTGCAGTATTCTAGTTGTTTTGTCAATAATATTTTTAATGGTTAAAAAGTAAAATAAAAATAGCACTTTTAGGCTAAATTGTTAAATGTGGAGTTTTGAATAGATATTTGAGTTTTATTTTTATGCTGTTTATTTATATATATACCTGAACCGGCTCCTGCAAGTACAAAAATTCCTGTAACCCATGGCCATTTTTTAGCAGATTTTTTAATTGTTTTTACAGAATGTTCTGATGTTTGTACTGCTGTTTCTATAGTTGCTCCAGTAGGCAAATTATCTTTTGTTATTTCTGAGGCTTTTTTAATATTAGGGTTAAGTTCTTCTGGTTCTAATAGTATATCTCTGTATTTGATAATTTTTTGGTATAAATCATTTCGCTTTTGGTCAAGTCCCATTAATCTAAATAATCTTTCAAAACTATCCATTATATTAAATCCAAAACCTTCTTTTAGACTATTTTGAAATGCTGTTTTATAGTCGTATGGAATTTTATAGGCATAGTTTTTCCTAGGATGTACTGTAGTATTAAATCCTTGCATATCAAATCTTTCTTCTCTGCCAAAGACATCCATATAGAACATTTGCATATTTTTAGATCTCATTGGTTCTGCCCATTTTACTTTTGCAAATTCAATCGGATTTTGTAATGTTTCTTCAGGCATATGGAAAATCTTTGCTAGAGCTCTTACTGCTGATTGTTTATGGGCTGATTCAATTATTTTGCCATCTGGCAGTAATATTTTTTCAGATATGTCTTTTGCTATTTGTTTTAATGGCTGTGGATCATGATTTCCTGTTCCGAGTACATATTCATCAGGAGACCATCCTCTTTGCAAGTATGCACTGTTCATTCCCCAGCCAAGATTATCGTCCCAATGCATATATGTTGTGCCGAGAATTTTTACGCGTCCTTTTGTTGCATCAATTTGGTCAGAGGAATTAGGTTTGAAAAATGTAAAAGTTTCAGGGTCAGCATCAAGTTCGTACATTAAATTATGCAGATCAAAATCTTCTCCTTTTATTTCTTTTACCGAATTTTCTATGAATTTAAGTACAGTATCTCCTAAATATTTTTTATTTTCAGGCAGAATTTTCTTTTCTCCTTTAGGAGTAACTACAGGTGCGATATATGCCCATCCTACATCGAAACGAATTGCATCATATCGTTTAGCATATAGCTGAACTTTTCTTTTTAATAGTTTTGCAGCATCACTATTTGGATCCGTTATAGAATCATAATCTAATGCAGGGAGATGCCAGCTTGGATCTCCTATAAAGTGGTCTTTTTTAAATGCCTTAGGGAAAGCATTTACTTCATCTCGGGAAAACCCGATCAAACAGTCCCCACAAAGTTTTACACCTATATCGTTTAGTTGTTTTTTCCCTATTTTCAAGTGTTCCTCAGCTAAAAACTGTTTAAATTTAAAAAAATCCAAATCAGGTTCATTTGTTCTTGGTATCTCAAGCCAATCCGAGTTTTCATTAATAAATTGTATATATTTTACTTTTAGAGGAGATTCTTGTGTTAAATTTTTAAATCTTTTATGTGCAATTTTTAAAACTTTATTCTGTTCCCCGTCATTGTCCATAACATTTTTGTAATTTACCAAATAATCTTTTTCTGAAGATGTGTTAGCCTTAACAATTTGATTAAATTCTTCAGTTGTTAATAGGTGTTCAAATTCATCTGTAGTTAATAATTCAGGATTTATCTGGTGATTTCCTAGTGATAAGGCTGAGCCTGCATATGCGCAATATAAGCCGTTACAAGATGCAACCTGTCCTTGAGGAAGCACTTCTACCATATTATATCCAAGATAGGGTTTCATATACTTGAAAAATTCTAAGGATTCTTGTGATGATAAATTCCCAACACCTGTATTTTTGCCTGGCGATTGTGGCAGGCATGCATCATGAACAATAAATATGGATTTTCCAGTTTGTGTGGTTAACGATTTACACTCTTCTCTTAGATGATTAAAATCTTCAAGTTCTTGCCCTGAGTGTAATGATCGACCAAAGGATATATTATTGTTAATTGCAGAAATTTTCATATAGATTATTAAAACCTGAAAAATAAATATTTGTCAATCTCAAATGTATTATTTGTTAACTTTTTCGTGTTTAATAAATTTTTATGATTTATTTTCAAATATGAACATTTAATTGTAAAAATCGTTATATTATCAGGTGAAGCTTTAGTAGGAATTATATATGAAAAAGAAATTTTTTATATTATTTGTTAGTTTTATATTATTAGGGCAGATAAGTTATGCTGCTCCATCTCATATAGGACCCGGGCCAGGCAGCAGACCTATGGTGCATGCTGCAAATTATAGAGGAGGTATGAGAGGGCCTGCCGGTATGCATAGGCCGCCTTCACATCCTCCTGTTCATATGGGAATTCGTCCAATACCGCATCCAAGACCGCCTATGCATCATATTATGGCTCGTCCTCCATTACCGCCTCCGGTTATTCGTCCATTTAGACCTGTTCCTATCTTCAGGCCATATTTCTATTCTTCTATATATTATCCTTATACTTATTATTCAACAACTTATTATCCTGTTTCTAATTATATTGATGAGGATGTTGTTCCGGTATCTCCAGAAGTTAATACCATAGTCGTTCGGGATAATTATGCAGGAATTAATACGGCAGCTAATATTTTAAATGCAGCTGCGAATGTAGCGAGTACAATAAGATTTTTAACGTGGTAATGAAAAAGATTAATCTCCGAATAGCTGGGAGACCAAACAGCAGCGACATTGTCGCTGCTGTTCTGGATTTTATTGATTAGATTTTTTATGCTTCTGCTTTCTCTGCGGAATAAGGACTTTGTTTGAATTGGTTATAAACATTTATATATTCTTTGCTTTTATCAGGTTCTTGCATTTGTGCGTATTTTTCAGCTCTTGCTTTTGCATTTTGCGGATCTATTTTGTTTACCATAAAAGTATATGTGCTTAGGTCTGCGTTATCGTTTTTAGAAATTGGAGTATTTACTTTTTGGATATTTATTCCATATTTTGCTATTATTGCCTGATATTCTTTTTCTTTTGAATCTTCAACTTTTACCAAGATTCCGTCTTTTGTAACCTGCATATCTTCAGGTTTTGCAAATTTTGCGGTTTCCTTTCCTATTTGGCGCATTGTTTCATTGGATTCTTTTCCGGATTTTTGAAGTTCTGTATATGGAATTAACATAGTTCCTTTAAATGCCGGGTTCATTGGGTTTACTGATAGATTCATTATAGCCTCCTTATATTTTTGCCTGGTTGGTATACTGATAAAGTTGTATGAATATAAAAATTGCTATAATTTTTTCTGTTTTTAACAATTTTTAATATCAACCCCTGCCTCTGCTCTTCGGCCCCCTCCTCGCAATAAACGGCACCATTCACACTAACAACAAAAACTCAACGTTTCCGTTGATTGGTGTTCATCTCTCATTCACACTAACAACAAAAACTCAACGTTTCCGTTGATTGGTGTTCATCTCTCGCTTTGCTGATATTTACCCCTGCCTTTGCTCTTCGGAACCCTCCTCGCGGTAAACGGCACCATTCACACTAACAACAAAAACTCAACGTTTCCGTTGATTAGTGTTCATCTCTCGCTTTGCTCGTGCCTCTGCTCGGAGGGTAAAAAAAAGCCGTCTTTAAAAAAGAACGGCTACCAGACTTGGGGAGGAGGTATGAAAAACTTTCGTTTTTCATATCTATATTTTCTATAACGTCTTCAATATTTTTTTCTTGAATAATCAGCATTAAATATCCTCTAAACAGATGAGTAGAAAAAAAGACAAAGGTTATGAAACCTTTGTCTAGTAATCTTTTTCATATTCCTTAAGCCTTTTATAATTTTAGCTTACCTGCATTTCTTTTTCAAATCCGAACAAAGAACTTACTGATTCATCATCGTGTATTCTTGAAATCGCTTGTGCAAGTAAAGGTGCTACTGAAATTTGTTTAATGTTAGATGGCATTTTGCTCATATCAAGCGGAATTGTATTTGTTACTATACACTCTGTAATAGGAGCTTCACCCAAGCGTTGAACTGCAGGTCCTGAAAATACAGGATGTGTCGCACCAACATATATTTCTTTGGCACCTCTTGATTTTAATAGCTTTGCAGCCTCGCAAATTGTACCTGCTGTATCTATTATATCATCAAACATTAGACAAACTTTATCTTTTACATCTCCTATAACGTTTGTTGCAATTGCTTCATTATGTTTGTCTCGTCTTTTATCAATAATTGCAATAGGACAATCTAATTTTTTTGCAAAATGTCTTGTTCTGTTTGCTCCTCCCATATCAGGAGATACAGCAACCATATTTTCAGGATCAATACCTAAATCTTTAATATAGTTTACCAATATCGGCATTGCAAAAATGTGGTCTACTAAAATATTAAAAAATCCTTGAATTTGTCCTGTGTGTAAATCCATTGCAAGTACTCGGTCTGCTCCTGCTGTTGTTAATAAATCAGCAACAAGTTTAGCAGTAATAGCTTCACGACCGGATGTCTTTCTGTCTTGTCTTGCATAACCATAATATGGTATTACTGCGGTGATTGTTTTTGCACTGGCTCTTTTAAATGCATCTATAATGATTAATAGCTCCATCAAATTTTCATTTACCGGATTGCATACAGGTTGAATGATAAAAACATCATCCCCTCTTACGCTTTCTTTTACCTGAACGTATATTTCACCGTCTGCAAAGTTTTTTACAACCATAGGGCCGATAGTTGTCCCCAGTTGGTCCGCAATTTCCTGTGCTAATTCAGGATTTGACCTTCCTGCAAAAAGTTTAATATCGTGAGTAGGGTTGATTGCCCGCTCAAGTTGAGGGTATGTCATTTCTTCAATTGCTGTCATTTTCTTAATCCTTTCTGTATCCAGCACACCAGCATAGTCTATTATAAAACTGTTTTGGGTTAACCTCAAGTTTTTTTTAAGTTTTGTAATATTTATAATAACATACCTGAATATAAAATTTTGTTAGTAAAATTGATGAAGGCTAAGTTTTGTTACTTAGTCTTCATCTTTTATGTAACTGTATGCGTAAGCTGCTAGTATAGCGCCTAGAATATTGGCAAATATTGTTGCCAAGGTTAACCCCATACATGATATATGCATGCTGAATAATCCTATTGCAACTGCAGGATTAAATGCCCCGTAACATATTACTCCTCCTGTGACAAAGGCGCCAACTGTTACAGTTGTGCCTATGGCTAATCCGTAATATGAATTGCCTTTAGTTTCCGGTGTCGTTGCTGTTGCTAAAACAACATAACATAGTGCAAATGTAAATAGTATCTCGCCTATGAAAATATTTGAGGTACTATATGAACAGGTTACTATAGCAGGAATATCACATAAATACATCATTAAAAGACTTGCAATAATTGCTCCAAAAACTTGCGAAATTATATATGGTATTAGTAAATGATATTCCAAAATGCCTCTAAGCGCTGCTGCAATTGATACTGCAGGATTGTAATGTCCTCCGGACACAAATCCTCCTGAATATACTAAAATCATTAGCATAAATCCTATTGCAATTGCAGGTATTACTCCGTTACCTGGTAATAATGTCACCATACCTACTGTAAATACTAGGAAAAATGTACCTATGAATTCAACAAAATATTTCTTAAAATTGTCCATTTTACAAGCTCCTTATTAAGTTTCAATTCTCAAGGAATTATAAAATGAATTATATATTTTTTTATTAGAAAATAAGGCAGTATAATTGTATATATATTATGTTTTATATTCCATAATATAATCATCCATTACAAAACCGTTGCCTATATCGGTTACAACGGCATCTATGGTTTTAAATCCCCATTGATTGTAGGCATTTATTGTGTTTATATTATGCTTATTGACTGTTAATCGGATAGCTTTATAACCTTTAGCCTTTGCTATTTCTTTTATTTTTTCAAAGGCCTTTGTTCCAAGACCTCTGTGTCTGTAGTGTTTTGAAATATATAATTTGGATAAAAATAAATAATCTTTTTTATCAGAGAGTCCAAAGTATCCTATGTCTTTTCCATTTTCATTTATAAAATAATAGCTGTATTTTTCATGTTTATATTGATTAAGTATAGCTTTTTCTGATTGGAATTTCTCTACCATATAATCAATTTGTTCATTTGTTAAAATGCAAGTCCAATATTCATGCCAAATATAATTTGTTAATTTTGCAAGTTTTGGAATATCTGAAATTTTTACTTCTATAAATTTTATCATTTGTCTATCAAAAAATATTTTGTTTATATTTATATTATATGACAAGTTAAAAACTAAGGACACAGATATTGTATGAAAATTCAGTTAAAAAATTTATCCCAATTTAAAAATACCAATCATATCGCTAAAACTAAGATAGATAAACTTACTTTAAAAGTTCCTGAAGTACTTAATGAAATAAATTCTGTTAGGTTGAATTTTGAACGTAATGCTGAAAAGTTGACTGCAAAAGAGTATCTTATGGCTCGTTCATATTTAGCTAATGCAGAAATGGAACAGCTATATAAGGCTATTGAAAAAGATTTATAAATAAAAACCCCTGTAAGATAAATTCCTACAGGAGTTTTTATTTAATTTGTAATTGTATTATTTCTTTGTAGGAATTCTCATTCCATAGAAAGATCTAATGACAAATATCAATGCGATTACTAAGAATACTGCGCCTGCAATAGGTGCAACTTTTCTGAATGATTCATTGATTGCAATTTCCATTGCTAATAAACCAAATAAAGTTGTGAATTTAATAATCGGGTTCATCGCAACTGATGATGTATCTTTGAACGGGTCACCTACTGTGTCGCCAACAACTGTAGCTTCATGCAAAGGTGTTCCCTTTTCCTTCAAATCCACTTCAACAATTTTCTTAGCGTTATCCCAGCATCCGCCGGCATTTGCCATAAATACAGCTTGGAATAGCCCAAATACTGCTATTGCAATTAGGTAGCTTACAAAGAATGAAACTGCTAATTGTGTTTTGCAGCTAGGTGCTGATAAACAAGCAAGAGCTAATGCAAATGTAAATAATGCGATAAAGATATTTACCATACCCTTTTGTGCATATTGTGTACAAATTTTTACTACTTCTTTTGAGTTAGCCAAATTTGCACTCTTTTCATCAGCTTCACCTAGTTTGATATTTTCTCTGATGTATTCAACAGCTCTGTAAGCTCCTGTAGTAACAGCCTGCATTGAAGCTCCGCTGAACCAGTAAATTACAGCACCGCCTGTTAATAAACCTAATAGTGTATATGGGTTTAACAGATTTAATATCATTTCAGGCTGTATACCTAATGTATTTTTGATAACTAGAATCAATGAGAAAATCATTGTTGTCGCACCAACAACCGCAGTACCAATTAATACAGGTTTAGATGTTGCTTTGAAGGTGTTACCTGCTCCGTCATTTTCTTCTAAGTATTGTTTTGCATTTTCAAAATCTGCATCGAAATCAAATTCTTTTTTAATTTCTTCTTTTACATCAGTGATTTCTTCGATTAATGATAATTCATAAACTGATTGAGCGTTATCAGTAACCGGACCATAAGAGTCAACTGCAATTGTTACAGGACCCATTCCTAAGAAACCAAATGCAACCAAACCAAATGCAAATACTGATGGATAAATCATTAATCCATCTTCTCCAGACGGAATATAGGTACTTGCAATGTAGGCTAGAGCCATCAATAATACAATAATCATACCAATCCAGAAGCCTGAGAAGTTTCCAGATACAATACCTGAAAGAATAGTTAAAGATGCTCCGCCTTCTTTTGATGCTGTTACAACTTCTTCTGTATGTTTAGCTTTTGGTGAAGTGAAGATCTTTGTAAATTCAGGGATTAATGCAGCTCCTAGAGTACCGCAAGAGATAATGCATGACAAGACTAACCAAATGTGATTACCCATATCGCTTAGTAACCAATGGCTTACTCCGAATGTCATACAAATTGACAAGATTGATGTAATCCATACAAGTCTTGTTAATGGTGCTTCAAAGTCAAATTTTTCTACTTTTGGCGCATAGAAGAATTTGTCCCATATGCTGTTAATCCAGTATGCTACTACTGAAGTTACAATCATTAAGAATCTCATAACAAAAATCCAAGCCAATAATTGAACTTGATTTTCTTGCCCCATAACTGCAAGTAATATGAAACTTACTAATGCAACACCTGTTACACCATAAGTTTCAAACCCATCTGCAGTAGGTCCTATTGAATCACCGGCATTGTCACCGGTACAGTCTGCAATAACACCAGGGTTTCTAGGATCATCTTCTTTTATCCCGAATTGGATTTTCATTAAATCAGATCCGATATCGGCAATTTTTGTAAAAATACCACCGGCAACACGAAGAGCTGATGCGCCTAAACTTTCACCGATTGCAAAACCAATAAAACATGCGCCAGCAATATCGCCAGGTACAAATAAAAGGATTATAAGCATCATAATTAATTCAACTGATACTAATAATACTCCAATGCTCATTCCTGCTTTTAAAGGAATGTTCATAATGTCTAGCGGATTACCTTTTAAAGATGCAAATGCAGTTCTGGAGTTAGCAAGGGTATTCATTCTTATTCCAAACCAAGCTACTGAATAAGATCCTAAAATACCTATAACAGACCAAGCTAAAATTGTCAAAACTCCTTTTGCCCCCATATGTTGAAGGTATCCAAAATAAAAGGCAATACATAAACCTATTAATACTTCTAAAACAATAAGAAACTTACCTTGTTGGATTAGATAGGTTTTACATGTTTCAAAAATAGTATTACCAACATCGTCCATAGCTTTATGGACATCCAGTTTTTTGATTTTTAGAAATTCTATTAGTCCAAAAATCAATCCGATAACAGAAATTCCAAGCCCTACAAGCAGTAATTTGTAACTGCAAGGTGAAATTGAATGAATACTTGGAACTACTAAATCGGCTTCACTTGCCAATGCAGGTGAGATTCCAATAAGCATTATTGCAAGTATTGCAAATAATCTCATTGGTGAAGTAAATCTTTTAAACATTCTACTCTCTCCTTTATTAAAAGTACGTCCCCTTTCTTATTATATTAAATAAATTATTTTTTACAATTTATTAACAATTAGTGATAAAAATGTTATTATTTTAATATGCATGATTTATTAAAAGGTATATGGATAGTACTATGGATTTTTACTTTACTTGGTGTTTTATCATTAATCCCATTAGATAAGTATGAGCGAAAATATGTGAATGAGCTTCGTAGGGTAAAATCAGAACCTCAAAGACGAGTTGATGCTACATATAGATATATTGAGGCTGTAGAGGAGGGTAATGAGGATATTTCCAACGGAATTTTTTCAGATCCGCCTGCAAAGTATTATGATAATTATGATTATAATAATAGTGCGAAGTATCCCCTAGAAAAAGTTAAAGAAAATAAATATAGCCGTCCTTTATATATAAGAGACAAATATAATCCTAAGATTTTATACCCTTACCCGAGATCTAGATGGTATTAATATACATAAGTACTTTCTAATAATTTTATTTCAAAGGGTTTGCCTGCAGGTATCGAAATATTTCCACCTTTATCAAATATAGCAAATACGGGTGCAGTTGCAGTTGTTAGGGTATATCCGGCTATTCCTACAACAGTCGGAACTGGAGATAAAATTATTAATATAGGATTGTCAGCCATTTTTGATGAAATATTTTTTGTTTTATTGTAGAACTTTTCACCCTTATCTACTTGTTCTGCGACGTTTTTCCAGTATCGTCTTTCACCCTTTATTTTATTAAAGAATATTTTTTTAGAGTTTGCTTTTGTTATTTTAGCTTCTGTAGAGTAGGTTTTTCCATTATAAGTTATACTTGTAACTTTTAATACAATGAGCCCTCCATTACCTGTAATTTGCGGTCTGTGTGTGTCAATTACTTCTCCCATCAGGATAGTTCCGCTTGGAATTGTTATGTTCTTTTTGTAAACGGGCGAGGTTGTGGTAAATGAAATTGAAGAGCCTTCTTTTGACCAGTCTGAAATTAGCTGGTTTGATTTAACTTGGAATTTTGTCCATTTTGAAATTTTTATTGCATTTTTTTTATCCGGTTTTGTTATAACAGGTGCAGTAGTATTCGTAAATGTAGGGAGAGTTTTGGGAGGGGCCTGTGTTGTGTTTGAGTTTGGTGTCGAAGTTTTCAATTTCTCAGGTAGTTGAGGTAAAACATCATTTTCAAGTTGTGATGTATTATATTTCTTTTTTATTTCTTCATCTACGGACATGTCTAATTCAAGAGAAAATGCAGGTAATCCTGTTAGTAAGACTACCTGTATTATTATTATAATTTTATATTTTAATATATTGTTCATTTGTAATATATAAATAAATTTATTGTTATTTGATGAGTTTTCCTCTTTTTAAAAACAAAATACCTACAAGTAATAAGGATAGTGCTGATCCTAAATACTTAATCCCAGGGATGAAAGAAGTTGCAGTTATAGAAATATAAGCTATAACTATATAGAAAATAGCTTTTTGTTTGTTTCCTATAATATCATATAATCTTTTAGCACAACTTAATCCATATATATAAATTGAAGATAAACCGTAAATTGATAAAATTGTAATATATAAAATTTTATGTTCCATTGGATTTATATTTATATATATATAATAGAATACAAAAGAAAAGACTATACTATATGCCAAAACTATTGTAAACACAATAAAAAATCCTGATCTGCTTAATGCCCCATCCATTTTAAATAAGTTAAAACTCTCTTTAACTTCTGAATCTTGTTGAGGTTGTTCATTTATTTGATTTTCATTATCCATTCTTATTTCCTTATTTTGAAAGTAATTCATTTATCGCTTTAGCAGCTTTTTTACCGGCTCCCATTGCATTGATAGCATTTGATTCTCCAACAGGTGCAACATCTCCTCCGGCATATATAAATGGAATATTAGTTGAACGATTTTCCGGGTCAACTTCAATGTAGCCTTTTTTATCAGTAATAATTTCAATACCTTCAGCTTCTGCAGATTTTTGTATAATCGGATTAGGACCTGTGCCAAGGGCTACAATTACTGTGTCAACATCTTCGGTAGTATACTTACCTGTACCAACGGGTCTTCTTCTTCCTGATGCATCAGGTTCTCCCAGCTCCATGATTTCAAATTTCATACCGTTTACGTATCCGTCTTTATCAAAAATTTCTACAGGAGCATGTAAAAATTTAAATTGAACACCTTCTTCTTTTGCATGTCTTATTTCTTCCAAACGAGCAGGAAGTTCTTTTTCAGTTCTACGGTATATAATGGATACTTCTTCAAATCCTACACGCACAGCAGTTCTTGCAGCATCCATTGCAACATTACCTCCGCCTATAACTGCAACTTTTTTGCCGACTTTTAAAGGTGTAATACTGTCTTTATCTCTTCCTGCTCCCATAAGGTTTACTCGGGTCAGGAATTCATTTGCAGAGAACACACCGTTAAGGTTTTCGCCCGGAATATGCATCATTTTAGGCAGTCCTGCACCTGAGCAGATAAATATAGCATCGAAACCATCATCTTTTAATTGTTTTAATGTTATTGATTTACCTACTATAACGTTGGTATGGAATTCTACTCCCATTGCTTTGAGGTTAGTTATTTCTCTATCAAGAATTGTTCTTGGTAATCTGAATGGTGGGATACCGTAGCGTAAAACACCTCCGAGTTTATGTAGTGCTTCAAAAACAACAACTTCATGTCCTGCTTTTCTAAGATCTGCTGCTGCAGTAATTCCTGCGCAGCCGGAGCCTACAATTGCAACTTTTTTCCCCGAAGGTTTAATTTCAGGCATATCTGCTTTTGTATTATCTCCGACGTATCTTTCTAAAGCTCCGATAGCAACAGATTCGCCTTTAATTCCTAAAATGCAGTTCCCTTCACATTGTCTTTCTTGCGGACAGACTCTGCCGCAGACTGACGGTAACATACTTGTTTCTCTGATGATTCTTCCTGCTTCATCAAGGTTATCATGTTTTAAAGCATCAATAAATTCAGGAATTTTTATATTTACAGGACATCCTTGAACGCATCTTGGGTTTTTGCAGTGTAGGCATCTTGAAGCTTCAAGTTTTACCTGCTCCGGAGTTAAGTTGCTTTCAACTGCTTCAAAATTTGAGCGTCTTTCTATTTTGTCCTGTTCTTTTACGTGTTGTCTTTCTACAGCCATTGTCCTATCCCTTCTTAATATACAAAATAATTTAATTAATTATATTTTAATTAAAAAACATATCCAGTGCAAGTGGAGAAAAATCTTTCAAGTGATATTAAATAAATTTGGGTAAATTTATATTATTTTTTATTTTATTCAAGAGATTTTAATTAAATAAGAGTCAAGTGATATTTTACTCATCAAAAGTTAATAATTCCGCTATAGTCATATTAAGATTTTTCGCGATTTTATCCAGATATTCCAATCGAGGACTACGTTTAAGATTTTCTATTCTATATATATAATCCTTTTCAAATCCACACATTAGCGAAAGTTTTTCTTGTGTTAAATTTTTTTCTTTTCTTATGTTTCGTAACCTAGATGCGAGTTTTCTTGTTATTTCACTTGACATTATAAAAACAGTATGTCAATATATTTGAATAGTCGACAGCCAATTGGCAGGTGTATATGAATTGTGTTTTGCTACAAGAATTAAAATTACAAGTGGATTTGTTTAGTAAAGAAATTATTTATTTGCAAGGTAAATGTGATGCAGTAATTGAAGTCTGTAACATTCAATTAGAAAGTCTTGCGGGTCATAATAATAAAAATCATTTGCACTCTAAGATAAAAACATTAAGAGAGATTTCAGATATTCTTTTTTTAATTGATAAACAGATTAAAGATCTAAAATTTTAAAAGTTCGTTTAGCGTTATATTTAGCCCTTTTGATAATTTCCATAGTATATCTAATCCGGGAGATCTTTTGCAGTTTTCTATTCTTCCAATATAGCTTCTGTCAACTCCAGCAGCCAAAGCCAAATCTTCCTGAGACATATTTCTTTGTCGTCTTAGTTGTTTAAGTCTTTGAGCAAACTTTTGGGAGATTTCACTTGACATATTCTAAAATGTATGTCGCAATCCGGTTATAGTCTACGGCCAATTGGCACATGGTTTGATACAATGTTTTTAACAGTTTTAAATGAAGAAACAAGTTATATAAAAGAAGATTTAAGTAATATGATTGAAGATTATAAATCTATCAATGATTTTTGTAATGAAACTTTAAAATCCATTGAAGTTTATCATTATTCAAATTCTCAAGTTGCTCAAATAAAAAAGTTTGCTAATTCTTTATCTACGTTATCAGAAACAATCAATTTGTTAAAAAATAAATTGAATAATCTATAATTTTTATTTTTTATTATTGGTATTACTGAGAATTTGTGTTATCATTGTTGCAGCGTATTATTATCAGGTGCGGGATATGGTTCTTGAATTCGTCGTTTTGATATTATCTGTTGCGGTTACGGCTTTTGCCGTATGGAGTTTGGCTTCTTTGTTTTATAAAAATTCAATTCAGAATTTAAAGGAAGAAAATCTGCAATTAAAAGCTCAGGCCGGATTGAAGGATGCTGTTATTAATGAGGTAAAATTATCTTTTTCTCAAATTGCACAGGAATCTTTGAAAAATCAGCAGGAGGCATTATTAAATGAACATTCAAGGGATTTGAAATCCAAAATGGAGTTGTTCAAAGCTGAGGAATTGGTGCCTGTAAATAATTTATTGAAAGAATTTAAAGAAAGTATAGACAACTATCAAAAATCTCATCAGCAGGAATCTCTGGATATAAAGAATGCTATTGTTACTGCTGAAAAATATGCTAAAGCTCTTACTATGAACCAAAATTCAAAAGGTGAATTCGGTGAAGACTGGCTTGAACAAATTTTTAAGTTTGCAAATCTTGAAGAAAATGTCCATTATACAAAGCAGTTTTCCTCAAACGGAATAAAGCCTGATTTTGTAGTCAACCTTCCTGATAATAAGCATATGATTATTGACTCAAAAGTTATTTTGAAAAACTTTATTGAATATCGGCAAAGTGATGATGCTATTTATAAAAAAGCTTTCATTACTGATATAAGCAATTGTATAACACAATTGGCAAAGAAAAATTATGAGGAACTGAATAGTGTAATTCAGCCTGGTTTTATATTGATGTATATTCCAATTGAAGCATGTGTGGATATGATATATACGGATTTGGATTGCAGGAAGGTTGTTGAACTGGCAAATTCAAGGAATATAATAATTGTCGGAACGGCATCTTTATTAGTCACTCTTCGGCTGGTAAATCAATTATGGGCATCACAAATACAGTATGATAATGTGAAGAATATTATAACTGTGGGTGAAAATTTGTATAATAATATTGCTTCCCATGCTCAAAATCTTCAAAATATTCAGCAGTCAATAGATAAAGCTGCTAAAAGTATTCAAACAGAGATTAATAGATTTACTGCAAGGAATAACGGTAGTATATTTAAAGAGGCAGAGAAATTAATTCAGTATGGAATATCTTCAAAGGAAATAAAGTCAGGTAAAAAGATTCTTGAAAATAAAATACCTCAAGAATTTTTACAGGAAAATAGTAATGACACCGCGGTAAATGTATAGGAGTATGAAATAAAATGAGTGATAATTATTTTGAAGAAAATAGAAAATTTTTAGGACTTAAGGGAGTTATAGGAAGACGAGATTTTATTGTTAATTATTTCATAATAGAACTTATAGATGTTTTATTATGGTCTATACCTTTGGGCATTGCAGTCTTTTTTAAACCCGGCTTTTTATCAAGGCTGCTTGATTCGGCTCTGTCAGCGCCTGCCAGTCAGCCATTTATTATAGTCTTAGGAATGGCTATTCTAGGGCTGTTTATTGTTCCTTTATATTTTTCAAGTATTGTTCGAAGGGTAAGAGATATTTTAGGAGAAGAGGATGATAACAGAGTTTATTTATTATCATCGGTTTTGGCTGTTATCTGTTATATTTCATATACTCCTGTTGGTTATTTATTTATGGGTAAATGGCTGGTTATATTTGTATTTTTGTGTATGATGTGCTGGGAAGGAAAAATTACATCTAAGAAGCCGAAAAGTGATATTATAAAATTCAATTGGGGGGCATTTTGGGGAACTTGGATGTGGGGGTTAATCAATAAAGTTCCTGTTACTTTATTTGCCATACCTCTTGTTTTTACTTTGGGCATCCTGCCTTTTATGATTATCTGCGGGTTAAAGGGTAACGAATGGGCGTATGAAAAAGATAAGGAACGAGAAGTTGAGACTTTTCATAAAACACAGTCAACTCAAGCAACTATATTTAGTGTGGCTGCACCGTTCATAATCATTGGTTGTACGTTTTTTACATTTTTGACCGTAACAGCAGGTGTTGCTGGGTATGTGAAAGCAAGTCCTGAATTTTCTAAAAAATTTGACACTTTTGTGAGAACAAATGAAGAGGCAATAGTAAAAAGTACATTTCCGAAAATAGAATTGACAAAAGATGAATATAAGTTTTTTGTAAGTCCTGTGACTTGGAATGAAGAATCAAGATTCACAAGGGCTTCTGCATTTAAAACAGCTGTAAATTATGTAATATTACAGCAAGAAGAAGATACTCAGACGGATAAGCTGCAAGAACCATCAGATAAAAGTAAATCGGAAGATAAGTTTAATAAGGACAAAATTCTTAAATATATTCAGGTTTCTAATAAAACTAAAATATACAGTTCATTTAATAATGAAATCCTAGCTGAATATTATATCGAACCATCTAAGTATGAGAGCCTGCTAAAAAATCTTAAGACAAAAAGTGATTTGAAGAATTTGTATAAGGTTTTGGAAACAGGATATAAATTTAATGATCACCCATCCATTCCATAGGGCAAATAACAAAAATGGTATAAACTAAAAAACGGTTATTAATTAACCGTTTTTTTATTGGCTAAATAATTATCTAAAATTATACAGGCATCAGCAATTAAACCCTCGCAAGGTCGTTCTTTGTAGTATTGTTCATTTCTTTTTGAGGGGATGGGTGATGATATTGTTTCATCCAAACCTAAAAGTTCTCGGCAGATAATTGAATTATTTTTCTTTTTAAATTCTTCTGCAAGTTTTTGTATTAGGGCATAGTGTTTTGCTTTTTTTTCATCGTTGTTATTTTCAATATAGCCGTCTTCCAATCCTGCAACCATAAACATAGAGCTTACGGCACCGCAAACTTCTCTTAGTCTGCCCATTCCTCCGCCGAATGATGAGGATAATTTTAAAGCGGTTTTTTTATCAAATCCGTAATCTTGCGCGTATGCTAAAAAAACTGATTGTGCGCAATTATATCCGTCTTTGAAATATTGTCTGGCAAGTTGTTCTTTTGGTGTCATTTGATTTATCCTTATGTAAACAGTTCATACAAAATAATAGAAGCTGAAGATGCTAAATTTAGAGATTCAACAGTTTGTGCCATTTCAATTTTAACAGAGGTTGTTGAATATTTTATTAATTCTTCAGATAAACCTTCTGCCTCTGAACCAAACATGATAAGGCAGGGTGTTTTTAGTTTAAATGATTTCAATTTATTTGCAGATCTTGGCAGTGTAGCAACTCTGTCAAAATTTTGGAATATTATTTCAAGTTCTTTAAACTCCTGTATATTTATAACCGGAATTTTCCATAAATTCCCTACTGCAGATCTGACACATTTCGGATTGTATATATCAACCGTTTCACCTCCAAACAGTACGATTGCTTCCGCACCGAAAGCAACGGCACTCCTGATAATAGTTCCAAGGTTTCCCAAGTCTTTTATATTTTCAAGTAAGACTACTCTTTGTTTGTTTTTTAAAATGTTTGTATTATAGATTTTTTGGCAGCCTATAGCAACAGCTGCAGGAGCGGATTCTGTTGCTGAAATTTTTTTTAATACATTTTCATTAGTTTTAATCAGTATATCTTCAGCAAAACTGTAGTCGTTAATATGTTTTTCAATAACAAAAATGTGTTCCAGTTTAATCCCTGAGTCAAAAGCCTCTTTTATTGCTTTAAATCCTTCAAGAATAAATTTTCCGGTTTTTGAACGGTATTTTTTCTGTTGTAATTTTACGGTTTCTTTTACTAAATCGTTATTTACACTTGTAATTTCCATTATTTAACCTCAAATTCTTGGAGCCATTGTTTTTCTTGTTCTGTCAGCATATCAAAGTCTATAAGTTTTTTTTCATAATTCATATTCACGAAAGAATGAATATCATTATCTTTGAAATAACAGGAGTTTTCTAATCTGACTCCAAAAGCGCCTTCTTTATAGAGTCCCGGCTCTATTGAAAAGCACATCCCATCAAGTATTGGAGTTTGTGCAATTTCTCCTGAGCTTAAATTTGGCGGATATTCATGAACATTTATTCCTATTCCATGACCTAAACCATGATTAAAAATAAAACCTTCAGTATCTGTTGTATCAAAAAAATCACGAATTGATTTATCAATATCATATCCTATAATTGGTCTTTCTGAATTTACTTTTGCAAAGTTAAATGCGTTTAAAAAAGCTTTTAATACCAGTGTATAAATTTTCTTTTGAAGTTTTGTCGGATCTCCTTTTACAAAAACTCTTGTGATATCAGTGGCTAAGCCTCCTTCAAAATAAGCTCCGCAATCTATTAAAATAAGTGAACCGTCTGTTATGATTTCTTCCTTTGATGATTTTGAATAGTGAGCAAGTGCGGAATTTTTATCTTTTGCAACAATAGATTTAAAACTTAGGCCCACAGCACCCTGTTTTTTGAATTCTTCTTCCAATCTTGTTGCAATATCGTATTCGGAGATATTTTCGTTATTATAGATAAAATTTCTTATAGCACTGACCGCTATATCAGTTTTATTGAAAGCCTCTTTAAGGTGTTCAAGTTCTGCATTATTTTTTCTTGCTTTCATTAATTTTATCGGGTTTTCGATTAGTTCTTCAGCTTTTCCAGAAAGAAGATTGTAGTCAAATACGTTTATAGATGACTTATCAATAAGAATTGTTTTTTGCGTAGATTTTAAAAATTCTTCAAGACTATGCATTTTATTCGGAGTGAATAAAATAGAGTTGTCTTTTAAAATAATTGCTTTGGCATTAATTTTGGCAGAATATTTTTGAGAATAATTTCTCATATTAAATATATATGAAACTTCATCAAGATCTGTGATATATATGGCTTCATCATCAGTTAAGTTTTGAGATATTTTTGAAATTTTTTCATTTGCTGTGAATCCACTATATTTTTTATCAATTAAAATATTATCAGGAGTTGAGATTTTTTTGTTATTATCAAGCGGATCTTCATCTAAAAATTTAACTTGTCTTTTAGATAATATTTCTTCCGCTTTTTTTAGTGAGATTTTTTTTGAAAAAACTCCTAATGTTTCTTGTTCAGGAATTCTTTTTAAAAGTTCATCAATAAATTTTTGTCCAGTTTGTAATTTTACAACTGTGATTTTATTGTGGTCAACTTCCTGGTCAGCCTGAATATGATATCTGCCGTCGACAAAAAGATATATTGTTTCAGGGCTAACAAGGGCTTCTCCTGTTGAACCGGAAAAGTTTGTAAGCTTGTATCTTGAATTTTCTTCCAAAGTATTATATTCAACTAAAAATTCATTAGTTGAATTAACGAGCAGATAGTTAACCTTATGATTAATCATAAAATTTTTAATTATTGCAAAGTTATCCATATTATTCTTTGCCGGTTAGTTGAATTAAATGCCAACCAAATTGGGTTTCTACAGGTTGAGAAATTTCGCCGATTTCATTAAGTTCAAAAGCTGCATCTTCAAATGGTTTTACCATCATTCCTTTTCCAAAATACCCTAAGTCACCGCCGTTTTGCCCTGATGGACATAGTGAATTCTCTTTAGCCGCTTGGGCAAAATCTTTGCCGTTTTTAATCTCGTTATATAAATCCATAGCTTCTTGTTCTGTTTTTACAAGGATATGGCTAGCTCTGATTTCAGTTGTCATAAAATTTACTCCTATAATATTTCTACAGGAGCGATTATAAAATAAAAAGGTTTGTCTTGCAACTCTACTACAACACAAACCGGAAGTTATAAAACATGAAAAACTTTCTGAAGTAAAGTGTAAGTTCAAATCGTTTTAAACCAAACCGCAAAAAGAAAAAATCTTGTCGCAACCCCGAAAAAGTGCCTGGACGTTTCGAACCTACATTTATATAATAAACTGTCATGGTATAGTTTTTCACCATTCTTAAGAATAAACTTTTATATTTTTATATTGATATTTTATACTAGTACTTAAGAATTAATGGAATTTTGATGAAATTGAAATAAAAAATCTTGATTTTAGAAAATGTTTATAGTAATATCTTTTTGTGAAAATTTAATATATTTGCGGAAGTAGCTCAGTTGGTAGAGCGTCTGCCTTCCAAGCAGGCTGTCGCGAGTTCGAGTCTCGTCTTCCGCTAATTAAAAAAGACCCATTTGGGTCTTTTTTAATTAGTAAGAATATGAGAATAATTTGTTCGAAAGAACAAAAGTCTCGTTGCTATAGCTCTATGCGAAGAATGAGCATAAGAGATATAGTACCTACTTGGCTTCCGCAGTATTGAAGAAAAATTTAAATTTTTAAAGACCCATTTGGGTCTTTTTTAATTAGCAAGAAGAAGAGTGTAATTTGTTCCTAAAAAATAAAAAATATTTTTTACTTTTTTAGGAACATGAGAATCCCCGAAGGGCCTTACACTCCCCTTTCCCTGGAGTGTAAGGAGTTTGTTAGCGTTGGCATATATTTAAGCATATTCTAGCGATATTAAAATATTTCGTATTTTTATAAGTGTTTTTGTAAATGAAAGGAGTTCTTTTTCTGTAATAAATTTTGCAAGTGTGGCAATTGTTTTGTCACTTTCAGGTATCATATCCTGATAAATTTTATTTCCGTATTCTGTTAATTCATAAATAATTGTCACAATTTCATTGTTTTTGTATTTTGCTTCCTTTATCAATTTCTTTTTGTTGAGCGAGGCAATAATTTTGTGAATTTTATCCTGTTCTGTCATTAAAGTTTTTGCTAATATTTTTTCATCTATGTGCGGATAACAAACAATTGTATCCATAACAATGTACTCTTCAAATGAAATGTGGTTGTATACCTCTTCGTAATAATATTTTTCTGCTAAATTTTTTATTACTTTAGCTGTAAGTTCAAGCTGAAAAGTCAGGCTGTTCACATAACGTATTGTTTTCTTCATAGTTACCTCTTTCTTTATTTTCTTTGAGTTGGGATTTACAGTAATTTTCTTTAATAATAGTTTTAGAAAAGTCAACTAGTAGAAAATTCTATATGTAAAAATTTTTTTACAATTGTATTTTTTATTAAAGTTTTAAAACATATATTCCGATAGGTATGAGGTACTTAGTTTATAAGAGAGAAAAACTGACAAAAGAAAGGAAGTTTTTATGAGCACATCAATTTCATCAGTAAATGCAGGTAGTACTGCAGCAAGCGAAGCTGCGGTAAAAAAATCAACTCTAAGTAATGAAACAAAATCAAGGCTGGCAGAATTAGGGATTGCATATACAGAGGGTATGACAGAAGCAGAAGCCAGTGCGAAAATTAAAGAAGCTGAGGCACATCAAGGTGAACAGGGACAAAATCAGGAAGAAAATTCTTCAGAAAGTGATATTTTATCTGAGGCAAAATCATTGGCCGCATTAATGGGCGTAGCGGTTTCGAGTGATGATGTCGATGAAATTCTAGATGATATAGGAGCAGAATTGGAAGTAATGCTTGAGGAAGCTGAAAAAAATCCTGCTAATTTATCTCAATTATCTTCTTATTTAACCCAATTAACAAGTTTAGATGAACGTTATGATTACCTTGTAACTCAACAAGAAAATCTGTTTGCTGCAATGAATATGGTTTCTACAAATAATAAAATATCTTTAGGTCTTGAATAATTACATATTATTTAGATTTAAAACTTAATGAGAGGTTTTGAATATTCAAAACCTCTCATATGTTTTTTTATTTAATAAATTTTTCTACCAAGTTATCAAACCAAGAATTTTTATATCCGTCATTGTTTGGTTTTGGTAACTTTGATGCCATTTCGAATGAATCTGTTTCGTTGTCATTATCAAATAGGCCTTGGAAGCAGTTTTCTTTATTTTTCCTTTTACCGCGCATCATATAACCTGTATTTCCGCCGGAGCCTCCGTCATTATTCATATTGGCTGCTGCTTTAATTATAGGTTCTGTTCTGCCGATATTTACATCGAAACTCATTGTCCTATTCCTTATCTTTTTCCCTTATATATATAAAGTATAAAAATCATAAAGTTTTGTTACGAATTGGAGTAAATTGTTACATAACTTAATGAATAAATTGGGTTTAAATTAAGTGTTTGTTTGACTTTTTATATTTATTAACTAATGTAACAAATTTTTTTATTTGTTGAAAAACAAGAAAAAATATTCCGTTAATATATACAAGAGAGATTTTGAGGTCGGCATGTCAATAAAAATAGATACAGATCTAGCATATATTCAGTCCAAATTGAATATTTCCGATTCTAAGATGGAAATATATAAAGATAAGACTGTTGAAGAAATCCTTGAAGCTGAAGCTGCTTCAGGCAATCAGGCTGCTATTCAATTGGCTGCGGATATGTTTTCTGATGTAAGTACATTGATTGAATTGTTTCAATTAGCGGATCCTCAAAATAAATTGACAATAATGAAAGAGATGACATCTTCTCAATTAGATAAGTTGGTTCCTATGCTGGAAGAGGATGATCTTATTCAGGGTTTACAATATTTTACACAGGATAGTTTGTTAGATTTATTGAAAGATATACCAAAAGAAGAAATGCTAAAGGCTGTATTTCAGATGTTTTCAGAAGCCGAGGTTATAGAATATATGCCTGAACGCGAATTAGACAGGCTTTTAACAAGTTTTGAAATGGATAAAGAAATGCTGCTTCAGAATTTGAAGTCAATTCCTGAGATGTATTTGCAGCAGATTTTGGAAAGTGTTACCGGACAAGAAGCTGAAGGTAATAGTACTGAACTGGTTAAACAAATCGGTCAGCTTGGCGATTTAAATTATAAAAATGCAATTATGAATTTGGAACCTACACAAAAACGAGAGTTAACTTTTATGTTAACAAATGAACAGAATAAATATTATCAAATTTTTGATACGGAAGCTTATACTCATATGATAAATGTAGAGAGAAATAAAGAGCAAATGATAAAATCTATGAGTGTAATTAAACCTGAGTATTTGCAAAGGATGATTACTGAATTACCTCAGGATTTACTGGCAATCGTTACTACTCAAATTGATACGGAAAAATTTGCAGATGCTTTAATAAATCGATTCCCTGAATTATTAGCAAAGTTTGTCGCAGCATAATGTTGAAACTGCAAAATTTAATGCTTGATTTGCAAATTCTTCTTTCATCTTTATTCTTTCAATATCAGGTGATAGTCGTAGTTCTTTTACTGTGACGATATTTTTGTACTTAATTGAAATGTAGATTAATCCGACCGGTTTTTCATCTGTCCCGCCTGTGGGTCCTGCAATTCCTGTTGTACACAGTGCAACGTCACAGCCGGTTGCTTTTTGTAATCCGTCAGCCATAGCCTGTGCACATTCTTCACTTACTGCGCCATAGGTGTTTAAAATATCCCAGCTGACACCTAAAATATTATGTTTAGCTTCATTTGCATAGGTTACAAAGTTTAGTTTTACATATTCAGAGCTTCCCGAAACATCTGTTAATTTAGAGCTTAACAGACCTCCAGTGCAGGATTCTGCTGTAGCTATTGTTAATTTATGTTTTATTAAAAATTGTCCTAATTTTTCTTCTAGTTTCATTTATACCTCTGTTGTTTGAGGTGAAATACAGGCTGTAATTGCATCAATTAAGCGTTTAACCGGAACTATTTGTATTTTATCGTTTTGAACGGATCTGTTTGCATAAGGGATAATTGCTTTTTTAAATCCGGAAGTAACAGCTTCGTTCAGACGTTTTTCAATATTATTAACAGGATGAATTTCGCCTGACAGACCGATTTCACCTATAATTACCGTTTGCGGATCTACAACGACATCTCTAGCACAGGTTGCTATTGCTATTGCAATGCCTAAGTCTGCACTTGGTTCATCAATTTCGATTCCGCCCATTACATTTATATATACATCTTGTTTAGATAAATTTAATCCCACTCTTTTTTCTAAGACGGCTAATATTTGTAAAAGTCTGCTGTTATCGACCCCGTTGGTTACTCTTCGTGGTGCAGGATAAGGTGTTGCTCCGACAAGTGCTTGAATTTCTACTAATAATGGTCTTGTTCCCTCATTTGTTACGATTATTGCACTGCCAGGGATAGCATCTTGTGAACGTTCATTTAAAAAAAGTTCATTAGGGTTTTTAACTTCAACAAGCCCATGTGATTGCATTTCAAATATTCCTACCTCAGAAGTGTTTCCGAATCTGTTTTTCATTGAACGCAACATTCTGTAAGATTTATATTTATCGCCTTCAAAAGATATAACAGTATCTACCATGTGTTCTAAAATTTTTGGTCCTGCGATATTTCCGTCTTTTGTAACATGTCCTATTACAATTATTGTTATATTTTGAGTTTTTGCAATTTGCATTAAAATATTACAGCATTCTCTGATTTGGGAAACACTGCCTGCAGAACTTGAAATTGATTGTGAATATATTGCCTGAATACTATCTATTACAACTGTATCCGGTTTTAATTCATCAATCTGCTGTCTTATGCTTTCCAGGTTTGTCTGTGGATAAATATAAAGTTTGTCAGAGTGTATTCCAAGTCGGTTAGCTCTTAATTTTAATTGGCTTGCTGATTCTTCTGCAGATACATACAAAATTTTCTGTCCGTTTTTGGCTAACTCTCCGCTTGTCTGAAGTAGAATTGTTGATTTTCCAATTCCTGGGTCCCCTGCAATTAAAACTAAAGAGCCTTGAACTAGACCGCCTCCTAATATTCTGTCAAACTCGGAAATATTAGTGCTTACTCTTACCTCTTCTCCAATATGAATATCGTTTATTAAAGATGGTTTTACATCATTAACAATGCCTTGCGGCGAGATATTCTGAAGTTTATTGTTTGCAGATATTTCTTCCGTAAAACTACCCCAACTTCCGCATTCGGGACATTTTCCCAAATATCCTGCAGTTTCATATCCGCACTGTTGACATACCCATTTTGATTTAACTTTTGCCATATTTTGATTATAGTCGTTAAATTATATATGGTCAATAAATACAAAATAAAAAACGTCAGGCATTTACCTGACGTTTTTTATTCATAAAAGGTTTTATCTTCCTGTTTTATTTAGTGTTTCTACATCACTTACTTTCATTGCATAGTAAGGAGTCTTTTGTCCTTTTTCTATCAAGAATAATACAAAGTTATCTGTAAAATAGAATCTGCGGCCGTCCATTATAGGTAATGCACACATTTTTGCTATAATAGCAGCTTCGCTTTTTAATTCTACACCTTCATTATCCATTTTAAAATCAATTGTTTCTATTGTTCTGTCGATTTTAAAATCAGTTCCTTTAATTTGATGACCTTCTACATCTTTAAAGCTTGTTTCTTTATATAAGTTGATATTTGGAATTTTTAACTCATCTTCAGCTTTAAAGTCTTTGTCGCCTTTATATTTTTTTGTTTTTTTCTCAATATCTTTGTAGTATTTGTCAAAGGTTACATCATCATTTGTTCTGTATAACAGAACCATATCGTTATCCTGAGTGTAGACTTTTACTGCAAAATCATTTTCATTGTTATAGAATAAAACTTTTAAATTTTTATCCAACTTTTTATTGCTGTCGCTATTTATTCCAAAATACTCAACCGGTGCGGAATTTTGAGCAAACATTCCTGGCTGTAGTTTATCAAATGCTTTTAAAAATTTAAAATCTTTTTTAAGCATAGCGTAAACCAGAATTTTTTCAGGATTGTATGTCCAATCCATTGTATCTAAGATATCGCTTGTTTCATTGAATTTTTCTTTAATGCCTTCTTCAATTGCGGTTTTTAATTCAGGAGATACTGTACCGTATTTTGTATAATATGAATCTTCATTTATATCATTCTTTTTGAAATCTTGTTTATTTAGGGCTTTTGCAACTTGTGAATTGTAGTCAATGAATTTTATTGGTTTTTTTACGATATTATCCATAAATTCATTCCATACAATTTGAAATGTTCCTACCCAAATTCTGTTTGGTGCAGAACTTGTCCAATTCATAGTAGGTAAAACATCAATAGATTGATGCTCTTCAGCCATTGCGTTCGGCATAAATCCAATGAGTGCAGCAAATAATATTGCCAGACTGATTAGTAATTTCTTCATTCCTTTCTCCTTTTAAATCCTGTATTTAACGATTTCCAAAATCCTTTTAGAAATCCCTGAAAAGTATTTTGGTGGAGGATTGGTGCACTATCATAGAACTGTTTGTAATTGTTTATGATATTTGCAGGCAAGTCTTCTCCTTTACCTAAAGTATACGACAAAAATTCTATATAGTCATCTTGTTCTTCTTTATATAAAGCATCTCTATATCGTAAATCTTCATCTGCTTCATAGTGAATAAGCGCGTGATACGCAGCAATAAGACTTTCATCCTGCGTATCTTTTGGATATGCTAATAAAGCCTCTTTGACAGTGCAATTTCCAATACGAACATTTCGCAATAAATTTGCAACAAACAGTCTGTCTTTTATATTATCATTAGGCATGTCAATATTGATTATTTTACTAAAATTTCACTCATTTCACGTTCTACAAAATGCATCATTTCAGCATAATTGCCATTGAAGAAATTATTTGTAAATTCTTTAAGCATGTCTAATGCCATTTCTCTTTTGTCCATTGTAACTTTGTAGAAAAACTTTTTACCAACCTTGTATCTGACTAAAATACTTTTTGTAACAAGTCTGTCCATAACGGTTTTTATTGTTGTATAAGCTCTTTCTGTCCCGTTTTTGGATAGTTCGTCTACGATATCCTGAATTGAAATATCGATGTCTTCATCACTTGCTGTTAGATTCCAAAAGGTGTTTAATATTTCGATTTCAAGAGATCCGCAAGCCATATTTTCCTCCTATTTACTAATAATTACTATAATTGTAATATAAAATATTTTTTTGACAAGTACTTTTATAAAATCTTTACATAAAACTTACTTAAAAATCCATATTCATAAAGTCGTCTTCTTTTTTAAAGTTTTGTCCTTTAGTTCTTATTTTTTTATTCTTCTTTTTCGTTTTATCCGGAAGTTCTCTATAGGCATTGTCTATAGAAACTTTTGCAATTATTTGGCTGTTTTTTCTGTCATAAAATGTTAGCCAAAATTTACGATTTATGTTATCTACAGCAAAGGAAACGTTTTCAACCAGTTTGTCCCCTGGTCTGATTTGCCGAAACATGAGCTTTGTATCTCCGAATATTGAAGGACTGAATTTTACATTGTAGTCATTAACAAGTGCCATGTCAAAGCCTGATAGTGTTTTATCAGACATATTTGAAATCAGTACGGTTAAAGTTATTGTATTAACTTCTCCGAAAGGATCTTTTTCATGGCGTATGTCATTTATGCTGATATCCAATCCTTTGTAGGTAATTTCTTCTTGTCTTAGGGCTTCTTCTTTATAGACAGGAAGATCTATAGGAGTATTTATTCTTACTTTTATTTCATCTCCAGGAGCAATTAATACATGGTTACCTTTTCTTATTAATGCTATACCTAAGCCTGCAACCCCACCAATAGCGGCTCCTCCTGCCAAAGTGTAACCTTGTGAAGCGATTGCGGCTCCCAAACCAAGCCAATTAAGTGCCATAAGTCCGCCAACAGCCCCACCTGCTAATGTATAACCAACATCCTGAGCTACAATTTTGGCACTCTGTGTTACTGGATGAAGTTTTGTTGTCATTTTCCCCTCTATGGGAATTTCTCTGCCATCAGGAGTTACAAGATAATCGAAGGCTAAATCCATTGTGGCTTCTTTCCCAAGGCGTCCTGGCTCTGTTGTATTTGTCAATTTGCCATGGGCAAGTGTACCTTTTGGAATTATTATTCCTTTATCCCCATATACGTCATCAGTAACTTCTGCAAAAAATTCATCGCCTTCTATTGAATATGAAGAATCTAAAACTTGAGAAACCGTCATATTTATTATTTCTTTTTTATTTAATGTTTCAACTTTACCTGTGAAAATTTCATCGGCTGTATTTTTATATTCTTCAGTTTCGGTGACAGAACCTTTTAATGGTTCTGCAGCTTTTAGCATAGCTGTATTTGAAAATAATAATATTGTTATTAATATAAAGCTTAATAGTTTTTTCATACTTATATTATAATCTCCAAGTCTGAAAGTTATCAAATTTAATTTGTTTGATTTTCAACTTCTTGTGCCATTTCTTCTATGAAATTATTTGTTTTTGCAGGTTCAAAGCTTGAACATGAATTCCAAATCAATGTAGGACGCGGTTCATTTAACAGTGGACTAGGAAATTCATTATGGCACTGCCCTTTTAACATATTTGTAGAGCCATCAACACAGGATGTAAAATTTGAGCAGCAACTGCAGATTTTTAATGTTAATCCATAGTCTTCCATTTTTGATTTTAATTGTTGTAATGCATCTATCATTCTTAAATGTGATGATGTTGTGTATTTTTTATTTTTATAAATAAATCGAATTTTTGATAATTCATTTTCTGTTGATATAAATTCTAACTTGCAGCTTCTATCACCATGTTTGGTTTGAACCATTACATCTATAACCAGTTTATCAATTTCTTTGTCTGTATTTGCACCTACAGCTTTTAACAGAGCTCTTATTGGTGGAAAATTCTTTATAATATGGCATACAGAATATACAGGGTATAACATTAATAATAATGTTTCTTTAGTATTTAGTTTTGCGTTAACTAAACTGATTCCAAATATTGCTGCTAATAGTATTGCAGTAAATATAACTACGTTGCATTTTACTATAAACGGATAATTATATGAATAGATTATAAGTATAGCGTATGCAGCTATAATAAGCCAAATATTAGGATTTATAAGAGAGCATACATGTTCGATAAACGTAAAATTTATTGTTCCTAAATTTTTTATATTGCTTTTTAAAAGGTTAAATCTTTTAGTTAAACGAGGATTTCTGAATGAGCAATCTTGTCCAAGAATGTATGATTGTATATTAGGATTGTAAACACATCTATGTCCTGTTTTTGATAACAATAAACTGAATTCCAATTCTGAATTTACATCTTTGAAATTAATATCTTTAATATTGTCAAGGACTGATTTTTTTATTATAAATAAGCCGGAATCAATTTGAGTAGCCAGACCCAATAAAGAACGGGATTGTTTAAAAAAGTTTGCCTGATATTTTTTATATACGGCTTTAATTCGGTCTACTATATCCAGATTATCTCTATTGATATGTAGCTCTCCTGTTACGGCATCTGCTTTTCTAAGAGATGCGTTTGCAAGTGTTAGGAAGTCTGGATTGATTTTTCTAATACTATCAATGAAAATATAAGCATCAATTGAAGTATCTTTTTTTAATTCGTTTAAAAGCATTGCTATTGCTTTGTTTTTTCCTAGAGTTCCAACATCATGTATATTTAGGACATGTACAAAATTATCATATTCAAATAAATGCTCTGAGCCGTCATTACAATCGTCAAGAATTGCATAAACTTTGAAATTAGCAAGAGGATAATCTTGCATTTTTATTTGATCAATTAGTTCCTGCAAGCACTCTTTATGGTTATGACTGTATATTATCAGTGCAAAATTATTTTTAATATCATCATACTTTGAATACTTTTTTTCAATTGAAAAAGGTTTATCTTTCAGATTTCGTATTGATAAAATAAAAAGATATAATGTATAAATCAGTAAGTATAAATAAATGATATATAAGATAATTTCCATACAAATTCCCTCATTATTTATCATTTTATTAAAAAAAGAAATAAATTTCAAATTCTTTAAATTTCTAAACGGATTTCCCCTTGTCTGAAAATTCTTAGTTCGTCATTCATAACCCCAACAACAGTTGATTCAAGGCCTTTTGCCAGATATCCGTAATCTTCGATTATTAAATCGGCAAGACCGTTCATATTTTCATAAGCCTGAGCATATGTTTTAGCAGAAGGTTGGTGTGATAAATTGGCGCTTGTTGTTGCCAGAACATGGCCGGGTATTATAGCACATATTTCTTGGAAAATTTTGTTATCAGGAACTCTTATTCCGACTGTTGACATTCCTGATGTTATATAATCCGGTGTGTTTTCATTTTTATCCGTAACGACTGTTAATGCTCCGGGAAAATATTTTTTTATTAGTTGTTGTCCTATTTTGGGTATTGGTTTTACATAATTTAACAAATGGTATACTTCATTAGACATTAAAATCAGTGGTTTTTGAGCTTCTCGTTTTTTGATTTCATATATCTTTTTTACAGCTTTTTCGCTGTTTGGTAAACAGCCTAATCCCCAGACTGTATCTGTTACATATGTAATTACACCATCATTATTTAATATATCAATTATTTCATCTTTATTTTTTAACATACTTCCCTCTTTTTTATACTGGTATTTTATCATGTAAATATTTTTATTATTAGTTTTTTAGGGTTGATTTTTTCAAAAATATTATTATTATAAAGATATGGTAGAAAAATAAGAAGGATTTATATTATGGCATCAGGTTCATCTATTATTACAAGCATTTCTTCAAATTTGGCTAACACATATTCATATTTAGCCGCATTGTATCCGGAAGATGGTGTAACTTATGAAAATATAACAAAGGCAAGAAATGATTCAACTAATTATTTAACGTTAAACCAGTCATTTGCTTCCTATTTACAAAATAATTTTTCAATGCTTGATAAAGATGGAGACGGGGTAATTGGTGCAGATGAGATGTCCAAGCTTACAAATACCATTGCATCATCTGGGGTATCTCGCTCTGAATTAACTCAATTGGCTGCATCTGGAGCTTATTCAAGTGAAATGGTAAGCAAAATATTAGATAATTTTGATGAAATTGATTCAAACCATGACGGTAGAGTAACCAGTGCAGAAATTTCTGCTTATACATATGATTGCAACAGGCAAGCGAAAATTGATGAAGAGAATTATAAAAAAGCTACAGGAACATCTATATTTTATGGTGATGATGATTCTTCCGTTGATGTTTCAAGTTACAGTATTTTAAGCTATAAATATAAAGATTTTACATCTTCATAGTTTGTGATTATTTGCCTATACAGAAATGATCAAAGATATTATTCAGAATATCATCATTTATAACTTCGCCTGTAATTTCTTCAAGTGCTAGCAATGCTGATTTTACATCAATATAAATCATATCTTGCAGTTCTTCTGCCTGCGCTGCATGTAAAGCTCTTTCAAGACTTTCTTTGCTTCTTTCCAAACAATTTTGCTGACGTTTATTGGTTATAAATTCAGTTTCTTCCGGGGTAAATTTGTAAATATTTTCTTTGATGGTTTCTTTAAGTTCATCAAGTCCGATGTTTTTTGTTGTTGATATTTTTATTGTATTTTGGAGAGTCTCTTTGAAATTTTCTGTTAAATCTATTTTATTTGCAATTACAAGATGTGATTTATTTTTTATTGTTTCATAGATTTCTTTGTCTTCTTCCGTTAATCCTTCTTTTGCATCATATAGAAACAAAATTAAATCGGCTTCTTTCGCAGATTGTTTGGAGTATTCTATCCCAATTTCTTCTACTTTATCGATATTTTCATCTTCTCTAATCCCTGCTGTATCAATCAAAGTGACTGCAATTCCAAGGTCAAGACTTTCTTTAATAACATCTCTGGTTGTTCCTGCAATATCTGTTACAATTGCTCTGTCGAGGTTTAATAAAGCATTAAATAATGACGATTTTCCGACATTCGGACGTCCAACAATTGCAACTTTTACTCCCTGTCTTAAGATATCAGAGGATTTTGCACAATTTAAAATTCTGTCAATTTCTTTGATTGTATTCCTGAAGGATTCAATCAGAAAAGGATATTCAGGCTCAGGAACATCTTCTGGAAAATCAATACCTGCAACAATTTTTGAGGCAGTTTCAAAAAGGTCTTTCTTTATTTCTTTTATTTTTTCAGCAAGAACACCTGACAAATTTTTTGCTGATTGGATTGCAAAATTTGAAGTTTTTGCGTGGATTAAATCATCAACAGCTTCAGCCTGTGATAAATCCAATTTTTTATTCAGAAAAGCTCTTTTGGTGAATTCTCCGCGTTCAGCCATACGTGCACCGTTCTTTAGTACAAGATCCAAAATGTTTCTAACTACATTTAATCCTCCATGGCATTGAATTTCTATAACATCTTCGCCGGTATAACTGTTAGGGTTTTTAAATGGCAATATAACAACTTCATCTATTTTAACATTGTTATCCATAACCCATCCGTGACAAATTCGTCCGGGAGCAAGGGATTTTGTATCTAAAATTTTTTGAGCAATTTCAAAACTCTTATCGCCTGAAATTCTTATAACTCCAACACCGCCTGTTCCTAACGGTGTTGATATTGCTGCTATTGTTTCAAATTCCTGAATGATATTCATATGACTAATTATACAATAAAAGCGTGTAAATTATAATATTTTACATCAGTATATTTAGAATATTTTATTTCATTAATAAAAAAAAGCTATGTACTGAGGTGCATAGCTGTTGATTAGGGATATGTGTATCTTAGTCTCTAAGGAGTATATTGTTATGTTAGCATTTCATTTTGATTTGTAATCATACAAAATGATGAGATTTATAATTTTAATTGTAATTATATTTTTTATTTAAAATTTTCTTCTTTTCTAAAAAGAAAAATTCTGTTATAATACTGTTAAATTAAAAATAAAGGAAGGGGGAAGAGGATGAAAAAGATATCATTAGTTATGATAGTGGCACTATTAACTATGGGCAGCTGTGCGTTTGCCGTTGGATATACAAAATTTTCTTCTAAGTTTATAAAAAATTTTAAAGATTGTGATAAGTATGAAGAAACAATTACTTCAGAGTTTGAAGGTCAAACTTTTGTTACGAACAGACAAATACAGGGATGGAAAAATGGCTTTTGTAAATATCAGGAGGTGATAAAATCTCCGGATAGTACATATCAGCTGAATTGTTCATTTACAGATATCCAAGTTGATGAATTATATTCAGCAATGAAAAATAGGTCAAGGGACGTTGAAAGATATGAATTAGAAAGTTTTGTACAGCAAAAAGATCCTAAAACAGGTGAAATTAAATATGTAAGTGTAGGTTCAACAACAATAAAAGGAAATAAGGCTTATATTGCTTGGGCAAAATACCAAAATAATCCATATTTTTGTGTTCCTAAAAAATTATAATTAAAAGGTTAATTTTGAAAATAAAATGCGGTATATATTAAATATACCGCATTTTTGTAATTGTTGCATTTTATTATTTTATATTATCAGCTGTTTTTTCTTTTTGAATAGTTTCTTTTGTGTGTACTACTTTATTTTGGATGTTGTCCTGTTTTTTATTGCCGCTTGCAAGTTTGTTACCTATCATTGTTGCAAACGGTGTAACTGCAACCGGTGCAATGAATCTGTAAACTGTACCAAATACAATTAGTTTTTTCAGTACCCCCATACCTTTTATTTTTGTTTCAAGGCTGGTATTTTGTAAGTTGTCTTCTACATACTTTAAGGTTGTAATTAACTTAGGTCTTTCCTTTTTAGGGATGTCTTTCCATACTTTATTATGGTCTTTTTCAGCTTTTTTGATGATTTCTTCATTAAGTTGTTTGATTCTTTCACCTAAATTATTATCACCAGTTTGTTTTTGAGCATATTTAGTTGTAACTTTTTCCCACCAATTATCAAGTCTTCTATCAATTAGGTAAGATCCTGCAGTTGACAGAAGGAATGTTAAACCTTGGTTGACTGCAAGTGTTCTTCTTCTGTCTTCATCTAATTGTTGGTTTCTTAAAGTTTGGGTCATATACATTCCAGAGATAATAATAGATCCCATAACTTGCATATGATCAACTACACTATCTAATTTCTCAGTATGATTAGCTAAGAATTTTGCTATTTTTGAAGAATACAATTTGGTTGTGTAGTTATCGGAAAGCCAAGAGGTAAATTTGTTAAATGCTCTTTTAAATGGATTTAGAAGGGTTGATTTAGCAGGTATATCCTCTATACCTTTGAAACTAGGCTGGGTATATAAAGATACATTACCTCTATTTAAAGTTTTATTATTGTTGTATTTATATTGAGAGTTAAAGTTATTTGTTTGTAATGTTATATTCATTATTTTAACCCTCCTGCAAATTTTTCTATTTCAGGTTTTTCAATTGCCGGCGGAGGAGTTTGTATGTTTGCCGTATTATTTATTTGAGCCTGATTTTTAGGTGCCTTTTTCTTTTCTATGCCGAATACATATTTCAAAATCGGCGGAATTAAAGCAACAGTAAGCATTGCTTTTAATACTCCGAAAATAAATACATCAGGTGCCATATCAAGCATTTTTGTTACATTTTTGAATGCTTTAGAGTGTTCAAGTTCTCCAATTGTTTTTACACCGTATGTTTCTTTGAGTTTTTTGAATGTTTTTACATTTTCAATTTCGGATATATCATTGAGTTTGTATTTTTTCTTCAAATTCTCAATTGTTTTTAATTGTTCTTTTGTTAATTTACTACTGTCTTTCATCATCTCAATAGCCGTAGTAGCATCTTTTACTGCTTGTTTAGTTTTTTCTACAGCTTGTCCAAGAGGGTACATAACAATACTTGAAAAAGCAAAACCGATAAGGCCTGATGCTATTGAGTGACCGGAAGCATAAATCTTATCATCCTTATCTTTCTTTTGTCCCGGTAAAGACATAATTGCGATTGGTCTTAGACCGGCTGCTAAAAATAGGGCAACTAAGTTTTGAGCAATAACAGTATGCTGATCACAAAGAGTAAGAATTTTATCAAATAAAGTTGAACTCTTTTCAGTATTTATAGAACCAGCAACGGCAGTTACGTTTAAACCCGTAAAACTGCCGTTGTAGTTATTTCTATTCACACTTTTGCTCTCACACAAACCCACACTTTTCTGTCTATACTCAAGCATGCCCCTGTGTCTTTGCTTGGCTTGAGTGCCTGCGGGATAAGTTTTAATTGAGTCTATATTCATTTCACACCACTTAAAAAATTAATAACTGTTGTACATTTATTTTAAATCAAAGAAAAAATATTTTTGCCAGATGATTACAAAAATGTTACAATAAAATTTAAAAAATTCCCGGAATTCTTAAAGATAGTGTAAATTCTTGAAATAAAGGGCTGTTTATTATATTATAAAGATAATATAAGTTATTATTTAATAGCGATGTTTTACTTCAATTGAGGGACGAGGATTGGTAGTGAACAACGGCACAGGTCTAGATTTAAAGTTAATTTCAGAAAATTGCGGATTGTTTTCTAAAACAGATGCGGACACTGTCATCGACAATATAAGTAAGTTGTCTAAAGTTTATTCCTCAAGAGATCTTATTAAGATATATAATTATATGTTAATACATGCTCAAATCCCTGAAGTTATTATGTATTTAATCAGATGTGTTGATGAGTACAGAGATCCTTCAAGTTTAGAGTATTTAGTGGATATTTTACTGTTAAAAAACGCTGTTTCTGCTGATGATGATACAAAAGAAAAATATACAAATGTCAGAGTCATGTGCGCTAAAGCAATAGCCAATCAAAAAAATACGGATGTTGTTTCTTCATTATTGTATTGTTTGAATAATAAGGATGAGCATTATAGAGTAAGATTAGCATGTGCGGATGCTTTAGGCAGAATAGGAGATAGGTTTGCCGTTGCTCCGTTAGTTGAAGTTGTTAAGGATGAGGATGAAAAATCTGTTTATTTAAAAGAATCAGCCGTTTCTGCGCTTGGTCTATTGGGAGATTCAAGAGCAGTAGATCCCTTAGTCAGTATATTGGAAACAAAACAAGGTATTATGGATAAGTTTTCATTTTTAAAAGAGCGAGCAATTGAAGCTCTTATCAAAATGGGATTTTGTGATAATGAGCGAGTTTACAGAGCCTTGAAAAATTCTCTTGCCGATGAATCGGTACAGGTTAGAATAAATGCAATTGAAGCTCTTATGGACAGCGAACATCCAAAAGCGTTTGAAGCAATCAAAAAATGTCTGGAAAACGATCCTGATCCTGAAGTAAAGAAAAACGCCATGATTGCTTTATATAATATGTCAGACAGAACTATACTTGATGAGGTTATAAAATCTCCGGACTATCCTGATAATTTAAAAGTTGAGGCTGTTTCAATTTTGGAAGAATACGAAAATGATGAAACTGGTGAAAATGAGGAATAGTTAGCTATGAAATCTTTAATTTTATTATCAGGCGGCTTGGACTCTCTTGTCAGCTTAGGTTTAAAGAGGGAAGAATTAAATATATCTATGGCTTTAACTTTTGATTATGGACAGAAGGCTGTAAAAAAGGAAATCCATGCCGCAGAAAAAATTTGTAAATATTATAATTTAGAATTAAAAGTCATAAAGCTTGACTGGTTAAAGGATATAACAAATACATCACTTGTTTCTGATAAATCTATCCCCTCAGGATCGGAATTGGATGATCCGTCCAGTTCTGCAAAGTCTGTTTGGGTTCCTAACAGAAATGGGTTATTTTTAAATATTGCAGGAAGTTTTGCCGACTCTTACGGGTATGATTATATTTTAATCGGTGCGAATAAGGAGGAAGGGCAGACATTCCCTGACAATACCATTGAATTTATCAATTCTATTAATAAAGAATTTGAGTTTTCTACACAAAAACATCCAAAGGTTGTTGCGCCCTTGATAAATTATATAAAAAATGATATAGTCATGTTAGCGCTGAAAAATAACATCCCTCTGGAATTAACCATGAGTTGTTATCAGGAAGGCGGAGGACATTGTGGGATATGCGAGTCATGTATAAGGCTTAGAAATGCTCTTGAAGCAAATCATGACACTCATTACTTAAAGGTTCTTTTTAAATAAGAAGATGAAAACATTATTTATTGAAGACGAAATTAAATATATCGGTTCTCAACTTGCACCGCATTGGATATATAAGAATTTTAAAATTCAGGGTGATGCAATAGTTGCTTTTTGCGGTGAATGTGAAGTTAAATTAACTGAAATGGTTGATATTGAAGATGTCATTAATAATGAACCAATATACAGTAAATATATGCTTAGTTTTATTACTGAGCAATTTAATGTTGAATTAATTGAAGGTGTTTTCAGGCAAAGACTTTTAATGTGTTGTATTAAAGAGGCTTTAGAAAAAAGAGGTTTTGTTGTTTCCCGTAATGGAGATGATTTATTTGTAAATGATAAAAAGCTTTCTGTTTCTATTGCGACGAAATCTTTAACTTCAGTTTTAATTCATACAGGAGTCAACATCTTGTCTGAAGATGCTCCGATTCCTGTGTCTGCTTTAAAAAGTGATTTGGGAATTTCTGATATTAAAGAGTTTGCTCAAGAAGTTATGAAAAACTATAGTGACGAAATTGATGATATAATTTTAGCAAGTACCAAGGTTAGGGGTGTTTAATGTTAAAAAATGCTGATAAATACGAAACTTCATCTCATTTTTCATATAATGATTACAAAAAGAAGGTAAAAAAATCACCAAATAGTGATTTAATGGTTTTTGTATCAGTATTTATTATCGGACTTCTTATTATATTAGGCTTTGCAAAGGTTTTATCTCCTAATGTGGATGTGGGTATCAGTGTGAATGATGAAGAAGTAGCACCTGTGTCAGATATTGAAGAAGAAAATACGACACCTATGGCTATAGATGAACGGTTGCGACGAATTCAGATGGAAGATGAAGGAAAAGTTGAGGGAGATGAGGAAATGTTTTCTCCGGAGTTGGATGAAAAAGTTGTTCTTCCGACCCAGCATAGAAAAACAGTAGGTCAAATAGAGGCTGAAAAGGCTGTCGAACTTATGGATGAATCAAAGAAGCTGGAGCATGATGTAAATGATGTTTCAAAAGCAATTCAGGCTCAAAATGTATCGCCGATTCATCAAAATACGGCTTCTCCTGTTCATCAGCAGCAAACCTCTGCTCCTGCTCCGGTTACGGAACAGATTGTAAATGCGAAAGTTGTTGTTGGTTATTATGCAACGGATAAACAGGCCGAAGTTGCAAAAAGTATTATTCAGGATGCAGGTTTAGGGGTTACTCCTATAGTTAAAAATCTTGGAGGTTATTATACTTTGCAGGTTGGTTCATATTCTTCACGTGAAAAAGCTCAGCAGGCTGCTAATAATTTATTAAAAAGTAATTTTCCGGCAAGAGTAATTGTTGAATAGTTTAGTAGCCGAGATAAAAATGTTTAAGTAAACTTCCGTTGATAGTATAATCCTGCGTAAATTTTATATTATAAATAATTTCTTTCGCTCTTTCTTCTGTTTTAGCCGGAAAATCAAGATAGATTGCTCCTCCTGTTTTTAAGTATAGAGTTTGTGTATAATACGTCGGGAGACCTTTATTAGTTGCTTTGTGTTTATTAATTTCAAAATCTTTGATGTCAGAGATTTTAAAATTTCTTAATTCCGTTCGGCCGTTTATTATACTTTTTTCGGATAAGCTGCAGTAATCTTGTTGAGTATGGCATTCAAGTGTCGGAATTTTAATAAGGCACAAGACAACAGCTAAAATTATACCTAATAAGCAGGTGTATATATTTTCCGGAATATTGAATCGTGTGTTTAACCAGCTGTCGTTCTTGCTCATAATTGAATTATAACAGGTAGTAAGTAATATTCAATAAATTAAGTATAAATTTTGTATTGGGAATATTTGCTTGTGTTTTAGTTTTATTTTTCATATAATTTTTGTATGGAAAATATTAAAAGAATTAAATTAAGGGATTTTGAGATCGGGGGAGATAAACTGACTATCTTAGCCGGTCCCTGTGCAATTGAAAGCCAGGAAATTTTAGATGAAACTGCTGAAGGCTTGAAAAAAATAACAAAAGAATTAGATATTAATTTTGTGTTTAAATCTTCATTTGATAAGGCTAATCGTTCATCAATAACCTCTTTCAGAGGCCCCGGAATGGAAAAAGGCTTGGAGATGCTCCAAAAGGTTAAGGATAAGTATGATGTGCCTATAGTCACAGATATTCATACTCCTGATCAGGCAGAACCTGTTTCTAAGGTCGCTGATATTTTACAAATTCCGGCATTTTTATGCAGGCAGACTGATTTGCTGGTTGCTGCTGCTAAGACAGGTAAAATTGTTAATATTAAAAAAGGGCAGTTTTTGGCACCTGAACAGATGGGGCCATTAATTAAAAAAGTTGAAGATTCCGGAAATTCTAATATTTTATTGACAGATAGAGGAACTTCATTCGGATATAACAATTTGGTGGTTGATTTTAGGGGTATACCTATTATGCATTCATTAGGTTATCCGGTTGTATTTGATGCAACCCATAGTGTTCAGTTGCCTGGGGCAAACGGAGTTTGCTCAGGTGGGGACAGAAAATTTGTTCCTGTGCTGGCAAAGGCTGCTATGGCTGCAGGCGCTAAAGTTTTATTTTTTGAAATTCATCCAAATCCGGATAAGGCTTTGTGTGATGGACCAAATATGGTAGCTTTGAAAGATGCAAAAGATTTATTTGCAACATGTAAAAAAATATTTGAGGTAGTTCAAAGCTGATGAAAATAACAACTTTTGTAAAAGGACCTATTGATGCTAATAATTATCTTTTAACAGATGAAGCAACTGGTGAAGCTGTTTTAATTGACTGTTCTTCATCTGAAGAAAATTATATCAATGAAATTAAACACTCTAGTGTAAAATTGAAGCATATTTTATTAACTCATGGGCATTTTGATCATATTTTAGGTGTTGATAAGTTTAAAAAGGCTCTTGGTGTTGATGCTTATGTTTCAAAGGATGATTTATCTCAGGTTAAATTAGTACCTGATATGATGCAGATGTTTGCCGGTATGATGCCTGTCAATATTTCAGAAATTCATAATTTTGTCTCTGATGGTGATGAATTTACTATCGGTAAAACTACAATTAAAGCAATCTCAACTCCCGGACACACTCAAGGCGGAATGAGCTATCTTGTTGAAGATAAACTGTTTTCAGGGGATACTTTGTTTCAGGGAAGTGTCGGACGCTGTGATTTATTGGACGGTGATTTTAATCAAATTGTAAGAAGTATAAAAGACAAACTTTTTGTACTACCTGATAAAACTGAAGTGTTTCCTGGGCATGGGCCGAAAACTACTATAGGGTTTGAAAAAAAATATAATGAAATCGTAAATTTATAGAGGTATAAAAATGAAGGAACAATTGGAACGTATTTACTCAGATGCAGTTGCAGATATAGAAAAAGCAGCTTCTGTTAAAGACTTGGAAGAAGTTAAATCTAAGTATTTGAGCAGAAAAGGTGAATTTAACGAAATTAAAAAGGGTTTGAAGGATTTATCACCTGACGATAAAAGAATTATTGGCTCATTGGCTAATGATATTACTCAAAAATTGGAAACATCAATTCAAGAAAAATTCAGAATTTTTTATGAACAAGAGCTAAATGAAAAACTCGCAAAAGAACGTATTGATGTAACCTTGCCCGGTCAGTATATTCCAAGAGGACATGAACATTTATTAACTTCTACTACGAATGAAATTGTTTCAATTTTTCAAAGCTTAGGTTTTTCTGTTGCTCCAAATGAAGAATCTCCTGAGGTAGAAACAGAATATTTTAATTTTGATATGTTGAATGTTCCAAAAGACCATCCGGCTCGTGATATGCAGGATACTTTTTATACAAATATAGCTCCAAATGTTGTTTTACGAAGTCAAACGTCCGGTGCTCAAATTCATGTTATGGAAAATCAAAAACCTCCAATTAGAATTATTGCTCCCGGAAGAGTTTATAGAAACGAAAATATAAATTCCCGTAAAAATAATTTCTTTCATCAAATTGAAGGTTTGTATGTGGATAAAGACATTACTTTCGGAGATTTAAAGGGTGTTTTAAACGAATTTATCAGACTTTATTTTGGAGCAAGCCGTCCTACACGTTTTAGAAACAGCTTTTTCCCGTTTACAGAACCTTCTGCTGAGGTTGATGTTCAATGTATAATATGCGGCGGAAAAGGCTGCAGGACATGTTCCGGCACAGGCTGGCTCGAAATTTTGGGATCTGGTATGGTTGACCCTAATGTTTTAAGAGGTGTTGGTATCGATCCTGATGTATATTCAGGCTTTGCTTTCGGTATGGGGGTTGAAAGACTTGCTATGCTTAAGTATGCAATTGATGATATCAGGTTATTTTTTAATAATGATGTAAGATTTCTTGAGCAGTTCAAGGGACAATAAGTCTATATAAAATTTTTCGTTAGTGTAATAATAGAAGATAGAGGATATTTATGTCTATAGTTATAATGATTTTATTACTCAGTTTTTTGGTATTAGTGCATGAGGCAGGACATTTTTGTGCTGCTCGTATGCTTGGTATCAAAGTTTCAAAATTTGGTTTTGGGCTTCCTATTGGCCCGACATTATGGAGTAAAAAAATCGGAGATGTAGAGGTTCTTGTTCATGCTTTTTTGCTCGGCGGTTATGTTTCATTTCCTGATGATGAAAAAGATTGTGATATTCCTCTTGATTCCAAGGAAAGATTTATCAATCGTCCCGTATGGCAGAGAATGATTGTTATTTCAGCGGGTGTTATTGCTAATGTTATTACAGCATTCGTTTTTGTTTTAATAACTGCTTTTGTCTGGGGAAAACTACCGTCAGGACAGTATGAAGTTTATATAAATAAAATTGCAGCAGAAAAAGGCGAATCTGTTTGGAATAGCGGTATAAAAGAGGGTGATCGTGTCCTTAAAATTAATGGTACGGATATCATTTCGACTTATGCACTTACTTTATATGCTAAAAATAGCAGTAAAAATGATGGCAAGGTTGAAGAAGCATTTATGCAGGACAATTTATCAAAATTAGTTAAGTTAAATCCTTCCCTGGCTGAAGATGAAATTATAAAAGAAAATACAGTGGTGAAATTGCCAGATAAAGCGGATGAACCTGCATTACAAATAGATGAAGAGACCTTAAAAGGATATAAACTTTATAAAGATAACCAGCTTAATTTAACTGAAGCTCAAGTTAAACTTCGAGATGAAATAAATGCTAAAACTATTTATAAATCAGATGGTGCAGTTACTCTAAAAGATATTGCTTTTGCAATTTCAGATGGTCGTCGTCCGATAAATATTACGGTTTTGCGTGAAGGTAAAATTATTGATTTAAAAACTGTTTATGCAAATGATAAAGGCTTAATTGGGGTAATGATTGAAGCTAAACAGGTTTTAATACCGATAAAAACTGTTCCTGCAGCACTCAAAGGAACAGTTAGCTATCTTTGGGAACAGACTTATATGCTTGTATATGGCTTGTGGCAACTATTTACCGGAAATATTCCAATGAAAGATTTGCATGGAATTGTTGTTATAACAAAAATCGGTGGTGATGTAATTCAAAACAGCGGATTTTTCTCAGGATTGTTATTGACTGCGATGATATCTTTAGACTTGGCATTAGTTAACTTTTTACCGATACCGGCATTAGACGGTGGTCACTTTATGTTCTTGGTTATTGAGAAACTTAGAGGAAAACCTTTGAATGAGGAAACCATAAATAAAATCAGTTCGGTATTTTTCATTCTTTTGATATTATTTATGATTTTTGTTGTCTTTAATGATATATATGCCCTTATGGTGCATAAACTATAGACTTTGCAGTTTGAATTCCAGGTGATATATTTTTATGATATAATTGTCTTTATTTAAAATAAGAGGGTTGTATTGATATGTTAGATTTTATACATACACATGGGATGCTTATATCGGGTCTTATATTTTTTACCATATATGTATTTATTGCAACCGAAAAGTTTCAAAAATCAGTTGTAGCTTTGATTGGGGCTTCTGTAGTAATGCTTCTCGGTTTGATCCCCTTATCCGGACATTTAGATATGCAAAATATGACTTATATTAAAGGTGCATTTGAGTATGTTGATTTCGAAGTTGTATTTTTGCTAATCGGAATGATGATTATAGTTGATATATCAAGTAGAAGTGGTATATATAAGTGGATGGCTATAAATTTATTGAAAATTACAAAAGGTCATCCAAAAGCTGTTTTATTTGTTTTGGCAGCATTTACCGCAGTAGCATCTGCTGTTTTAGATAATGTTACAACTGTTGTTCTTATGATGCCTATCACCTTTGTTATTGCAAAAGAGTTTGAAGCAGATCCTATTCCATTTTTAATTACAGAGGTTTTGGCTTCAAATATTGGCGGCACTGCCACTTTGATTGGAGATCCTCCTAATATTATTATCGGCTCTCGGGCAGGATTAAGCTTTATGGATTTTGTCAGAGAACTTGCGCCTGTTATTTTTGTAATTTTTATTGTTGCTATCGCAATATTAATTTATATGTTCAGGAAGGATTTAACAGCGACTCCTGAGAAAATGCACTATATTGCTAATCTTGATAATTCGAAAACTATCGTTGATAAGAAACTTATGATAAGGTCTATGATTACGCTTGGCTTGGTAATTTTGGGTTTTATAACACATGATATTACTCATATTTCAGCATTTGTATTTGCTGTAGCGGGTGCATCTTTCCTGCTTTTATTTGAAAATCCTAAAGAAATATATAAAGAGGTAGAGTGGCTTACTATATTTTTCTTTGTCGGATTGTTTATTTTAATAGGAGCTTTTGAATACAATGGTGGTATTAAATATTTGGCTGATCAATTAATTGTTTTAACAAACGGAAGTTTAAATACTTCAGTTATGATAATACTTTGGGCATCAGGTATTTTATCCGGTATTGTTGATAACATACCTTATACTGCAACTATGGCGCCTCTTATTTCCGAGCTTATTAATCCTGCAAATGCTAATGCTATAACCGGAAATACTCATGCTCTGTGGTGGGCATTATCATTAGGCGCATGTTTAGGTGGCAATCTTACTATTATAGGTGCCGCTGCTAATGTTTTGGTATGTGAAACAGCTGCAGCTAACGGATACAAAATTTCATTTATGAGATTTATGAAATATGGGTCTATAATAACAATAATTTCTTTGGTTATAAGTTCTGTATATTTATATTTGAGGTATTTACGTTAGAGTTAATTCCTTGGAGAAAATGGGAGAATCAGCGTTTTCAAGTTTATGAAAACGCTGATTCTTTGGTGATGAAATCAACTATAATCTGATGGTAATAATTGAGTTAATCTATTCGTTACAACCAAAAGCAATAGTAACGTGTTCCCTAGGATTTACAGCAGATATTTTATATCCGCGAGGATCAACAAGGTAAGCAAATTCATCACCGGTAGTTTGGAATAATCCCATAGTGCCTGATAATGCAGTTCTTGTTACGTCAATCGGAGCTTTAACTGTTTCAAATAATCCATCACCTAAGCTTCTTGCAGCTGCACCGAATTGGCCTTGGAATGCATGACCTAGCATGTAACCTGCATCATTAGAGATATTTTCTGCTGCATTACCAACGTTAGTTAGGATACCGCCTGCAGTTCTTCCGACAACACCAACAAGTGATCCTGCCCAAGTAAACGGCATTTCAACAAGTCTTGCAACAGGGTTTACATTTTTTGATTTGTTAACTTGAGCTTGTAAGATTTGTTTTGGTAATTTAGTTTTACAATCTCCGTTTTTAATTTCAGTAAATGCTAATTTTAAAGCACCTTTTTCACAGCCGGAAGGTCTAATGACTTCTACTACCTGACCGGTTACTGTTGAGCCGCAAGGATAAGTTACACCATTTATTGTAATATCTTCTAGAGTGTTTGCTCTGAAGTATTGACCAACGTGAGATGATTTTGCTGTTAATTGGTCTATCATTGATAGTTTCAATGTAGGAATTTTAACAATTTCTTCATGTTCAATGAGTGCATTTTTATCTATTGGACAAGCCGGGCAGATATTGTTTGCTGTTTTAGGGTTAGTATCATAACCAAGTGCTACACGTACTGTCTGCATCATTGATGCAACATCTGCTCTTGTTGCATCTTTATTAGGCAGAATCATGTTAGGTGTTGGGGAATCTTTTAATGCGCCGTTTTGCAGAGATTTTGCGACCGGAATTCTTGCCCATCCCGGCACCTGATTGCCATCTGCATATTGGCTTAAAATTTCATCGGCTTTGCATTTATCAATGTCGCAAGTCATCCCTTTGGCAATTGATGTTAATGCTTCGACACGAGTTACCGGGTTTTGAGGTTTAAATTGTTTATTCGGATAACCCTTTAATAAGTCTTCATCTACAGCTTTTGCAATAGCTGCGTTGGCCCAGTTGTTTTTAGGTACATCTGAGAAAAGAACTTGATTATCTAAATCACAGTCAAGATTAAAGCCTTTAACAAGCATTGTGGCAAATTCCGCACGTGATATATTTTGGTTTGGTTTGAATAATCCGTTCGGATATCCTACGACAACATCATTCATTGCAAGTTTGTCGATATCGCATGCTGCCCAATGGTTGTTTGAAACATCAGGAAACATACAGCCGCCCATGGGTGCAGCTGCACCTGTTATATTATTTTGAATTTGTTGAGGAATTTCGTATGGGATAAGAGTCTTTTTAACTGCATTGATAGAATTTGCAGATTGAATATCTATTGGACATGAATTCCCGTCCATTTTTCGTTCATTTCTGTCGATAGATATTCCGTTATATTTATCAGGACATTCGTTTAAGCAAGGCATTTGAGTTGCCGCACCTGTAATTTGCCCATCTGTGGCTACTGTTGCACCGCTGATATTTGAAGACATTCTGCTGGCAGGACAGCCTCTCATTGCAGTTTCTGTAGAAAAGATAGAGTTTGCTGGAGCTCCGACGTAGTTGTTTGTACCGTAGATTGCCTGTGGATAACCGTAAACTTGTTTCATTTCTGCTTTATCTGGTTTGCCGATTTGCGGACATACTGCGCATGATGGAACTGCAGGTTTGTCACAGCTTATTTCGTCTGGGCATCCGCAGTCATCTTTTTTAGGTGGGCATGGACATGGATCTTTTTTTACCGGACATGGATCTGATTTTTTGCAATTACAATCAGGCAATGCCTTTTTGCATTTGTCGCAAGTGTTTGCTTTTGGTGTATCACATGGACAAGCTGCACCTGTTACTACAGGTAACGGCTCTGCCGGTGCCTGAGTATTGCACGGGCAAGCTGCCATTACTGAATTCAAGGAACACGTTGCTATTCCAACGGCAATCGCAGCTGCCATAGTTAGTTTTTTAATTGACATTTTTACCTCCTTGTTTTATGAGTTTTGTTTAAAATAAACAAAAGTTTTATTTAAAAAACAAACTTATACAAGATTATGTACTTTTGACAAGGTTTAAAACATTAGTAGAACTTCTTATTCAGTTGGGTAATATTTAAATTACTATCTTTGTAACATTTTCTTTATAAATAGCAATATTTTATGTTTTTATGTTTTTATATATATGTGAAGGTTTTCAAATACTATTGTGTGAAGGAGTGTTATGTACAGCAAAGAATTTATGAAATTTTTATATGCATATCAGAAAGACGAATTTAAGCCTAAAGAACCGGAACAAAAAGTTATAAAATTTAAGAATAAAAATTCCGGTAAATTGGCTGAAGTTTTCTTACCAGAAAAAGCCAATTAAAATTTTTTGGTTTTCTTTTTGCAAAAAAAAGAGCTCTAAAGAAGAGCTCTTGGAATGTAAACATTTAAACCATTCCTCGTAATAGTGAAGTGTGAAGTGTGAAGTGTGTGCTTAAGTCCTTTTTGATTCCTCAATTTAAGCACTCCTCGTGTTTACATATATATAAAGTTTTTTTTGTATATAAAATTGCTATATTTTTTCTTTATCTTGTAATAATTCTTAATATACTGAAAATCTTTTATCAGTGATTTATACTATTAATGGAAGTTTATGAGATTTTAGGGAGGATATTATATATGAATATTTTAATTTCAAATGATGATGGGATAGCTGCAAATGGAATCAGGGCATTAACTGAAGAATTGGCTAAAACTCATGATGTATATGTGATAGCTCCTGATAGAGAAAGGAGTGCTGCCGGACATTCTTTGACCTTGCATACTCCATTAAGAGTTGAGGAATTGGACGGAGGGAAAAACGGTGCAAGGAGAACTTGGGTGACAACAGGGACCCCTGGTGATTGTGTCAAAATAGGGATAAATGCAATTTTGACACCTGAAGAACAACCGGATATTGTTATTTCAGGTATTAATCATGGCCCTAATTTGGGTGCGGATATTTTATATTCTGGTACTGTTAGTTGTGCTATGGAAGGTGCTATGCTTGGAGTTCCGAGTATTGCTGTTTCTTTGGCTAGTATGAATGCTGATTATGAAGACTTTAAGTTTACTGCAAGATTTATTGCAGCTTTGCTTGACAAACTGAAAGGATTTAAATTCCCGTCAAAGTGTATATTAAATGTTAATGTCCCAAAACTGGATTCTGAAGATATTGCTGGAGTTGCAATTACCGAACTTGGGAGAAAGATGTTTACAGATGCTTATGAGAAAAGAATTGATCCAAGAGGCAAAGTCTATTACTGGATGGCAGGAGAATTGATAACAGAGCCTGATGATGCTAAAACTGATCTTGCTGCGGTTCGTAATAATAAAATTTCTATTACTCCGGTTACTTATGAAATGACAAGAACAGAAACTATTGATGATTTAGAAAATGTGCTTTGTACAAGTGGGTCTTGTGATTGGTATTAAAATTTTAATTCATAAATTAAAATGAAAAAGATTACCATATTATGGTAATCTTTTTTGTGCAAGGGCTTTTATTTTTATACAATATAGTTTATAATATTAATATAAGGATTTAGGGATATGGGATTAATTTACTCCGGTTCAAATACTACTGCACCTATTGGTAAAATTATGGATTATAATAACACTAATCCGTCAAAAGGTGTTGCTCTATACCGTTTGCTCTCTCCAAATCCTTTGACTGTTAATGCCTCAAGTTATACTCAACCCGGTAGTTTCTCTCAGGCTATATATGGCGATGGTCCATACAGCCTTTTACATCCAAATTCAACAACTGCATCTGTTGCCAATAATATTGACCTTTTAGCATAGATTCTATGCTTAGTGGAAAACTATGTTAAGAGTTGTTAACAAATAAAACATAAAAAAAGCAATTCTCATAAAAAAAAATACTTTATATAAGAGTATATAGGAAAGAGGATACGGTAATGAAAGAACAGGAATTAAATACATTGATGTCAGTAATTTCAGATCCAATCGAAAATGTGTACAAGATTGAATCATACAATGATTTGGCAGAAATACAAAGAATAATCAGAATTTTTGATATTTCTGAAGAACAACATAATAAACATGCAATGTTGTCTATTAAAAATCTAGCTACATTCCGTTTGGTTTTGAGCAATAATTAATTCTTGTTTTACATTATATAAAGTTTATTTGGTAAAAGGTTCGGGTTCTTACTTTTTGTAAGAGCCCTTTTTGTACTAGTGAGCTATCAGCCGTATTGCAGGAGGTGCAAATAATAGGACTCCTATCATAACAGCACTTATTGTTACTACCATTACTGCGCCGGCTGCAATATCTTTTGCCATCCCAACCATTCTTGAGTATTTATTATGAAATGTGGCATCAAGAGCAAATTCTATTGCAGAATTAAACATCTCTGCAGATATTACTGATGATATTGTTAGTATCAGTATACAAAATTGAATAATCGAAAAGTGTAAGCAATATGCCGTTATTAAAACCAGAGCAGCTACAAAAAAGTGAACTCTTATATTCCGTTCGCTTTTTATTGTAAGACGCATTCCTTTTCGTGCATTTTTAAATGTGTTGGCAAAATTTTGTCTTTTATATTTTGTCATAAGTTATTCCCATACTTTTTAGTGCCAGCTTTTGGTGGGTTACAACAAAGTTAAATTCCTCTTCACTTTGATGATCAAATCCTAATAAGTGCAATATTCCATGGCTTATCATAAAGATCAATTCTGTTTCTTTGGAAATTTCTTTTTTTGCTGCTTCCTCTATAATCTTATCTAATCCTATTATAATCTCTCCTAAATTAATTTCCATATCAAGAACAAATTTTTCATTTTCAGGAGAGTCAGCAAAAACTGCAAAAGTTATTATATCAGCAGGATAGTCTTTATTTCTGTATTCTTTGTTTATTTTATGGGTTTGTTCTCCGTTAGTGAATAAAATATCAAATGAAATAGTTTCGTATTCATAATTTTTTAAACAGCAGTACTCGACTATTTCAGGGCATGTCATATAAAAATTAAAAATGTCCTGTGTTATTTTTATATATTTATCTATATCAATAGTCCAGTTTGAATATTGATTATCTATGTATAATTTAAAATTTTTCATTATAGATCTTTATTATCAAAGTTTGTCCAGCCATCATTATGATTGTTTTGAATATTTTCTGTTTTGTCAGTCTCCTTTGCAGGCATGTTTTGGGAATTCTCTAATTCTTTTATTTTCTTTTCTAAATCTGCATCAAGGATCTTGTTTGGTAGTTCTATTTTATTCTTTGCAAATTCTTCTGCAATGTTTTCTTGATATTTAATTCTGTTATGCTGCATTCCTCTTAATATTCTGCTGAAAGTTGTAGCTATAATTTTTAAATCTTTTATCGTTAAAGGGCTATCTGCAAGTTGTCCGTCATTTAATCTTTCTACAATTATTTTATCAATAATTCCTTCAATTTCATCTGTGGTTGCCCCTTTCATTGCCCTTACCGCAGATTCAACTGCATCTGCAAGCATTAATATTGCAGTTTCTTTTGTATTTGGTTTAGGTCCAGTGTAGCGGAATTGTTCTTCTTTTACGTTTTCAGCTCCTTCTTCTTGAACAGCTTGGTTATAGAAGTATTTTGCAAGTCCTTCTCCATGGTGTTGCATAATAAAATCGCATATAACGCTTGGCAATCCGTTCTTTTTGGCAATTTCAAGACCATCTTTAGGATGGGCTGTAATAACCATTTTACTTAATCTAGGATTAAGTTTGTTATGAGGATTTTCAATACTAAAGTATGATTGGTTTTCAACGAAGAATAAAGGTCGTTTTAGTTTTCCGATATCGTGATAGAAAGCGCCAACTCTTGCTAGAATAGGGTTGGCTCCTATTGCTTCAGCCGCTGCTTCACAAAGTGTTGATACCATCAAGCTGTGGTGATATGTACCCGGGGCTTCCATTTGTAATCTTTTTAATAACGGCTGATTGTGGTCTCCAAGTTCAGCCAGTCCGTATGGAGTGATTATGTGGAAGGTGCTTTCTAATAACGGAGATGCGCCCAAAACAACAATGGAATTTAAGATTCCGTTTATGAAAATATAAATACAATTTTTTAGTATCATATAGTTGCTTACATCTATTAAACATTTGTCTATGAAATATAAGCTTAAAAGGATTAAAACACCTGCAACTCCAAGGTTGAATCCGACTTTGATAAGGTCAAATCTTCTTGAGTAACGAATTTTTGATATTGTAATCATTCCAATTAAAGAAAGTATAGTAAATACTATTATAAATTGAGCCTCATATTGCATGCCAACAGTTAAAATGACAAGCAGTAATGTTGTTAATAGGTATGATATTCTAGGATTTAAAAATATTGCAGATACTATAATAACACCCGGAATCGGTAGTATATACGGTGAAAATCCCGTTGGAAGTACGACTGCAGTTATACAGGTCAGCGCAACCAGCATTCCTGTAAGAGCCATGTATCGAGGTTCCAAGAAATTTTTTTCAAAAACTTTTAAGTAAGCTATGAATATAAGAGAAACCAATAATACGAGAATATATATTGATAGTATGCCTTGCCAGTTAAGTTCATATACATTGTATCCGGCTTCTCTGAGTGCATCTCTTTTTAATCTTGTAACTGGTTCTCCTTCAAATACAATTTTTTCACCTTTTTGGAATGTTACTTTATATGGTTTAACGGAGTCTTGTGCGTTCATTTTAGCAATTTCTGTTGCTGCATCATCAACTACAAGATTTGGTACGATAACTTGTTCTAATAGTGCGGTAATTACAGAAACTTGTCGCTTTGATACATTTGTAACTAAGTTGTTTTGAATAAGATTTGTAATATTTCCTTTATCGTAGTCTTGTTCTGTTATCCCGACTTGTAATATATTTACTAAAGATAGTGAAGCTTTGTCAAAAGTTTCACGAAGGCTTGGTTCATCAACGTGAAGAAGAAAATCGGTTATAAAATTTTTTTTAGGATTGTCAGATAGATCAAATAAAATATTTAGTTCGTCAATTTTTTCTTTTTCTGTAGATTCTTTTTTACGAATTTGCAAAACAGAATTTTCTATAGTTTCCAAATTGGACTTGATGAAATCATCTTCCGCCGGTACTAGTATTGGTTCAATTTTTTGAGCAACTTCTCGTTTGTGCTGTTCTGTTCTTTTTACATCAACTACAGTTAATGTTTTTTGTGCAATGATATCTTTTTTGCTTATACCATTTTCAATGATCGTTTGAAAAAAGAAATTTTGTGATGCAACTATAGTTGTTATCATTATTGTAAAAACTAATAAGTAAGTAATTTTTACAAATTTTGAAGATGTAAAAAATTCTCTCAACCTATCTAAATATTCATTTTTAATCATATTAATATCCTATTTTATTTTAAATAATTATATATCAATTTTATTACTTAGTAAAATTTTTTCAAGTACTCCTTATATAAGGGCTGAATGATATATAGATTTATTGAGTAATGATTATAAAAATATAAAAAGAGACCGCATACGCGGCCTCTCCTTAGATAATTCATATAATTTCTATTTATTTTCTTCAGAATTTTCGGTATTTTGTTCATTTTCAGTAGTTTCAGAAGGCTTATCTTCTTTGTTTTCTTTACCTTCTTTTTGCTTGCTGATTAAATCTTGTAATTTTTCTTTAATTTCTTCACCTTTTTTTTGAAGATCAGAAACGGCATCATCTGCTTTTACTTGAATTTGTCTTGCTGTTTCGTCTGCTCTTTTAGCCATATCTTGAGCTGTATCGGCTAATATTTTTCTTGTTTCTGCGCCTGATTTTGGAGCTAAAAGTATTCCGGCAATTGCTCCTATTGCGCCGCCTACTAAGAAACCTGCTATAAATCTTGATACTGACATATTTTATTCTCCTTTTTTAATATGACATAATTGTATATTCAATTAAGTAGATTTTCATTACCTAAAAGTTTTATTTTCGTCTAATTAATGAAAATACGGTTAAAAATCCTTTTATAAAACCGCCTAAAAGACTTTCTGAAAAAGCTTTTGTTTTTGTTATTGCATTTTCTATGCCGATTTTAACATTACCTACACCTTCATCTGTATTTTGAATGATTGAATTAAGTGAATGGATTGTTTCATTTAGTTCTTTTAATGCCGGTTTTAGTTCAGTATTTAACATTAAAGATGTTTCATTTGTGTTTTTAGTTAATTCTGATAAATCTCTAATTAGTTTAACTAGGAAATATCCTACAACAATTAAAAAAACTGCAGTTGTAAGTGCTAAGAAAGTCAACCCATTATTTAAAACTACTTGTGATAATTCTATACTCATTTTTTATTCCTTTTCTGTCTTGTTAGTAATCAAATTCATTTTCATTTTCGTTGCCATTTTCGGAATCTTCTAATGCTTTTGCTTTTTGCATTTTTTTAGATTTTACGGAATTGTTCAATTTTCTGAATTGTCTTTCCATTTTGTATTTCATAAGGTCAATTGATTCCATAGCTTGTTTTTTTGCTTCTTCAATTTGTGGGGCGTGTTTATCGTAAAAATCACACACTGTATCTTGTAGTTCTTTTCTTGATTCTTCTCCTGATTTAGGAGCATATAATACTCCTGCTACAATACCGCCTACTACACCGGCGATTAAGCCCATGGAAAACATAAATGCTTTGTTGTTTTTACTCATAGTTGTAAACCTCGTTTTTAAATTTCTTCATAATTGTAACATATTTTTTTATTGATTTCAAGATAAATATCTCATCTGTCAGGATGTTTTTAATTTATATTGTCATTGGTGTGTTATTTATTGCAAAACATGGAAAATCCTGTTATAATGTTATTAATAATGTTGGTTATGAGGATATAAGGAGTTATTTAATGACATATTATAATATGCAGCCATTCAGGAAAAAGAAAGCGTTTACTCTTACAGAAGTATTGGTTGCAGTTGGCATAGTCGGAGTCATAGCTGCTCTTGTGATGCCTGCACTTATTTCAAATTATCAAACTAAGGCGATGAATCAAAACTATTCAAGAATTAAGCAAACATTAACGGATAGCTTAAGAGGTCTTGCTGTATCAGAGAATAAGGTTAATTTTGGAGATACTTCAATGTGGTTGGCTTCAGAACCAACATCGTATGATGGCAATGCCGGATTATTTTTGAAAAAGTATCTAAGAGTTAGTGAATATTTGGGTGAAGGCACTTCAACTAAGGCGAAGGAGTCGTTTGCTGATAAATATTACAGTTATGATAATGCCGATGGATCTTCTTCAGCCGGTAAATCAAGAAAAATAATAAATCCTGATACATCCGGTGCCTGTGCTATTTTAAAAAATGGGGCTACGATCTGTTTAAAACCTCAAGTGGGTGCGACCCCTGCTCATGGTATTATTGACCTGAATGGTAAAGAAGGTCCAAATGTTTTGAACAGGGATTATTGGGAGTTAACTTTATCAACAATAGAATTTAGTGATGTGGAAACCGAACTTTTAACCAATACTGTTCCTACGGAGATTTTAACAGAGGATCATGAAAACATAATTCCAAATGATGAAATTCCTTGTGGGGTGGATGATTACTCTGTTGAATGTTGTCGTTATAAAGCTGAAAAAGGTGCAGTAACTGGTCCTGATCATCAATGCTGTCAGAATCCTGCAGTAGCTTCTCAAATTTCTGTTTGTGCAAATGATATTGCATTGAGAGTTAATCTATATCCTTCTCAGTGTAAGTTAAATAAAAGGCAAGGTTCAATTCCTAAGTGTTCGCAAAAACCTTATGTTCTATCGACTAATACGACAGCCACTCAAAATGGTAAAAAAATCTCTAAACTTCCTTCAAATCCTCCGAATTTGTATCTGTTTTGTGATGGTAAAAAGGTAGGTTATATGCCTAGCTCTACTTTTAGACAAGCAATTGAAACTAATTCTGTTTCTTATCCATTTACAATAACTTTTCCTTCATGTTTTTTATCATGTCCGCCATCTAAAAATCCAACATGTGGATATCAAAGTGGAGAAGGAATAAAATCTACAAAATCTTCAGTTGTATTTACCGAAAGTGGAACATATAAAGATTATAAGTATAATAATATAAATTGGTCAGTTACTTATTATTAGATCTTCAATAAAAAATAATAAAGAACAGATTCAGTACTGAATCTGTTCTTTATTATGTAAATATTTTTGAGTACGCATTTTTTATTATCATAAAAATATTGATACATTTTGATATTTTATTTTCAGGAATTTTGAGTATTAAAAGTATAAGAGTTGTTATTATATCCTTATTTAAAATTTGTTCAAAGCTTGTTTTTGTTTCTTTTATATATGTGATTATATAGTCGATACTAAGATTTGCGATATTTATTATAGCTTTAATTTTGTATAACCTTTCCTTCAGCTTTTTTCTAGATTCTGTTACTTGTTTGTTAGCTTGGCACACTTTTTGGTCAGCTATTCTTATTATTGAAACAATCCAGCTTGTTATTATTAATTCCGCAATAAATATGATTATAAAAAATAGAGTTAGCATCTTTTATCTTTTCTTATTTTGTATTATATTATAAGAAATAATATATTATTATTTCTGTTTTTGGAATACGTCTAAAGGACTATTTTATGAATAAATTTAGATTTTATATATCATTAATATTAGCAAGAGTGCTTTATACTTCTATAAAATTGTTAGGTAGGTCTTCTGGAACTTCTTTTGCAGGGATGGTTACTTTAAAAATTTGTCCTGACTTTTTATCTTATTGTAAAGGTTATATAAAATCTTCCGCAATTACTGTTACAGGTACTAACGGTAAGACAACAACATCAGGATTGCTTGCTCATATTTTAGAATCTAATCATAGCTCAGTGCTTCATAATATAAAGGGGGCCAATATGCTTACAGGTATAGCAAATGTATTTGCCCTTAATATTAGTCCTTTTAAAACTTTTGATTATGCAGTTATTGAATCCGATGAAGCATATTTGACAAAATTGTATGATTATTTTAATGCTGATTTTCTTGTGGTAACAAATCTTTTTAGAGATCAGCTGGACAGATACGGTGAATTGTCTACAACGGCAAGTTTTATTCAAAATGCGATAGATAAATCTCAGGGCTTACTTTTATTATTGAATGCGGATGATCCGCTGGTTACAAATTTGGGCAAAGAAAAAGAAGCTTTGTATTATGGTTTTGAAGAAGTTGAATTTTGTTCTGATGTTCATAATACAGAATCAAATGCTCCTACAGAAGTTTTTAACTGTGTTTGCGGAAATCCTTTAGAGTACGATAAGCGATTTTTTGCGCAAGAGGGGCATTACTACTGTAATGCTTGCGGTTTTAAACGTCCTGAACCTGACTATAAAGGTTATGTGAAAATTCATGCGGATTATTCTGAATTGACTGTAGCAGATAAAAGTGACGGTAAATCTTATAATTTTCGAGTGAATCTTGTAGGTTTATATAATGCATATAACGCACTTGCGGCTATTTCATATGCATTATTAACAGGTATTGATTATGATACTATTAAGAATGCTGTTGAATCTTATAAATCAATTTTCGGTAGGGCTGAAAAAAGATTAATAAAAGGCCATCAGGCATTGATACAACTAATAAAGAATCCTACAGGAGCCAGCGAAGTTTTAAAAACTGTTGATTTATCTTCAAATATAGTCATTGCAATAAATGATAATTATGCAGATGGTCGAGATATTTCTTGGCTTTGGGATAGTGATTTTGAACAATTAAAAAATGCACAAAATCCTATTATAACTTCCGGCATTAGAGCTAAAGATATGGCTGTAAGATTAAAGTATGCAGGAGTTCCGCAAGATAAAATTGTCGTATGTGAAGATATCAGATCAGCTGTTGAAATGGTTGCTAACTCTGAGAATAAAGATGAGAGGATTACTATTCTTACTTCTTATACAGCATTGTTGAAAATTAGTAAAATGAAATTTTAGAAAGGATAAGATTATGCTTTTAGGTGTTAATATTGACCATATTGCTACATTAAGAAATGCAAGAGGCGGAAGTGAACCTGATCCGATTAGGGCTGCAGAGGTTTGCGAAGAATGTGGGGCGGCTTCTATTACAACACATTTACGTGAGGATAGACGCCACATTAATGACAAAGATGTAAAATCATTAATTAAAGTGTTAAAAACTAATTTAAATTTAGAAATGGCCGTAACAGAAGAAATGCAAAATTTTGCATTAGAAATAAAACCTCATTCTGTTTGTCTGGTTCCTGAAAAACGACATGAAGTTACTACAGAAGGAGGTTTAGATGTGAAAGGTCAGTTGACAAAAATTACTAATTTTATTCGACCTTTGACAGATGCAGGTATTCTAGTTAGTTTATTTATAGATCCAACAAGAGATCAGGTTATTGCCAGTTCTAAAACTGGTGCTCAGTATGTAGAATTGCATACCGGACATTATTCATTAGTATATGGAACTTTGGACGAAGAGGATGCTTTTAAAGATTTAAAAGAATCTGCAGAATTAGCACAGACTCTTGGGTTAAGAGTTAATGCAGGACATGGTTTAAATTATCATAATGTTGGTAGAATGCATGAGATCGATGGACTCTGTGAACTTAATATCGGGCACAGTATAATTTCACAAGCTGTTTTTGTTGGGCTAGGGAAAGCCGTTAAAGAAATGGCAGATTTAATTAAATAATAGGAAATATTGTAATGTCAGAAAAAACTCCAGAAGAAATTATTAAGGAAATGCAGTTGGTTGCAAATCAAATGGTACAAGATGATTTAGATGAAAACCCAGATTGTGCAAATGAATTTTTTGATTGTGATTGCTGTGGAAAAAATAAATGTATTGCTGGTTCTATACAGTATGGAATGTATAGGTTATGTAATGATTGCGTCTTGATTGCAGAAACGGGGTTTGCGCTAAATAAGTTTAAAGATATTCAAAATTTGATAGATGCAATGGAAGATAAGCGATTAGAGGAGCTTTGCAGTTTTATAAAAGAAGAAGAAACTCGCCAAAAATCTTTTGATAATTAAAAAAGAAGGATTATTTAATCCTTCTTTTTTAATCTTTTTTATTTCCAAAAGTTGTTATCCGGGTTAGGTGGCGGTGGTAATAGAGGTCTTAATAGAAAACCTGGAGTTCCTAAACCCTGAAATGGTGGACGCGGTGGGTGTTCTTTTGCAAATCTTGCTCGTCCTTCAGCTTTCATTTGTTCCAGTTCTGCTTTTTGTTTTTTTGTTAATATTTTTTCAAATTCTTGTGTGTTTTCTTTTCTTATAGCATCTGCTTGTTTTTCAAGTTCTTTTATTTCGGAAAGTAATTCTTCAGTTTTTTCTTTTTGCATTCTTTCCGACATTCTTGACAGTTTTATAGTTTCAATTTCTTGACGTTTAAAATCTATTTGCATCATAACAGGTTTCATTTTTTCTCTGCCTTGTTGATGTATAATTTTTGCTTTTTCCTTTTGCTTTTCCGTTAATTGAAGGCGTTGTTCAAATTGGCGTTTAATTTCTTCTTTTGAAGGCTTTTGATTTATAGAGGCACTTTGATTGATTGCTTCTGTTGTTTTATCACAATTTGTATTTGCGGCAGCGCTTAGAGTGCCGGTTATCATTATGGTTAATATAAATAATAATGAGAATGCTTTTTTCATAATATCCTTTCTTATTATTATAATAAATCTTTTAGTTCATTTGCTAATTCTTTTTTTGCATTATATATTCTTGACTTTATTGTACCAATAGGGCATTTGAGTCTTTGTGCACATTCTTCGTAGGTATATCCATTTATTTCGCACATTATTATTACCTCTTTAAATTTTGGTTTTAAATGATTAATTGCACTGATTATTTTTTTCTGTCTTTCCTTTTGAACAGCATTAGAATCTGGCGTTCTTTTTTTGTCAGTAATATTGTATAGAACGAATTCATCAGATGTAGAAGTTTGAGAAACCTTATGATAGGATGATTTTAAATAATCTAGAGATGCATTTTTGGCAATCAAATTAATCCAGCTTTTTATGGAACCTTGCTCTTTGTACTTATCAGAGTTTTTCCATATTTTTAAATATACCTCTTGTTCCAAATCTTCATTATCTTCTTTGGTGATAAGGCGTATAATATTTTTAATATTCTGCTTGTTGGAATTAATTACTTCTTTAAAATTCATATACCTTCTCTATTCCAGAGAAATTAACCCGTATGAATCCACAGGAAAATTCAAATCTTCTGCACTTAGTGTTGTTCCATATTTAAGGGTGTCAGAGATATCCGTATTGAAGTTTACCAAACCTAAAGTTGTACCGCAAACCATTAGCATAAATAATGCACAAGCCGCTTTTACTTTTGTTGTATTTCTTCTTTTTTCGATAAAATAAGGTTTTGCTTCTTGTATAAGTTCTGAAACTCTAGCCATTTTTTCATGTTCAAGCCTGCAATCCTCACAGGTTTGAATATGTTCATTTAATTCTTTTTCATCTCTAAATGTAAATAGAGCTTCATACTTGGTACATTTTTCATTCATTTTGTCAACCTCTATACCCTTATAACGATTGTATACTAAAAAAGTTCATTTTTTTATAAATATTATTTTTTGTTACATTAAAGTTGAATTTTAGTTTATATTCAGCCATTTCAATACGTAAAGAATATGAGGTAAAAATCTTGCACAAACTTTTTTTTGATAGTACAATATCTATCATATAAGGGGAGAATTTATGGAATTTTTCAGAAAACATCGGAAAATAATAATTGCTGTAATTGCAGTTACTTTTATAGCATGGACTATAGGTTTGATGATGTTACCGTTATTTGTAAGATAAATATAAAATGAATAAAAATAAACTGTTAAAATACGTATTAATAAGCTGGATAATGTGTGGAACTCTTTGTATAAGCGGGAGTTCAGTATTTGCTGCATCAAAATCTTCCCTTGACCAAAAATTAAGACAAACAAATAATAAACGTAATTATTTTTTACAAAAAAAGAAACAGGCAGATTTAAAGCTTCGTTCTGAAAAAAATAAGTTAAGTAATAATCAGCAACGTTTAGAAAAGGCTCAAGCAGAATTACGTAATACCACACAGAGATACAACTCGCTTGTTTCCAATTTGTCATCAATGGAACATCAATTGAATGTTACAATTGAAGAATTTAAAAGTATAGATAAAGAAATGAAAACTCGTATCAGGCAGGTATATAAACACCAAAGAACTGGTATGTTTGAGTTGATTTTGTCTGCTACAGATTTGAATAATCTTATGGATATGTTTTATTTTGAAAAAATTATTATTCAAGATGATTATAGACGAATGCAGCAGGTTAAAGAAAAAGCAAATGAAATTGCTATGTTAAAAACTCAGGTTGAAAATCAAAAACGAATGGTTGAAGCTTCAATAAGGGATATCAATAATCAAAGAGCAACTATTCAAGGATCTATTGCTGAAAACAAGTCAATGATAGAACGTTTGCAAAAAGATAAAAGTTATTATGAACGTTCTGAGAGAGAGTTGGCCAGACAGTCTGCAAGTATTCAGAGTATGATTGAGCAATTAACACGAAAGAATGCTTCATCAGGATCTTCTCAGGTTAAAGTTTCTTCAACCGGGTTTATATATCCTATATCAGGAAGAATTACGTCGCCGTTCGGCTGGAGAGTTCATCCTATATTTAAAAGCAGAATATTCCACTCAGGAATTGATATAGCCGGACCTAATGGTGGAGCCATTAAAGCTTCTAATGACGGTAAGGTTATATATTCAGGCTGGTACGGTGGATATGGTAAAGTCGTAATTTTAGACCATGGGGTTATCAATGGAAAACCTATTACAACATTATATGGTCACATGTCAGCGATAAATGTCAGCAACGGGCAGTATGTAAAAAAAGGTCAAACAGTGGGTAGAGAAGGTTCTACAGGTTATAGTACAGGGCCTCATTGTCACTTTGAAGTTCGTGTAAATGGTAAACCTACAAATCCGTTAAATTACATTTAATATAAAGGAAAATATTTTGAAGAAATTTATATATACAATATTTTTTATATTATGTTTTACAAGTTCTGCTTATGCTATTGATGAACAGTATATGCCGGCAGTTACTCCTGCGGATTTGGATGGAAGTGAAACCTTTTTTAAATCTCCAATGCATATGCCTGATGTAAGAGATGTTACTCCGTCAAAGACAACTGGGGTTGGGGCTAATCCTAGTTCTATTTCTAATTTTGATGATTACGGTTTTGATGCCTATACCAGAGAGTATTCCGAAATCGACCCTGATAATATGCCGTTTTTTAAACAAATGAGAATCAGAGCTACAAATAAACTTATGGGTCGGTCCGTACAATATGCTTCTAATAAAAAATCTTCAGCTCCGTTGAAGATGTCAGATATATGGAATAAGATGAAATTTTGGGATAAAAATTCAGAAAATCCTGAAGCTGGTGCAGATACAACCTCTTTTATTCCGGAGGAGGGTTCAATAGCTGATTCGATACAAAATGAAACAAGTTCTTTTGTCCCTGATCCTAATACTATTTCGTTAGAAGGCGGTGTTAATGAGCAGGTTACGGAAAAAGAATTGCAGTTGGATAGCGAATATGTAAATTTCGATGAGGAAACCGGCGATATAGTGGCAACAGGGCGTCCTGTTTTATATATTCCACCTCAAGATACAAAAGTTATTGCAGATAAGATGACATATAATGAGGATTCCAATATTCTAAAGGGTATTGGAAATGTATATGTTATAAAAAATGGTATGCCAACAAAAGCTGATTATATGGAAGTTGATATGAATGAAGAATCTATGATGATGGATAATATTCATTCAAAAACAAATACTATGATAATGGATGCAAAGCATGCTGTTCAAAAAAATTCATTGCTGGTATTAACAGATGGTAATTTCCATTCTGACGAATCACAAATTTACAGATTATCATCAAGGATGATAGGACCAAGATTTAGCAGCATGATAGTTGATGATGATGCTAAAGCATTGTTTTTTGGAGACCCTACTGGTAATAAGCTTCATTTTAATGTTGAAAAAATCTATGTTGAAGGCAGAAAAAATCATGATGTTTTCACAATGAAAAATATTGAAGTTAGAAGAAAGGGTAAATATTGGTTTACTTGGCCAAGTTTGACTGCTTATACAAATAAAGACAGAGATTATTTTGAAGCTAATTATCCTGAATTAGGTTCAAGAAGAAAATTAGGTATGTTTATCGGTCCCGGATTTGTATTTGGCGGTCCTGGCGGTTCTGTTATGAAGGTTATTCCATTTTTGAATTACCAGCATGGTGATTTTGGATTTGGTGGAGCTTTAAAGTATAGAAATACTTATAACTCTACCGAATTGGGTTATGGTTCTGCGGCAGATATATTTTTCTTAAAAGGTATTCAAAGATTAGATGATAATTTATTCTTGCAATATGCAGCTAATTCATATATGGATGAGTGGTTTTTAGGTTCCAGAATGCCGAAATATATGGCAGAAATATACTATGATAAGGGTTATCGAAAAAATGATTTCCTAATGGAAGGAAAAACTTTGACATTTCGTCACCGGATAGGTTTTGGGTTTATGGAAGATAATGATCGTAACTATTATGGAGAAAAGATTCGGTCAAATCAAATTTCTACCTCTAGGCTAAGATATATGGCGGAAATTAAACAAAGTTTGTATTCTTACGAAAATCCTGAAAATCATTTTTACTTCAATTTTGGGATTGCAATGCAAGGATCTGCTGCAGTATATGGTACCGGTGATACTCAATTTATTGCAAGAATAGGTCCAAGAGCTCATGTTCAATATAAAAATTGGATGCAAGATATAGGTTATTTCCAATCAGGATATTCTGATGAATCTCCTATTCCAAGATATGATATGTACCGCTATGGGCACTCTTGTTTATATATTTCTGAAATCTTCAGATTGACAAAATATCTGTCAGTAGGGTGGTCTGGAAATATTAATTTAAGTGATGATTCTCCAAATGGTAAAATGTTCCAAGAAAACAGATTTGTTGTTGCTATTGGACCGGATGACTTAAAGGTTCGTTTGGGTTATGACTTTGTAAGACAAACAACATATTTTGGATTTGACGTTGCGTTCGATACAAAGGGTACTTCAATTACATATGGCAGAATGGAAATAAAAAATCCTGAGAGATTAGGTCAGAAGGATAAACAGGAAGAAAGACAGATTGCATTTGCTCCTGCAAAACAGCAGCCACAGGAAGCTGAAGAGGATGCTGAACAGGGTTTGTTATTTAAAAGACCAAAGGCAAAAGTAAAACCTAAAATTCTTGACCATGCTCAGATAATTGAGATAGAAGATCCTAATAAGGAAACGATACAGTAAATGTTAGATAAAATAAAAGAAAATTTAATAGAGTTCGGACGTATAGCTGGTAGAAATGGATTAACTCCTGGAATATCAGGAAATATGTCAGTTCGTAGTGGAGATAAGATTGTTATTACTTCTTCCGGTTCCGCAAGCGGATATTTAGATATGTCAGATTTAGTTGTTATTGATTTTGACGGCAAGCTGATTGATGGAGATAAAAAGCCTTCAAGTGAGAAGTTTTTGCATATAGAATATTATAAGCAAAGACAAGATATAAATTCGGTATTGCATTTTCATAGTCCATATTTAACAGCTTTTGCTGCTGCTGGTTGTGAGTTATCAGAGCCTGTATTGCCTGAAATTGTATATTGTTTTGATAAAATTCCATTGGCGACATATGCAATACCTGGTTCTGTAGAACTGGTTGAAAAAACTTCAAAGTTTTTTAATAATTATGATATGATACTTATGGCTAACCATGGTGTGATAGCAGCTGGCGCTGATATTAAGCAGACATATTTAAAACTTGAATTAGCAGAAGCTTATGCAAAAACTTTACTTTTTACAAAAATGCTTGGTGGTGCTAAAATATTACCAAAAGAAGAAGTTGAAAAAATATATTTATTAAAATAACTGAAAAAGAGGAAAATAATTGTGTCAATAATTTTAGAGAAAAAACAAGGATTAATAGCAGGTGATGGAATTTTACCGGTTCGAATGGCGCAGTATGCAAAAGAAAACGGTTTAGATGTTGTTTGTATTTCGCTGGCTAAAGATAATGTTAGGGATTTGAAAAAATATTGTTCTAAAGTTTATCCTTGTCATCCAGGTGAAGTTAATAAGATTGAAGCTATTTTAAAGGATGAGCAGATTAAGCAATTAACTTTTTTAGGCAAAGTACATAAGAAAGTTCTTTTACAGTTGCATAAATTTGATAAAAAAGCAGTAGATTTGATTAAAGAGGCTTCAAGACTAAATGATGATCAGGTTATGCTTATGATTGTTCAAGAATTGCAAAAAATCGGTGTAGAGGTTTTGGATCAGACTATTTTTATAAAAAATTTAATGATTCCTGCTGGAGTATTAGGTCGGCACAAACCTACAGAATCCCAAATGGAAGATGTAAATTATGGATTTTGGCTGGCTAAAGAAATGGGTAAACTTGATGTAGGGCAATCTGTTATAATTAAAGATAGAATGATTATGGCAGTTGAGGCTATTGAAGGTACTGATGTTTGTATAAAAAGAGGTGCTAAACTTGCAAAAGACGGTGCTGTTGTCGTGAAAGTTTCTAAGCCTAAGCAGGATAAACGTTTTGATATTCCGGCAATAGGGATGAAAACTCTTAGAACTATGCATCATTATCACGCAAATTTGATTGCAGTGGAAGCTAATGAAACTATTATTGTTGATCAGGAAAAAGTTATAAAGTATGCGGATGAACATAATATTGTTATTATGGCGGTGTAGATGAAGAAATTGTTTATTATTACAGGAGAATATTCCGGAGATATCCATGCAGCTAATGTTGTAAAACAATTAAAAGCGTTGGATTGTGATTTGGAATTTGAGGGTATCGGCGGAATGAATATGTTTAATGCCGGTGTTAAATTATTTGCGAATCAGGATAAGATGTCAGCTGTAGGAATTTCTCCTAAAATACTGATCGATCACTATAAATTGGGAAAAGAGGTAGTTGAATATTTAAAAGATGTTTATAAACCGGATCTGGTTTTGCTAATTGACTATGGTGCATTTAATTTATCTGTTGCAAAATTTTTAAAAGCTGCAGGTATGAAAATTTTTTATTATATCCCTCCACAAGTTTGGGCAAGTCGTAAATACCGAATAAAGCTTATTAAAAAGTATGTTGATAAAGTTTTATGTATTTTCCCGTTTGAAAAATCTTTGTATGCTCAATATGGAATTGATGTTCATTATTGTGGGCATCCTTTGGTTTCTCAGTTACCTGCAGCCGCAAGTAAACATGAGTTTTTTGAAAAACATGGGTTGGATTTAAATAAAAAGTTAATATCAGTATTTCCTGGGTCTAGAGTTTTTGAACTAAAAGAATTAATGAGTGTTTTCAAGTCTTCAGTTGAAAAATTAAGGCATAGGCACCCTGATGTACAGTTTTGTTTTTCACAAGCTCCTAATTTATCTGATGAAGTTTACAAAAAATATTTAGGTGATTTTGATGTCAAGGTTATAAAAGGTGAAAATCAGGCATTGTTAAGTGTATCGGATGCTTTGATTTTGGCATCGGGAACTGTTGCATTAGAAGCGTGCTTGTATAAAGTTCCTATGGTGATAGCATATAAAGGACCAAAATTATTTTATTGGATATATCTGCTGGTCAGATGTATTGAAAGAGTTTCATTGCCTAATATCATTGCTGGGAAGTATATTGTACCTGAATTGCTTATGAATGATGCTAATCCTTCTAATATAACTTTTGAAATAGAAGATTTATTATTTAACCAAGCCAAACGAGAAGAAAATATTAATGAATTAGGAAAAGTCAAAAACATGCTTTCAGATAAAAATTCTGCATTAGAGGTTGCAAAAGTTATAGATGTTGAATTATTTTCGTAACATAACTTTAACTGATTTTTGTTTACTGCGCAATTTTATTTTTCTTTTGTCTTTTATATATATGTAGGCTAGTGATTTTATGACAAATTCAATTCCAAAAATTGAATCTAATAAGGTTAATTCATTTGGAAATGTTACCTTTAAGAAAAATCCAAATGGATATTGGCTTACTGTTCAAAATTCTGCACCTGATACGGTTACACTTGATAGTGAAAAAAAGAATGATTCCGAAAATAATGATATAAAATTAAAGATTATTACACCAGATGAAGCAAGACAAACAAATAATACAAGGCTTATAGGTATTTCTATTGCAAGTGTTACCGTTTTAACTGCCGCAGGTTTATTTTTCTTGTTAAAAGGTGGGACAAAGGGCTTATCTAAGAATTTTCAAAGATTAAGAGACTTCTTTGATAGAAAAGCTCAGTCTTCAAAATTAGAAAATTCTGGAGAAATCTCTCCGTTAAATAGAATTTATATATATTTGGTAAAGGGATTAGATTATTTTCTTAAAAATTTTGAAGCAGTAAATAATTTTGCAACTATAAAAGATTTGGCATTTAAGGAATTAATGTTTAATAAATTTACTGGGAAGTATACAGGACCTATTCATGATGCTATTACAAGAATGTTTGAGAAAATAGGTCGACAATCAGTAGTAAATTGTTATAAAAATACTCTTGCCAGAATGAAGACAACTTCAGCTTTAGCAGGTGAAGCTTCAGAATCTGTTATGAGGGGTAATTCTTATGAAATAGTTGAGATAAATGGAATTAGGAAAACTAAAGCTCAATGGTTATCTCAGGTAAATGAAATGAATAAACAGCTTTCTGAAAATTATGATAAGTATTTTAGTGAAAAACCTTTACAGGTGAGATATTATAAATTCAAGAAATCAGTAGAAGGTTTGAAGTCAATTTTTGCTAATTGGAAAGTTTTTTGGTCAAAGGATTTGTGGAGAACATTTTTAGCTGAATCTGCAGTTGTAAAAGAAAAAACGGCAATTCAAAAGATTGTTCATGCAAACAGACAAGAACTTTCATATTCATTGTTGGATATGGCAAAAGATTCTGAAGAAGCGATTATGAAGATGACAGAGTTAATCAGTTATAAAGATGTAGATAAAATAAGCAGGCTTCGTAATATCAGGGCTAATATAAAAAGGTATGCAAAGAATCCTAACGATTTAGAGTTAAGAGGCAAAATTCTTAAAGATATAGATTCCTTATCTGATAAAATCTGGAAATCTATTCCTGATAAGACTATGGATAGTACAGTTGCTAATGATTTATTGGTGAATCTTGCTGATTTAAAGGATAAGTTTTTATATTTTAAACAAGGTCAGGTAGAAGATATTTTAGATATATATAAACGAATTTTGCCTGCTGATGAATATAGAAATATTGAAAAGGCTTATAAATCTACAATTAAATCTTTGGATAAGTCAATAAGAATTGAAACAGAAGAATTTGTAAGTAAGCTTAGGGATTTAGTGTTGGGTTCTGCTCCGACTGATATTTTGACAATTTTGGGTTCTTTAGGAGTATTGGGTTATCAATTAGGCAAATCTGATGATAAAGATCAAAGATTATCTATTTCCTTAAAATATGGTATTCCAGCCTTAGCCGGTATCGGAATTTCTCTGTATTGTAATGCTAAATTATATGCAGGTACAAAATCTTTGATTATAGGTACAGTTTCTTCGTTAGTAGTTAATAAGATAGGAGTTTGGGCAGATCATTTGTTAAAGAAATATAGAGAAAATCAAAAATCACAAGCCAATATAAATGTTCAGCAGGAGATAAAGTCTTTCTCTCCTGCTGGATTTGTTACTCAAAATCCTCCAAAAACTGTATAGTTTTATTCTGAATTTCTGTTAAAATCACAACAGAGGGGAGAATTATGTCTACATTAACCGTAAAAGAAAAGATTGAGAAAAGAGAACTGGAATATTTAAGTGAATTTGCTACTAAATCTGTTAATACAAAAGGAAGAAAAGTTTATGAGGAGCCTTCCGATTTAAGAACAGAATTTCAGCGTGACAGGGATAGAATTCTTCATTCAAAGGCTTTTAGACGTTTGAAGCATAAGACGCAAGTATTTTTATCTCCTTTTGATGATCATTTTAGAACTCGTTTGACTCATACCCTTGAGGTTTCTCAAATTGGAAGAACAATAGCAAGGGCATTAGATCTTAATGAAGATTTGGTTGAGGCTATATCATTAGGGCATGATTTAGGTCATACTCCTTTTGGACATTGTGGTGAAGGTGTATTGAATGAACTTGTAGAAGGAGGGTTTCATCATAATTTACAAAGTGTAAGGGTCGTTGAAGTTTTAGAAAATTTAAACTTATGTCAAGAAACAATTGACGGTATAAGGACTCATTCGTGGGGTTTTGAACCGACTACGCCGGAGGGAAAAGTTGTTCAATTAGCGGATAAAATTGCTTATATAAATCATGATATTGAAGATTCAATAAGAGCTGGAGTTATATCTGAAAGTGACCTTCCTAAGGATTGCATTCAATATTTTTCTTCTAATCAAAGTAAAAGATTAAATAAAATGATTTCTGAGATTGTGAATAATTCGATAGGAAAACCAGAAATTTCAATGAGTGATGAAGCTTGGGGGTATACAACTAAACTCAGAGCCTGGATGTTTGAACATGTTTATGATGATGAGTCTATGGCAAAATTAGAAGAATCTAAAGCAAAAAGGGTTATTAAAGAATTATTTTATTTATATGTAAACATGTTAAAGCCCGTTTGTCCGCCTGAACGTATAATAAGAGTTGTTACGGACTACATTTCGGGTATGACAGATAGGTATGCTGTTGAACGTTTTAAAGATAATTTTATTCCTGTAGGGATAAAATGTAGCGCAAGAGATGACTTCTTGTTTAAATTAGCGGCAAATCCAATAGATTAAGCTGGAAAGAGTTGTATTATGGATGATATACAATATATATCAGAATATTTAGAATATCTTGAGATAGAAAAAGGTCTTTCAGTAAATACGTCAGAGGCATACAGGCGAGATCTAACTTCTTTTGTCGATTTTTGTGTGCAAAAAGGTGTTTCGCAGATAAAAAATATAAAAAGAAATGATTTAAATTCTTTCATTTTAGATCTTAGAGAAAGACACTACGCTCCTTCTAGTGTAACAAGAAAAATAGCATCATTACGTGGTTTTTTTAAATGGTTCTGTGCAAATGAATATGGTACAAGTAATCCTGCTCAGACTTTGGAATTGCCTAAACTTCCAAAGAGATTGCCAAAAGTTATGACTGTTGAAGAGTTGAATTCTATACTTAATTCTGATTTAAGTACGGAAGAAAGTTTAATTGTGGAATTGTTGTATGGCTGTGGACTTAGAGTATCTGAGCTTGTAAATTTAAAGCTTAATAATATTGATGTTAATTCAAAATATATCCAGTGTTATGGTAAGGGGTCAAAAGAACGGATTGTTCCGTTTGGAGAAAAAGCAAAATCTGCTTTGAAAAAATATTTAAAATACAGAGATATTCTTATATTGCAACATCACATTCCTGATACAAAAATTTTGTTTATAAAATCTGATGGAAAACAAATTTCAAGGCAGGATGTATATAATTTTATCAAAAAGCAGGGAGAAAAAATTCATAAGCATATTTCTCCGCATACACTAAGACACAGTTTTGCTACTCATTTATTGGAAAATGGTGCGGATTTAAGAGTTGTTCAGGAACTTCTAGGACATAGTGATGTTTCAACAACTCAATTATATACGCATATTACAAAGAAACGATTGAAAGAAGTTTATTTTGCAATAAACAATAGCTCGTGATAATATGTGGCTATGTTACAGGTATTTATTTCAGGTCTAGAAAAACAATCGGGCAAAACTCTTGTCGCTGCAGGATTGGCTGCGACAATGCAAAGTTTGTCATATTCGACAGGAGTTTATAAACCTATAATTACTGGAGCAGAGTTAACCGCTAATGACAATAAAAATTTTTCCGATTTAGCATTATTAAATATGTGCGATCCTAATATTTCGGTTAAATGTTTATATTCTTTATCAAAGCCGGATTCTCCGTTTGTCGGGGCTTATGAGGATAATATAAAAATAGATATAAATGAAATTTATTCAAATTATAATATTTTTGCGAGTAATCTTGATTGTAGTTTAGTTGAGGGAATAAATAGTATATCAACTCCAGTAACTCAAAATGTGTCGGAAATTGATATTGTTCGAATGTTAAATATTCCGCTCATATTGGTAGTTAATCCGAATTCTTCTTCAATCGATGATGTACTTATGGCTCTTTCGTATATAAAATCTAACGGTGTTCATTTGCAGGGTGTTGTTATTAATCAATATGATGATAATTCTAATATTTTGGAAATAAAATATTTCCCACAGATTATCAAGGAATTATCTGGTATAAATATTTTAGGATGTATGCCTGATTATGGAAATATTTCCTCTTTAGATCCAGGTGTTCTTATAGCAGATGTTTTAAATAGATTACGGCTTGAAGAAATTTTTGGATTAAAAATAGCAAAGCTTGATTAGCTGGATATACATGTAATCGACAAAGGTTCCGATTATTACAGTCGGAACCTTGTATAGTATTTATTTATAATAATTAATATATATTAGCTTAGAGCCATTAAAGCTTTTACAGAACGTGCGTTTTCTTTAACTTCTTCATCAAAACCTTCTGAAGAAATAGTATTATCAAGGACTTTCATTGCCTCTTCTTTGTTTTCTAAAGATAACAATTCATTGATAGTACTCATTGCAACGACTGTTGACATATCATTAATACCTTTGCCTCTGTTAGCAATAACTACATGTAATGAATTAGGTTCATTTCTTTTAACCAAGGCTCTTGAGGTTAATTCTCTAACTTCATCTATTGAAGAATTAGTGCCGATTTCTTCCAATACTGCTACAGATTCAGGATTTGGATTAATAGTAAGTGATTCAATAATATTACTTACTTTGTTAAAATTTTTGTTATTTTTGATATTATTATCCATTTAGTCCTCCTTATGCAGCTGCCGCCATGTCTGCTTCAAGAGCAGCTAAACTTTCTGTAAACATAGGTTTGATCTCTGTATGAGGATCCATTTTTGCCATTTTTGAAATTTCTCTGTCTCGGCTGTTTACGAAGAATGAAGTGATATCTCTTGTTAAAACTTCTTTTGCTCCGTCAAGTGAAACCTCTTTATTTCCTATTTCGTTGATTTTGTTCCAAGCATGTACAATGCCGTCTTTCATTTTCATACCAAATTCTTTGATAGCTTCGATACCTTCATAGAATTTGTTACCGAAATCTGTAAGTGATCCTACAAATGTTGAATAGATTCTTTTTGAGCTTGCAGTTAAATTACCGGTAAAGCTTACATCTTTTTTGTCATTTTTGTTACTTGATTCAAAAACATCTTCTGTTAAGATATTTTTTTGAAAATTTGATGCTGCAAAAGGGTTACTTGTTCTTGCAACGTTTTGTTCTGTTACGCTCGTATTAAATATACGATGGCTTAATTGATTAATTTTTTCGATTGCTGACATATATTAAACCTCTTTCTGGATTATCCACGTACCTAGTCTATCATAGTGTGTAGATTTTAAATCCACCTTTTGAATGATTTGTGTTAAAATACTAATATGAATTATAAAAATCTGGAAGAATTAATAGAGGTTATACGCAGATTGAGGGCTCCTGGCGGGTGTCCCTGGGATAGGGAGCAGACTCATTCTTCTCTTCGCCCGAATATGATTGAAGAAGCTTATGAAGCTGTAGATGCGATTGATGATAATGATATGCCGCATTTGCGAGAGGAACTTGGCGATGTTTTATTACAGGTTTTACTTCACTCCCAAATTGCAAAAGAGGAAGGCGAATTTGATATTGAGGATGTTGCAAAAGAATTAAAAGATAAATTAATTCATCGTCATCCGCATGTTTTTGGAAATGCAAAAATAGATACTCCTGATGGTGTTGTTGATGCTTGGGATAAATTAAAGGCTGAAGAAAAAAAACACAGAAAATCTGCTATGGATGGAATTTCAAGAAGTCAGGCCGCTTTGATTTCTGCTCAGAAAATATCTAAAAAGGCTGTAAAAACGGGTTTTGAATGGCCAGATGAAGAATCTTTGTATGATTGTATATATTCTGAATTTGAAGAATTTAAGCAGGCTGAACAAGATGGTGATAGAGCCCATATGGAAGAAGAGTTCGGAGATATTTTATTTGCTACGGTCAATCTTGCAAGATGGAATAAAATTGATGCTGAGCAAGCTTTATTAAAAGCAAATAAAAAGTTTGAAAAGCGATTCAGAAAGATGGAAGAATTAGCAGTAAAACCTTTAAATGAATATTCGTTTGAAGAATTTGATGCTTTGTGGAAAAAGGCAAAAAAGGAAATATCTAGTAATTAATTGGTGGAATTATAATATAATGAAAGATGTGCAAAATACTCAGGATACAAGAAATGTTGATATTCAAAAAGTAGGAATAAAACATATAGAATTACCGCTTATAATTCAGCGAAAAAATAAATCTGACAAAGTAGTTTATGCTAAAGCTAGGGCTTGCGTTTCATTGCCTAGGGATTATAAAGGAACTCATATGAGTAGATTTGTTGAGGTCCTTAACGAGTGGCGTACGAAAAACCTTTTAGGTGTTGATATTAAAGGCTGTTTAGAAAAGATTATAAAAAGGTTACATGCTCAAAGCGGTGAATTAGAGTTTGATTTTAAATATTTTGTTGATAAAAAAGCTCCGATAACAGGCTTTTCAGCTCCAATGTGCTATGATTGCTCGTTTGAAGGAATTATTGATAAGGATAGTTACAAATTTATACTGGGGGTAAAGGTTCCGGTAACTACTCTGTGTCCTTGCTCAAAAGAAATTTCTGATAACGGCGCACACAATCAACGTGCCATAATTTCAGTGAAGGTTTCTTATGATGATAATGAACATGTTTGGCTTGAAGATTTGATTGAATTGATTGAAGCTTGCGCGTCTTGTCCTGTTTATCCGCTTCTAAAACGTCAAGATGAAAAATTTGTGACAGAACATGCCTGGGATAATCCAAGATTTGTAGAAGATGTATTAAGAGAGGTTGTGGTGAAACTTCGCAGTAATTCTGTTATTAAATCTTTTGAGGTTGATTGCGAGGCAATGGAGAGTATTCATAATCATTCTGCCTGGGCTTATCAAAAAGAATTCAAGGGTATTGATTATTAAATAATCCCTTCCATCATGTCATTCAATGCAAGTTTTGCTGTTCTAATCGGTGTTGAAAAGCTTGTGCCGCTTAGTGTTTCTATCGGTATATTATATTCACCTCTAATATTTACAAGTTCTCCTGCTGCGGATAAGATTTTTCTTTTCCTTTTTGCATAAATTGATATTTTTTCTTCTAAAATACTTCTTTTTTGTAAAAGACTTTTAAAAGATTCTTTTGATTTAAACAGAGCATATTTTTCTTGTTCTAAATATTTTATTCTGTTATTTAAGTCTTTTATAATATTTTGAATTCTGTCAACTGGTTTGCCTAATAAAGGATTTTTAAGGTATTTTTCAAAACGAGTGTTTAATAATGGAATATCAGTTCCTGGCAGTCCTGTTATATTAATCCCGAATTTTGTAAGTTTAGGGGTAAATTCTCCAAGCTCATAATGTTGTGTAAGTTCGGAATTTCTTGATATTGAAAATGGGGCTACTTTACCCCTTTTTTCGCATAACGAACCTACTCCTTCAACTTTATCATTTGCACAAAGGTAAAAGTTTGCTAATTCAGATGAATTATTATATTCTCTGTAACTTGCATTGTTTGCAGCAAATATAATTCTGCGATTACCGGATATTAGTTTATCGTAAATAGTACTTTCCGACTGTAATAGTTTCTTTAAATCTGTTGGTATTTTGAATTTCTTTTTTGCATCTACTTTCAGGCCGTATGAGCATGATATATAATCTGCAGTTCCTTGTTCCTCCAAATATTGAACTATTTTTGCAAGATCTTCATGTGTTTCTAATTCCCTATTGGTAACTGATAATCTTACATACTTTGCAAACGGATTATTTCGTCTGGCATATGTTAATACAAGATCTCCATGTGTTATTCTGTAAAAAGGAAGAATTTCACTATAGTTATCAGGTATTAAAATTGTTTTCGGGGTAAGTTTTGCATTTTTGATGAACCCTCCTTCTCTATCAAGAATTTTTACCAAAATTTTCCCGTCTTCTGTTTCTCCTTCTTTTAATATGTTATAGATTTTCCCGTCTTTGGGGTTTGTCCATTCTGCACGAGCAAAGGAATCTCCAATAGTTTCAGAGGTTAATCTTTTTAAATCTTCTGCTGATGCTTTGGAATATTCTCGTACAATCGGATTTTTGGATTGATGAACAGCTATTTTGTTCATTGCCCTTGCCTGTAGCATTTCAACAGAACAAAATCTCGGTAATTCAACAGTTTTTCCTGTGTTATGATCTATAGCTACGGGATTTATTCCATGGATATCTTCAGGTTTGATATTTAATTCACGCAAATATTTTATTACTTTTTGGCTTAGATGTGAACTTATATTCATTATTAACTCTTTCTATAAAGGAATAGATACACCAATGTTTACACTTGTTGTTGATGGATCAATTTTACTTACATCATAGATTTGTCCTTCAACAAATACGTTTGCTTTGCCTATTTTGGTCGAAATCCCTGTAAAGTTTCCAACTGTTGTGGAGGCACCGTTTTTCCCGTAAGTTACTTTTGTTGCAACATAAGGTGTTGTATAAATACTTGTTTTGTTGCTTATCGGCAGTGTGACTGTACATGGCTGAACTCTAAACTGTACAGATTTTGAATTAGGATTTAGGTTGTGTCTTACCCGAAATCCTCCAGAAAAAGCCGAATTTCCGTAAGGCATTGAACCTTTTACATCAATAACGGCCCCTGTTGAACCGTCCGTAAATGATGTACCAACACCAGCATAGCCACCCAAGCTTCCTTTCCCTATATTTACCCCTGCATCGATCCCTGCAGTTGAAAAGTTTGTACCGTCGCATTGTTGAAATGTCCATGCTGAAACCTTTGTGTTAATTCCAGGCATATTAGTTTTCCCCTTTATTTATCCCCTTAGTTTTATAAAGTATTTTTTATAAGAGAAATTGCCTTATTTAAAAACATAGGTTACATTTTGTAACTTTGAAAACTTAAATCTCAGTGCAAAATTTTTTACGTGATATTATTCATTTATGAAAGTTCAAAATATATGTTTTACCGGAGTTCCGGATAATTATGCAAAAATAGATAACTATGTATCACGTTCTGCCCAGCCAAAAAAGGATGATTTTCTATGGCTTAAAAATAACGGGGTAACAGATATTGTTAATTTTAGAACAATGACTGTTCCTGATCTTGATTTTGATGAAGCTGAATTAGTAAAGTCTTTGGGGATGAAGTATCATAATATACCATCTGTTTCCAAGTATCCGCAAGAAAAAAATGTTTTTGATTTTCTTTCTTTGGCAGATGAAATATCATCTAAAAATGGTAAACTTCATATACATTGTAAACAAGGCGCAGACAGAACCGGCATGTATTCGTATATTTATAAATCATACAAGCATATCGGTTTGGAGTCTGAAAATATTGCAGAATGGATTGCCAAAGGGCTGCATTTAGAAAAATACCCGGATTTGATAGGCTGGGCTCAAAATTTTGTTAAAAATTATTTGAAGTAGTATTTATATTATTCTGCAAGCAATTTGTCTGCAAGTTCAGTTTCAAGAGTTCCGTTAAGAGCTTTTGAAACTTTTTGAAGCTTTTGGGCAATAAGTTCCATATTATCTGTCCAAACAAAGTTGTTATTTACATATTCTTCAGCCTTGTTAAAATCTCCGTCAATTTGAATACGTATAATTTCAGCCAGCATTTCTTTTGCAATCGGAACAACTTTATCTATATTTACATGGATTTTGCCTTCCTGGGTAATGGAATATCCGCCTCTTTCTGCGAAGTATTTATTTTGCATTACTGTACGAACTCTATGAGCTTGAGAGAGGGTAGGCTTTGATTTTAGAAAATTATCCGCCATTGTTGTAACTATAATTTGAAGTCTCTGTTCTTGGGTGTACATACCAAGCTCTGTCAACAGGTCAACAAATGCTAAAGCTCCCATATCTGCTTTGTTTTCTTCTATAATATTTCTGTATTTGCCGAGTTTTTCGCTGCTTTCTTTTGGTCCTAAAGAGTGTGCATTTTCATGACCGATTGTAAACCAGTGATCAGCCTCGTCAAGATAATATTTGTGCTGTTCAGGATCTAATATTGCATCAAGTCTTTCCTGTAACTTTTTCATATCACTGATAAATCTTATTTGTCTATGGTAAACATTACGTCTTCCGCCGCCTATTGTAAGTGATAATTTATCGGAATTCGGAAGATTTTCAGCTAATGTTATACCCCCCCTGTATTCTCCTACATCGCCTGAGGCCATTACCATATCAACATCAACCATTGTTTGTTTTGCATCTTCATCTGATGAAATTGTTTGTTCATACTCATCTTTATATGGCATATTATCAGCAAGTGTTGGTAAATACTGCTTTATTGCCATCAAAGCATCTGTACCTTTTTTGTTTATAATACCTACTCTGCCGCCTAAAAAGTCTTTAGGAATAGGTGAAATTCCATGTTCTTTAAGTATTGCTGATAATTCTTCATTTTCAACAATAGTTCCTGTCATTTCATCTTCATAATTTTCTCTGGTAATAGTAAATTCAAGCGGGGTATCCTGCAAGGTTGCCCATTTTTTATCCGCATAAGCATCAAGCATCGGATCAGCTGTTCTTAATGCTTTTGCCTGAAGTTGTAAAAATTCGTTAAAGTCAGAATTTGTTGAAACTTCAGAAGCTTTATCGAGTTCGTCTGCCATTTGGGTAAAATCTTCTTTAAAATAATCAATATAATCGATTCCTTTTAGTTCATCTCCGTCACGTTCTACTATTGAACGTTGAGTCAGGATATTTTTGACTTTATCGATTTTTCCTTCTTTTAACATTTTGGTAAGGATTGAATGAAATTCTTCTTTGGATAAGTCTTCAGGGTATACACCTTTTCCAGGTTTTTCTTCTATACCTTTGATTAATCTTATATGATTTGACATAGTATCAATAGCATTTACACCTTTTTGTGCATCAAATAAAATTTTTGTTAATCTTGCCTGTTCATTTCCTTTTTTAACTTCTTCTTCTAAAAATTCTTTAACTTCAAGATTATGTTTGCAGTCTATCTGCATATTTATTCTTTCTAAAATGTCTGCAGCTTTACACAAATGTTTAAGTGCCTTTTTATCGCCGTCTTCTAAAGATAAGTATTCAGGCGCATCGGCTTTTAAGAATTTTTTTGTTATTAAGTAATCTTTATTAGTTCTTTTTTCAAGTTCTTCCATAGAAAGATTGAATTCAAATGTTTTCATTATAAAGCTCCTTTTATATCTGTAATTATAAAAGCATTATATCACTTTAGGGGTAAATATACAATAAAGTTTAAACGAGTAGCAGATCGCTGCCAAGTTTATTGTTTAGTTTTTAGATAGTCAGCTAATGGTGTTTTAACTTCTCCGTTTAGTTTTTCGGAGGACTTTTGCAGGATATCTGATACATATTGCATATCATCTGTCCAGATGAAGTTTTTTTCTACATAATCTTTAGCTGCTTTGTAATCTCCGTCTAGCTGAATTTTGATAATTTCTTTTAGCATTTTTTTGCAGGTTGGAATAACTTTATATGTATGTATATATATTTTTCCGTTATTTAGGATTTCATAAACTCCGTTATCTTTCAGGTATTTACACTGCATAACTTGTCTTACCCTATGGGCGACAGACATATCAGGCTTGGCTGATAAAAAATTCTGCATTACAAAAGTAGTCAGAATTCCTTTTCTTTCTTCGTCTGTATACATTCCAAGTTCTGTCAGTTTATCAATAAATGATATTGCCGCAACATCAGCTTTATTTTCTTCAAGAATGTTTCGGTATTCTCCTAATTTTGCTTCATTTTTATGGGGGCCGAGTGTATGTGCATTTTCATGACCTACTGTAAAATGGTGGCTGGCCTCTTTTGTAATATATTTACTTTGTTCAGGGGTAAGTAATTTTTTGTAGTTTTCCAATATAAGAGCTTTATTTTCTCTCATTTGTCTGTGGTAAACATTACGTCTGCCGCCGCCAATTGAAAAAGACAGTTTATCCGGGTTTGGAAGATTTTCTGCAATTGTAATTTTGCCACGATATTCTCCTACTGCACCTGCTACATCTACAAGGTCAACATCAACCATTGTTTGTTTATTATTATTTGTTATAATTTGTTCGTATTCATTATTGTATGGCATAAGTTTTGCCAATTCCGGAAGATATTCTTTTGATTTTAGCAAATATTCTGTGCCCTGTTTATTTATAATTCCTACTCTCCCACCTAAAAAATCTTTTGAAACAGGGGTGATTCTGTGTTCGTTTAATGCATTTATTAATTTTTTATTTTTAAAAATTGTTTGAGTCATTTTATCTTCGTAATTTTCTCTGGTAATAGTAAATTCAAGCGGAGTGTCCTGTAATGTTGCCCATTTTTTATCGGCATAAGCATCAAGCATTGGATCTGCTGTTTTTAGTGCCGCAGCCTGTAATACTAAATAGTCATTAAAATCTTCATTTGTTGAGGTTAAAGATGCTTTTATTAATTCATCTGCAGCTTTTGTGAATTCTTTTTTAAATCTGTCAGCATAATCTATGCCTTTTAATTCATTTCCGTTTCGAATAACAACCGTTCTTTGGCTGAGAATTTTTTTTATTTCTTCGATTTTCCCTTCTTCAAGCATTTTGAATAGTATATTATGAAATTCTTCAGTAGATAAATCTCGAGGATATACCCCTCTGCCCGGAGATTGCTGCAATCCTTTGGCAAGAGATATTTCTTCCATTTTATTGTCTTTTGAAAAAATTCCTTTTTGACCATTAAAAAGTCGCATCGCAGCTTTTGCATCCGGATTGCCTTTGAGAATTTCTTTATTTAGATAATTTCGGAAAGGTATATTGTTTTCATCATCCAGCTGCAATTCTGCTTCTCCGATATAATATGCAGCTTTTACAAGGTGTTTTAGCGCCTGTTTATCTCCGGGTTTTAGATTTATGTATTCTTCAGAGTCGGGTGTTAATAGTGTTATTGTAGCGATTTTGTTTGAATTGCTTCTCTGTTTTAATTCGTCTGAAGATAATCCTAATTCATAATGTTTTCCTTTAAAAGAAATTGCATTTAATGCAGATAAGTTATTTAGTTGGTTGAGGATTACTGTATTATTATTTTTTGTAATATTTTGATTTTTGTATTGAAATTTATTAGGAATACTGTACTTATGATTATTTTGAATATAGCTTTGATTAATCTTTGATATTTGCATTTAAACTCCTTTAACGTTTTATAAATCTTATAAATATATTTTTTGCTATGTGTTTTTTATTATTTATGGTAAGTTTCGCCCTTCATTATTTTGAAAGCTCGATAAATTTGTTCAACCAGAATCAATCTTGCAAATTGGTGCAGAAATGTCATTTTTGATAAGCTCATTTTTAGATTTGCCCGGTTTGACACATTTTTCCCTATTCCGCAGGATGAACCTATTACAAAAACTACTTCTCCTATTCCTTCATTTGTAAGCTGTTCTATTTTTTTAGAAAATTCTTCACTTGAATATTGTTTACCGTTGATTTCCATTGTTATAACGTAATCTTGAGGTTTTATATTAGATAGTATTTTTTCACCCTCTTCAAGTAAAATTTTATTAGTAAGGTTTTCATCTTTTATTTCAATAGGGTTTAATTCCAGTATCTGCACAGAAGAATAAGGTGTAAGACGTTTTAAAAATTCATCAATACCATCTTTTAGAAATTTTTCTTTTATTTTTCCAAGAGCTATTATTTTAATTTTCAATTTTTGTATTCCCGTTTTCTAAATATACAGAGCTTGTAGGGAAAGCAAAATCAATATCAGCCTGTCTGTATTTTTCAATAACTTGTCCTAAAAATTCACCCCGTACTTTTAAAAATTTATCATAAGAGCCCGATTTTACATATCCTCTAAATCTTATATTTATACTGCTGTCACCAAGATCGTGGATTGCGACAGTAAATTCGTTATGTATCTCTTTATGTGCGATTGCAATTTCTTTTAATATTTCTTGGGCCTGTTTAATTTTTTCGTTCGAAGTACCATAAGTAACTCCAAAAGATACATTTATAAATCTTTTTTTAGCGTTGGAAACGTTTGTAATGACAGCGTTTGCAGCAAGGTTATTAGGGATACTTATAAGAAAATTATCTAAATCACGAATTTTTGTAGATCTCATATTAATATCTTCGACATAACCTTCAATTCCATCTACTTTAACATAATCTCCAACTTTATAAACATGGTCAGTCAGAATTTCAAAGCTTCCGAAAATATTTGCAAGAGCATCCTTGGCCGCCATACCAACAGCAATACCTCCGATACCAAAACCTGCAAGTATTGATGAAATTGAATATCCCTGGCTCTGCAAAAAGCCTGTGCACGCAATAAATATAAGTACGGCTTTTAATAGTTTGGTTATTATCGGCATAAATCTTAAAAGCGGTGAATCAGATTCTTCATTTCTTATTTTATTGCTTATTTTTTTATCAAAAAAGTTTATTACTTTGAATAATATAATTAAAAGTAAAATATTAATAGCGATTGCAATTAACCCTTTTTCCCAGTTTGTCATAATTTACCTCGTATTTATTTAATTATAAGATATAAATTGTTATATGAAAGTACTATGTAAATAATTAATAAAAATTTTTACTTTCGTATAAAATTTGATAGACTATATCTGTTATGTATGTGTTCAAAAATAAAGAGAGTATTTTTATAAAAATATTTGTATTAGTTATATTTTTGTTTTCAGGTTTTATATTTGCGAAATTATATCAACCTCAATCAAAAACGATTAATATTTATAAACAAGCTTTAAAAGATTACGAAAATGGTAATTACTCAAATTCATATTATTTATTTTCGAAGATAAGTTATTTGTCAAAACTGAAACCCGTCGCAATATACAGGCAGGCTCTTTGTGCAAGAGCTTTGGGTGATGAAAAGTCTGAATTAAGGCGTTATCAGCAATTATTTAATAATTATCCGTCAGATAAATTAAGTCTTGAAGCTAAATATCTTGCCGGTCAGTTAGTAATAGATTCTAATCCTAATCTTGCGTTGAGATATTTTAAGTCTGTAGCTAAATCGAGTACAGATGAAGATTATAAAATTGCTTCGGAATACTATAAATCTAAAATTATTGCATCTAAAATAAGATATTCTAATAGGATTTTTTCCAGGTCAAAGATTGCAACTGTTGAAAAATCCTTTAGGGAATATTTAACTAAATATCCTGATGGTCGCTTAGCTGTTAATGCGGCTAATACTTGGAAAAAGTTTAATCCAAATATAAAATCTGTGGACGCGACACTTATTGCTCGGGCCTATTATTTTGCTCAGATGTATAATGAAGCTTTAGAAATTTTTCCTAAAACACAATTAAAAAACAGTTGGGCTATTCAGGCTGCTACAGCATATTCAAAACATGACTATCTGAAGGTAAAAACTTTGACAGAGCAGGGTGTGGCAAAATATGCAGATAGTGTAATCAGAGATGATTATAAAATGGCTGTTGATGATTATATTTTATTGTTTGAAGACAAGGATAAATACAAATATTCTTCAAAATTATTTTCGTTAGCAAAAGGGCCTAATAAGGATTATATTTGGAATTTAAAATGTATAAATTCTCCTCAAAATGCTAAGGCTGCTTGCTATAAAGATTTATATATGAATTACCCGAATGGCGAATATGCTTCAAATTCTTTATTGCAGGTTATATTTGCGGAAATAAATAATAAGAACTTTGCAACAGCAAGGATTTTGGCAAAAGATTTTATTGAAAAGTATCCAGATTCTGAAGATTATCCTAAGGTTCTGTTTTGGGCAGGAAAGATTGAACAAAAATATTATAATACTGCAGCGGCAGTTTCATACTATCAAAATATCGTAAACAAGTATCCTGATAGCTATTATGCATATCGTGCATTTTGGCTTTTGAAAGGTGTCCCTCAATCGACTATAGCCGCATCTCTTGATTATAAACCGGTGGTTTATCCGTATAAATATCCGAATCCGAATGAAATTTTATATAACCTACTGGAGGTAAAGGATTATGATATGATTTTGAAGTATACAAAGGATGAATTTATAAAAAGTTGGGTTGAGTATGAACGCGGTAATTATTCATCTTCTGTGATTATCGCAAGAGATGCAATGGCTAAAGCGCAAGTAAAACCAATTAAATCAGATTTGCGATGGCGTCTTGTATATCCGCAAAATTATTATAGACAGGTTAAAAATTATGCAAATCAATATAAGAATAATGATGCTTTGATGATGGCGATAATCAGAGAAGAAAGTTATTTTAATCCAGAAGCTCAAAGCGGTGTAGGTGCTATAGGGCTTATGCAGTTAATGCCTTCGACCGCACATGAAATTGGTGCTAAAAATGGTATTGATTTTAATACAAGTTACTTGTTCAATCCAGAATTAAATATAAGACTTGGAAATTTGTATTATTCAACCATAAGGAAGATGCTTGGGAATAAAGACGTTTCAGCTATTGCGGCTTATAACGGCGGTATAGGTTCTGTAACAAGATGGAAATCAACATTAAATTATAATGATACGGATGAATTTGTAGAGCAGATTCCTTATTTTGAAACAAAAAATTATGTAATAAAAGTATTTAGAAGTTATTGGAATTATACGAGAATATATCAGCAGTGATAAAATCATACTTTTGGTTTATTACATTCTTGTATAAAGTGGTAGAATGAAAGTTATGAAGAAGATTGTAGTTTTTTTATCAGTTTTAATTATCAATTTGATTATATCTAATCCGAGTTATGCTATAAAAATCGGGTTATTAACACAGGTCGATCAGGCAGGTATAGGTACAAATGTTGACGGACGAATGATTGATGTTAATACAAACAAAACGGTTTGTACCGCAACTGCAATGAAGGGTTATACTCTTGTTCCATATAAAAATGAAATTGCTATATACAGCGGTGGTCATTATTATGGACTGGGTACAGGGAGTATTGTATTAAGACCTGATACAGAAGGCTATGTTAGTACAAAAGGCAAATGGTATCGTGGAAAATTGATGGTTAAAAATGATAATGGGAAATTAACTGTTATCAATGATATCGATTTAGAAAGTTATATAAAAGGTGTTGTTCCATCTGAAATGCCTCCAAGCTGGGAGTATGAGGCTTTAAAAGCTCAAGCGATTGCAGCTAGAAGTTTTGCTCTAGCTAATCTTGGGAAACAGGCAAAATATGGCTATGATCTAAAAGATAACACAGAAGATCAAGCTTATGGCGGAGCTTCTTCTGAAACAAATATTACTAATAAAGCTGTCGAGGAAACTCATGGGCTGGTTTTAACTTATGATATGAAAATTATTTCAGCCTATTATTTTGCCTCTGCCGGCGGCATGACTAATACTTCTATTTGGGGTGGTTCTGCTCCATACCTACGTTCTGTTCCTTCTTTTGATGATGAAGTAGGTAAAAAAGGGCATGGTGTAGGCATGTCGCAGCATGGTGCTAATAATTTGGCAAAACAAGGGTATAATGCTTATCAAATTTTGCAGTATTTTTATCAGAATGTGAAATTTGCTAAATTAAATCAAGATTCATAGTCTTGCTATTGTTGGGTTTTAAGCATGATATACATCAAGATATACACTATTGTTATATTTCATGGAATTTAATATCCAAAAACCCTTGACAGTCTTAAAAAAAATGTTATAATAAGTTTGTCGATTACACAAACTGCGGGAAATGGTTATTCTCTCCGTAGTAAAAGGAAGAAGGAGGTTCGTAATGAACAAAGAAGAATTGGTAAAAGAAGTATCTAAAAAAGCAAAAGTTTCTCAAAAAGCTACTGCTGACATTTTGTCTGCTACTTTAGAAACTATTCAAAAAACTGTTTCTAAAGGTAAAAAAGTAACTTTAGTTGGTTTCGGTACTTTCGAAGCTCGCAAAAGAGCTGCAAGAACAGGTAGAAACCCTCAAACAGGTGCTACATTGAAAATTGCTGCAAAAACAGTTCCTGCTTTTTCAGCTGGTAAAAAATTCAAAGAACTTGTTAAATAGTTTTATTTGAAGAATTATATATTATCCGGTAGTTATATCATTGTATGTTACTACCGGATATTTTTTGCTATTATCTTGTTACAAAGGCTTGAATATTGGCTATTATCGTGCTACTATTTTTATCATAAAGACAGGGTAGTGAGGTAGTTATGAAAAGTTCGACAATAAGAAGATCTACGTTATCAAGAGAAAGTATGGAAGTTATTGAAAATCTTGTGAAGCAACAAGATGCAGAAAATGATATGGGAGAATATATCAGACCTGTTGATTATGAAAAAAGTTCTTCAGAAACAGGAAATAGTAAGGCTCAAGAGATCGATTTATTATGGCAAAATTTTAAGACTACCCAATTTAATACAAATTCTCCAACCGCATATATTTTATTAGGTTTTTTAATAGGTGTAGTTGTTTCGTTAGTTTTAACTTTTGGTACCGGATATTATTATTCTAAATCTGGGAAATTGACTTTCAATTCTGCAGTACCAGTTAAAAAGTCAATGACTCTTGAACAGCAAGCTGAATCAGCTCAGGAAGTTGTAGAAGCGAAAGTTTCTGTGCCTACTGAGGATGAGGTATCTCAAACTGGTACTAACGTTTCTGTTCAATCTGAGAATTCACAAAGTACAGAAGCTGCGATTGCTGATGTGCAAAATATAGATAAGTCAAAAATGAAAAAATATATTGTTAAATCTGGTGATACTGGAGAAAGCATTATCAAACACTATTTTGGATCTTATTCTCCAGAAAAGGCGGAGTTAATTAAGAAAGTAAATAATTTGGAATCTCTTGATAGAATAAATATTGATCAAGAGTTATTAATTCCTGTTGAATAGTTATAAAATAGGGGTGATTATGAAAATTTTGGGCAGAATATTGTCATTATCTGTTGGACTATTAGCTTTTTCGTGTTTATCAGCCTATTCTATAGAAGAAACATGGCATAATGATTTGCGTTCAAAATTTTTGAATAATGATGCTGTCATAATGGAAATTAATATAAGATCTTTTAATTCTAATGACGTCAATGGTGATGGTTTTATTCAAGAAAAAATGGGCGAGAAAAAGGGAACATTTATTAATGCGATTGAAAGGCTTGATGAATTAAAAAATCTTGGTGTAAACACTCTACATGTTCTTCCTATAACTCCGTCAGGTAAATTAAAAGCGTTGGGAACTGCGGGTAGTGTTTATTCTACGGCCGCATTTGATTCTATAAGCGAAGATTTATATGATAAAGAGTCTAAATTAACCTTGGAAGAGCAGGCTAAGTTATTTATAAAAGAGGCCCATAAAAGAAATATCAGGGTAATTGTAGATGTTCCGGCTTGTGCTTCATATGATTTGTATTTACAAAGGCCGGATCTTTTTGTAAGCAACCCTGCCGGAGAACCTGTTGTTCCTTCAGATTGGACTGATGTACGTTTATTATCTGTAGGTACTGAAGAAAAGATTGATTCTAATGTTTTCAGCCTATATAAGGATTTTGTGAAATATATGATGAGTTTGGGGGTTGATGGCATAAGGGCTGATGTTGCTCATTCCAAAACAGCTGCTTTCTGGAAAGAATTGATAGAATATTCAAGAGAAAAGGATCCGGAATTTTTATGGCTTGCAGAATCTTCTGAGTCTTGGCATGATCCGATTTCCCCATATGCAGTGTTTACACCATATGATAAGTTATTAGAAGCCGGATTTGATGGTTATTATGGATCATTTTTTAATATCAAAGACTGGAAAAACGCAAAAGATTTGTATAAACAAATTTCTACAACTTTAAATAATACAAAAAAATTTAAAGATAAAAAAAGTGTCATTGGAAGTTTTACCACTCATGATGAGGTTAGTCCGATATTGTTAAAAGGTCCTAATTTGAGTGATATGATAATTTGGATGAATGCAACTTTGCCGGTGAATTCCTATTTTGTAGACGGATTTCAAACAGGAGATGATTATTACTATCTTAATGGAAATAAACTCGCTGAAGAAACTTTAACAGATGATGATATGTATTTTACTCATCGCGGTAAGATTGATATTTTTAATTTTTCAAGGAAACCAGGTGGTGACAATATAGAGATCAAGAATAATTTTCTGTTGGGTAATAATGTAAAAAAGAGTATTTTGACGGTATTAAATGATGGTACTTTTACACCATTAAAAACTAATAATCAAAAAGTTTTTGCATATTCTTTTCAAAATAATATAAAGAAAGTTATTACAATAGGAAATTTAAATTTTGAAGAACCCGCTAAAGTAACTGTTAAAATTCCGAAGTTTAACCCTAAAAGGCAAAATGTTTTACCTATCAAAATTACTGAAATGCCTGATGTAAAAAGGGGGAAAGTTTCTATGACATTAAAACCTGGCGAAACAGTAGTTTTAATCATTCATGAACTTTTATAACTGTAATTTTTTTACGAAGTCTTTGATTGCAGAAGCTTCATGAGTTCCTACTATAAAGTTAAAGTCAGGTGATGCTTCGTTTAATTCTTCTGTCATATGTGCAAGTAGCCCAGGAATAATTATTGTTCTCGTATTAATTCGATTTTTTATATCCAGTTTTTTTAGGGTATTTGCAACAATTTGTGCTGTGAATTTTTCTGCTGACCAGGCTGTTAACACACTCATCCCTTCTGCCGGTATAACAATAAGATATGATGGAATATTAAGGCTTTCTAACTCGTTTGCAACCGCAAAAAATGTTAATGCAAAATTTGTAGTTAAAAAGACTATAGAATTTTTGTCAGGATTATTAAATTCATATAAGTTTGATTCAACTTGGAGAGGCTTTTGCGGATCTGTATAGATATTTTGTCTTAATGTGATTAATGTTGAGAACATAGCTTCATCAAATTGTTCAAAGACAAGCATATTTGCATATTTACATATATAGTAGCTTGCTTGTGCACATGTGTTGTATAAATCCAGTTTCTCTCCCATAAAAACGCATACCGGATTAGAATAATTGTCATCTTTTTCTAAGATAGCTTTTTTACGAGTTGTAATTAACTGTTCTTTTGTTTTGTGAAAATCTTTATTAAATATTTTTATTAAATCATAAGTTTCAAATTCTTCAAGGGTTATAGTTGGAACATTACAGATTATTGATTTATTTTTTTGATAATTTTGTAAAATTACTAAGTCAACGTGAAATATCTCATTTACACCTTTAATTTCAAATTCGTTTATTCTGTTTAGTATATTTTGATAATCCAATTTGTCACAATCAACTAAGACTGCAAGTATAGTTCTGTTTATAAATGTTTTTTCATGTCTGTACAGGACATTTTCTCCGCCTATTTTTAAACCTTTTATTTCTATGGTTTTTTGCGGATGTTTTATACTGTGAAGGTATTTTTCATTCAACTCAGCTGTTGCATATGGGCATTTTGATAATTCAATATTTTGTTTTGCCAATTTCAAGGCAAAAGCCATGCAGGTTGGACAGCCGCATTCTTTGCAGTTTGCTTGGGGTTCTTTTTTTGCTCCCGGTAAATATTTAAATATTTGTAAGCCTGTCATTTCCATGGCTACACCAATCCTTTCATTATGGAAATATTTTCAGGATTATTCATTATGACTATATTGGCACCTGCAGATATAACACCTGCGCAGGCGCTGATTTCTATCATCCTTGCCCTTTTAGAAAGTTCCCCCCAGCTTTTTGAAAAATCGTTTGATTTTGCTTCTTTTGTTTTTAGTGCTTCTGTTGATGCATCAGATATAATAGGCATATTTAAATATTTATCACCTGAATTACCTTCGATATTTATTTTTTCCATGATGCTAAAGCCATATTCATATCCGTAACCTAGCCCTCCAATGTCTGCATTTATTATCATTTTATCAATAGGCAGTCCTATCTCGGATGATAAAATATTTAATTCTTTTGCTAGATTTATATCAATCGGGCTTTTTAAGACGATATAATGTTCTTTTTTTATAATCGAGGGTATAATTGATTTATAGGTTTTTTCGTTTGCATATGATATTATGCAATTTTTTCTATCAAGTCTATTTATAAGAGCAGGAAGAAGTTCTTTATCTATTTCATCGTCTCCTGTTCCGCAAATCATGAGTGGTTTTGTTATCTTTGGAAGCTGCTTTTGTAATAAATCTACAGCATTATTAATTTCAGATTTTGAAGGTATATTAAATTTCAATGCTAATATGTCACAATCGGTTTTTTGAGCAATATTGATTAAATCCGAAGGATTTTCGGATTTGAAATATTGTTTTGATATTTCAAAATTTTCCTTCGGATTATAAATATTTATTTGTAATGCAAAAAGTTTTGAGTTTTTAGTTATCTTAAGCTTGTCTTCCACTTTTTACTCTGTCCATAATTTGTTCAAATTCTTTATCATCGATTGTTTCTTTATCAAGAAGTTCTTTTGATATTTCTTCAAGCATATCCCTATTTTCTGTCAGTAAACGTTTTGCCAGTTCATATCTTTCTTCAACAATTCGTTTGATTTCTTCATCGATTTCAAAAGCAACTTGATCTGAATAATCTCTTTGGTGTCCAAAATCTCTGCCCATAAAAACATTTTCCTGATTTTTCCCATATGCCATCGGACCGAGTTTTTCTGACATACCCCAGGCTGTTACCATTTTTCTGGCGATATCCGTAACGTTTATGAGATCTTGAGATGCTCCGGTGCTTACGTTGTCTTTTCCGTAGACGATTTCTTCTGCAGCCCTGCCTCCAAGAGAAACCGCAATTTTTGCCAGTAATTTTGCTTTGCTTACATGAACGCTTTCATCTTTAGGTCTTGTCCAGGTTACCCCAAGTGCCATTCCTCTTGGAATAATAGAAACTTTATGAAGTTCGTTAGCATCAGGTAATAGTTTATCAATAAGAGCGTGACCTACTTCATGGTATGAAGTTAATTCCTTATCTGCATCAGTTAATACTTTGCTTCGTTTTTCCACCCCGGCGATAACTCTATCTATTGAACAATCAATATCTGCCATTGTAATTTTGTCTTCACCATTACGAGCGGCTAATAAGGCTGATTCATTCAACAGGTTTTGTAAATCTGCACCGGTAAATCCTGGAGTTCTTTTTGCAAGTACTTTTAAATCAACATCTTTATCCAACTTTTTATTTCTTGCATGAACTTCTAAAATTTGTTCTCTGCCTTTAACATCAGGAGCATTGATATAAATTTGTCTGTCAAATCTTCCGGGTCTTAACAATGCATTATCAAGAATATCAGGTCTATTAGTTGCTGCGATTACAATGATATTTGTATTAACATCAAAACCATCCATTTCAACTAACAGTTGGTTAAGAGTTTGTTCTCTTTCATCATGTCCGCCGCCAAGTCCTGCTCCACGCTGACGACCAACTGCATCGATTTCATCAATAAAGATGATGCAAGGCTGATGTTTTTTAGCCTGTTCAAATAAATCTCTTACTCGGCTAGCACCGACACCGACAAACATTTCAACAAAGTCAGATCCTGAAATTGAGAAAAACGGAACACTGGCTTCTCCTGCAACAGCTTTAGCCATTAATGTTTTACCTGTTCCCGGAGGGCCTACAAGAAGTACTCCTTTTGGAATTTTAGCCCCTAATTTCATATATTTTTCACCGTTTTTTAAGAAATCAACAATTTCTTCTAATTCCTTTTTTTCTTCATCAATACCAGCAACATCATTGAACGTTGTTTTAACTTTTGAATCTAAAAGCATTTTTGCTTTACTTTTTCCAAAAGACATTGCCTGAGAGCCGCCTGCTTGTATTGCTTTTATCATCAATCCGAGAGATATAACCGCAAACAGTACTATTATAAATGTCCCGATATTTCCTGCCAGCTGATTGGTTTCAGGTGCTTTTTTTACTGTAATATCAGCCCCTGATGCGTTTAATTTGTCCATTAAATCAGGATCATTTGCGGATATTTGAACTTTATACTGATACAGGGGAGCTTGCATATTTTTATTTTCAGGTGTCAAAAATGGTGAAACTGTATTTTTGTTTTCTTTTGAAGGAGTCTGCTGTAGGGCAGGTTGATCTTTTGGAATTGCGATAATCATTTCATCATATTTTTCAATTTTTGAAAATTCTTTATTAGCTAATTTCTGTAAGAAATTAGTATAAGAAATTTCCGTAGTGCTGGTTGAAGGACCTGTCATAAATATTGTTGAAATAAAGACAAGCACAACAATAGCTAATATTACATACATACCCATTGATTGACTTTTGTTCATAAAAATAACCTTTCAAAAATATTAAACTCTCGTAGTTAAATTATACCCTAAAAAACAGAAAAGTGAAGGGTAAGGTTTATTTTATTCGTCGGAAATCATTTTTTCCTGTTCTTTTAACTCTGAGATTTTTCATATCTAGTTTTTCCTTTCTATATTTTTGGACGGAGGATTGTCCTTCAGTTTTTTTCTGCCTGAAAAATAATCTGCAACTTCTCTAGGATCTGCAGTCGAAATACACTGTCCGTTTTCAATCAAATTTTGTAATGAAATTACACATTCCTGATATCGTTTTTCTCTTACTTTGAGTTCTACATATCCGGTTTCTTTATTTGATCTGTTGAATTGTTCGCAATAGTCAGCTGGGGTTATTCCTTCCCCCATGCATTTCCAGCCTGATACATCCTGACAGCAATAACCTCCTACTTTGTTTGCAGCATTTGCAGGCATTGATACGGAAATGGTACATATAAAAAGCGTGAATATTAGAATGCGTTGTTTCATTTTTTTTCCTTATATTGTAGTAATATACTGTTCAATTTCTTCTTCTGTATTCATTTCTGTTGCGGCAACAAGGATTTTGTTTTTATTAATTTTTATTCCGCCTAAGATGTTATTATTTCTTAGTTTTGTAAGAAATTCATCTGCATCATTAACTTCTATTGTAAATTCATTGAAAAAGTTTTTATTAAGAATTTTTATACCTTTTTCTTTTAATTTATCAGCTAAAAGGTGAGCATTTTTAGTTGATAAATAGCCGGCTTGTTTAAAGCCTTTTTCGCCAAGAACTGATAAATATAAAGTAGAACACAGTGCAATAAGAGCCTGGTTAGAGCAAATATTACTTGTAGCCTTTTCTCTTTTTATGTGCTGTTCTCTTGTTTGTATTGTAAGACAAAAAGCTTGATTTCCACCTTTATCAACTGTTCTACCTGCAAGTCTTCCAGGAAGTTGTCGCATATATTTTTCTTTACAAGCCATATAGCCTGCAGTCGGGCCGCCAAAGTTCATTGGTATCCCAAGAGTTTGAATATCTCCGACAGCTATATCCGCATCAAATTCACCTGGTGTTTTTAGATATGCCAGAGTTGACGGATCGCAGCAGATTACGGATAAACATTCACCTTTTTGTGGTTGAATAATTTCTCCGAAATAATTCGGGGTTTGCACCAGTGTGCAGGCATAATCTTTTGTTTCATTTGGAATTTCATCAACCCAGTCAACTTGAATTGATTGGGCATTAGTATATGTTGTTATAACTTTTTTATATTCAGGGTTTATTGAATTTAGTACACAAGCTTTGTATTTTTTAGTTATTCTGCAAGCCATTAATATTGCTTCTGCACAAGCTGTTCCGCCATCATACACTGTAGCGTTTGCAATATCCATGCCTGTCAGGTTACAAATCATTGTTTGAAATTCATACATAACCTGGAGTGTTCCCTGGGATATTTCAGGCTGATAGGGAGTGTATGCTGTATTAAATTCAAAACGGTTGGCTACTTGAGAAATACAAGCCGGTATGAATTTGTTATAAATACCTCCTCCAAGAAAACTGATATAGTCTGTTTTGTTTTCTTTTGCCAGGTTTTTTATAATCCGCTGAGTTTCTAGTTCACTCAAACCTTCAGGTAAATCTAATCCGCTGGATCTTACATCTTGAGGAATTTGTTTAAACAAATCTTCTGCTTGTTTTATTCCTATGCTTTCGCACATTTCTTTTATTGTATTTTCGTTGTGTACTAAAAAATTTTTCATATTATTCCAATTCTTCTTTGTAATCTGAGTATGACAATAAATCAGCAAGTTCATCTTCGCCTGCTGTATGTTTAACTTTTATAAGCCAGCCATTTTCGTAGCAGTCTTCATTTAGCATTTCTGGCGAATCTATCAGTTTTTCATTTATTTCAGTAACTTTGCCACTGATTGGCATATAAATTTCAGATGCAGCCTTAACTGATTCAATATTAGCAAAGGTGTCTCCTTTGGAAAATTCATCATCGACTGATGGAAGTTCTAGGAAAACGATATCTCCTAACTGTTCAATTGCATAATCAGTAAGACCTATAGTATAAGTATCTCCCTGTTGTAATAAGTATTCATGGGATTTTGTACATAAAATATCATCAGTAAAACTCATTATATTCTCCTTTTCATACCTTATTTATATTTTATTTGACTTTATTTCGTTTTTCTATAAACGGGCGTTTTACAACTTTTGCGTCGTGTAATTTTTCTCTTATCATAACCTGAATAGTAGAACCTATGCAAATATCTTTTGTGTTATTAACATATGCAAGTGCAATATTTTTACCGGTAGATGGTGAAACCCCACCGCTTGTGATTACACCGGCTTTTTCTCCGTTAAAATAGATTTCATAACCATGTCGTGCAATGTTACGGTCAAGCATTTCAAGTCCTATGAGTTTCTTTTCCGTTCCGATTTGTAGCTGCTCCATTATAATTTCTTTACCGTTGTAATCTGCTTTTTTATCTTTTGGTATAGACCATGATAGACCTGCTTCCACAGGTGTTGTATTCTCATCCAGATCGTTTCCGTATAAATGTAAAGCAGCTTCAAGCCTTAATGTATCCCTGGCGCCAAGTCCAATCGGTTTTATGCCGAATTCTTGTCCCTGCTCCAGTATTTTATCCCATAAAAATTCAGAATATTCGTTTTCTACAAGCAGTTCAAATCCGTCTTCTCCGGTGTATCCGGTTCTAGAAATAAGAAGTTTTATCCCTTCTATAATGGCCGGTTTTATTGTAAAGGATACCTGATGTTCAAGATTATAACCCATTTCCCTGACAAGATCGATTGCTTTTGGCCCTTGTATTGCTAAAAGTGAATAGTTATGTGAAAGGTTGTCAATTTTTACATCCATTCCTCTTTTGTTTCTTACCATCCAGTTTAAGTCTTCATCAAGTCTTGAGGCATTACAGATTACAAGGTAATGATTGATGCCTAATTTATAAATAATTAAATCGTCTATTAAACCGCCGTTTTTATTTGGTAATTGGCAGTAAACAGCTTTTTCATAGGCCAGTTTTTCTATATCTTGCGGAACTATTTTATTTAAAAATGCGGTTGCATCTTTTCCGGAAACAAATACTTCTCCCATATGCGACACATCAAATAATCCGACAGCTTCTCTTACTGTTTTATGTTCTTCTATAATTGATGAGTACTGTACAGGCATGTGCCATCCAGCAAAATCAACCATTTTAGCTCCGAGTGCAACATGTTTGTCATGCAAATAAGTCTCTTTTACCATAATATCCCCCACCAAAATATATTCTATTTTTTCACCTAAATATGGGGTTTGTCAATAATATATTTAGATACTTTACATTATTTAAGCAGAGTAATAATTTAATGCAAGTAACTCATATTTTGAGTTGTTAAAACCCAATATGCACATCCGTATCCTGTTGAATCTTGCGGTATGTAGTGAGTCTTATATGGGTAATGTGAGTCAGGGGCGCCAAAAGGTCTTATACCCCCGTTTTCATAAGAAAAAACAAATAGATCTTTCCCCAGGTGTTTGGCGGAGTTACCCCGTTTGTGTCAACAAAGAATTCTATATATGTGCCGCTTAGTCTTTCGTTTTGATCTGTTGCTTTCCACCAGACAGCCGTTCCGTTAAGCAGTACTATTTTATAATATCTGTTATCTGTTGCATAGTTTATATCGTGCTTTTGTCCGTTTTTTCGTAAATATGTTTTTTTGATACAGTAATTGTTGGAGTCAGATACTCCGCAATCTGTTGCAATTTTAAGGGAATATTTTAATTTTTCTGCAATATCTTCTGCTCCTTTTGCGGACCAGTATTCTGTTGTCCAGCTTGAGGCATCACCGTATTCATCTTCACTCATTCTTATTGCCTGCGCAATTATAGATTGTGTTTCTTTTAATTGGTTTACAGTTCTTTTTTCATAGTATCTTGTCATAAGATTGGGGATAGTCATAGCCGCAACAATTCCTATAATACCAAGAGTTATAAGAACTTCGGCAAGAGTGAATGCTTGTTGTGATATTTTCATATTGCCCCTTCATATAATCTACTTAGTGTCAAGAATTATAAAAGTAATCTAAAATATTTATATGGGGATAAAAATAGATATAGATTATAAAACAGACTTAAATGAGGTAGTTCGGCTGTTATTATATAGAAACAAAATTACAATTGCAGAACTTGAAAGAAGGATGTCTGAATTGTCAGGCAAACAATATACAAGATTTAATCTTCGTGCAAAGCTGCAAAATAACAGAGTAAAATTTAATGAAGCTGTTTTAATATTTGATATTCTTGGGTATAAAATTGATTTAAAAGAGTTAGGTTAATTTTTGTATGTCATAATAAAACCGATAAATTGAAATTTCAATTTATCGGTAATTTCGGAGTTTGGTAATTATAATAATTGTTTATATAAATCAATTTGTTTTTGGGTTAATTTTGCAGGAAGTACTATTTTTATTTTTGCGTTAAGGTTTCCGTAGCCTCCTGATTTTTTAGGTAGTCCCAGATTTTTCAGCCTTAGCGTTTTCCCGCTTGAGGTCATAGGCGGAATTTTTATACCTATAGTTCCATGCAGAGTTTCTATATCTTTTTTGCAACCTAAGACAGCTTCTGGTGGAGTTATTTCAACCTCTTTTGTTAAATCTGAGCCTTTTATTTCGTATTCCGGATCTTTAGGAGTTATAATTAAGTATAAATCTCCTTTTTGACCGTAGGCATCAGTCTTTCCTTCTCCTTTTAGCCTTACTTTTTGACCTTCTTTGATTTCTTTCGGAAGTTTTACTTTTATGGATTTATTTTCGTTTATAATTCCTGTTCCTCCGCAGGCGCTGCAATATCCTCCGCCTCCAGGACACTGTGTACATTTTCTCATATCATTGAATTTAACTGTAATTGGGGTGTCTGAGAATAAGTCTTTAGCTGTAACATTTAATGTTTTTGTAACATCTAAATCTTCTGTTTTTCTGCTTGTGGATGAAGTTCTTGAGGCTTTTGGGTTTGTATAAGCTTGTCTAGTATAGGCTTGTTGACCTATATCTCCAAAATCCCCAAAATCAAATCCTGAAAATCCGCTGCGTGAGGTTCTGCCTGATGCTCCGGCACCCATCATATCACCGAACAAAGAACTGAAAAAGTCAGAAAATCCGCCCATATCTTGTCCGTTAAAGTTGAATTGATATGTGCCGCCTTGGCCTCCGCCAAAGTTAAAATGTTCAAATCCAGGAGGCGGTGTATAATCTGCTCCTCCTTGCCAGCCAGAACCTAAACTGTCATATCTTTGACGTTTTTGTTTGTCGCCTAAGACTTCGTATGCTTCATTTATTTCTTTGAATTTTTCTTCTGCTTCCTTGGTTTTATTAACATCCGGATGGTATTTGCGTGCAAGTTTTCTGTAGGCTGATTTGATTTCAGCTTCTGTTGCTTCTCGTTTTACACCCAGAATTTCATAGTAATCTTTGTACTTCATAATAATAAAATCTCCTATTCTAATGATAATATAAAATAGGAGATTTTTTTGATTTTTTAATTATTTCTTAATTATATTATTTATAATGCTGAAAGTTTTTGGGACATTTCAGATATATCTTTTTTAATATTATTTAGGGTGTTATTGTTGTTTAAATATTCAAGAATTTCTTTTCTGTTTCCCATAGCAAGCGGTCTTTTGATTTCTGTTGCCATAGCAGGATGAAGAAGGGATATTTCTATCATATGTTGGGCTTTATTTGTTTCATCTTGAGAAATAGTCAATGCTGCACCTTTATACGGTAACTTTTTATTCTTTGAATATAGCCCTTCATTTATCGGTCTGTAATAATGCGTGTCAGAAATTTCAAATTCTGCACGAGATTTTATTTTATGCAACAATGATTCTAAGTCTTGAATGTTATCCATATACTTTTTATTAATTTTGTTAGTTGTACGTTTTAAAATGCTTACTTGATTAAATCTTATCATATTTACCTCTATTATGTCTACATTGTATAATCTATACTTGAGTTTTCATATTCTATGTGCGGTACAAATGTTTCCATTTTTTTTGCCTGGTCGGCTTCATTTAAATCATGGAGTCTTTTCATATTTTCTTCTGATAGAATTTTATCAAATTTTTCCGGAAGCTGAGGTTTTGTTCTTTTTATTCCTAGCTCTAAATCCCTGTAATAATCATAGCAGTCGCTTTTGTATTTATCATAGTCAGGCATATCTTTTTTGGGAGATTTTTGGATTGCAGTTTTAAAATCGTCAAAAATTTCGCCAAGAGTATTTTTCTCAAGAGTTGCATCGTATGCAATATGTTCATATTCTGCAAACTGTCCGGAACCTCTTATTTGAATTTCGGCCAAAGAGCCGTCACTTAGAACTGCATTTATTTGAGCTGTCGTGTAACCTGATTTTTTTATCGCATCTTGTGCAGTTTGCGGTAATTCATTAATACCGTATTTTGAAAAATCAATATCTTCAGAGCAGGTAATTATATCAAATTTTTGACCTGTGGCTAATTGCATTTTTTCAAATTCGCGAATTTGTCTGTCAGAAAAATATGCAACTCCGTCTTTCCCTTTATAATTGTTGATTTCTGTCATTCTAAGCGGTTTTATCTTTGGATTGGCTTTTAATTCTTCAAGAATATCTTTTCGAATTCCTGCTTTTTCTAATTTTTCCAATGTAGTCATATTGTTATCCAAAGCATATTTCATATTTGATAGTAGAAATTTTCTTACGACAGGATCGGATTGTTTTTCTGCCAGAGCTATTTTTATAGGTTTGGCCAGTTTTTTTGCCGCTTCTAATTCAATATCAGTCAGTTTTTCATTGTTAAACAATCTTTGGACAAGTGTTTTTTCTGATTGTGTCAGAGGTTTGCCTTCGATTTTAATTGTATTTAAAGTTTCAATTATATCTTTTGTTGTTAAGTCTTTTAACTGAATTCTGCCCCCTATTGCATCCTGAATTATCTGTCTTGCATCTTCATCTGTTTTTATAGTTTTATTTAATTTCGGAATCATTCTTTCTAATTTTGAGAATACGGAATTTGCTCCTTTTGTTCGTACAGAAACTTCAAATCCGTTAAAAACTTCTGATAATTCTTTTCGTGCAGATTCTTCAACAGCTTTATATCTGTTTGCCAATCGCACAGATATGTTCCCCAGCTCGCCTAATTGAACAGGATTTTTGGCCTGTAACTGTTTTCCGTCTATTGGTATAAACGGTCTATCCATATGCATTGTTTCAGGTCTTATTGGCATTGTAATATCAGGTTTTATCCTGTATTGAACCACACCTGTATCTCCGATTTTGAAAACTTCTTTCCCGTTTGGAGTGAATGATAATAATGCCTTAGCTTCTGTTTTTATCGGATTGCTGGCAGCTTTTACAGAATCTGCAGTAATTAATCTTCCTGCGGTTTTAATAATTTTAGGAAGTAGTCCCATATTTTTCCTTTTTCTTAATTTCCCCTATATTTTAATAAAGGTTAAATTTTTTGAAAAAGTGCTAAAATAAAAAAAGATATTACATTTTTGTAATATCTTTTTACCAATTATAAGTTATATTCAACTATAATCTTATTTTAAGCTTACTTTAACAGCAGGTCCTTTTTGAGAAATTTCAACTTTGTTTTCTCTAGCTAACCAGCCTAAACCTAAATCTGCAAAGTTGCCTTTTAGATCTAATTCTTTTTTCATTTTAGCAAAAGAAGTTGTACCGTTAGTGTGTAGGTAGTTGTAGATTTCTCCTGCTGAAAATCCGATTTGTTCTTCTAAAGTTAAGTTTGATTTTTTTGTTGCCATGATCTTTTTCCCTCCGTTGATTGATTGTTTGTATGACACTTTTTTATTTTCGATATTCAAATGATAGTGCATTTTTGAATATTAGACAATCATTTCAATAATGTAGTTTTGGCGAAATTTTATGATAAAATACGTTATAAGGAGTATTGAATTTGTTAATTGACGGCAGCATAACCTCAAATAAAACAGAATTTTTGATTGAAAAATATTCTGAGCTTATAAACAATGGTGTTAAGACTTCTGAAATTTTGGTTATAGTACAAAATTCTACTTTAAAAAATTCTTTTATAGATGAAGTTTTTAAGAAAATTGAAGTATCTTGTATTGAAAAATTGCAGGTCTATTCGTTCTACTCTCTTGTTTATAACGCAGTTTCGGATAATTGGGCTTTTTTAGAAGATAGAAATATTTTTGATAATCCTGTTATTTTACCTAATTTGGCCGGTTTAGAGGTTTCTCAGTTTATATTAAAAGATATCCTAAATGAAGTTAAATTCAGAGGATATAATTCGAGAATGTCATTATTACATCAAATTTTCAGAAGATATTCTCTGATAGTTCAGAATAACCTTACTCAAAGTGACATAAATAAAAGGGCAGAAATTTTAAAGGAAGGATTTTCTGAGGATGCGAGTCTCGTAATTAAGAAGTTCTTGAAAAAAACGCTTGAATTAAGAGATTTTGACTATTTACGTCAGTGTCTAATGTTCAATTTTATATATAAAAATACTGATTATTTTAAAAATATTAAGTATTTACTTGTTGATGATGCTGATGAATGCACTCCTATTTGTATCGATTTTATTGAGTATTTATCAAAACAGCTAAAAGATGTTTATATTGCAGTAGATCCTTTAGGTTCAAGCAGGTGCGGTTATTTAAGTGCTGATAAAAATAATTTCGAAAAGCTAAAGAGTATATTTAAAAATTCTCAGATTATAAAACTTGAGGATTCGAGTTCGGTTGATGCTTTAAATCTTTATAAAAATTCCTGTTATGATGAAAATAATATCTTAAATATGTTTGAGTATGACTCTTATTCAAAACGTTCAAATATGGCTGATGCAGCATTGGATAAAGTAATTAACCTTTTAAAAAACAAGGTGCTTCCTTGTGAAATTGCTGTTATATCTCCTGTTGTAGATGATATGCTGAAATTTACACTGAGAGAAAATTTAAAAGCAAACGTCAACTTACTATATTTATCAGGGAGTGAAAAACTTATTCAAAACAGGCTTGTACAAGCTGCCATAACTGTTTTGAAATTAAATACCGAATTAAAAAATTCATTATCCGAGTTTGATATCAGAGTTATTTTGTCAGAATTTTTGCAAATCCCATTGAAATACTGTGCGGAGATTCTTTCAGAATTTAATACTTCTAAAGAACTTATTCCTTATGAATTTAAGGATGAAACTTATACAGAAAAATACTGCAAATTTTTAACGCTTGTTGAAAGATTAGCTGTTTCTGAAGAAAAGTTGTCTGAGCAAATTATTTTAATATATAAGGAACTATCTTCTTTGGGAGTAGTAAAATCTTCTGAGTTAAATAAATTTAATTTCTTTGTAAAAGAAATTGTTGATTTTGAAAATATATTCGGACAAAATTTTAATCGCAGGAAATCCGAAATTATTTTGCAGATAGAAAATTCTATTATTGCTGAAAATCCTTATTCAGTATTAGAAATTAAAAAAAATGATCTTGTTGTTTCAACTCCGCAAAAGATAATAGATAATCATATTAAAACAAAATATCAAATTTGGCTTGATATATCAAGCTCAGAATGGATAAAATCTGATACGGGACCTTTATATAATGCTTGGGTTTTCCAAAAAGATTGGGATAAACCTGATTATACTATTGAAGATAATATAAATTTATCAAAAGATAAAACCGCCAGAGTTTTAAGGAAACTTACCTTGTGTGCTTCAGATAAGATTTATTGTTATTCAAGTTTGTTTGATTCTAACGGTATTGAAAATTACGGCGGTATTGAACCTTATATTATTGTGCATTCTCAGGATGAAAAAAATAAAGAGGATGATAAGCCGCAATTTAAAATTGTACCTCGTCCGGATCAAAAACCGGTTTTAGATTATAAAAACGGTTATATGGGAATTTCTGCAGTGCCTGGTGCTGGTAAAACAACTATATTGCTTGCTTTAATTATCAATTTACTTGAAAGGGGAATAAATCCTGAAAATATTTTTGTTTTAACTTATATGGATTCAGCTGCAAGAAATTTTAGAGAAAGAATTAAAAACGTTCGCAAAAATTCTTCTAAACTTCCGAATATAAGTACAATCCATGGACTTGCATTACGAATATTGAAAGAAAACGGAAATTACGAGAAACTGGGCTTATCTTCTGATTTTGAAATTTGTGATGATTCCCAAAGGGGCAGAATTTTGCGTGAAATTTCTTCTAAATTGAAAATAGAATCTAAAACTGCTGAAGAATTTGACAGAGCAGTTTCTGTTTTTAAAATTGGCGGAGGCAGTTTTGAGTCTTCAATTTCTGATATTAAATTGAAGAAGTTTAAAGCCTTTTATGATGCGTATACAGATAACTTAAAAGAGTACAATCTAATTGACTATGATGATATGCTGACAGGCTCTGTAAAAATCTTGAAGGAAAATCCTGATATTTTGGCTCATTATCAAAATATTTGTGAGTATATTATCGAAGATGAGGCTCAAGATTCTTCTTCTGTTCAGCAGGAATTGATTTCTCTACTATCAGGAAAGCATAAAAATATTATAAGATGCGGAGATGTTAACCAATCAATCACAGCAACATTTTCAAATGCTGATGTTGATGGGTTTAGAAATTTCATTACGGAAAATAATAATGTTTCAATGAATTGTTCTCAGCGATGTACAAAAGATGTTTGGACGTTAGCAAATAAGTTGGTGGAAAAGGCTTCTTTAAATTCCGAGAGCAAGAATTCCTTTTTTAAAATGTATATGCAGCCTGTTGAGGGTAAAAATCCGCAAAGCATAAATGCTGTTACTCCGATGATTTTTGAGTCAGTTATTGATGAAAAAAATTATGTTTTAAAATCAATAACAGAAATCCTATCAAAGCATCCTGATTATACTGTTGGTGTATTATTGAGAAATAATTTTCAGGTTGCTTCCTGGCAGAATTTGATTGAAAACAGTGGCTTAAAAGTTATTACAAGAAATCAGTGTCTTGAACAGAAGTCTATTTTTAGGGTTATATTTGCGGTATTAAAAATGGTTCTATCTCCTTTTGATAATGAAGTTATAGCCTCCAATTACGAAATACTTGCAGATTCGGGATTTTATAAACGGGGGTTGGATAATGAAATAAGAAAATATGAAAATCCGTTTATTCAGATTAATGCTGATTATATTGATAATTCTGTTTTAGAACAATTTTATTGGGATTTGAACTATTGGATTTCACTTTGCTATCTTCCGCCGAATGAGCTGGCTGTTAAAATAGGTATGGGATTTTTTAAGAATGATATTGAAAAATCAAATATACATCTGATTTCAACTCTTATAAAACGAATTTGCATAAGGAATAATTCTTTAGAATATGCAGTTTCACGTCTTGCGGAATTATCTAAAAAACCAAACTTAAGCGGATTTAAGTTTTTTTCTGAGGAAGATGAAGATGATAAATCTTATTTGGCAGGTAAAGTGCAGATTATGACAATGCACAAATCAAAAGGGGATGAGTTTGATGTTGTGTTTATTCCTGAATTAACCGAAAGAAACCTGCCGCTCACTATAAATTCTATCAGTCTGAAGTCTTCTGAGTTTATAGAATCAGTAAAAAAACTTAATCCTGATTATAAACCTAAATCAGAATATGAACTTAAGCAGGAAATTCTATCAGAGAATTTGCGGCTTTTGTATGTTGCTATAACAAGAGCAAAGCAGAAATTATATATAACAGTCAGTAAAAAATCAAAAAATCGTTTTAATAAAGAACAAAAGCAGGGGATAAATGTTATATTTGAACAGTTGTTGGGGGTAGTTGAAAATGTTTAGTATTTATTCGCCTAATATGTTAAAAACTTACGAACAGTGTCCGAGAAAGTTTTTTTACAGATATATTTCAAATCTCAATGTTCCTGTTTCATCACTGCCTTTTGAGAAGGGTAAAAAAATACATGCTCTTGCAAACTACTTTTTAAAAGGGGTAAATATTTCCCGAATAGAAACTGCTTTGGCTCCTGCTGAAGCTGAAATTTGGCATACCCTGCTTGATAATCCGTTTTTTCAAAAAGATTGTCTTCAGTCAGAATATCAACTGTCTTGTAAAATTGGTGAATTTTGGATAGGCGGAAGGCTTGATGCTGTAGTTCATGATTATGAACAGTATTATATTTTGGATTATAAAACTGGTTCTGTTCCTAAAAATCCCGAGTATGATTATCAAACAATGATTTATTTATTGAGTATGGATAAATTATTGAACGGTAAGTATGAGTCGCTTTCTTTTGTTTATATAAATCTTAAAGAAAAAAATAATTATGTAATTGAATTTAATGATAAATTAAGACTTGATTATCAGGAACGAATTATAAATATCTGCGACAAAATAAATACAGATACGATATATCAGGGCATAAGTTCTAATTGTAAATCGTGTGAATTTGTAAATATCTGCGATTCTTCCTGTGTTATTTAGTGAAATCTTTCATTTTATTACCTGTTTGGTTTTGGTAGTTCATACAGGTTGCATAATAAAAGTATGTTAGTCTAAGGTCTTTATTTTCAAATTTGATTTTATTATTCAGTTTAAATTTTTTATTTTTAAAATAGTTTTCGGAATGAATTTCTTTATCATTATCAGAATAGATACCGAGGTATGCTAAGTTTGCTGCACCATTTTTGCAGTCACATATATATAATTCTTTTGTGTATTCAAAATTTAATTTATCAGTGCTTATAGGGTGTATCAGTTGAAAGTGTGCGTCTTTGTATACTTTAAACCAGCCTAGTGCATAATTGTTTTTGAAGTTTAAGCTGTCCGGGTATAGATATATAGTTTCTTTAGAAATATTTATATTCTCATTTTTTATAAGAATATTTTTGATTTCATTTTTTCTTTTTATTGAAAGCTTTATCTTTTTGGGTGAGTTCAGGTATTGAGATTTTATAAGTATTTTAAAATTGGTTATGTTGTCTTTGAGTTTTTCATTATTTATTTCTAATATTATATCCCCTATTTTTAGTCCGGCTTTTTGTGCATTAGAATCAGGTATGATTTTAATTATTTTTTGTTTTTTATCTTTAGTTCCTATTGATGTATATCCGAAAGATACAGGGTGTTCTTTGTACTTATCTCTGTATTTTACAGATTGATATAAGTCATTGTATGAAAATCCTGTATTATCATTAAATAAATATTTTGGAGTTATTAAATAGAATATGCTTGCTGTAAATGTAATTAGCAAAATTGATATTGCAATTAAGATAATAGTATTTATTTTCATAAATCATGAACTCCATAATTTTATATATTTATTGTAATATTATCAGTGTTTTGTCTAAAACGGCATATTTTAGTGCTTTACAGATATTAATGAACCAGTCTTTATATTTCTTGAGTTTCCAGTTTGCTTTAGCTCGTAATTGATAAAATATTTGCATTTGGGTATTTAGTTTTTCTTCAGGCAGTTTTGGATAATCATTTAATATTTGATTGGTATTTATAATTACCTGTTTATAATTACCTGTGTTATCGTAGGTCAATGCTAAGCACCAGTATGCTCGATTATCAACAGTTGTAAGTTTTTGACATACATCTATAGCTTTATCATATTGCTGTAATGTTATATAGCATCCTGCAAGATTAAGTCTTTCTTCTATATTTAAATTTGATTTTTTTTCTAATTCAATCATTTTTGTTTTTTGTTGAGTTAGAATTTGTTCAGGCATTTTGGTAATTGGTCTGTTGTAATATTTATCGAGTGAAAAATATATTCCAAATCCTGCGGCAATAAAAATAAGAATAATCACAGTAGTTATTGTAATTGTTTTATAAATACTTTTCATCTTACAATCAAACTCCTTTCGTGCAGTTTACAGTACTTCTGTTATTGCCGCAATCATTCCGTTTGGAGATGCAATGTTTTTGCCTGCAATGTCAAAAGCTGTTCCATGACCGGGGGAGGTTCTTATTATATCAAGTCCTATTGTCATATTAACTGTTTCCTCTCCTGCAACTGTTTTTATTGGGATCAATCCTTGGTCATGGTAATTTGCAATATAGCAATCGTATTCATCTTTTTCATTATTAAAATAATGTTTTGCCGCTTTTACAAACAGTGTATCAGCCGGCATGGGCATTGTTATATTTATACCGTCTTTTTGTAATTTTTTCACTGCTGGGATTAGGATATCTATTTCTTCTCGCCCTAAAATTCCGTCTTCTCCTGAATGAGGATTAAATCCGCACAGTGCAAATTTTGGATTTGAGATTCCGAATTGGTTTTCGAAAGTTTTTACTAAATTCTTAACTTTTTCTATAACCATTTGTTTTGTAATTGTAACATCTTTTAATGCACAGTGTCTTGTAAGAAGCAGAACTCTGAATTTCTTTGCTACAAAAAGCATTTCTGCCAATTGTCCGTTATGTGATAAAAATTTTTGTAAGATTTCAGTCTGTCCGTTGTATTTATGTCCGGCAAGGTACAGTGCATTTTTGGCAACAGGAGCTGTTACTATGGCTTTGGGCTTTATTTCACAAACTTTTTTCAAGCTTTGAAACGAAAATTCACCTGCTTCTTTGGTAACTTTTCCCGGAGTAACTCCTGTTTCATATGGAATTTCAATGATTTCATAATTTTTGTTTAGTTTACCGTAGTAATTCAAAATTTTTTTATTAGATATCAATACTATTTTATTTTCCGGTAAATCCAAAATATTCAGAGCTTTTATTGTTATTTCAGCTCCTATACCATTTGGATCTCCTGTTGTTATTGCAATTTTATCCATTTTTATTCTTCGTGTTTTTCAAAATAATTAAGAATTTCAATAAGCGTATTAACTCCACCCAAATTACCGGATTTAGTAACTATCCATTGGTCAGAATTTTCTTTTCTGCTCAATGCAATAGCAGGACATACTTCATCGATAAGCTGAAGTTGATTTGCATTGATTGCTTCACAACATTTGTAAGAAGTTTCTCCTCCTAGAGTAATTAATACTGCTTTTTTCTTTTCTAACACTTGTCTTGTTAATTCTGCAAGGTAATCTGTAATTGCGCAGGCAAGATCAGATTTCGTAAGATCAGCATTACTTGTGTCATCTGCAAATCCGTTAAAATTTCTGAGAAGTTGTGATGTATGTATTAAAACAACATTATCATTATTTAAATTTGATATTATTCTATTGACTATTTCGTCATTTACCCCAGCCAGTATAGTATTCAATTCCAGTTCAATTACTAAGCTGTTTTCTTCATACTCGTCACATTGTTCAAACTTTTCGATTTGGCTTGCTGTAATTTGAGTTGCGCTACCTGAAACTATAAATTTAGGCAGCTTTGGTAATTTTGCGGGTAAAATTTCGTGGTCTTCTTGTTGAGGAAACCATTCATTACTTAGGATTTTCCCTGTGGCAGCTGTTCCAACAGGCAGAATATTATATCCTGATTTACCCATAGCCAGAATTATTTGTTCTATATCAGTTGTAGATACAGAGTCTGCCACTATTATTTTAACCCCATCTTCTATCTGTTTATTTATTTGTTTGAGTATTGGACCGGCTCCGTCCATAATCGTTTTTAATTCCAAACTTCCGACTAAATCTTTAAGATTTTCACCCAGTTGATATTTTAAAAGTGTTGGAAGATGAGATTCATATATTGGCGAATGGGGATCTCGTGCCATCTCGGTTCGTTCAATTGGAATACCTTTTAACATGTGGTATCCGCCTACAGTGATTCTCCCCTCTTGAGGAAATGCAGGTATTATTATTGCAGCATCCCATTTAAGCACTTCAAGCATAGACATAACTTCAACTGCGATGTTTCCTCGTATAGTTGAATCAATTTTTTTGTAGAAAAAGTCAGGATTGAAATTATCTGCAAGAAATTGAGTTGCATTTTTTACTTTTTCAAAGGCTTCTTCAGGTGGGATGTTTCTTGATTCTGTAGAAACAGCCCATATCTGTTGAGTCTTAGCTGATTCATTTTCTATATTAGGATTTAGCAGAATGGTTGTTTCTGCTCCATTTAATTTAAATTGTAATGCGGTATCGTTTGCTCCTGTTAAATCATCAGCAATGATACCTACGGTATTTGAATTTATTATCATAATACAGCTTCTGTTTCTGCGTCCTTTTTAGATCCAAGTAATCTTATAGTATTTGCAACAATATAGAAAGATTCTTTTTCCTGACTTGTAACTTTATCAACCCAGCGTCTGTTTGCAATTCGTCCGTCAATAGCTACAAGTCTGCCTTTTTTTACATATTCCGCAGCAAATTCAGCTTGATTCCCCCAAACTTCAATATTAAACCAATCGGTTACTTCCGATTTTGTCTTAGTGTCCCATCTGTTAACGGCAACAGAAAATGTAGCTTTTGTTTTTCCAGAATCATACGAATTAAAATTTTCTGAAGCATCTCTGCCTACTCTGCCTACTACTGTAACTGTGTTCATTTTATTTACCTTTCGATTTTAATATTATACTGAATATTTTTCATTTGTCCAAATTAATACATTTTGACCAATTTTCTCACTTGAGATAATATCTCTTTTGCTTTTGTTCTTGCTTTTATTGAACCCTGTTCTATTATTTTTTCGACTTCCTGTGGGTTGTCCTCATAATATTTACGTTTTTCTCTGATTTGAGCAAGTTTTGAGTTTATTTTATCTCCAAGTTCTCTTTTGCATTGAGCACAGCCTCTTTGTCCTTTTTCGCATTCGCATCTTATAGTTTTTACTTCATCTTCATCACCGAAAATTTTCCAATATTTGAATGCAACTTCACACTCATCAGGATGCCCTAAGTCATCTTTGCGAAGTCTTGATCTGTCTGTAATTGCGGTCATTATTTTTTTAGAAGTCACTTCTGCGGTGTCAGAAATTTTTATATCGTTATTAAAAGATTTGCCCATTTTGTTTCCATCTAGACCACAAATTAGAGAACAATGATTTAATAGAGGCTTGGCTTCGTTGAAAAATTCTCCGTATAAGTTATTAAATCTTCTTGTAATATCTCGTGTGATTTCAATATGGGCAACTTGATCTATTCCTACAGGAACATAGTCAGCATTAAACATCATGATATCTGAACTCATTAAAACCGGATATCCCATTAAACCAAAGTTAATTTGGGAAGATTGACCTTCTTTTGTTTTTAAAATTTTAGCCATATCTTTAAGACAAGGATCTCTTTCAACCCAATTTTGCGGAGTAATCATTCCAAGATATATGTTTAGTTCTGCGATTTCAGGAACTAGAGATTGGACATATATTGTTGATTTTTCAGGGTCAATTCCGCATGCCAACCAATCCATAATAACATCCAAAGTGTTTTGTTTTAGGTCGTCTGTTTTATCATATTTTGTAGTCAAGGCATGCCAGTCTGCTGCAAAAAAATAGCAATCATATTTGTCTTGTAATTCTACCCAGTTTTGAATAACTCCCAAATAATGTCCGAGATGGAGTTTTCCTGTAGGTCTCATGCCTGATACTATTGTTTGTTTCATAAAACAGTCCTTTCTATTACTGTTTTATTATATAACAAAGGGGGAAAAAGATATAAAAAGGGGTAAATATTTGTAAATTTATTATTTTCCAAAAATTTATACAATATAGTATATGTCTGTAAATATTGAATATAACTTTTGAAAAATTTTAAGCAATATAGAAGACAAGATTTATTAAAAAATCTGCAATAAGCATGTATATTGTTGAAAGAATAGCGGCTTGGGTTGTTGATGTTCCGACTTCTTTTGCTCCGCCTCTTGTTTCATAGCCTTTTGTTGCGCAGACTAACGCTATCAAGGCTCCAAATATGCAAGCTTTTAGAAGGCTTATATAAATATCTTTCGTTGCCAGCCAGGCCCAAACAGAGGCCATGTATCTGGCCGGATTTAGGTTAATGGTACCCAAGGCAACAAACATTCCGCCTAAAATTCCTACAAATTCTGCAATTATAACAACCATTGGAACTGTTATTGCGGATGATAGAATTCTTGGTGTAAAATAGTACCCCACAGGATCTATTTTTAAGGTTTTTATAGCATCTACTTGAGATGTAACTTGCATATTTGCAATTTCGGCAGATATTGCGGTTCCAGCTCTTGCTCCGATTGCAAGTGCAACAAATCCCGGGGCAATTTCTCTTATCATAACAATTGCTATAGTTCCTCCAATATAGGCTTCAGCACCAGTCATAAGAAATTCTTTTGAAACTTGAATGGTGATGACGGCTGCAGATATGAATGCAATAATAAGTGATATCGGAAGAGAGTCATAGCTTATTGCGGCGGCTTGAGATACGATTGTTCGGAATTTTACATTACCGTCTATAACGTATTTTAAGCATTTTATAAAGTTTTGAACACACAATCCTAAAAATTTAATCAAGATCCTCTAGCCCTTTTCTTTTTCTGAATATAACATAAAAAATATTAAAGGGCTAGAAGTCGGAGATTTTCCTATTTTTCTTTTGTCGAATCTGCGATTTTATGTTTATCTACTGAGGCAATGAATTTGACCGCTTCATTTGATGGAATCGCAAAACCAATACCTATGTTTGAAATATTATGATCCGGATTATATATTGATTGGCTTATTCCTATTACTTCACCTGTTGAATTTAGTAATGGTCCGCCCGAGCACCCAGGATTTATTGCAGCATCAGTCTGAAATCTGTTTTTAACATAGTCGATTCTTGAGATTATCCCTTGTGTTAATGTGTTTGAAAAGCCAAACGGGTTTCCTATGGTTAAAACTTTTTGACCGACTTTTACTTCTTCTGAATCTCCGAAGGAAACAGTTTGAAGAGGTTTTTGCGGATTGATTTTTATAAGTGCAAGGTCTTTATTTTTCCCTACCTGAGCGACAAGTTTTGCCTTGTAGGTTTGTCCGTTGTGAGTAGTTACGTCAATGCTTTTGTAATTTTCTACGACATGTGAGCCTGTTAATATAAGACCATCAGAGCTTACAATACATCCTGTGCCTGCCGAAATTCCGTCTGATACTTGTGCTTCTATTGCAACAATCGCAGGACTGATTTTTTCATATACATTTATATTTATCTGTTCTTCAGGGCCGTAATTTACTTGCGCAACTACTGTATTTATACCTAGTAATATCATTGTAAATAATAATAAAATCTTTTTTTTCATAGTTACCTCTTTTAAGACAATTATTTTTTTTATTAAACCTAAAATGAATTCTCTCAGATGCTTTTTTTTCGGTTACTTCTTGAAAATATTAAAATTTTAATGTATAATTCAGGAAACATTATGTTTGAGATTTTAATAAGGAGAAATTTATGTCTAGAATTGATTTATTTAAACAGCATTTGGAAGAAAAACGTGCAGTAAAAATTATTGCAGGTATTGATAATTTTGATATAGAAAATATTAAAAAGGTTGTTACATCTGCAGAAACAGCTAAAGCTTCTGCTGTAGATATTTGTGCAAGAGAAGATATAGTTAAAGAAATCAGATCAATGACTGAAATGCCTTTATTTGTTTCTTCTATTGTACCTTCAGAACTTGTTAAAGCTGTTGATCTTGGCGCAGACGCTATTGAATTAGGCAACTTTGATGTTCTATATAAAAAAGGAACTTCATTCTCTGCAAATGATGTTTTAGAATTGGTACAAGAAACAAAATCTTTATTAAGCGATAGGGAAGTGTTCTTCTCAGTTACAATTCCTGGAGAAATTTCTACTGCTGATCAGATTGCGTTGGCTGTTAAATTGGAATCTATGGGTATTGATTTAGTTCAAACAGAAGGTCATTATACTTCTGATATAGAATTATCAGGTGCTAGAGCATTGATGGATAGAGCTGAGTTAACAATTTCTAATACAATTGAACTTGTAAGAAATGTTGAAATTCCTGTAATGACAGCTACAGGAATCAATCCTACAACAGCTCCGTTTGCATTTGCTGCAGGCGCATCTGCTATTGGTTGCGGATCTTGCATAAATAAATTAAATTCTACAATTTCAATGATTGCTACAATTTCATCATTGGTTGAAATTGCAGCTAAAAATGCTGTTAAAGTTGCAGAATTAGTTTAATTAAATTAAGTTTTAAGAAAAATCGTCATATCAAAACAGATATGACGATTTTTTTATGCATAAAAAAAAGACCTTGTTAATATCAAGGCCTATCCGTTTAAATAAGAAGAGAGAGCTTTATATATTTATATAAAGTATGGTGAATTTAAAAAATTGCTAAATTTGTAATAGTAAATTTACATATCTTAATATTTGATTTATGAATTGTTTTTCGTCGTAGTTTTTGCTTAATTTTATGTTTGTGCTAGAATTTTTTTATAAATATTTTACGAGTGTTGGTATTATGAATTTAGACAAAGAAAAACTAATATCTTGTATGAAAAAAATAAATACGCCGAAAGTTTTGATTGTTGGCGATTTGGCGTTGGATGAAATGATATACGGAGATGCCGAAAGAATTTCAAGAGAAGCGCCGGTTCTTATTTTACAGCATACAAAAACAAAATTGATATTAGGCGGGGCATCCAATGCCGCTCATAACGTTGCAACTTTAAATGAAGGAAAAGTCGGTGTAATTGGTGTCTGCGGTGATGATTATTATTCTGAACTTTTATTGGATACTTTTAATGAGGCTAATATTGATTGTTCAAAAATAGTTAAAGATAAGGATAGAAAAACTATTGTCAAAACAAGAATATCAGGTTCAATTACTACGTCTATAACTCAGCAGATTGTGAGAGTTGATAGGCAGTCTAAGGGGCCTATATCTGTTGAAACAGAAAATAAAGTTATTAATAATATTAAAAATGTTTTACCTGAATATGATGCTGTCATATTATCAAATTATCATATCGGAACTTTAACTGATAATGTTATTAACTATACCATAGATTATGCAAATAAATTAGGAAAAGTTGTAGTTGTTGATGCTCAAAAAGATTTGGATTTATATAAAAATGTGACATCTATGACTCCGAATTTGCCTGATACGGAAAAATCTGTAGGGTTTAAAATTGAAAATGAAGAAGATTTAAAATGTGCAGGTTCAACCTTGTTGACAAAGACTAATGCAAAATCAGTATTAATAACTTGCGGTGCTGATGGTATGTTTTTGACCAAGCCAAATAATGATTTTACTAAAATTCCGGTATTTAATAAATCCGAAGTTTTTGATGTTACAGGTGCTGGGGATACAGTAACTGCCGTTTATTCATTAGCATTAGCAGCTGGCATTGATCCGGTATATTCTGCAGTCATAGGTAATATCGCGGCAAGTCTTGTTGTTAAACAGTTCGGTTGTGCTACTACAACGGTTGAAGAATTGATTTCTGCTGTTGCTGATTTGAAGTTTTAATTTAAGGAGAAATTTTATGGATAATTTAAAAGAACTTATAAAAAAAATCAGAATTGTTGATTTTATTATAGTTGCTTGTGTTATTATTGCTCTTGGTGTGGGTTTTGTTACTTATAAAGGTTACAGACAAACTGCAGATAAGCAGATTGAAGCAACTTCTGATATTGTATTCAAGGTATATCTCAGAGGGGTAACTTATTCCGGTGATGATTTGCCGATTAAAAAAGGCGAAAAAACATTTATCAGTATAAGGAATGTTCCTTATTCTGATTTGCAAATTTTAGATGTAAAGGCTGATAGAAGAAAAATTGTTTTACCAACATTAAATTCTAAAAAGGTTGTTATTGTGGTTGAAGATGTTTCTCAGCCAGATTTGTATGACGTGGTTGTAACTTTAACGGATAAAGCTAAAATTACAAAGGACGGAGCTGTTGTAGGCGGTAATAAGGTTAAATTAGGTTTGCCTATTACACTTGAAGGTTCCAATTATAAATTTACAGGGTCTGTATCTGATATAAAAGTTGTAGATGCAGTTGTTGATGAAGCTTTAGATAAAGATATGAATACTACTGATGATGTTCAATAGAATTTTTAAATTTTCCCAAAATAAGTTAAATTATTTATATGAAAATAGTTTGTTTTTACAAAATATTGACTGGTTTATCCTGCCATTTATTTTGTTGACCTTTATAGCATCAACAGTAATGAATTCGGATGCTATCGGATTCTTTGCATTGATAGTAATGTTTTTAACGGTTGTTAAGATGCTTACAAAACCAGGTGAATTGATTAGTTTGAGGCATTTTGAAGTCTGGATTGTTGCATATTTTATGATTGTTGTTATAAGTTTATTCGGTTCAACTTTATTTACCCTTAGTTTAAAAGGCTTTTTCAAGACATTTGTATATGTTGGTTTTTATTTTTCTGTTGCTCAGTATTTAAAAAACAATAAGGATAAAATAGTTTGGCTTTTGGCAGTCATTGGCTTATGTGTGGCAGGTGAATCCGTAGTCGGATTTTTGCAAAGCTTTTTACATTTAGATGCGATTTCAACCTGGCAGGATACTTCTCATTTAAATCCTGAAGATGTCCTATCCAGAGTATACGGAACCTTGAAACCTCTTAACCCAAATCTTTTCGGAGGTTATTTGGTTTGCGGTTTTCCTGTAATTTTAGGATCTGTATTTTATTTTGTTAATAAGAAGTATTTTAAATGTGCAATTGCAGCATTATTATTTACTCTTTGGGGGATATATACAATATTCCAAACCGGTTGCAGGGGTGCGTATTTGGCTTTGATGTTAATTTTTGGCTGTACATTTTTACTTTCTGCAAAATTTTTCTGGAAAACTTATAAAAAATTATATATTTCACTTATAGCTGCGGTATTTGCTTTGTTTATAGGTGCATTAACTTTTGTTAGTTCTTTAAGGCACAGGTTTTTATCTATTTTTGCTATGAGGAACGATTCTTCCAATTCGTTCAGATTTAATGTGTATCATTCTTCTATTGAAATGTTTAAGGATAATTGGCTGTTAGGAATTGGTGTTGGTAATAAAAATTTCAGAGAAATATATGGTTTGTATATGAAAACTGGTTTTGATGCATTGAGTGCTTATAATATTTATCTTGAAACAGCTGTTGAAAGTGGTATTTTTGCATTAATTGCATTTTTAGGTTTTTTAATTACCGTATCTATTGATGCTGTTAGATATATTATGCACTCAAATAACAAAGATTATATAATCTTTGTCGCAATATCAATAATTTCGGTTTGGGCTGTAATGTTTCATGGTTTGGTAGATACAATTTATTTCAGACCGCAGCTTCAATTTATGTTTTGGACATTTATTGCAATAATAGCAACAGTGCTAACAGAAAATAATTCTAGCAATAAAAACCAGGTCGATGAGTAGTAGTTGATGATATGGATATGCTACCTCCAAATGGCATATAAGGCATCATTCCGAAGCCTCCAAAACCCATACCCATACTGCCCCAGAAACCCATTGGTGGAGGACAGAACATATAGCTTGGGCAATTAAAGAACATCCAAGGAGAGCAGGCTCCCATTAATCCCAGAGTCCCAACTGTATTAGATACAGGATTTCCGTATCCTGCATACATATTTATTGTGTTACCTACGGGGTTTCCGAATTTTTGCATTTCATATGCAACTTCGTTTCTGGCCATTCCGTTCATAAGGTTACCGATTAAGTTTCCGCCAGCATATGCACCTGAAACCCCCATACTTTTTTGTTGCAAAAAGGTTACGGCTGAAGCCAGTCCGCAATTTATATTGCTTAAAACTCTCATGTTCTCGGCGTAACCCATCATGTCTCCTTGTGTTAGTAATATTATTTATATAAAGTTTTTTTTGTGTAAAAAATTGACATAAATTTTATATATTATTAAGATATATTAAGTATATATTTTTTATATTAGCAATTAAGACTATAATTTTTTATACATTACGGCGATTATTTTAAATTAAACTATCGGTACAATTCATATATAAAGACTTAGTGGAGTAAATTTTATGTTTATTGGAAATAGTTGTAATGATTGTAGCAGATATAATCGCTTGGAAATGAAAAATATTGACCAAAATATTTTACCATGGCTTGAAGATATTATTGAAGAAAATAACAGCCGTATAGAACGAAAAGAATGGAAAAGTAAGTATAACAGCTATGTTGTATATGATTATGAACCTTTCTGTACTGAAGGTTTTGAAATCAATTTGGTGATAACATCCAAGGAGATTTCCTATCTGAATTTTATTAAATATCTTTATGATGAAAAGGTTAGTACAATTGAATATTTAAATAATTGTGTTGCCATATGATAGCAAAAAAGAGGAAGTGAAATTTCACTTCCTCTGCCTAAATTATAATTTAAAATTTATATAAAACTTATTAATTATTCTTCAGGTTGTTTTTGAAAACATTCTTTGCAGAATACTTCTTTTCCCGGAATTGGTTTAAAAGGTACTTGAGTTTGTGCGCCGCATTTAGAACATACAGCATCATACATTCTTCTTTTTTTTCTGTTGTTTTTTCTGCGGATAGTTCGGCATTCAGGGCATCTTTTAGGTTTGTTTACTAATCCTTTTTCTGCATAGAATTCTTGTTCCCCTGCAGTGAAGACAAATTCTTTGCCACAGTCTTCACATACTAATTTTTCATCTTCGTACATTGTTTTTCTCCTGATTGTGTACTTTGGGTTTTAACAACCCGACGGTTGTATCCTTTAATTGTACACTATTTTTTAGAATTTGCAAGTATGGATATATTTTTATGATTCGAAGCGTGAAGAGTGCCTTAAAACTTTTCTATTTTCAATTATGTGACCGTTTTTATCTATATATTGTTCTTTATGGTTATTATCGGCGTGCCCACATTTTTTCAATTTTTTAGCCGTTTGTTTTATGCTTGATTGCTCTGCTTTTTCTTTTATTTCAGGGATTTTTTGTTCAAAATTATCTAAATCGATTTTTATTTTAGATGATCGTAATTCAAATTCCTTTTTAAGTACAAGAATATAGTCAGACAAGGTGGAGGCATCTTTTAACCTTCCGTATTTTGTCCATTTTTCAGCTATATAAATAAGTTTGTTAATTTGTTTTTGTATGTATTGCGGAATATTTGGATCTTGGGTAGTTATAAAATCATCAATCGGAGTGTCTGATTTAAGTTCATTCAGTCTTTTGGATGTCAGTATGCTTACTTTGTATCGGCTTAGATTTTCTGCTGTTTTGTCTCCATTTTGTCTTGCTTTTTCTTCAGCTCGAAAAGCTTTTTGCGGGTGAATGTGATCATCCGTTCCTACAGACGGTATAAGTAGCCTTAATCCTATTTCTTCAGAGTCTCTTGGAATTTTAACGATTTCGCCTTTTGCATTATGAACAACTTTGTATGGCTGAGAGTATTTTACAATAAAAGCATGTGCAGAATCTGATGATTGCGGTAATTTGGCTGCAACATCAAGCATTTTTTGTTTTATTTTATTGTTTGATATTTGAATACCCCTTAAAGCAATGATAAATTCCTTTCTTCCGAAACGATCTTCAGGCAGAGGGTCTGTAGTAAATATTTTGTTATATGAATTTTGGATAAGTTTTCTGATTTCCAGAAATTCTTTTTTAGGTAAAACTTTACTTATTTGGCTTATTTTATTTAAGACTTTACTTTGGTGATTTATTAATGATTGTTCTGCATTTGGGTATTTTAACCGAATAAGTTCTTGAAGAGTTAAATCGGGATTTTTTTTAGATAAAGTTTCAAGTAAGGCAAATACTTCTTTTTCTATCGGAAACATATTATCACGATACTCTTTAAGATATTTTATTGCAATGGAACTCTTTTTGTTTAGAACTTTCAAATCTTTTAATAAGTTGATATCTTCTGATGTGATTAGTTCTTTGTCAGAATACGCATCAGGGATACCTTCTCTTAAAAGTTTTTTAAAAAATAATTTTGTAAATTTTTGTTCAAAAGTATTGCTAATATTAGCAATACCGCCTAGAAAACTAACGTTTCTGTGCGGTATTTGACTATTTAAACTGGTTTTTTGTGTCGTTTTGGTAAATGTGTCATGATTTAAAGGCCTTAAATTATATATTGCACTTTGTTTTGTGTAATATCTGTTGCTATTGTTTATGTTATAATACTGATTTGTATTATATTGTTGAATTTTTGAAATTAGCATATTGTTTTAATGTTTATGAATATTATTTTTGTTAGTTATTTAACAAAAATTTACTCATTATATTGATTTTTCTAAATTTACCCCATGTACTCCAGGTGGTTGAATATATAAAGGTTTCAATTCTTGCCATTTTGTTGATGTTTGTTTTAATTTATCATAAGTCAATTTAGCAAGTATTTCTCCTAATTGATATTCTCCTTGTTGGTATGATATTCCACCTAATTCTTTTTGTAGTTTGTCATCTGTTATTAAATAATAATTTTCTTTTGATAGCAAATTCTTAACATTTTCTAATTTAACAGCCCCTTTAATTGTATTGTCAAGATATAGGTAAGCACTGTCTTTTCTGGCATCTAATGCTACTACTGTTTTTTGGTTTGTATTGTTAAGATGTGATAATATTTCAAGAGAGGAAATTCCTATTGCCTGAATATCTAGCTGCTGTGCAATCATTCTTGCTACAGTTGTGCAGGCTCTGATTCCAGTAAAACTTCCAGGACCTATGTTTGTTCCGATTGCATCTAACTCTTTGGGTGTTAAGTTATTTTCTTTAAGCATTTCTTTTATTGTTGAGATTAAAAATGCTGAATGATATTTATTATCTCTATTGGTTACTACCTTTGAAGATAAGATTTTGTTATCTTCAGCCAAAGTTACGTACATTTTATCTAAACATGTATCAAATACTAATATTTTCACTGTTCTAATCCTTTTACAATTTCAATACATTCTTTTCCAAAGCCTTCAAATGAATATTTCCTGTAATCATTATCTTCGTATGTAACGTTGATTTTTATATGATTAAAAGGAATTTCATTTTGTGAAAATTCGGCCCATTCTACAAAAGTTATCTGTCTGCCTTCTGAATATTCTCTCAACTCATCCGTAATTGTTTTAACTCCTTCATTTTCCAATCTGTATAAATCAAAATGGTAAACCGGAATTTTTGCGCTATGATATTCATTTAGTATAACAAAGCTTGGGCTTGTAACTTTTTCTGTTACCCCGATTGCTTCTGCTACAAGTTTTACAAAGGCAGTTTTTCCTGCGCCTATTTCGCCATATAGATTTATGAAGCAACCGCTATTTTCGATAAGCTTTGCAAATTTATAGGCTAAATTTTTTGTATCATCTAAATTTTTACATATTACTTCGTATTTTTTATCCATTATGTATCACTACCTTATTTCTTCCTGTATTTTTTGCTTGATAGAGGGCTTTATCTGCTTTTTTTAGCAAATCTTCTCCATTGTCATTTTGTGTCATTTCATATATACCAAGGCTCAGAGTCACTTTAATTTTTTTTGTGTCACTGTCCGGATTTACTTTTGATATATCGATTTCATTGTTTTCAATAAGTTTTCTAAGACGTTCTGCGACTCTTTGAGCCTCTTCTATTTTTGTAAATGGCAGTAATATAGAAAACTCTTCTCCGCCGTAACGGCCTGCAATATCATATTCACGAAGTTGTCCTCGAATTATTTTTGCTATTGTTTTTAAAACCAGGTCTCCAACAGCGTGTCCATAAGTATCATTTACACCTTTGAAAAAATCTATATCAGTCATAATCCCGCAAAGCGGTGAGTTCTGACGTTTTGCATTTGAAACTTCTTGTTTTAAACGATCTTCAAGTTGCCTTCTGTTATAAAAACCCGTTAAAGCATCCAAAGTTGCGTGTTTTAATATTTCAGCATAAACATTTGCCCGGTGTATTGTTGTTGCAATTTGAACAGATAATTGAATTAAATAATCAGTGTCTTTTGGGGTAATTTCTTTATTGGTACTTTTTGCAACAAGTACTCCAACTTCTCGCCCTTCACTTTTTAGAGGAAGTGCCAGAGTCTTTTTGTCAGGAGTGAATACCGGTGTTTCAATACGTGAAACTATATCTAAAATATTTGTATCATTGCAGGCTGATGGCCAAGCCAAGGTATTACCTTGAGTATTTTCGTCTTTTAGAAAGATGTAGATCAAGCAATCTGCGAAGAATTTGTCTAGCATTTCTCCAATGATCGGTATTACATAATTAAGCTCATATTGAGTTTCTATAATCTTAGCAATATTTTTCATTGTTTCATGAAAATTAATGTTTTTTTGCATTTTATCGCTTAAAATGAGATTTTGAATTTTTAAGGATATAAAAGGCGCTGTGTATTTTAAAAATTCATCTAAATCTTCTGTTTCATTTGAAAAACTCAAATAACCTATATTTTTCTTATGTTTAAATATAGGATAGTTAAAATTATTAGAATCTATTTTATTTAAATTATCTTCGTCGTTTTCAGTGTAAATAGAAAAAGTTTTTATATTAAAATTTTTTTCAAAAAAAGTTCCCAAAGAGTTAATCAGCGATTTTTCACTGTAACTTTCATTAAGAACTTTTGAAAGCTTTTCTATTTTTTCTAACAAATTTAAACCTCAACTTGTTCTGCAATTTCATCAGGGATATCGCAGTTTGCATAAACATTTTGCACGTCATCCAGTTCTTCCAAACGTTCAATCAATCTCATTACAGAAGTTGCAGTTTTAAGATCAGTAACTTCTATTGTGTTTTGTGGAATTCTTGTTAATTCTGCGGTTGTACTTTTAAATCCTTCGGCTTCAAGTCCTTCTACAACGCTTTGGAAGTTTTCTACAGAAGTAATAACTTTATAGCATTCATCATCTTCTGTTACATCTTCGGCATCAAGGTTTATTGCGGCTTCAAATAATTTTTCAAAATCAACAGACTTATCAAATTCTATAGAACCTTTTTTGTCAAACATCCAGCTTACACAGTTTGTTTCACCAAGGTTTCCGTTGAATTTTGTGAAAATACTTCTTACATCTCCTGCTGTTCTGTTTCTGTTATCAGTCATTGCTTCTAATACAACGGCAACACCGCCTGCAGCATAACCTTCATATGTTAATTCTTCGTAATTATCTGTAGCGCCGGCTCCTGAACCTTTTTCAATTGCTCTTTTAATATTGTCATTAGGAAGACCTGCAGCCTTAGCTTTTTCAATCGCTGTTCTGAGTCTGAAATTGCCGGCAGGATCAGGTCCGCCAAGTCTTGCTGCAACTATTAATTCTCTTGAATATTTTTGAAATACTACGGCTTTTTGTGAATCTGTTTTTGCTTTTTTGTTTTTAATATTAGCCCACTTTGAATGTCCTGACATTTTTACCTCTTTATAATCTATAATACTTATAATTTGATAATATCAAAAAGGTATTTCATTTTCAATGATTGAAATTTGTAAATTAAAAGACAGCCGGAATATTCTGACTGTCTTTCAATGTTATTTATGGAATTTTAAATTGATATTTATTCAAAAATCCAACCATTAGTAAGGTCAACTTTTACAGGTTGTAAAAGTTTCAGATTAGCGGTGCCTTCAGCCTGTACTTCTAATTTTTCACCTTTAAATGCCCATCTTACAAATTTCATCCACCAGTTTCTGTCTTTTTTAATTTCTGCAGTTCCAACAAATGGTGCGGTTTGATCATTTTCGGTTGTAATAAGTGCATTTTTAAGTACAAGTACACCGTTTCTTACAAAATATTTACCCGGTCTTACATCAAGAAGTTGTCCTTTTAATACAGCACCTTCTCTGACTAAAATAAATTTTTCTTTTGTAACATAGTTTTGAGGTACAGTTGCAGTATATAATGTTCCGCCTTCAGATGTTTGAGAGCTTACATAAGTTTTTAATTTTACCGGAACTATGGTTCCTGCAGGTAAAGTACCTACGTTTCCTTGTACTGTTGCATTTTCAACTACAAATCCTTCGCCTGTTTTCTTCCTCATTGCTTCTGCTAATTTTGCATTCGGATTTAGTTTTGCCTGCTCCATCATTTTAAATAGTATTGCAGCTACTTCTGCTCTTGTTGCAGGTCTTGTTGCCTCTAGGGATGCTTTTTGAGCTGTTGGTGCAACTACTATCATTCCTAAGATTTCTGCTTTTCCTGCAGGAATTAAAAACCATTCAGGAATTTCGTTAGCATCAATATATTGTTTTGCAAGGACTTCTTGTGCTTTTTGCAGACTTATTGTTTCGGTTGTCAGCGCGTTAACAGCTACCGATAATGATTCTGCTCTTGATACAGAATCTTCAGGTCTGAAGGTGTCTCCTGATTTGTCATTTGATATCAGATCAAAATATACAGCTTTTTGAATATCTTCATAAGCCCAATAATTTTCATCTATGTCAGAAAAATTAACAGGTTGAGCCACTTTTGTGTGCTGTTGTCCTAAAGCTCGGATTGCCATTGCTGCGAACTCTGCTCTTGTAACATTAGCATCAGGTTTAAAAGTTCCGTCAGGATAACCTACAATAACTCCTTGTTCTGATAATAAATTGATTTGTGATGCAGCCCAATAATCATCATTTACATCAGGAAATGCCATAACAGGTGATACTGCAAAGCATAGAATAGCAACAGCAAGAACTGTTTTTAAAAATTTCTTCATATTCCCTCCTATTTAATATACACATTTAAATTTAGCATAGTTAATTTCTTTTTTATAGTCTTAAGCTTTTATATTGTTAATTTCTGTAACAAGAAAGATTAATATATAGAAATATACTGACAAAAAATATTTTTATGGTGTTTAATTATTACATCATTTAAAATGGTCTTTATAACTCTGGGGTTTAATATGATTATTAACAGTATTTCTTTAGGTCAGAATCATCCATATAGTTCAAATCAAAAATTTGGAACTGCACCCTCTTTTACATCCGTTCATCCTGCGGTGTATTTCGTAAAAGGTACAGATGGTAAGTTTCATCAGGTTTCTTCTGCAGATATTATTAAAACTCTTCAAAGGAAAATAGTCGGATGGTTAAACAAGCCGTATAATGATTCTGCGGCTATTAAAAAAGGCAAAAAGCCTAAGGTTTCTAAGTCTGAATCGCCTGAAGAGAAATCAATAAGGGATAGATTAGTACGATTTTTTTATAATAATGATCCTGATTATGCAAAAAGACCTTTTGTAAGATCTTTTTATACAAAAAATAATAACGGAAGATTGTATTCTTTTATATTGTCAGGACAGTCTTCTGAGTTAGTCGAGGCTGCGGCTAAACCGATAGGACAGGCTCGAGGTGTTATAAAAGCTAAAAAAGATAATATAACTAAAAATTTTGGAATAGATGAATATAGAGCAAAGAATTATGTGCCGAGGGAAGATGTCAGGGAGCTTGCAGAGGCGTCTAAAAACTATCATGAAGATGCAGTTAAAGTGATAAAAACTCTCTTATCTCAAAATAGACCTCGCGATATGAGGTTTGAAGCTTATTTTGTTCCTTATACGAAAGGTAAGGAAGTTAAATATCAGCTTGCGGATGCTTGTTTAAAAAGAGAAGTAAGATTATAAATAATAGTTTAAATTTTTTCTCATCCATCCTTGGTATTCAAAATCATCATTATATTGAGTGTTTAATATTTGTACAGCTTTACATTTAGTAGGCAGGTAATTAAAACCGAGTTCGTGATAGATATGATGCCCTCCTATGTATGGAGATTTTGTTACTACGTCACTGAACTGACCTTGAGCACTTTGAGTTATTTTATTAAGCAGATAATGTCCTAAATTGCTTTTTGTATATTTATAGTCAAGGTAAATATTTTCAATAACTCCGACTTTGTCTGTTACACCGTCCATACTTTCCATTGTTGCATAGCCGATAACTTTGCCATCCCCATTTTTAGCAACAAGAATAGAGGAGTTTCCGTCAGGTTTTTCAAGAAGTTTTGTAAGATAATGTTTTATATCTTTTAGCCATTGGTATTTGTTTATTTGTTTATAAAATTCTTTTGATTCAGCTGCATTTGGTCCGTAGAAATTTCTTATCTTAAACCCCTTCATTTCTTGAGCTCTTATAAGCTTGGCTACAGGAGTAATATCATCTGTTGAAGCTTCGCTCATTGTGATTTTTCCCAATGCAGATATGAAAGTTTCTGTTGGGATGGGATTATTTCTTGATGTAAATGTATTTGTAGATTGAATGTTGTTTATCTGCATTTTATGTTTCCTTAAACATATTAAAAACTAACATAAATTTTTTTGCTTTATTTTTATTAAATTTTTTATGTATTTATAGATATCATAAATTTATAATCAATTGTATAATGTCTTTTTTTTGTTTATCTGACTAAAATAAAATGCCCAATAATAGATAAATAATAAAGGATATAGATATATGAAGCCCAAAAAGATTACAATTATCTTTGGAATTTTGCTGTGTTTATTTGTTCATAATTTTGTTTGCGCAAATCAGGAAACAAAGTATCCCGATTATTCATATATATTTGTAGGAGATGATAAATGGGAAAATTTTAACAGGAAAATATTTGATTTTAATTTAAAACTTAACAAATATGCAATAAGGCCTATTCATATATTCTGGTCATCAATTATGCCGGAATATGGAATGGATAGAATACAGGCGATGACTTATAATATAGAATTTCCGATAAGGCTTGTAAGCAGCCTAATTCAAAAAGATTTTGAAGCCTCTAAAACTGAAACAATAAGATTTTTTACCAATACTATAATTGGTCTTGGTGGAATGTTTGATCCTGCAAAAAGTATTTTCAATATAGAGCCGGTTAAAGAAAATATGGAGCAGGCTCTTGCAGGATGTAAAATGAAATCCGGCCCATATGTGGTATTGCCTGTAATTTCCTCAACTACATTAAGAGGAATTTTGGGTAAAATTTTAGATATGGCATTAAATCCTGGTTCTTATATTGCAACTCCTGTTCTAGCTATTGTAAAGGCCGGATTAACCGTAAACAAAACTTCTTATTATCAGCCATTAATAAAGATGGTTGAATCTACTTATGCAGATCCTTATGAGATTGCTAAAAAGGCATATGGGATTGATCTGTACATGAAGTGTGCAAATCTTGACAGAATTGATATATTCCCGTTAATAGTTCCACCAAAAGATGAAGGAGTGAAAGAAAATACTGTAGTAAAAAAGCCTCCTGTTGTTGAGGTAAAAAAGAAGGGCTCTGTGTCAGATAATAATATTGCCAAAAAAGAAGTTTCATCGGTTATTATAGTGCCCGGATTATTAAAAGGCGGAACAAATATTGATGATGTTTTTGAACAATATGGTACAGAGGATTTTAGATTAGGATCAGATATTATTTTACCCGGATATCATCCGCAAAATCCGATAGTCGATTCTATGAGAACAGCATTATTTCAAATCTCGGGGGTAGATAAATCAATTTGGAATGAACTTTCTATCTGGAACAGAAGTTTTGCGAAGCGAATAAAAACATCCTCGGTTAATATTGTTGCGGAGCGTGAAGATTACGATTTTAGATATTTAATGCAAAAAGATAAAAATTCTCCGGTAGTTATCATTTATCCATCTATTGGAGAAGGTATATTGTCTAGCCACTCGGTTTCTCTGGCAAAAATGTTTTATGATGAAGGATATTCTGTAGTGATTTTAGGCAGTCATTTTCAGTGGGAATTTGTAAAAAGTATGCCGGAATTTTATAAACCTGGGCTCCCTGCTCAAGATGCAGAAGCTGTAAGAATTGTCACCTTAAAGATTTTAGATTTTTTGCAGAATAAGTATGAATGTAAATTCTCTGATAAAATTATAATAGGAACATCGTTCGGGGCTTTAACCGCATTATTTGTAGCAGATAAAGAGTCACGCAATAATACTTTGGGCAATACAAAATATATTTCTATTTGTCCGCCTATTGAATTAATCTATGCAATGAAGCAGGTTGATAAATTATCTCAGGATTGGAATAATTCTCCAGAGGATTTTAAAAGAAAAACTGCAGAAACTGCTGCTAAAGTTTTGAAACTCTATGAGTCAAAAGATGAGCTGAGTATAGATGATTTTGTATTACCTTTTACGGAAGAGGAAGGAAAGCTCATAACAGGTTTTATAATGCATCAAAAGCTTTCTGATTTGATTTTTACTATTGAAAATTCTTCAACATCTGTAAGAAGTGATATATACCATCAAATTAATAATATGGGATATCAAGAATATACTCAGAAATACTTATTGTCAAAGGAGGATGAAACCTGCGATGATTTGTCGTACGAAGTAAGTTTGCACTCCATCTCTGATTTTTTGGAAACGGCAGATAATTATAAAATTTATCATTCTTTGAATGATTATCTTACAAATTCTAATCAACTGAAGAAATTGAAACAGTATTCAGGGAATAAACTGGTGTTGATAGATAACGGTTCACATCTTGGATTTTTGTATAGAAAAGAGTTTATTGAAGATTTGAAAGATACAATTTCTTTACATAAAGATATAGAACAAAATTTGAATAATGAATTTGTTAATAACGCATCATTAAGCAGGGTTAGTCATTGAAAAGCTGATACATTTATTTTTTAGATTATAAAAAGCCTTTCTTTAATAAAAGAAAGGCTTTTTTAAATTTTTTATTTTTGTTCAGTTTCTGTAGTTGTTTCTGGATTTTTTTTGACTGGTTCTGTAGTTTGTTCATTGGTTATAGTGTTTTGATTTATGTTTTCTTTATCTTGGCATCCACAGTTACAATCTTGAGGACATTTGTCACAAGTACAGTCTTTATTTTCTTGGCATCCGCAGGTACAGTCTTCTGAACATGTGCATTGTTCGCCTTTTTTACATCCGCATGTGCAATTTTGAGGACAGTTACATTTGCAGTTCTTATCGCAAGTACAGCCTTTTCCTTCCTGGCATCCACAGGTGCAATCTTTTGGACAAGCACATTCTTGTTTTACTGTCTGATTATCCGATGTAGTTATCGGACAGCTTGCAAATGTTGAGCTTGTTGTTGATAGAAAGGCTCCGATAATTAAAATTCCTGTCAATAGTTTTTTCATATGTAATTTCTCCTTAGGCTCATGGTACTATTATTCTGATTTAATTTGTTAATATCGTAATTTTGTTCTAGAAGTTTGTCAATAGTATGGTGGATTATTTTATTTAAAGACTGGAGAAAATTTCCTTAATCGTTTATAATATCAAAAATAGAGGTTGAAAGTATGGTGAAGCAAATATTAACATTGGTAGCATTGCTAATAATATGTACTCCTTTTTGTTATGCGATTGATGCGCAGAGTGCAGAACAGTTATCTAAGGAACAGGAAATTCAGACACGTATTGATAAGGTGGGAACTGATTTATTAAATTTTAATAAAATTCCGCGAAGGATAGTCTTTGCTTATGATAAACGAGAAAAGAAGAAGTTTATGACTACAGATAAAGCATTAACCAAACGCCAAGTGATTTTGTATGATGGTACATATCAATATATACAAACGGATGATGAATTGGCGGCAGCTCTTGCTCGGGAAATTTCTACTGTGATGAAGTCTTACAGTGGAATTTGGGGTGGAACATTAGATTCATTGCAGGTTGCGTTAGGCTCAAAAAAATTTGAAACTGTTGCCGATAAACGAGCTGTTGATTATATGGTAAATGCAGGTTATAATCCATTAGCGTTGATAGTATTTATAAATAAAACTTGTCCGCAAAAACGTTTTGACAGATTTTCAAGACATAATTTAACCTCAAAGCGTCTTGCTAGGATTTATGAATATATAACTTATAAGTATCCTGAATATTTAAAGGATAATGATTATATTAATAATGAGTATTATCAAAATTTCCTTTTAAATTCTGTGACAAATCGCAGAATGCTTCAAGTTAAAATTGAAAATAATTCTACTGAGGAACTGGATTATGAATAAGTTTTTCGTTTTATTTTTGATAATTTTTTTAGCTTTTTCTCAAAATATTCTGTATGCACAGGCCCTGCAGATTGAGAACAAGTCAGAGTTTCAGACAAAAAGTTCGGAAACAGTAATTGATGATAACCGGGACGAAATTGAACATAATGAACTTCAACCTGCCGGACACTTGCAACAAGTTTTGCCTTATGATTTTTCATCAACTGAGTATGTTCCGATAAAGCTTTCTATAACAAAAGAAATTTCTACAAAGGATGAAATTGTAGAAGGTCAAAAGATAGAATTCAAAGTGTTAAAGGATGTATATTATAAAGATAAATTGGTTGTAAAACAGGATGATATTGTAACAGCGACTTTGGAAACTATAGTTACAAGCGGTATGAATGGTTTTCCTGCGGAACTTATCGTAGATAATTTTGAAATTCCGGGTATAAATAAATCTCAGCTCATAAGTACTTATACAAAAAAAGGACAAAACAGATGTTTTTGGGTGTATCCGTTGAAGTGGTCTTTGACGTTTATTCCTTTTGTAGGTTCGTTGACCAATCTTATAATGGGTGGGCATGCTAAGATTAAGACGAAAGATATAATAACTTTGTATTATTTCCCGCAGTGGAGGTGATTATAGTCCGCCCTGAAGTCTTGATAAAGGTTCTTTGTTATGCGGAGGAAGTATCATTGAGTTTGGATTGCCTATGCGGAATTTAAACCCAAAGTTATTGCTATCGGCAGGGAATTCTTCAACCATTCCTATTACATTTTTGTACCAATCTTTTGACTCTCCTTTAGATATCAGTTTAATATTTCCGAGGCACATAGATTCATCGCTTCTTCTTTGAGCTATTTGAAGTAATCTTGTGCCGATATCTTTCATATATTCGAGGCCCTGTTTGTAGTATGGGGTGGTTGGATTTGAATAGTTTCTTAATTCATCAACAAAAACGTGGCTTGGGTCGTTATTGTGGTCAAATCGTTCCCAACTGTTCGGTAGAATTTTTTTGATTTTAATCTTCATTTCTCCGATTAAGTCACCAAAATCATTTGTTATTGAATATTTTTCTTCATTTGTTCCGATGTAGTTCTTAAATACATTCAGATAGCAGTCTGATTTATCAGAACCCTTCCGAACTCTGACTTTGCCAATGTAGCCTTCCAGGCAGCTTCCTATATTTGTATGGGTGAGCGTTTGAATTCCTGTAAAATTAGGAGCATTTGTTTTTGTTGTTGCAAGAGCCTGTTTTGAGTATATTTGAGGATTGTAAGAAATACTGTTTATCATACTTTGAGTAAGAGTTGTGAATATTTAGAATTGCTTAAATGTCTCAAAAGTTTAATAAAACTTAATAAAGTTATTCTCTAATATCACATACGTCAACCCAGGTTTGACTTTTTGAGATTGTAAATAATTCATCACAGGTTAACTCTATTGCAGAATTACTGCTTCCGCATGCAGGAAATACTGTGTGAAATCTTTTCATTGATGAGTCACAGTATACTTTTATATCGGGATTTTTTAGAGCAAAAGGGCAAACTCCGCCGATTGCGTGGCCGATGAGTTCAATAACTTCATTTGGAGTAAGCATTTTTGCTTTTAGACCAAAGGTTTGTTTAAACTTTTTATTATTTATTTTAGTGTCGCCGGCTGTAACAACAAGAATGCATGAATTATCCTTTTTGAAAGATAAGGTTTTTGCAATACGAGCAGGACTAACATTAAGAGCTTTTGCTGCTAATTCAACTGTTGCGCTTGACTCTTTCAATTCTTTAATATCTTGATCTTTATTATATTGTTTTAAATATTCTTTTACTTTTTCTATAGACATAATTTAATTTTAGCACAATTAAGTTTTACTTATTCAATATGTAAATTCTAATTTTCTTTTGGGGTTGAAAAGGCGGTTTTGGCGGTGCATTGAAAAATATGTCAATAGGTATTGCCTCTTCTCATGGAAAATCCCATATTCATAGCGCGGGAAAGCGTTTATGGGCATCTGATCAGAATGTATTTTTAGAAAGTATGGCAGAGGCTTGCAAGGCTGTAATTGATTATGTAGGAGAAGATAATATTGTTTATATTAATGTTGCAAACAGACTTTCTGTTGATTGTGACTGTGATAGTAATCCTGCTGAACCGCAGATGACTGATATAGGTATTTTTGCATCAACAGATCCTGTTGCGATTGATCAGACATGTGTTGATGCTGTATATAATTCTCCGGATTCGGGTAAATCAGCCTTGATACAGCGTATTGAATCAAGAAATGGTATCCATACAGTAATACATGCAGAGTCTTTAGGCTTGGGTTCTCGAGAGTATGTGATAATTCATGTTTAATTTTGTGATAGCTTGTAGCTTTTATCTATTAATTCCATTATTATTTTATCCTGGACAGTTTCATCAAGAACAATTGTAATCCAGCTTTTTTTGTTCATATGATATGCCGGATAAAACCCTTTTGTATTTTGTAAGTCAGTGACTTCATTTTTATCAAGTTTAATATTCAAAATTTCAATTTCAATATTGGATTTTTTATCGAGTTTTATTTTGTTTATATTGGCAATCAATCCATACCACTTTTTACTGTTTGAATTTCTAAAAACTCCGAATCTTGGAAATTTATCCCATAAAAATTCGGGAGAATTTTCATATTTTTCTTTTATAAAATTAGCTATTCTATTTGATTGAGGATAAATAAAGTAAGTAGAGTTACAGCATTTTTCTGCAATTTGTTCTAAAATCTGTTCATAAGCTTCCCTTACCTGTCCTACAAATTCACCTGAGGCATCGTCAACCAGATGTAGTGTATAAAGATCTTTTGTTGAAGTATCAATTATTTTTGTTTCAATATTTTTGTCGCTGGATATTGTTATTGTCAATTCAAATTGATTTTGCATTATCTTTTGAATATATGTATATTTATTATTTTTATTGGTAAATCCAAAATTTAAGAGTTTCTTTTTATCAAATTTTTTATTCTTAAATATTCTATATAAAATAGTATCCATAATTTCTTATTTATTCTATCATAAATAGTTTATTTATAAGTTATAATATTTATTTGATATAATAATGCAAGGAGAATAATATGAAACACAAATGTAAAATTACAATTTTAAAAAGGGAATGTTATAAGGATCTGCAGGAAGAATATCTTGCTGATCCAAATTCTGGAAAGTGTGAGTTTTTTGAGGAAGGACAGGAGTTCATCGTGGATAATAATGATTTTTTCAGGATGATGCATGGTAAATTTTGTTCTGAGGCTTGGGACTGTATAAGCAGATATGTGTATGCAGCGCTCCAAGGCGGATCCATAATGGAAGGTTGGACAAAAGATAATAAAGTTATGATAACATGTTGTAATGATGGTACTCGCCCTGTTATATTTAAACTTGAAAGAATTGATGAATGAATATATTATCCGTTTGATCAGTTAAATTTAGAGTAGTTTATTCTTTTGAATAAGCGTTATTTTCTGTTAGAACTTTTAATGGATCTGATGCGGTATTAATTTTATTCAATCTGGTATAATATACATCAAGTTTATCAGATTTCATCATTAAAAAATATTGTTTCAGATCATCTGATATTTTGGGATTTTTAACAAAGTTATTAAGCATTTGTAAATAATCATTTATGTTGTATTTTTCGTAGGGCAAATGCGGTACATAACTTACCAGTGCATTTGGATAATATGGAATTATCGGAGTTGTTATTTTTTCTGCTCTCTGAGCTTCGAGGCTTGCCATAGACGATAATAGAGTCATAAATCCCTGAGCATTATTTAAATATTTGGAGTCTATTAACTCCTTAAAATCTTTATTATCCTTAATGTTATTATAAGTTATTTCATAATTTGTAGGTGTTCCGTATTTTGCAAGCTGCAGCAGCTTATTTCTTTTATATAATAACTCATTTTGTTTATCCTGCGGTAACCCGAATTCATCTGCCGCTAAATCAGGATAATATTTTTTATGAATATCTTCCAGATTCTGTGACATTGATTTGTATAATTGTGAGGCATAGTAATTGGGATTTTGTAATGGTTGTACGTATGTAGCTTGATTGTATGCAATAGGTTGAATCATGATGTATTTCCTTTCGAGCTTGAGTTATTTACTTTTTAAAAAGCTAAAAAAAAATTTTTTGCTAAATTATAAAAAGATATTAGCATTTGCATCGATGGTGATATTGTTACTGATTAAAACTCCTGTAGGTTAGATTTACTATTCCGATGCAAAGCCTAAAAGAAAAACGTTATTCTGGGTTTATTTCAGAATCTATTTTTTACATTTATCCATTTCCTCTTTAATTCGGGAAGGTACTTTTTATATACAAAAAATACTCCATTATGGAGTATTTTTTGAAGTTTGGGCAGGGGTGGATTGTCTTGATGTACTCGCTTTAAACGTGACTTCGCATTTTGCTTTATGCGGTTTTCCCGCAAGCAAAATTGGCTCCGCACTCCGCTCGTACATCGCTTGAACCAATTACAAACCTGTCGATTTGAGTGGTTCTCATCCACTAAAAAAGAGGGGTTGCGCCCCTCCTGATAAGTTTGGGCAGGGGTGGATTCGAACCACCGTACTCTCGCGAGAACAGATTTACAGTCTGTCGCCTTTAGCCACTCGGCCACCTACCCGTATTTAATTTTCAATTACTTTGCCCGTTTCAGGCCTTTTAAAAATGCCCTTGACGAGACTTGAACTCGTGACCTCTCCCTTACCAAGGGAGTGCTCTACCTCTGAGCCACAAGGGCTTGAGTAATATTTAAAAATCCTTTCGACAAGTACCTTTTAGGGTTTCGGTTTTCTTTTTCTAAAGTCTGCCTTACTTTCAACTGAAAGACTTGCAAGGATCTTTCTTTTTCAGTAAAAAAGCCGGTAATGGGACTCGAACCTACAACCTACGGTTTACAAAACCGTTGCTCTGCCAATTGAGCTATACCGGCACGTGTTTGTATAAATGATTATATTCAAAAAAAATTTTAGTGTCAAGCATTTATTTCTTATATGTTTTTTTAGTATAATCATTATAGAAATGAGGTTTTTATGATTAGGGCAGTTACTCCAATTATTTTATTATTGATTTCTAATATTTTCATGACATTTGCATGGTACGGGCATTTAAAATACAGAAGTGCAGCTTTATGGCTTGTTATTCTTACAAGTTGGGGAATTGCACTGTTTGAATATTGTTTTCAGGTTCCGGCTAATCGTATCGGCTATGAAACCTATAACGCAGCGCAATTAAAAACTATTCAGGAAGTTATTACGTTGGTTGTTTTTAGCGTCTTTTCAGTATTTTATCTTAAAGAACAGTTTAAGTGGAATTACCTCGTTGGTTTTTGTTTTATTATTCTTGCTGTATTTTTTATCTTCAAAAAATGGTAGTGGGGTAAATATTGCTGCCAACTGTAACCTAAAGTAGGTTCATTGGTTTAGTTCCGCAGGGTTCTCGCCAAACCGAGTAGGAGTAAATATTTGTTGACAATTATAACCTAAAAAGTTCTATTTATTAGTTCTGCTTGGGTTCTTTGTTATCAGCTGTAATTTTTTATTAAAACATCTTGTTCTTATTATTCTGCGGTTAATATTTGTAAATAAGGCTTGATTTTGTAGATTTAGTATTATAAAATTTTGTTAGTCGAATGTAAATAATATTCAAGTTTGGAATCTTGAAAGAAAGAGGTAAAATATGAAAAACGGTATTCATCCGGATTATAAGAAAACAGTTATTAAATGTGTATGCGGTAATGAAATTGAAACTGGTTCTGTTGTTGATGGTTTAACTGTTGAAATTTGCAACAACTGCCACCCATTCTATACAGGACAACAGAAAATATTAGACTCTGAAGGTAGAGTTGAAAGATTTAACAAAAGATACGGTAAGAAAAATTAATTTTTACCATATTATAGAAGGTACGAAAAGACTGCACATTGTATGTGTAGTCTTTTTTTATAAGTTCTGTCACAAACTTGCCTTTGGATTTTGTCATGATGTATTTTAATAAAAGAGATTTGAGGAGAAGAAGATGGAAAGTAATAATAAACCTATTGTACATTTAATATCAAAGCCAGATAATATGTTAAAAACAATATATACAGCATGCCGAACTTGTTATAGTGCGGATTATCCCATAAATATATATGAAAATGCTGTCGATGAAGAAAAAATGCTAAAATTAATTGAGCGAGTCGTTGGTTCCGGTCATTATTCTACAATTGAGCATATTCAGGTAAGTTTTGCTATTTCAAATGTATCCAGAGCTTGTACTCATCAGCTTGTTAGACACAGGCATATGTCTTTTTCTCAAAAATCTCAAAGATATGTAAAAGAAAAAGGGCAGTTTGATTATATTATTCCTCCTACGATTGAAAAGAATCCAGAATTAAAAGAAAAATTTATATCCTTTATGGGGAAAATATCAGAACAGTATCAGGAATTTATTGAAGCAGGTGTTCCTGCTGAAGATGCGAGGTTTGTTATGCCAAATGCCGCAGCAAGTTCTATGGTTGCTAGTTTAAATCTTAGAGAAATGATTCATCTTGCAAACTTAAGACTTTGTACGAGGGCTCAGTATGAAATCAGGTGCCTAGTTAAAGGTATGTGTGATGCTTTGATATCCGAAGAACCATGGTTGAAATCCTATCTCGTTCCAAAATGTGAACGTTTGGGCTTTTGTGATGAAGATAAATCTTGTGGTCGCAAAATTACACAATCAGAATTATTTGCAAAGGCCGGTTTATAAGTGAAAGCACTAATTCAAAGAGTAAAAAGGGCTTCGGTTACAATAGATTCTGTATTATACTCTGAGATTGGCATGGGTATGCTTGTTTTGCTCGGAGTTGAGAAGGGTGATGAAAATATTAATGCCGATAAGTTAGCCGATAAATTGGTTAATTTAAGAATTTTTGAAGATGAAAATGGTAAAATGAACAAATCATTACTGGATGTTTCTGGTGAAATTCTTGTCGTTTCTCAGTTTACACTTTGCGGAGATTGTAAAAAAGGTACCAGACCAAGCTTTGATAAATCGGCTCCGCCAGAAATTGCTAATAATTTATACGAATATTTTATAGAAAGAGTTAAAGAATATTCACTTACTGTTAAAACAGGTAAATTTGCCGCAATGATGGATGTTGAGCTTGTTAATGACGGGCCTGTAACCTTTATGATAGAAAAATAATTTACCATGACCCTTGCTATTATTTTAATTTCATGTTAAAATATGTCTATAAGTTATATTTTTTATTTGAAATCGATTTATACTGTGAGGATGTTACCTTAAATTATTTTAATTATGAGATATTTTTACCAATTAAGAGGCTTTTATTATGTATGTAAACAAGTGCATTAAGTGCGGGCGTGAGTTTGAAACAAAAAACCCTAAACGTGTTATTTGTCCGGATTGTTTGTATCCTGATAAAAAAATGATGGTCAGTGGTGGAGATTCTGACGGAGCTTCTGCTTCTGTTTCTGAACAACCTAGAAGCAGCTATTCTACTGAAGAACAACCGCAATTCTATAATAGTTATTCAAGTGGTGGGGATGATAATCCAAGACCATATAACAGACCTCAACGTTCATATAATAATCAAGGCGGTTATAGGGATAATCGTCAAGGTAATTATAACCGTCAAGGCGGCTATAATAATCGTTATAATAACAATCGTCAAGGAGGTTACAATAATAACCGATACAATAATAACAACCGTCAGGGCGGCTATAACAGAGGCGGTTTCCAGCAGAGAAGGCCTCAAAATAATAAATTCAAAAGACCAAACAGAAATAATGCACCTAAACAATTGTTAGTAAGTAAGGAGCAATTAGAACAAATTGAATTGTTATATAAATTGATGCTTCCGCTTCCTAACCCGGATGCACATGAAGTTATCGGTGCAAAAATCGGTTTGGAACCAAGAAAAGTATTCTTTGGAATAAATCTGGTAAGACAAAAGATGATGCTTCCAAAATTGCCGTTCCCAAAACGTAAATTGGCAATAACACCGGATCAGTTGAATGCAATAAAAATGTTGTATGAACCATTATTGCCATTACCTCCTATCGGCTGCCACAAAATTATCGCAGCTCAATTAAAGATGGATGAATGGAGAGTTCACGTTGGTATTGGGCTTGTAAGAGCTCAGATGGGACTGGCAAGATGGAATCAAGACAGACCTGATGCTCCTGAAGAGTTTAAAAAACAAAAAGAAGATGCAGATAAAGCTGCGGCTTCAAAAACTGCAGAAAAGAAAACAAAAAAATCTGCAGTAAAAGAGGCCGATAGTGGCTCCGCTTCTGATTCTGCAGTAACCGCTGAAGAAGCTCCCGCAGAAGAGGCTCCAAAGAAAAAAAGAGGAAGAAAGCCTAAAACTGAAGAAGCGGCACCTGAAGAATAGTTATGTCTAAGTATGTTTCTGTAGGTAAAATTTTAAACTTCCATGGAATTAAAGGCGAAGCTAAGGTCGGCTATTCTAAAAGTCAACTCGATTTTTTTCTGTCTTTGGATAAAGTTTATCTAAAAGATTGTGAAAATAATTATGTTCCATTTTATATTACATCAGCAAAACCTCATAAAAATGTGATTATTGTAAAATTTGAAGGTATAAATTCTATAAATGAGTTGCTGCCTTATAAAGGTGCTTTGCTGTTTGTAGATGAAAATGTTATTCGAGAAAATCTTGATGAGGATGAATTTTTAATTGATGAGCTTGTAGGTTTAGAAGTATTTGATATTGAAAATGGCAAAAAACTTGGTTTTGTAATTGGGGTGTCTAATAATGGGGCAAATGATTTGATATCTGTAAAAACTAATTCAAAGAAGATTTGTCTTGTTCCTTTTGTAAAGGCAATTGTTCCTGTAGTAGATATTAAAGATAAAAAGATAATGATTAATAATATTGAAGGGCTTTTGGAATGAGATTTGATGTTTTAACTTTATTCCCTGAAATTATTGAAGCATACTGCAATATTAGTATTATGAAAAGAGCAAAAGAAAGTTCCGTTATTGCTATTAATACAGTAAATCCAAGAGATTATACGCTTGATAAGCATAAGAAGGTTGATGATACTCCATATGGCGGTGGAGCAGGTATGGTTTTAATGCCGCAACCTTATATAGATGCTTATGAGTCAGTTGATAAACTTGAAAATTCTATTACAGTTATGCTTTCTCCTCAAGGAAAACCTCTGAATGAAGAATTGGTTTTAGATTTGACAAAGTATAATCAGATTATTATGCTTTGTGGGCATTATGAGGGTTTTGATGAAAGAATAAGGGATATAATAAACCCTTGTGAGATTTCTCTTGGAGATTTTGTTTTGACCGGAGGCGAATTGCCTGCTCTATGTTTGATTGATGCTGTTAGTCGTAAATTGGAGGGAACTTTGGGTAAATTGGAATCAGCAATGGAAGATTCTTTTTCTAATGGTTTATTAGAATATCCCCATTATACGAAACCAAGAGATTTTAGAGGTTACAAGGTCCCTGAAGTACTATTGAACGGAAATCATAAAGAGATTAATGAATTCAGATATCAGGAGCAGCTTAAAAGAACCGAGGCTAAAAGACCAGATTTATATTCTAAATATATTAGGGATAAAGGTTCTAAATAACTTATTTTATCGGTCCGCCAGGTGTACCGCAGCCAAAGAAATTCTTTAAGAATTCATAGATTGTGTAAATTCCGAGTCCTCCTGCGAATACTTTTGCTGTTTTTCCTTTAGTAAGCAATGCTCCGATTCCTAAACCAAAAGGAACAACGTGATCAACGAGCATTGACGTGAAGCCTTTTATGTAGCCTATACCTTTATTGAAAAATCTTTTCCAGCTGCTGTCAAGTTCCATATTAAATGATGCATCTCTTACAGCTTCCTGAATTTTACTCATGTTTGTAGAATACATAGAATTGTTCAGATAGTAGGCTGCGTATTTTGCATCTTTTTCACTTGCATACAGATCTGCCTGAAGTTTCCCTTGATAATGAGCATCGTATCCAACCAACCCCAAAGCAGCCAGGCCTACACCTTTAGTAAGTATATTCCCGGCATTACCTTTTATTGCTCGACCAATATTTCCGAAAATTTTCATATTCTACCTATTTACTTTCTTTTGTTTCCTTTTTGTTTTTTTGAGTGTCTTTAACTTCAAATTCTTTTTCTATTTGTTTTCCTGACATTTTTAACAGAATATTACTTGCATCAACAGCTTCTTGTCTGTCTATATTTGGATTTTGTTGCATTGTTTGTAATACTCCGACGGTGAAATCATCACCGGTTACTATTCTACTTTCAAGTGCAGTTAGTGCTAAAAATCTGATTTCAGTTGACGGGTCTTGTAGCATTTTATTTATCAATGCAGTTAAGGCCTTATCATCTTTTCTGGAGTCATCTTCTTCAAGTCTTGCATACACTTCTTTTGCTGCATTTAATCTAATATCTTTTTCTGGACTATTTAAATAGCTTTCAAGGTTTCTTATATAATCATCTGTTAGCTGAACAATTTTTCTTTTTTCAGTCTTTTTAGATTCTTCTTGTTTAGTTGTTGTTTCCTTTGTATTTGTTTCTGTAGAAGATTTAGAATTTGTTATATTTTGTGCGTTTGATCCATGCTGCATTTTCCCATCTGCACCCATTTGACCTGTGTAGTAACCTGAAGGATAGCATGGCGCATTTACATTATATGTAGGTGCTTGTGCTCCTGGTGTTGTTACTGAAGGATTGAATATTTGGATGTTTACACCGGAAGTGGAAGCCGGTATTTGATAATTTTGGGCTTGGGGTTGCGGTTGCTGTGGAACGTATGGCGGATATGCTGTATTCTGAACAGGAGTATAGCCTGCCGGATATTGAGCTTGTGTTTGCGGAATCGGTTTTGCCACTGGATACTGTTGAGTATTCGACTGTACAGGATTTGTTACTGCAGAATTAACCGTTGGGTATACAGCTTGTGTCTGTTGCATAGCTGGAACCCAGTTATATCCGTAACTATTATTATTTACTTGATGCTGCGGAATGGCTTGTTGTTGAATGTTTTGTCCAGAGACTTGCATAATACGTACTTTCCCTAATTTCTACCTATTATATTAAAGTATTTTTATTGGGATTTTTTGCGTATTTTGTAAAGTTATATTAATTTTATAATCCGAGTTTATCAAGTTTTACTTTATAGAAATCAACATTAATATTTAATTTTATTCCTATGGTCAGTAAAAGATTAATAAATTTAATATCTTTGTCTTTTGGATTTTGAGTATTGCTTTCTATAATATCTCCGATTCGATGATAAATTTTGTTATAGTATATATTTTGAGCCTCTGCGATATCAATTTGTAGGTCTAATTTTTCAATAATATCAAATAGTTCAACAACTGTATCTGCTTGTTGTATTTCAAAACTTTTTGTTAATCTGTTTAAGTTTGTAATAATTCTTTTTGCAAAATTTTTGTTAGATGGCGTTTTGTCTATTTGAATATTTATTTTCTTAGCCTCAAAATTTATATCCATAATCTGCTGTATAACTGTTTTTTCTACAAAACCGTCGGAATGAGCCAATAAATCATTATATTTTTGACTTAGAGCGTATCCTGCAGAGATTTTAAATTCATTAGGTATTTCAAGTCCAAGATTTTGCATGTGGTAGATTGAACCCTTACCCTGATCATACATTTCTTTGTATGTATCTGCAAATTTTTCCAACTGATCTTTTAGTAATATTTGTAGAATTTTCTTTCTTTCTTCAATAAATATATCTTTCAATGTGAAGTATTCTGTTCCGAATTTTTCGTCAAGTGCTCTTATTATTTCTGTCAGAGGGTTAAGCATAAAGGTTTTAATAAGAGAATTTTTTAACTCAGTATACTCTTCATTTGAAGAAAATTCTTTAATCGCACAATGAAAATCTCCACCGGCATATTGCATTAGAGCAAATATGAGATTTGATTTTTGAAGAGTAACTTTTGACAGAATTTCAATATTCCCTACAACCAAGTTAGAATTTCCTTTTTGAACAAGCTGGTATGCATTTCTTTTTACTGTATAGCAATATACGTCTTCTTCATCTTCAAAATCTTGATATAAAGACGATATAGCCCATAAACAAGCAAGTTGCTTATATGTAACTACAGATGGTTTTACAAATCTTTCATAGATATTTTTACCATTTCCGTATTCTTGAATATTACTTTTTGCTTCTGAAAGAATGTTCAAGAAGTTTGTTTCATAATCTTCATTATTAAATTTTGCGGCAAGTTGCATTGCTCTTGCTGCATATTTCATAATTTGGACGGTTTCTATACCTGATATTTCGGAAAAGAACCAGCCGCAACTTGTGTACATCAACATTGCTTGGCGTTGCATTTCCAGTAATTCCATACCTTTAACTTTTTCTTCTTCTGTTAAATCAGGGTTAAAGTTTTCTTTTTGGAATTTTCTTATATTTAAATATGTTCTGTTTAGGATTACATCAATGTATTTATTTCTTATATCCCAAACATCGTTGTTAAAATATTTAGGTCCTTCTGTTTCATAGAGTTTTATAAGTTGATCTCTCAAGTAGTCAAGAGCATTTCTCAAAGGAGCTCTCCATTTTTGATTCCAGCCTGGATGTCCGCCTGTAGAGCATCCGCAGTCTTCTTTCCAACGGCCTACGCCATGGAAACAGCTCCATGATGAAGCTTGTTTTATATCTACTTCATAATTACTTCTGTACTTATCAAGGTATTCCGCGTAATTTGTAATTATAAATCCTTCGTCTTCGGCTTTTATTTTCAGTACATATGATAGTGCCATATCTCCGAATTTAGTATGGTGCCCGTAACTTTCTCCATCTGTTGCAATATTGATCAACTGAGGATAATCTCGGATTTCAGATACTCCTTCTTTTAATCGTTTGATAAATTTGTTTCCATCAACTAAAAGTTCATCAAATGCAACAGACCTTGAAATTGCACCATCATAGAAAAATAAATCAATAGATTTTGTCGGATCTGATTTGATAGTGTACTTATAGGATCTTGCAGGATCTATATTTCCCCAGCTTACATCCTGCCAATCTTTATCTGTTATTTTTTTCATTTTTGCGGCCTGATAAGGTGACAGTACTGTAAATTTTATGCCGTTTTCAGCAAGAACTCTTAATGTTTCATCATCAACTGCTGTTTCAGCAAGCCACATTCCTTCAGGCTTTCTGCCAAATCGGTATTCAAAATCTCTGATCCCCCATTTCACCTGAGTTTCTTTATCTTTTAGATTAGCAAGTGGCATTATGATATGGTTATAGACTTGAGCCAGTGCATTTCCATGGCCGCTGTGCTGTGTTATGCTTTCGATATCAGCTTTAATAATACGCTCATATGTCAGTGGAGCATATTCTTCCATCCAGGATAATAATGTTGGGCCGAAGTTGAAGCTCATGTATTCATAATTATTTACGATATCAAGAATTCTGTTTTTATTGTCCACAATTCTTGATACTGAATTTGGATTATAACATTCTTTGCAGATCCGTTCATTCCAATCATGGAAAGGAAGTGCGCTATCTTGCAATTCTATTGCTTCAAGCCAAGGATTTTCCCTCGGTGGCTGATAAAAGTGTCCGTGAATTGTTAAGAATTTTGCTTTATTGATATCATTGTTACTGTTTGTGTTGGTTGCCATAGTCTATTTCATACCTTTATGTAATTACTAACTATTCTTGAGTTGTTGTTTTAGTATCTTTTTTTATTTTGTTTATAACTTTAAAATTATCAACATCCATCCAGGCATCTCCTAGTGCCGTTGAAAATATTTTTCCTGAAAACATTATTTCATCTCCAGCATCAAGATCTATATTTTTTTCAGCTACTTCTTTTTTTAAAAAGATTTTCAATTCTGATAGCGGAATATTATGATCAACAATATCAGGTCTTTGAATTAGAAATGATATATACTTTTCAGATGATCTCATTGCTGGCGGATAGTCTAGACCAAGTGTAGAAAATTTATCAAATTTAGCTTTTATTCTCACATTGCGTCGTAAATATTTAGATGGATTTGCCACTATATTTAACGGATTTACATCAATATATTCTACCTGCGGCATAGATGGTGTTGAAATTACTGTTGGTGCTGCAGCATGAGTAGATACAGTGTTTGTACATACTCCTATTCCTGTTGATAATAATATTGCTAATGTGATTATATGTATTTTTTTCATTTTTACCTCTTATTTAAACTTCTTTTACTCTATGATTTTAGCACATAATTAAAATAAAAGAAACTATACACTATTATAATTATAAATTTTTAATGTAACCTCTTGTTTTTTATTTTTTAAGTTGTATAATTTTAATGTAGTTAAGGGTTTATAGACAGGAAGATCTATATGAAAGTTGTTCCCTTAGAAAGAAAGAGATATACTCCATTTGATGAGTACAACGGAATTTAATTACAAGTTTATAAAAGACCATGCGAGTGCGGGAAGCTGGCGAAGAGGTTACGAGTATCATCTTAAAGATATGGTATTTGATAATTATCCTGAAAAGAATTTTTATAAAGGCAAAGTAAAAGGAAATTTTCAGGATCATTATAATACTGATTTAATTTTTAAAAAGAATAAAGTTGAGGCCAGATGTAACTGTCCTTTAAAAGAAGAATGGTGTAAGCATTCTGTTGCTGTAGCATTAAAGGCTATTGATGAGCATGCTTATGAAGACTGGCTTGAAACAAAGTTCGGTATGGAATTTGATTTCCCTGATGAAAATACGGAATTAACGGAAGAACCACAGGGAAGTTATATTTTTCATTTTAATCCTAAAAGAAAGGCCAATTTTTTCTCTATTCTTGTACGATCTCGTGAAACAGGTAAAATTGTAAGACAGATTGAACCTATTTTGAGGGCCGTAATTGAAGCTCAAAAACAGGATAAGAATTTTGAGCTTAATGACTCTCAAAAAGTGGAGATTATGATTTTCCAGCAGTTATTAAAGATTTCAAGGCAGGATAAAAAGGCCGGCTGGTATGATATTCCTATATCTAAATTTAGTCCATTATTTTCTTTATTAGCTAAAGCCGATGAGGTTTTAGATGAAAAAACAAAAGACAGATTAAAATTTACGGATGAAGAGTGGAAACTCGTTTTATATGTAAATACATCTAATGTTGCAGGAACTCTTTTATTATCATTAGAGTGGCAAAGACCGGATAAGGACGATGTTTATCCTTTTGAAGAGGTTAGGTATTTTTCAAGGCATTTAAAATGGGGCAGGTATAAAAATATTATTTTCCCGACAAATGTTGCTATTCAAAATATCCCGCAAAATATTATAAAATCCTCATTTACTGATTTAAAAGATTCAGAAGGCGGAAAATTCATATATGAAGATCTTCCAAAATTACAGGAAGTGATGGATGTTGTTGTTGATGAAAAGATTTCTAAATTGATGCTGGAGCAGCGCCCACCGATAAATGTTGTTACTATGGGCATTGATTATGATCAATCGTTGAAAGCCTCTTTAGATTTTGAATATGACGGGGTCAGAGTTCCCTATTCCAAGACTTCAGCTGATAAGGCTCAATATATTACTGTTAAAAAGTCTGATGAAGATCTTATTTATTGGGTAAAACGTAATATTAAACATGAAAATGAAGCATATGCGATGCTCTTGGCTTGTAAATTTGTACCAATGCAGACAAACAATCTTGCTTTGGAAAAAGAAAATGCTATAGATTTTTATAATTATTATTTGAAGCAAGCAGGCGAGGGTTGGAAATTTGAAGAAAAAGATGATATGTCTTTCTTCAAATTGATGGATGACCCGTTTAAGTTATGTGCAAAAATAGATTTTTCAGATGAGCAGCCTGATTGCTTTGATATCAGCATATATGGGCAAGCCGGTGAAGAAATCATTAATTTTGATGATATCTATGAAACTATTCAGAGCGGTGAAAAGTATGCCAGGATAAGAAGTTTGGGCTTTGTTGAATATCCCGCTCAAAATATTTATTCTATGATGCGTTCGTTCAACTCTTTTGATGTATATAGAAATCCTGATAATCGCTTCACCGTAAAAACCTATCGAGCAGGTTTAATTAATGAACTTAAAAACCTTGGAGTCGAACTTATTTTAAGTGACAGATTCCAAACGTTCTGGGAACAGATGTCAACGTTTTCTACGGTTGAAGAGTTGTCACTGCCAAAAGGTATCAATGCTGAATTTCGTGAATATCAGCTAAAAGGCTTTGGATGGCTATGGTTTATGTATAAGTATGGTCTTAACGGAATTTTGGCTGATGATATGGGCTTGGGTAAAACGTTGCAGGCATTAACTGTTTTGCAGAAAGCGAAAGAAGAGGACGGTCCAATGCCTACTCTTGTTGTGGCTCCGACTACTGTTGTGTTTAACTGGGAAGCTGAAATTCAAAAATTCGCGCCTACACTTTCTTGTTTAAAACTTCAAGGAGGAGAACGCAAACAATTTTTCAAAAAAATTCCTGAGTATGACGTTATTATTACAAGTTACGCTCTGTTAAGACGTGATATTGCAAAATTAAAAGATATAAATTTCAGATATGTAATTTTAGATGAATCTCAAAATATTAAAAATGCAACTTCACAAACCGCTCAGGCTGTTAAACAGTTATCCGCACAGCATAAATTGGCTTTATCAGGTACTCCTATCGAAAATAAACTGGAAGAATTATGGTCAGTATTTGACTTTTTAATGCCGGGATTTTTATTTTCTATGGCGGATTTCAATTCACGCTATGTTAATCCGATTATGGAGCGCCAGGATAAAATTGTTGAAAAACGTCTTAAATTGCAAATTTATCCGTTTATTTTACGCCGTATGAAGCGGGATGTTGCAAAAGATCTTCCAGATAAGGTTGAAAATATTGCATACTGTGAATTGACAGATGAACAAAGAGATTTCTATCTGCAAGTTCTTGATAGTACAAAAGAAGAGTTGTTCAAATCTATTGAGCAAAACGGACTTGAAAAGAGCAGGTTGTCTATATTTTCTGCACTTCTTCGTATGCGTCAAATCTGCTGCCATCCGAGATTATATGATAAAAATAATGTTAAAAATGTCATATCTTCCGGTAAATTTGAAAAACTTAAAGTTATGCTTGAAGAAATTGTATCAGAAGGGCATAGAATATTGTTATTCAGCCAGTTTGTTGATATGCTTGATATAATTAAAGCTTGGCTTGATAAGTCAGATATTAAGTATGAATATTTAACCGGTAAAACAAAAGACAGGCAGGCTGCTGTTGAAAGATTTAATACCGATCCGACAATTCCGATTTTCTTAATAAGCTTAAAGGCAGGCGGTACAGGTTTGAATTTAACAGGTGCGGATTATGTTATTCATTATGACCCTTGGTGGAATCCTGCGGTTGAAGATCAGGCTACAGATAGAGCCTATCGTATCGGCCAGACTAAGAAGGTATTTGTATACAGGCTTATTACTAAAAATACTGTTGAAGAGAAAATTCAGAAACTTAAAACTATCAAACGAAACCTTGTTGACAGCGTAATATCAGTAGACAGAAATATTACAAAATCGCTTACAATGGATGATATCCGAGAAATATTCTCTGTTGACTAGGATTGGGTAAAATATAGATAAATATTATAATATTTGCCGCCAGTTGTCAGTATTATTAAGTATTGTAGATGTATTAAAGCTTGATAAAAAGCTAGGTTTATAAATTACTTATGCCTGAATATCAAGTCTTTCAAAATTTGCTTCTGACTGGCTTGCTCTTTTGCAAGTTTCTGTAAATTTGCTATAAGAACAAGGAATTTTATATTCTTTGCCTTGTGAGCTGACTTTTGTCAAATCCGATGAATAGTAACCGGTATCCAGAGGTTCAAAATTAATAGAATTTGTATTAAAGGTTATTGGTTTTAGGTGTCCATGTCCTTCATCATAATATGTTTGAATAAAACCGTTAAATGCAGGCTGTATTGGTCGAATATTCATAATTAAACTCCTTAATTCCTAAATTGTATTTTGGTATTAAAACATTAACAAAAATAAATTTGCGTGGAATAGCAAATTTATTCATGTTGATTTTTTATTATTACTGTGATAGCATAAATTAAGAAAAAAGGAAAGTAATTTTATGCCAATTTCAAATTTAAAGTTAAACACTCAATCTTGGTGGTGCCTGTTGAATAAGACAGGTCTTTTGAGTTGGCGATAATCTGATAAAAGATTTTATTGTAAATAAAATGACCTGTTCTTATATTGAACGGGTCATTTTTTGTTGTCAGATTATATAAGGGAAATTACTAATGAAAATAAATAATACAAATAATAATAAAGTTACATTTACTAATTCGAATATAGGTCTTGGTTTAAAAGTAGCAAGCAAGATAGTTTCTGTGCAGGAAGGTGGAGCAGGCCTTTCTAATATAAGATTTATACAGGATACTGCAACAGGACTTCTTCCAAAAGCTGTTTTTGCAAGAAGTAAAGCGGATTTAGGAGAAAATACATTTTTGGAATTGTCTGAATCCTTGCTTGTATATTATTGTCCTGCAATTTTAGGCGAAGGTATTTTTAGAAAATTGTATTCTAAAAAACTTCCCGCAAATTTAAAATCTAAGATTTCTACTCCTGCAAAGAATTTGTTAAAAAACAATAATGCTTTGGATAATAAAAGATTGATGCCTGTTAAGGCTGCATTGGCACTTAGTGCATTTGCAATTCCATTAGTTGAATTTACTCTTAATTATTTCAAAAATCTTATGACCTTAAAAGTTTTTAAACAGTCGAATTTTGAAAATATTGCAAATCTTGATAAGACAAAATCAGAAGACAAAAAGCAGGCTGAAAAAGTAGAAAAGAGTGCCAAAAATAATATTAAAAGAGCTGCAGGTGTTTATGCGGGGTGTTTAGCATTATCAGCATTATTGTTGAGAAAAGGCGAAGGCTCCAAGTTTTTGCAGAATATTTCCGAGTTAATTGTTGCACCGGGTTCAAAATTATTTAAAAATAATCAAAAGAAAGCTGACTTTGTCAATAAATATTTCAGCCTTGATTTTGCTGATAACAACGGAAAACTGGCATTGAGTAAAGGTCAGTTGACCTCTTGCGTTCTGGTTGGCGGAGCAGGTTATTTCGGAGCTTCAAAAGATAGAGGAAAACAGAATTTTCTGGAAACCTTATTCAGATTTCCGCTTGTCGGATTTTATATAATTTGCGGTAATGAATTGTTAGAAAAAGGTTTTAGAAAACTGTTGTATAAAAACGGAAAATGCAGAGAGTTAATAAATGATAAGTTTGAGGTTCCCGCATTAAAGGATTTAAAAGATATAGCTTTAAAAAAAGGCGGAAATTATGATGAGGTTTATAAAAGACTATTAAAACAAAAAGTTTTAATAGCTGGAGTTCCTCTGTTATTCGGAATAGGTGTAATGGGCTTTTTTATAGCAGGCTCCTCCAATTTATTTACAAAATTCAGATATAACAGAGAACAAAATAAAAAGACAGAAAGTGAAATTAAAAATGTTAATATTTCTAAATAATTTGCTATCTTTGTAGCAATTTATTATTATCAGAGATATTATAAAAACGGAGGAATTTTATGAAAATACCCCGTATATCATTATCAACAAGTAAAAATTTATTAGGGATGAAAAAGGCTTTTACTCGCTATTGTTCAACTGCGGATGAGTTGATGTCTAAAAAGTCAAATGTAACCGGTATGCTTCCTAATTCGGTTAAAAAATCTCCTACAACAAGACTAACTACTCCGCAACTTATTGATTTAATACTCAGAAACTTATAAAATTGATTTGTATAATTTTATAAGGAGAGTTTTATATGGCGGTAACAAAAGAAGAGTTTCATAAAATATACAAAGAGCAGTTAGAACCTGTATTAAAAAAGTTGGAGGAAGAACGTGTAATTGAAGATTCCAAAAACAATAAAATAATTAAGCCGCTTTTGCTTATTGCCTGTGTTGCTTTTATAATGATATTTGTTTTGAATTCAGTTAATGATTCATTAGCTATAGTATGCTTTTTTATTGTATTTTTTACTATTTTTCCGGTTGGATATATATTGAATAAGAGCCATGAAAAGCGTCGTAAATTTTTAAAAGAGAGAGTTTTCCCAAAAATCTTATCTTTACATGGTCAATTTTATTTTTCTCAAAACCCTAAAGCTATAACTCTCGTTGATATTAATCGAAAGATGGGGCTGTATAATCGCTCTACTACAAAGACGGATGATGATACTGTTGTGGGTATATATAAAGGTTGCAACTTATTAATTAATGAATGCGAGTTGACACATATTGAAAGTAGAGGAAAGCATTCTCGTACTGTAACTGATTTCAAAGGCTTGATTATAAAAATACAGATGAAAAAGAATTTTAAAGGAGTAACTATTCTTGGTAGTTCTGATAATATCAGAAAATTAAAAGAATTTGAGAATGTGGAGTTGGAATCTGTTGATTTTATGCAGAATAGAAAAGTATATTCAACAGACCAGATAGAAGCCCGCTATCTTTTGACAACTGCTTTTATGGAACGAGTACAGTCTGTTGCTAAAAGTTTTATTGGAAATAGATCAAATAACATGAGTTCTACCGATTTTGCTAATATTGAGCTTGCTATGAATCAGGTTAAATCAGTTCCTCTTATTGGAGCTCAGATGAGTGCCAGTTTAGAAAAATATCTTTATGATGTTTCTGTAGCTTTTATTGATGGTTACATTTATCTATTCATTAATTCTTTTGAGGACTTTTTTGATATAGACTTAAATGCCCCTATCTCTGGAGCAGACCCAGCAAAATATTCTTTGCTGGGAGAAGAAAAATATTACAACATCTATAACCAATTAAGTGCGATTTTAGGGATAATCGATTACTTAAAGCTGGATAAGAATTTAGGATTGTAAATTTATTTAGGTAAAACAATCTTTGCATCAACACTTTTAGCGGCTTCAATACTGTTGTTGAAGCCGTTTAATAATTCAGCTGCGGTTTGTGCGTTATAAAATTTCCCGCTTGTAACAAGGGCAGTACATTCCAACTGCTCCAGATCATCCTGGTCTTTTATATTGAAGGCTATAACATCAATTGTTACATCACGTCTTATTCTGATTAAGTTCATAACAAAAGTGCATGGGCTTTCATCACAGTTTTCTCCGCCGTCTGTCAGTAATATTATATGTTTTTTGCCCGGAAACCCCATGAAATCGTATCTTATTGCTTGTTTTAGCGAATATGTGATAGGTGTCATTCCTTTGGGTTTAACTTGTGATAAGGCTGCTCCTATATTTCCACTGTTATTGGTTGTTATTGGAGATATAAGTTTTGATGCTCTGCAGGCTTCTATTGGAGTAAACCCCATTCTGTGTCCGTAAATTCTCAGTCCAACCCATGTGTCTGGGTTTATTTTAGGTAAGATTTCTTTCATTGTATTCAACATTAAGTCAACTTTTCTTGACCCTTCAAGAGATTCTGTCATACTGTTTGAAAAATCAAGGATGAATAGTAATCTTTCCTGAGCTGCAGGCTGAAAATTTTTAGAATAACTGTCCGGCTGGTGTATTCCGTACTGTTGAGAACCTGTTGCGGGCAATACTGCAAGGGGTATTAAAAACAAAAATAATAGTACTATTTTATTCATATTTGAAGTTTAATTCTACCGTTAATATTTTTACATTGTACGGTTTGATAATTCTTCTCTATACATTTGCATATTCTTGTAATATTATTTTGATATAAAAGGATGAAGGATATGAAAAATAGCGTTGAAATAATTAAGCAAGCCGAAAAAGATTTACAGGAACAATTTGCACTAATTGATGAAATAAGAGATTTTAATCAGGAAAAAGTTTTACAAGCATTTATCGACAACAGAGTTGCACCTGAGCATTTTTATACTGTTTCAGGTTACGGGCATGATGATTTAGGCAGAGAAGTTTTAGATAAAGTATTTGCACAGGTGTTTAATGCTGAAAAAGCACTTGTTCGCATCCATTTTGCCTCAGGAACTCATACTCTTGCATGTGCATTGTTTGGAAATTTAAAGCATGGCGATAAACTTTTATCTGTGGCCGGAGCTCCTTATGATACAATGCAGGAAGTTATCGGAACAATGGGAGATGAAGAAACCAGACGGGCTTCATTGATAGGAAACGGAGTTTTATATGATGAGGTTCCGTTGATAAATAATACTGATATTGATTTTGATAAATTGGAGCAGATGGTTGATGATAAGACTAGTATGGTTCTTATACAGAGGTCAAAGGGCTATTCAACGAGAAAATCATTGACTATAGAAACAATAGAAAAGATTTGCAAAATCGTAAAAAAGAAAAATCCGGAATGTATTTGTTTTGTGGATAATTGTTACGGAGAATTTACGGATACAAAAGAACCTTTAGAAGTCGGGGCTGATTTAATCGGCGGATCATTAATAAAAAATCCGGGCGGCGGAATTGTTGAAGCTGGAGGTTATATTGCAGGAAAAGAATTATTTGTCGAGCGTTCTGCAATCAGATTAACTGCACCTGGTATAGGTTCTGAGGGCGGAGCTATGTTTAATCAGCACAGATTGATGTTTCAGGGATTGTTTATGGCTCCATCAGTCGTGGCAGATGCAGTTAAAGGCGCGGTTCTTGCTTCTAAAATTTTTGATGAAATCGGATATGATTCATCTCCTAAATTTAATGAAAAGCGTACTGATATTATTCAAAATATTACATTTGGCAATCCTGAACATTTAGAAGAATTTTGCAGAACAATTCAATCTTTATCACCGGTGAACGGGTATGTAACCCCTATCCCTGAGTATATTCCGGGATATGAGGATAAGGTTATTATGGCTGGCGGAACCTTTATAGAGGGTTCTACCATCGAATTATCGGCAGATGGTCCTATGAGAGCTCCTTATGTCGCTTATATGCAGGGCGGATTGAATTATGCACATGTTAAAATAGCCTTAAAAAGATTTCTTAATAAAATTTGTAATTAAATTATTTCTTGTGCTAATATAACTATATAAAAGAGTTAAGTGATGAAAATTAGGCCTGTTACCAATTTATCTTTTAAAGGTAAGATAATAGATTCCCATGTTCATTTAGGAAAGTGGGGACCTAATTATTATGCTCCTGAAAGTTTAGATGTTTTTATAAATTCCAAACTATCAAATGGTGATACTGTTGAAAAAATGATAGTCTCAAATTCAAGTTGTATTGATAACGACGGCATTTTGGATGAATTAGCAGGAAATAAGCAGATGCTTGACTTTGCATCTAAAAATTCAAAAATAGCTCCGTTAGCAGTTTGCCAGCCAAAATTAACAAACGGAAATGCAGCTGATATAGACAAATTACTAAAAGAAAATCCTCATAAATTTGTCGGTTTAAAATTTCATCCAAAATGTATGGAATTACCAGCGAATGATCATGCTTATGATTCATATATGGATGTAGCTCAAAAGTATAAGCTTCCATGTTTATTTCATACAGATAAAACCTTTTCTGTAACCTATTCTGATGGAAGTATAGGTACAAAATGCGAGTATTCAAGACCTGAACAGGTTTATGATTTAGCTAAAAGGCACAAGGATGTTCCTGTGATTTTTGCTCATATGGGTGGGAATGATGGAGATAACGCAAAAGCGGCAGTTGACATTATAATAGATTCTATAGAGAGTGATTCAGCTAAGTTATACGCAGATATATCCTGGGTCAATCCGGATGTGTCATATAAAGAGGATATAGTAAAAGCTATAAAACGATTGAAAAATACATCAAAGGGTGACATGACTAATCGTCTGCTGTTTGGTACTGATGCCCCTATTGGTCGCTTTGGAAAAGACGGAGAAAATGGAATACAACCGTATAATGCTTATTCAAAGGTTGTTGATGATATCAAAACTTCAATAAAACTTGCATTCCCTAAGGAAGAAGCTGAAGAAATTATAGATAAAATTTTTTATAGGAATGCATACAATCTGTTTTTTCAGGAAAACGAGTCGCAAACATCTGTAGTAAAAACTATTTCAAATAATAATAAAAAAGTTTATGCTGTTGCAGCTGTCATAATAGGGGTTTTATCGGCTTCAGGAATTTTATTAAAAAATAAATTGCAAAAAAATACGAGTAAATAATTTATATTTATGAACTTTTATAAAGTAATTTATATGCGCAAAAATTATATATTTATCAGCTTTAAACAGAATAATAAAATGAAAATTATTTACAATTTACTATAAAAGTGTTTTTTTTATTTTTTATATGGTACAATGTCGAAGCACGACATATCGTGTACATGAAAAATTTAGTGTATAGAAGTTATAAATGAAGAGAAAGAGGTAAATTATGTCATTACCAAATGTAGCGTATTTTTCTATGGAAATAGCTATGGATCAATCTTTAAGTACATACTCCGGGGGCTTGGGCTTTTTAGCAGGTTCACATATGTTGTCTGCAGGTTATTTGCAGATGCCTATGGTAGGTGTAACCATTTTGTGGTCATATGGTTATTATGATCAAAGAATTGATCACCAAGGCAATGTCGAGGTTGCATATATTAGAAAATATTATGATTTCTTAACTGATATTAATGTTCAGACAGAAGTTGATATATTCGGAGAAAAAGTAAAAGTTAAAGCATACAAGGTAGAACCTGAGTTATTCGGTACTTGTCCTGTATACTTATTAACTACAGATATAGACGGAAATAGTGATTGGGCAAAAAGTATTTCTTACAAATTATATGATGGAAATGAAAAAATTAGAATTGCTCAAGAAACAGTTTTAGGTATTGCCGGTGTTAGAATTCTTCAACAAATTGGATATCCGTTCGATGTTATCCATATGAATGAAGGTCATGCTCTTCCTGCCGCATTTGAATTGTTGAGACAGTATAACGGAAACTTAGACGAAGTTAAAAAACGTACAGTATTTACGACACATACTCCTGTAGCTGCAGGTAATGAAGTTCACTGGGTCGATACATTGTTAGAAGGCGGATTTTTTGCAGGTGCATCTCGTGAAACAGCTGTAAATTTGGGTGGCGAAAACTTCTCATTAACAGTAGCAGCTTTAAGAATGTCACGTATTGCTAATGCCGTATCTCAATTGCATGGTCTTGTAGCAAACAAGATGTGGGAATGGGTAGAAGGAAGATGTCCGATTAGAGCGATAACAAATGCTGTAAATCTTCAATATTGGCAAGATCCAAGGGTTAAAGAAGCTCAAAATAATCCGGAAGCTTTATTGAAGGTTAAACATGAAATGAAACAGGAGCTGTTTAAATATGTTGCAAACGTTGCTGGTAAACGCTTTGATCCAAATGTGTTGACTATAACATGGGCTAGACGTTTTGCAGATTATAAACGTGCTTGGTTAATATTGATGGATAATGAACGTATTTGCAAGTTGTTGGATGATAATAAAGTTCAAATTATCTTTGCTGGCAAATTCCATCCGGATGATGTTATGGGTAAAGAAATGTTTAATAAATTATTAAATAGATCTCATACATTAAAGAATGTAGTTGTTCTTCCAGGATATGAACTTCAATTATCGGGTTTATTAAAGAGAGGTTCTGATATTTGGTTGAATACACCTCTAAGACCATTTGAGGCATCTGGAACTTCTGGTATGTCTGCAAATGCAAATGGAGCTTTACATTTGTCCATCTATGACGGCTGGACTGTTGAAGGTACTTTCAATGGTATTAATGGTTATACGGTAGAATATCCTGAACTTGATGATGAAATGTCTTGGGAAGAAAGACACTGGAAGGATCATAAATGCTTGATGAGTATAATTGAAGATCAAATTATTCCTACATACTATGAAAATAAAATGGAATGGGCAAGATTGATGCGTCAAGCAATAAGAACTTCAGAAGCGTACTTCAATTCTGACAGAATGGTTATTGAATATTATAACAGATTATATAAACCAATTGCCCATGACGATGAATGTTCAGGAGAGGCAAAGCATGAAATGAAGATTACAGAAGCTCCTACATTTGATGCGTGGACATTCTCAAATATTAAGTAAATTTTTGATATATCTGTAAATAATAAAAGAAGCAATCTAAATTAGAGATTGCTTCTTTTTTGTAAGGTAGTAAAATTGGGGACTTTAATAAATGTAAAGAATTGTAACAAGAAGAAAATAAAACACTTGAAACGCATTTTTTTTAGCGTTAGTATATTGGATGTGCACATCGCACAGGACATAAAATTTATTAAAACCAGATACTTAGAAATTTTATCTAAAAACGAAAGTTTTATTAAAGATTAAGAAAAGTTATCTACAAGTCGAAAATATAAAAGTGTACGATGACTATGATGTATAAGCATCAGCTCTGATTGTCAATAAAGGGATGACGTTGGAGACAAGAAGTGGACATTGAAAACAGAATAGCTGAAAACGGTGTATTACGAGAAGTAATATAAACTTGTTAATTTCGAGAAATGATTCAAGAC